>DDPE01000085.1 GCA_002342035.1 Asticcacaulis sp. UBA2476 | reverse complement strand
GCCCGGAATTCCGGGCGATAGCCGTTAGACCCACCCGTGATGACCGTATCCACCGTATCAATCGACGACTGCGTCATACCTGCGGGCTGAAACAACCGCTCAGCGCAGAACTGCGCGAACGACATGCCGGACAACTGCTCAACAATGATGCTCAGCAGCGTAAAGGCCGAGTTGGAATAGAGCCAGGCCGCTCCGGGTTGGGCGCGGTACAGCGGCTGACGGGCGCGGATGATCGACAGCAGTTCCATGCCGTTGAAATCACGGTCGCGGGCGTTATCGAGGATCTCATGGCTCTGGCCGTTGACATAATCGCCCATGCCGGAGGTGTGGCTCATCAACTGGGCCAGAGTAATCTTATCGGCCTTGGGGAAGTCGGGCAGGAAACGCGCCAGCGGATCGTGGATGCTCAGCTTGCCGTCTTCGGCCAGGGCCATGATGGCAGCAGCGGTAAATTGCTTAGTGATTGAGGCGATGCGGAAGGTGGTTTGGGGCGTGACTTCGCGGCCCGCCTCGACATCGGCCAGGCCGAACCCTTTTGAAAACAGCACAACCCCCTGATGGGCGACGGTCAGCGACAGGCCGGGCGTCAGCTTATCGTCGATCATGGTCTGCGCGATTTGGGTCAGGCTCGGCCAGTCTTTGAGCGGGGCACGTTTCAGTGTCGGCGCTTTGGGGGCCGGTTTCGGCGCAGGCTTGGCCGTAAGATATGGCACCGCCGCACTGCCGCCCAAGGCCGCCAGCGCCATCAGCACAGTGCCGCGACGGGTAAAGCTTTTGGGCGGGGTGCGGGGGTCAAACATTGGCGCGGTACTCTGAACCAAACAATGAAGCGCCCTTATGGGAAGGCATGGGCATCATCGCGAATATTGAGAATCTGAGAATTGGTTAAGCTTATCCTAATGAGGAAATGGTTTCCAAATGGTTTCACACCAAAAAGGCGAGTCATTAAGTTGTGAGGCTTTTACGGGGCAATTAAGACCAAACCATGATCCCAAAAGCGGATGAGGTACTGATCTTAGGGCTTATCAACCGGAAAACCGTTATGGTGACAGCGTTTACCGGCTTGCGCGATCCTTGAAAATCGTATCAATAAATTTTGAACCTCTATTTCCAACCTCAGATTTCATAAGTGATTTTCATGCGCCCGACCTTAAGCCAATTTCTCGATGCCTTGCCGGCAACTGTGCCGTCTAATCTGAAAGCGCTGGTGCTTGATATGGCCGCCGCGTGCCACGACATTGGCCAGACGGTCAACAATAGCGCCATCACCGGTAAACAAGGCGCGCTCGCACAGGAAAACGTGCAGGGCGAGGTCCAAAAGGAACTGGATGTCATCGCCAATGACATGATGCTGGAGCCTGAGCGCTGGCATGGCCGCGTGGCGGCGGTGGCGTCTGAGGAAATGGACACCCTGCATCCGATCACTGAGGGCGGCGACTATCTGCTGGTGTTTGACCCGATCGACGGCTCATCGAACCTTGATGTCAACGGCGTGGTCGGCACGATTTTTTCGATCCTTGACGCCCCCAAAGGTCGGGCGGTGACCGAGGCCGATTTCCTGAAACCCGGCCATCAACAGGTCGCCGCCGGTTACACGGCTTACGGCCCGCAAACCACCATGATGCTGACGCTGGGGGCGGGCACATTCGCCTTTTCGATCGACCATGACCGCAGCGAATGGGTGCTGATCCGCGATCAGGTGGCGATCCCGGAATCTACCCGCGAATTTGCCATCAATATGTCCAATCACCGCCATTGGGAAGCGCCGGTGCGCCGCTATATCGATGAGTGCGTGGCCGGTAAGGACGGCCCGCGCGGGGTTGATTTCAACATGCGCTGGCTGGCGTCCATGGTCGGGGATATTCACCGCATTCTGACGCGCGGCGGGGTGTTTATCTATCCGGTCGATCAGCGCGCCAGTGGTAAAAATGGCAAGCTGCGGCTGTTGTATGAGTGTAACCCGATTGCGATGTTGATCGAGCAGGCGGGCGGGGCCGCGACTGACGGCCATCAGCGTATTTTGGACATCGCACCGACCGCCTTGCATCAGCGCACAGGTGTTGTGCTGGGCTCAAAGGAAGAAGTCGCGCGAGTTACGCAGTATCACGGTTAGGTTTTCTCCTCCCCATTCCATGGGGAGGTGTCGAGTTTACGAGACGGAGGGGTATCTTACGACAGATGTTTACCCCTCCGTCTGTTCGCTTTGCTCACAGCCACCTCCCCATGGAATGGGGAGGAGGAAGACGCAGCCTTACCAAAGCCATACTCCTCTATGAAATAGAGGTATGTATGGAGGTGAGCTTTGCGTGCTTTAAGTTTACTGATGATGGCGGCGTTATGGGGAGGTCTGGCTCAGGTTGGGCCGGTAGTGGCGCAGGACTATGACGACAATGGCAATGTCGCTCATGTATTTGATCTGATTAATGCCGAACGCGAGGACAGAGGCTGTGATCCGTTGAACTTAGATCCGCGTTTAGCTCGCGCCGCTCAGCGCCATGCCGATGCTATGGCGAGACAAAACTTCTTCGCCCACAAAGGCCCGGATGGCACCTCAGCGGGCCAGAGAGCCATCGTGTTTGGCTATCACTGGATCATGGTCGCCGAAAATATCGCCGCGGGTCATATGCGCCCTGACGATGTGGTCGATGGCTGGATGAACAGCCCCGGCCACCGCGCCAATATTATGAACTGCACCATGACCGACACCGGCATTGCCCTGAGTTACCAGCCCGATGACCGGCCCTTGCCGGGGCAAAAGCAAGCCTATCGGTTTTACTGGGTGCAGGTCTTTGCCAAACCCGCGCGTTAGTCCGGCGTATCTTCCTTTTTCGACTCGAACGGGAAGGCGCCATGCACGGCATCGCTTTTGGGCTTGATCATCACTGACAACAGCATGGTCACGGTCAGGATCGCTGCCGTGCCGCCCAGTGACCACTCGATCGGGATCTTATAGATATCGATCAGCAGCATCTTCGAGCCAATGAACACCAGAACCAGCGCCAAGCCGTAGGGAAGGAGGTGGAATTTCTCATGCAGGCCTGCCAGCAGGAAGTACATGGCGCGCAGGCCCAAAATCGCGAATACGTTCGAGGTCAGGACGATAAACGGGTCGGTGGTAATGGCGAAAATGGCGGGTATGGAATCGACCGCAAACACCACATCGATGATGCCGATGAGGATGACCACCACCAGCATGGGGGTCGCCATTTTCAGGCCATTGACCTTGGTGAAGAACTTTTCGCCGTCAAAATGAGGAGCAATGGTGAAATGTTTACGCACCCATTTCAGGGCCGGATTGGCCTCAAGGTCGGGTTCGTCGCCCGCCGCCAGCCACATCTTGATGCCCGTGAACACCAGAAACGCCCCGAACAGATACAGAATCCAGTGAAACTGCGCGATCAGCCAGGCCCCGACCAGAATCAGCGCCCCGCGCAACACCAGCGCCACCAGAATCCCGATCATCAGCGCACGTTTTTGATATTCCGCAGGCACGGCGAAATAGGTGAACAGCATCAAAAAAACGAAGATATTATCTACCGCCAGCGCCTTTTCGACGACATAGCCGGTCACGAACTCCAGCGCCTTGGTGTCGGCCAATTGTTTGGTGGCGGCATCGGTGCCGGTCCCGCCCATATACCACCACAGGAAGCCGACGAACACAAAGCTGACCCCCACCCAGATCAGCGACCATATGGTGGCCTCTTTCATGGACACCTTATGGGCGCCCTGTTTGTTCATGGCGAAAAAGTCGATCAACAAAGCGACAACGACAAAGGCCGCAAACAGCGACCACAGTAACGGCGTACCGACAGACATCATAATGGGTGCTCTCAAAAGGACAGACGGGTGGTGTGAACCAGTCCCGGTCTTGCCGTCCGCGCGTTGAAACTTAAGCGCGGTCACCGTGCCGGAAGTCCTGTGCAGGACTACGTGCTGACGACACGGCGGGAACCTGATACGCGGCTCCGGCTACTCCCCGAGGGATGCGGTTATTAATCAGAAAGCCCTCCGGTGTGTCAACGGGGCTTTGCGCTCATGCACAAAAAAGCCCTGCCGGTGAGGGCAGGGCTTTTTAGATGTCGAGTTCGATGGCCTTACGAATAATATTTCGCCATCGATGCCAGCGAGCGGGCCTTGATCTTGGACGCATTACCGGCCGTGCCAAATTCGACGAAGCGGTCATGACAGACCTTTTGCATCGCTTCCTTGGCGGGTTTGAGGTAGCCGCGTGGATCGAAGCCTTCGGGGTTTTCCATCAGATATTTGCGGATCACGCCGGTGATGGCCATGCGGCAATCGGTGTCGATATTGATCTTGCGCACGCCGATTTTAATGGCTTTTTGCAGTTCTTCGACCGGCACGCCGTAGGTTTGCGGCATCTTGCCACCATAGGCGTTGATAACGTCCTGAAGGTCCTGTGGCACCGACGACGACCCGTGCATGACCAGGTGGGTGTTGGGCAGGCG
>DDPE01000086.1 GCA_002342035.1 Asticcacaulis sp. UBA2476 | reverse complement strand
CCGAAAGCCGAACCGTCTTTTGCGGAATTTGTCGCCATGATGGCGGCGTGCATGGCGCTGATGGCGCTGGGGGTTGATACCATGCTGCCCGCTCTGCCGCAGATGGGTATTGATCTTAAGGCCGATAGTCAAAACCACCTGCAATGGATTATTGTCGCCTACTTTTCCGGTGCCGGTGTGGGACAGCTTTTTTTCGGCACCCTGTCTGACTGGTTGGGACGCCGGCGGGTGCTGATCGCAGGGGTTCTGGCCTATGTGGTCATGTCCTTTGCCGCCGCCGCAGCCTCTGCCCTGCCCGCCATGATCGCCCTGCGGTTTCTGCAAGGGGTCGCAGCCGCCTCCGCCAACGTCATTCCACGCTCAATCGTCCGTGACCGCTATGTCGGCTCAACCATGGCCAAGGTCACGTCGATGATCTATGTCGTGTTTTTGATGGTGCCGGTCATGGCCCCCAGTCTGGGGCAGCTTATTCTGTTTGTTCTGCCCTGGCGCGCCATTTTCCTGCTGTTCGCCGCGGCGGGTATCGTCGTTGCCTTGTGGATGTGGCGCAGACTGCCTGAAACTCTAATGCCAGAGAACCGCAGCGCCCCCAATCCGCGCCATCTGGCCCATGTGTTTATGTTTGTCATCAAAGAGCGCACCTCTTTTTACTATATTCTGGCGATTACGTTGATGACGGCGTCGGTCGTCACCTATCTGTCGCTGATGCCGCAGATATTTGATGAAAGCTTTAAAACCCCAACCCTGCTGGGGCCGGTGTTTGCCGGATGTGCTGTCGGCATGGCTTTGGGGTCAACGCTGAATGCCCGTATCGTTGAGCGCTTCGGCTCGCGCCGCATTTCCCACATTGCCATCAGTGTCTTTACCGTTACCGCCATAGTCCACTGGCTGTGGGCGATGATGGGCCAGGAAAGCCTGATCAGTTTTATCGTCTTCCAGACCCTGACCATGGCCTGCATGAGCCTGTCGACCTCGAATTTCGCGGCCATTGCCATGGAAAAAGTCGGCCACGTCGCCGGTACTGCCGCGTCTCTGCAAGGGGTTACGTCGATGGTCGGCGGCGCCCTGATCGGCAGCTTTATCGGTCAGCACTGGACCGGCGATATCGCGCTGTTGCCGCTGGGGGCCGCCCTGTGCGGGGCGCTGGCGTTTGGTTTCGTGTGCCTTGCCGAAAAGGGCCGTTTGTACGGCCGCGCCGCCGTCAGCTAAACTAAAGTGTGTCACACGGGATGGCGGTAATTCATCAAATCGTCATATAGTCCGTATAAAGCGCTTTTTTGAAGGACTTCAGCCACGCCTACGGGGATTTATGACGATCAGAGCGACCTATGCCGTAATGATCATGCTTTGCGCCCCGGCGTGGGCATCCCCCATCCACGCTCAGGTGTTCGAGGTCAATGGCGCGGGCGACCTACAGGCGGTGTGTGCGTCTATGCCGCCGGTTAAACCTGAATCGCCACTGGCAAACTACCCCTATCAGGCCGCGATTGAGCGCGCCGCCGCTGAATTTGACCTGAGCCCCGATCTGATCGCCGCTATTATCCGTCAGGAATCCGCCTTTAATCAAAGCGCCACTTCGCCACGGGGCGCGATTGGCCTGATGCAGCTTATGCCGGCCACCGCGCGCGAATTGGGGGTCAATCCCCATGACCCTGAACAGAACATCTACGGGGGTGCGGCTTACCTTAGGCAACAGCTTGACCGGTTTGATGGCCAGCTTGATCTGGCACTGGCCGCCTATAATGCCGGGGCCGGGGCGGTTAATCGTTACGGAGGGATTCCGCCTTACCGTGAGACGCGCACCTATATCGACAAAAATCTCGACAGTCTGGCGCAAGCCATGCCAAATGACACCCAAACGCCCGTGACGCAAACGGCCTGTTCCTGATCCCTTTCCTTAAGAGATATGCCATGAAACGCCCTTCGTTTTTAGCCCCCGTAGCTGCCCTTCTGGCCTATGCGATCAGCGCCACAACGGCGGCTGCGCAAACCGCCCAGTCGAACCCGCAGGGCTCAAGCCCGATCCTTGGGGCCGTTAACTGGATACAGGGCACGCTGCTCGGCAATGTCGCCACGGCCGTCGGCGTCATTGCCGTCGCCGCCGTCGGTTTCATGATGCTCACCGGAAGAATGAACTGGCGCTTTGGGGCGACCGTCATCCTTGGCCTGTTCATTCTGTTTGGCGCGGCGACCATTGTGGCGGGCATCCAGTCCGCCGCCGGATAGGATCAGGCCATGACCGATCTTGTCAAAGCGCCCATCTTTCGCGCCCTGACCCAGCCGCAGATGTTTGGGGGTGTGACCTATAGCTATTTCATCATCAATGGCGTGGTCACGACCGAGTTTTTCCTGATCACACGCTCGTTCTGGGCGTTTGGCATAGCCCTTTTGGTGCATGTGATCGGATATCTGGCCTGCCTGCGTGAACCGCGCATTTTCGACCTGTGGCTGACTAAGGTCTCGAAATGCCCGCGCATCAAAAACTATCGCTTCTGGCGGTGTAATTCTTATAAGCCCTGAATTAGGTTTTAGTGTATGTCCGTAAACGGATTTTTAGGTCTGGGGCCAAAAGAACAGAGAATAGGCGACCGCTTGCCCTATTCGCACCTGTTCAACGATTCCACCGTCGTGCTGCGTGATGGCTCACTGATGCAGGCGCTCTATATCGACGGCTTCGGGTTTGAAACCGCAGACACTACTGACCTCAATACGCTGCATGCCCTGCGTGAAAGCGCGCTCAAGGCCATTGGCCATTCGCGGCTGGTGCTGCACCACCATATCCTGCGCCGTAAGGTCAGTGTGGCAACCTCCGGCCAGTTCGATAATGCTGTCGCCGAACACATCAATGACCGCTGGCAGGCGCGCCTGAGCTCGCGCCAGTTGTTCGTCAACGACCTGTTTATCACTATCGTCCGTCGCCCGGCCAAGGGTAAGGCGGGTCTGGCCGAAGGCCTGGCCAAGATGTTCGGCAGTGGTGCTACCGACCGCGAAGCGGAAATCCACCGCGATATGCGGGACCTCGATGCTGCGCGCGAAGCCCTGATGGCCGCCCTTGGTCGCTATGGCCCGCGTTTGCTCGGCGGCTATGATACCAAGGATGGCCGCTGCAATGAGCCGCTGGAACTGCTGTCGGCGATTTTCCACGGTGAAATGCGCCCGGTCATGCGCCCAACCCTGACCGCCAAGGACGACCTTGGGCATTACATCCCCTATCAGCGCTTAAGTGTCGGCGTCGATGCGCTGGAGCTTAAATCGGCCAGTGATGCCAAAAGCTTCGGGGCCATGCTGTCGGTCAAGGAATACCCACCCCATGCGGTGCCGGGGATGCTGGATGCCCTGCTGCATCTGCCCTATGAGATGACGCTGTCCCAAAGCTTTCAGTTTGTGGATCGTCAGATCGGCCTTGAGCGGGTGGGCCTGGCCCTGCGCCGTCTGCGCGCCGCCGACGATGACGGCGTGACCCTGCGGGCCGGTCTGATGAACGCCAAGGACGAACTGGCGTCCGGTCAGACGACCCTGGGTGAGCATCACCTGTCGGTCATGGTGCGCACGCCAACGCTTGAACAACTCGATCAAGCCGCCGCGCAGTGTTCATCGGCACTGGCTGATATTGGCTCAATTTCGGTGCGCGAAGATATCAATCTGGAACCGGCGTTCTGGGCGCAGTTTCCGGGCAATGAAAACTATATCGCCCGCCGCGCTTTGATCTCGAACTCGGCCTTTGCCGGCATGGCCAGCCTGCACGGCTTTGCGCTCGGTAAGGCCGCGGGCAATCACTGGGGCGACGCCATCACGGTTTTGGAAACCACCTCAGCCACGCCGTATTTCTTTAATTTCCACGCGGCTGACCTTGGCAATTTCACCATTATCGGCCCGTCCGGTTCGGGTAAGACGGTCGTGCTGAATTTCCTGGCAGCCCAGGCTCAAAAGATCAATCCGCGCACCATCGTCTTCGACAAAGACCGCGGGGCGGAGATCTTTATCCGCGCCATCGGCGGCCACTATGCCGCTTTGCGGGCGGGAGAGCCGACTGGTTTTAATCCCCTGCAACTACCCGATACCGCGACCAACCGCGCCTTTCTGCGCGATTTCATCAGCCGTCTGATCACCGGCGATGGCACACCTTTAGCCCCCGATGAAGACGCCGTTATCGCCGCCGCCGTCGACAGCCAGTTCGAGCAGGAACCCCGCTATCGCCGCCTGCGCTATTTCCAGGAACTGCTCGGCGGGTCACGCCGCCCGTCCCAAGGCGATTTGGCCACCCGTCTGGCCCCGTGGGTCGGCAGCGGTGAGTGGGCGTGGCTGTTCGATAACGAAGTCGATCACCTCGACCTTGAGGCCCGCGTGCTGGGCTTTGACATGACCCAGTTCCTGGATCAGCCCGCTTTGCGCACGCCGATCATGATGTACCTGTTCCACCGGGTCGAAGAACGGCTCGATGGCAATCCGACCATGATCCTGATCGATGAGGGCTGGAAGGCGCTGGACGACGAAATCTTCGCCGCCCGCATCCGCGACTGGATGAAAACCCTTAGAAAGCGTAACGCTATCCTTGGGTTTGGCACCCAGAGTGCGTCGGATGCGCTCGACAGCCGTATTTCCTCGGCCATTATCGAACAATCTGCCACCCAGATTTTCATGGCCAATCCGCGCGCCCAAATGGATGATTACGGCGAAGGTTTTGGTCTGTCCGAACACGAAGTCGGCCTGATCCGCGCCCTGCCGTCCCATGCGCGGGCGTTTCTGGTCAAGCACGGCAACCATTCGGTCGTTGCCCGCCTTGACCTGTCGGCCATGCCGGATCTGCTGACCGTGCTGTCGGGCCGGGAATCTACCGTGCGCCGTCTGGATGAACTGCGCGCCGAGCTAGGCGACGATCCGGCTCACTGGTGGCAGCCGCTGGTCGGCACGCCCTATCCGGGCAAACCCGCCACGTTTGACGAGCCGCGTCTGAAAGCGGGGGCCTCATGACCCCGGTGATATCCGCCTGCCCGTCCATGCCGCTGGAAGGCTCAACGGGCATTTCCGGCGCCCTGATCAGCGTCGATTGTCAAATCAGCCAGGTCGTGGAATCGAGCTTTGCCCGTCTGTTCGGCTCCGGCGGGATGCTGGGCTCGGTGCTGACCGCACTGCTGACGCTTTATATCGCGTTTCTGGCCTATGGCCTGATCACCGGCCGGACACGCATGACCTTGACGACCATGAGCCCGCGCGTGCTCGCCATCGGACTTGTGCTGACGTTTGTCACCGCCTGGCCCGCTTACCAGACCGTGGTCTATAACCTGCTGACGCGTGGGCCGGATGAGATTGCCGCTGCCCTTACCGGCTCCCCCGGCGGGGCGACTATCGCCTTTTCACGCCGTCTGGATGTGCTGTTTGTGCATTTTGCCGATGCCGCCACTGCGCTTGAAAATTCTACCGCCCAGACGGCGCAGACCACCACATCTTTGATGCGCAACGGTAAGACGACCGCGTCTGACCTGCTGTGGGGGTCGGGGCTTATTCTATTGCTATCGACGGTCGGGACGCTCATCCTGTCGCGCCTGATCCTGACATTATTGCTGGCGACGGGGCCAATATTTGTGATCTTTGCGCTATTTTCCTCGACGCGTGGCCTGTTCGAGGGTTGGTTGAGAACCGCCGTCGGGTTTGCGTTTGTGCCGATGCTGGTGGTCTTAGGCGGTTCAGCCTGCCTGACCCTGCTCAGTCCGGTCATTCTGGCCATATCGAACGACCCCTTAAAAGCGCTCAATGACATTCAGCCGATCGTCATTCTGTTTATGGGCTCGATCATATATGCCACGCTGTTGCTGCTGCTGATGTGGACGGCGTTTAATATGCTCAAGGGCTGGCATCCGCTCAAAGGCCGTTCTGAGCCGCAAACCCCTGAAAATGTTCAGGTCGCCCAGACCCTGGCTGCCGGACAATCCGCCGCCCTGCAAACGCAAGGCTTGATCAACCGGATGGGAACCGCCGGTTCAAACACCGCCACCTCCGTTTCTAATTCCAGCCGCCTGCAAAGCGTCAGCACCTCTTTGAGCACCGTGCAATCAGCCGCAGGCTCATCTGCCTCATCATCATCCGGCACCCGCCGCGCCAACACTGTTCAGGGCCTTGGCCAGAGGTTCCGTTCAAACGCACCCTCTGCGGCCACCGCCCCCTTATCAAAGACACCGGGTTCATGAGACACTTACCGCTTATCTGCCTGTTAACCGCATCCGCGCTCAGTTTTGGCGCGCCCGCCCTGGCTCAGGTCAGCGCGGTCGGATCGGATGACCGTATTCGCAACATCAAATTCGATGACGGCGCGGTCGTTCAGCTTGATACCTGCCTTGGCTTTCAAACCATGCTATCGTTTGCCGACAATGAAAAGGTTGAGAACATCGCCATAGGTGACGCCGCCCAGTGGCAGGCCACGCCCAATAAGCGCGGCAACATCATGTTTATCAAACCCTTCGTAAAATCGGCCCATACCAACATGACGGTGGTAACTGATAAGCGAAACTACAGCTTTGAACTTAACGCGCGCGACAGCACGGCCTGCAGGCGCGGCGAGGTCACCTATGATCTGCGCTTCCAGTATGCGCCTGATCCCGCCCCTGTGGTGACGGCCGATGGTCAGGTGGTAACCGAACCGGCATCCCGTCTGCCGGAAAAGCGCAATACCGACTATACGTTCTCGGGTCAGGCTGATCTGGTGCCGTTGCGCGTTTTCGATGATGGCACCTCAACCTATATGCGCTGGTCGCAGGGTCTGGTTATCCCGGCCATCTATGCGTTGGGGTATGATGGCACTGAAAGCATGGTCAATTTCGCCCATGTCGAAGGCTATATCGTGATCGAACAAATCGCCCCGGCCTTCGCCCTGCGCAAAGGTGAGGGCCGTACCGTGCTTTATAACGAAGGCTTCACGCCGCCTCAGCTTGACGCCAATTCGCCCAGGCCCCGCCCGGAGCCGGAAAAGAAGAAATTCTGCCTGTTCGGCTGCAACACCGAAGCCGCCGCCCCGTCGGAGGGCCAGTAAAATGAAATACAATCTGTCCTCATCAACTCAGCCGCAAAAAGATCCGCGCACTCAGATGGATTCTGCTGAGCTTAAGGCCGCCTCGACCCGATCCCTGCCTGATGTGGCGCAAAAATCAAACGCCAAGGACGCGCTGGTCTTGGCCGGTGGCATATTGGGGGCGGTGTTTCTGGGGGCCGTCACCCTGGTGACCCTCAGCAATAATCGCCAAAACCCAACCGCCGCGCAAACACCGCCGCAGACTGAGCCTCAGACCCCGCCGGGATCGGTGGTCATGGACCAACCGGCCACACCCCTGACCGAAGGGCCGATCATGCCGGTCCCGCCGACCGAGCAACCGCAGCCGCCGGTTCCGGTGAATGGTGCGCCCCCG
>DDPE01000063.1 GCA_002342035.1 Asticcacaulis sp. UBA2476 | reverse complement strand
TGGAAGGCGATCGGCGCATACTTTAACCGTGATCGCACGACGGTCATGAGATGGGCTCGCACGCGCAGCTTGCCGGTCCGCCGCCTGCCGGGCGGCAAGACGTCCACGGTCTTTGCGTTACGCCAAGACCTTGATCAATGGGCTTCCAGCCAATCCAGCCTTGATGACGAATCGCCTGTCGATACGCGGGATGTGGGGCCAACCCTGTCGAAAAGGAGGCTGCTCTTTCTGACGGCGGGCGCGGCTGTCCTGACAGCTGTTATAGTGGCGACAGGCCTTCTGTGGTCGCGTGACCCAGGTGCGCCGACTGTACAGACCCTGCCATCTGATCCCGCGCTCAGCCAACTTTATCTGCAGGCCCGTGGCGACTGGGCGCAGAGGCGACCCGAAACTCTGGCGCGCGCCATCGTCGGTTTTGAAACACTCACGCGGGCCCAACCCGATTACGCGCCAGGTTGGGCGGGGCTGGCAGAAGCCTACATTCTGGCGCGAGAATTCGGCACGATGACGGATGACAGTGCTTTTCCGAAAGCGAAGGCCGCAGCTGAAACCGCCTTGCGTCATGATCCTGATCTTGCTGGCGCGCACCGTGCCCTTGGCTTTGTGCATTACTGGTGGGACAATGCCTCCCGTGAAGCGGGGATCGACTTCCGCCGCGCGCTGGCGCTGGCGCCGCGCGATGCCCAGACCCATTTCTGGTATGGTAATATTCTGGCTGACAACGGTCAGCACGTCGCGGCCATGCGTGAACTCGATACCGCGCGCCTTATAGAGCCGGGTTCCGTCGCCATTCAGGTCGATCACGCGTGGGCGCAATGGGGTGCCGGCAACGAAGCCGAGGCGCGGCAGGCCTTGAACGACCTGGCGCGCAGTCACCCCGAATTTGCCGTCATCTTTGACTGCCTGAGTGAAATCAATCTGAGTGACGGAGACTATGTTGGCTACATTCAGAATCTTGGCACCTATGCGCGGTTGCGCAAGGACGATGCCTTGCTCAAGGATGTCGAGATTTTGCGGACGGCGTTGAAAGGCGGCACAACCGCCGTTCAGAACGTCCTGATGCGGCGGGCCCTGGCCGCAATCGCCTCTGGCGAGCAAAAAACACACATTCGGCCGGTTTTTTTGGCATCGCTCGCGCAGAACCGCAAACAGACAATCGCGTTCCTTGAACAGGCAGAGGTCCGCCAAGAGGTTTGGGGAAATGCCGCCACGACAGCTCAGATCCGGAAAGTGTGGCTTGATGATGCGCAGATTGCCGAACGTGTGCGGCGTCGCCGTGCTGAGCTGGTCGAGTAAGGCTGGCATCATCGCCGCACCCGCGGAATTTCTTGATAACCGCTGAACACCATGGTCCTGTCGCAGAGTAGTTCGGCTATTTCCTCGGCGTGACCGCCATAGCGCCATAGTGGAAAGTCATAGAACTGGTAACGCGCGTCATGGCGTGGCGCGAGATTAATCTGCGGTCTTTGACGGGGATTGAGCAAACCCGCCAGCGGATAGTGGATGATGCTGTCGGGTGCGGAAAGCCAGCCCGCCAGCCATGAAAAGGTGCTGATCGCCAGAACCTTATGGCGGGCGTGTCGCAGAGTCTGGAAATCCTCGCAGGCTGTGGCGTGCGTCAGGAAACGGGCTTCGGGAAAGGCCTCACGTAGGGCACGTCCATACCAACTGTCATCCAGTTGCCCCACAAACACAGGCCTTAGCCCAAGCGCCGGCAACAGAGACCTGTAAAAGCTGATCGGCAGAGGAAAATAATCAGGATGTATCCCCGCCAGAATGTCCCCGGCCCGGATGTTTACGGCGATCTCGTCATCATCAATCCGTGAGCCTGCGACCGGCGCATCAAATACCTTGCGGAAGCGCTCAAGATTGTCGCCAAAATATTCCAGCCTCTGGGCGTAGGCATGGATGTCGAGGCCGTCGTTCTGACCCGTTTCGAGGCGATGCAGCGCTTCTGGGATGTCAAGGCGGTGGCGTGCGGGTAAGACGAAGGGCATGCGCCATGGTGGCGTCTCGACAGTCGAGCATAATCCCCAGGCCGGCATATGGTAACCCACGATATTGGCGCCCGGAACCTGATCGGCCAGATGCTGCGCCAGCATGTAACGAAACATCTGATTGCCGAGATTGCCAGGCTGGACACGGATATAGGTTGTCATGATAGCAAGGCTCCGATCCGTTCACGAATAAGCCTCGCCGGATCGACTGCAAACTGGGGTCTTATTCTGGCGGCGACATCCAGGGCGGCCTGGTGAAAAGCCGTGTCGTCATGCCGGTCACGAATGACCTGACGCACGCTATGAGCCGCGCGCTCCGAAATCGTCACCACATGCGCGCAGCCCTGACTTTCACAACGGCGTGCATGATAAAGGTGTTCGAGATGTTGCGGGATAGCGACCTGCGCCACACCGGCGGCAAGCCCCAGCGACAGTATGCCATGTTGACCGGAATGAACCATAAGGCGCGACCTGCGCGCGATCAGATCGACCGGCACCGGGCCGTTTTCAAGGCAGACACCGGCCGCTGCCAGCCGGTTGGCGCGATCGCTGTCAAGGCCCGGACAATAGGCGCGGGTCGGCAGTCCCAGCGTGCATATGGCGTCAAGCACGCCTTCATCAGCCAACTCGGTTGTCGAAAAATAACAAAATACCTCATCACCATCCCCGCCCGATGCGGCGGGGACATCTGCAACGGGCGGCAGAAGTGTTTGTGAGCGCAAACCGTCGTAAGGATCGAGGATATCGAGCGTGCGCACCAGTTCTTGCGAGCGCCGGTAGATGTCCGGCAGGACGTCGAGCCTTGGCACGCCCAATGGTTCCAAAGCGGTGTTGATCGTCTGCACCATCTCTGTCTCGTCATAGAGCCGTTGATTGTATTCGGGCAGGAAAATTGGAAATGTTTTTAGGCCCTCGGCCACAATGCCATAGCCGGTACCCGTTATGACCGCAGGAATACCAAGGCTTTGCGCTGCCAACAGAGCGCAGGGTGCGTAGTCGGCAATGACCAGATCACTTCGCCGTGCCGTTAGGGCAGCTTGCCACCAGCCGACCTGACGAGCTAAAAATGCAGTGTCCCTGAATCCGCTGTCGCCCAGAAATTCTCCCCAGGTAGCGGTGCGCACCGGGCCTTCGCGACGGGCGGCGTCATATCTCAGTCGGGCCGCCGGGAAGACCATCTCACATAGGGGGGCCAGTTCCGCCGCGTGGTCCATTCTGCACAGGGCGGCATCGTAGACGAAGGTGTCACCGAGGGCCGCCGCCACTGTCTTTAAAGTGACAACGTGCCCTCGGCCAGCGCCCGCTTCCCAGGCCAGCATAATTCTGGGCTTCATATGTCAAAGCTCCGCGACATGGGCTACTTGAATGCTTTCAGGCGTTGCGTACTTACGTGGCGTAGCAGGCGCCGCAGACACAGTCGTTATCGTCGTCTTCAGGCGGGGGCGGCGGGAGGGCGACATCGGTCCGACGGCGCGAATTACCGATACCGTACATATCGTCCTTCAGATGGTTGGTGTAGATTTCCTGATCGCGTACGGCCTTGAGCGATGCGCCGTTGCCGCCAAAACGTACGCGCAGGCCCACCCACGCACCGCTATAGGCCTTGTCACCGAAACGGCCTTCGGCAAACAACGAAACTGTTGAGGAATTCCATTTATAGGCCCGCTCAACGCCTGCGACACCGCCATGACGGCCACTGCCATAACGATGGCCCAGCGTCAGGGCCCAATTGGGGCGCGGATAGTAGGTGACGTCGGCCAAATTAAAGAATCCATCCTTGTCGCCGTAGGTGTCGACCAACGTGTAACCGGGAATCGTGCCGGCGACCACCGTAGCGGCATCCACCTTTTCATGGCCGGCGATCCAGTTGATCGCGGCTTTATCGCCCTGATAGACGAGTTCGACACCCACACGTTCGCTATTCAGTTTAGCAGGCGTTTTGATGCGCGTCTTTGAGGCATAGACGCCCAAAGTGGTGTGCGCCGAAGCCTTGAAGCCAAGGTGCGCAGCGCCCGCGACGCTGTCATCGCCAGCATGTTCGGCCGCTAACAGATCAAGCTGTCCCTTGAGGCTTTCGCCATACGAGAAGCTTAAGGACGGCAGAAGGCCTTTGCTATCCTTGTCCTTCTGCGTGCCGATGGGCCGTGTGTCGGTTGTAGACCCGGCAAACCCTTCGATGCGAAACCGCACACTACCGTCCGCTGTGGACTGAGCGACGGTGGCATGAGGCGACAGGCCTGCAGCCGCCGTCGCCGCGAGAACAAATGTCAGTTTCGATCCTGAGAAATTTTGAAACATCCAGTAAACCCTTAGTGAGATAAAATACCGGATGTCAGCCTTCCTCACTTCTTAGGTTTGGAGAAGGCGATAAGGTGTTGTATAGCGAGGCTTATGGTTGCTTTGCGCCGATGCAACAGTTTGCAACACGCCTGCGCGGTTAGCTACGGATATCCGACAGCCTTGGATAGCTGGACATCCTGCCGGTGTTCATAAGTCAATCTGCTCGGCCATTTCTAGAGCGTCATCAACTTCGATGCCCAGATACCTCACGGTACTTTCCAGCTTGGTATGGCCCAGGAGGAGTTGTACGGCTCGCAAATTGCCGGTTTTTCTATATAGCTGTGACGCTTTTGTTCGGCGCATGGTGTGCGTTCCATACATCGTCGTCTCCAGCCCGATGCTCTCCACCCAGGTGTGGACTATCCGAGAATACTGTCTTGTGGAAATATGAGGCCGGTGTTTTGATCGGTCGGGAAACAGGTGCCCGGAACCGCCAGCAGGTAATTGCGCGAGCAGTCTTTCAACCGACAAGCGGGTGTGTTCAGTGATTTCGAATTTTACAGGCTTACCGGTCTTCTGCTGAATGACTGTAGCCCGGTCACGGACCTTCCCAGCTTGACAGAGATCATTCACGCGCAGGCGAACTAGGTCACAAGCTCTCAGTTTGCTGTCGATAGCTAGATTGAAAAGGGCAAGGTCTCTCGGTGATTGGCTTAATTCGAGCCTCACACGTATCGACCACACGTGCTTAGGCTGAAGTGGCTTTTTCTGCCCAATCAGTAAGCCCTTGTTCCATGGTGGGGTGCGAGTAGGAAGTTGTTCTTCGGACATGACGGATTCTCCGCCAGCCCTCCCACCGCAACTCGCTTATGCACGCCGTCAGTGTACCACGGATTGGAACCAACGGCGACGGCTAAGAATAAGCGTGCGGTTTGGAAATGTCCGCTTATGGAACGCTCACACGCGGGTAGGCACAATGTCCGCTTAGGGCGCTAGACTGAAGTTTAAGCAATTTGGGCTTTAGGCAAGGTGAGCGGAATTTCGCCCGGCCCCCATAGGCGCGCGGCACCCCTGACACCCGAAGCGTCTCCCCATTTGGCCTGAACCATCTTCGCCGACCAAGCGTCGGAAAACACATGCTCGGAAATGACGCCGGGTACTTGCTCAAATATTTCAGGTACATTTGACAGGCCGCCGCCAATGACGATAGCGTCAGGATCGATAAGGTTACATACCGTCGCCAAAGCGCGCCCGATCCTGTTAATCAGCCTGCCAAACGCGTCGCTCGCTGCAGCATCTCCGGAGCGCGCCAGGTCAATAATCTCCTCTGCGGCGAGTAATTGTCCCGTTTGAGTTTGAAAGTCACGCTGAAGACCTGTGCCGGATATCCATTGTTCAAGGCAGTTGCGTCTGCCACAGTAACATTCCGGACCTGGAATTTCGGACGCGTCTGGCCAGGGCAGGGGGTTGTGCCCCCACTCGCCGCCAATGCCGTTGGCCCCTTCGACCAGCTTGTTGCCAACAACGACCCCGCCGCCACAGCCCGTGCCCAGGATCACGCCAAAGCAGACATGGCTGCTTGCGCCTGCGCCATCGACCGCTTCGGATAGCGCAAAGCAATTGGCGTCGTTGGCCAAACGTACTTCACGGCCAATCGCGGTCGTCAGATCTTCGCGGAAAGGCCGACCGTTCAGGTACAGCGAATTTGAATTCCGCATCAGGCCGGTCGTGGGTGAAATCGACCCCGGTGTGCCAATGCCCACGGTGCCGGTCTGGCCTGTCTCGCGTTCAACATGGGCGACCAGATCGCCAACGGCCGTGATGGCATCGTTATAGTTGCCGGGATTTGGTTTGCGGATGCGCAGCAAATAATTCCCAGCTTCGTCGAGTGCCGCGGCTTCGATCTTTGTGCCCCCGAAATCTAGACCAATCTGCATCACCAATAGGGCTCCCAAATACGCGTGAGGCGGGTCAGGGCCTCCAGATAAAAATAATCCCCCCATAAGCAATACTCATCGACACCAATGCCCTTGGGCATATGATAGACGCCGTGTTTGAGCAGGCCTGCGCCGTCATCATCGGGGGTGGCGGCATAATGCCGGATAAGGTTTTCAACCATGGCTATCGCTGCTCCCCGATAGGCTGCGCTATCTGTGTTGGACAGAGGCATGGACTTGCCGAGCTCCAGCAGCCCGCAGGCCGCGATAGCCGCGGCAGATGAGTCACGCTCATGGGGCGGGGCGGTGAACACCAGATCCCAGCAACACACCAGATCGTCTGGCAGACGGTTCAGGAAATAGTTTGCCAGCCGTGCCGAGGTTTCAATCAGGGCCG
This sequence comes from Asticcacaulis sp. UBA2476, assembly GCA_002342035.1. Lineage (GTDB taxonomy): Bacteria > Pseudomonadota > Alphaproteobacteria > Caulobacterales > Caulobacteraceae > Asticcacaulis. Next base: position 131,024 of record DDPE01000063.1, on the reverse strand, counting down.
GTTTACGGAAATAACGATAGACGAGCGGAAAGCCCGCAATGCCCCAGGCCTGACCGCGCGCCCAGCAGGAATCGTCGGCATAGCCCTGATGGGTGGTGCCGTGGCGCGGCGCGCCGGTCGCAGGGTCCATGTAAAAGGTATGAAAAGTCGAGGCATCCGGCCTGACAATATATTTCAACGCCTGCTGGATGTGGGTGTCGGCGGCATCGGCAAAGGTCTGGTCGCCGGTCTGCTCCGTGGCCCAGTAGAGCAGTGGCAGGTTCAGATTGCAGTCGATGATCATGCGTCCGGCTTCTGCGGGGTCGGACAGATTGCCCCACGCCTGAATGATTCCGGCCTTGGGCAGATAACGTGTCAGCAGGAGACGGGCGGCTTCGAGCCCGGCTTTGCGGGCAAGGGTTGAGCCGGTCAGCTTGCTGGCCGCGACGCACGACAGCGAATAGAGAAAACCAAGATCATGGTGATCGACATTGACCTGATCAAAAATGCGCGTGTGAAAGCTTTCGACGTGACGTTCCGCCGCCGTGCGGTATCTTTCATCCCCGGAGAGTTCATAGGCCAGCCAGAGTTGGCCTGTCCAAAAGCCATTGGTCCATTCCGTGTTACCCATGACGCGGTAGACATTGCCCACGGATGAGGGTTCCGGAAACTGATCGCCATAGGCAGCCAGACCCTTATCAATTCGGGCGAGCGCCGTACCGATCGCTTTGTCCAGGAGGGCTTTGTTTGGGGTGGCCTGAAGGTTACGTCTGAGGAGGGGCTCCCGCGCAGGTGCCATAGACGCTGCATCGCTCTGCCGGGGCATGGTAAGGTGGGTGGTCATGATTTTACATCGGGAACGGAATTAAGAACGGGGCTTACGACCGGCGCATCGGGAGAGGCTGTGGTGCTATGTGTCGGGGTACGCTGAGGGTCCGGCGCCAGCGTCCATATGGAGATTATCCAGCAGATTAATGCGCCAAGGCCGATAATCAGATAGGTATGCTGAAAACCAAACAGGTCATAAAGTCGGCCAACCGGACTGGACAGAATAGCCAACCCCAGACTGTGACCAAAGCTAACGCCGACCATGTAAAGTGTCGATGCGAAGCGCGCTTCAAAGTGCGCCGCGATATAGCGGAAAATGGATACAGCCAGAATGGGCAACTCTATGGAGTGCAGCATCTTCATCGCCGAAATGGCGATCGGGCCTTCGACCAGACCTGAGCCGGTGATGCGAACGATCATTATACCCGCCGCCAGCAACAGGCCGCGTTTGATGCCCGTGTAGTTGACAATAAACGGCGCTATGAACAGCATCCCGGCTTCGAGGAAGATTTGGGCAAAGTTCAGGCGGCCAAACATGACGCGGCCAATCGCTTCGGTTTCAAACTGCGACGCGTAATAGACCGGAAACTGCTGATCGAAGACGAGATAGAGGTTGGTCACACCCAGAATAAGCACCATGAAGCCCCAGAACTTCGGCAGTTTCAAAACCGCAAGCGAGTCTTTCAGGGTGACGCGCGTGGCGGGGGTGGCGTCCTCAGAAACGGTTTCGTTCTTAAACAGGAACAGAACAGAGATCAGGACTATGGCCAGGGCCGACGCAATCGAGAAATTAATGTGAGGATTGATGTTGAACAGGTTGCCGGAGAAAAAGGCAGCACACGCAAACCCTAAGGCGCCGAACATACGCACCCGGCTATATTCAAAACCGTAGTGCCTGCCCATGCGGTCGACATAGGACTCAAGGGCAAAAGACCCGGCCATGAAGGTCAGCGACAGATAGACACCGCCCGTAGCCGCGCCGAGCAGCAGATTGTGCCGCAAAAGCGGTTCATAAACAAAGTAGAAGAACGGCCCGCAGCACCCGACCAGAACGGCCAGAAACCAAAGGACGTGTTTCTTGAAACCGATCTTGTCGGAGATGAAACCGTATAGCGGCTGAAACAGCAGGGCGGCGATAAAGTTTGCCCCCAGCACCGTGCCGGTCTGTTCTCCGGTTAAGGACAATGTCGATTTCAGCCAGTTGGAGAGCAGGGAAATGCTCATGGCCTGCGAGGCGAAATAAGCAAAGACGAAGGCGCTCAGCGCTATCTGAACTTTCAGCCTGCCGCGACGGTCAAAGGCAGGCGTGCCATTGCCTGATGATACTATAGCCATGTTTTCTACCCTGTTTCTGTCGCCGTCGTGGGCTAACGCTGGCGCTTTTTTTGAGCAATTGCGTGTTTTGATTTGTGTTTCAGATCAAAAACTATCGATCATATGTTATTTTGCTGATATCGATATCAAAATTAGACGGGGCTGTACAGGCTAAATATCGACAGAAACACCGGGTTTTGAAGTGCCGGGTTCTGAAGTTTTGAGACCATACATAATAATAAGCGGCGAGGATGGAAAATGGCGTGGACACGGCGAGGTGCAATGAGCGCAATGGGCGCGGGGGCGGCAATGCCACAACGCCTCTGGGCCGCAACCGGGCAACCGGATTTTTCATATCTTGATCAGCGGCTTCGGCAGCGCGTCGATGCCGGGTACTTTCCGGGCATAGGGTTACGCATTGGCCGTGGTGAGCAAATCATTCACGAAGCCTATTTCGGTGACGGCGCGCCCGAACAGGTCGTACATGTTGCGTCGGCCGGAAAATGGGTGGCGGTCGCCGTGATGGCCGCTCTGGTCGATTCGGGTGCGTTGCGGTGGACAGATACGGCGCGCATTTTTATTCCCGAACTGACGGATGTGAAAGGTGAGGCCAGTCTGGCTCAGCTCTTGTCCCACACGGCGGGCTATCCTGATTATCAGCCTCCCGATACGCGGCGTGACGATTATCAGACCCTTGAGGAGGCCGTTCGCCAGTTGGCATCGCTTCCGGCGGTCGCTCGTCCGGGCGAGCGGTTCCAGTACGGCGGTTTAGCCATGCAGGTCGTCGGGCGAATGGCTGAGCTGGCGACCGGGAAGCCGTTCAATGAGATATTTCTCGAACATATAGCCGCACCACTCGAAATGTCACGGTCGGGTTTTTCGCCCGTATCAGCGGAGCCGGGATTTAACCCCATGTTGGGGGGCGGGTTTTTAACCTCCACGCCCGACTATGGACGTTTTCTGGCCATGCTGTCTCAACGGGGGCGGTATAAGGGACGGCAGGTTCTAAGCGCCGCCGCCATCAATGTCATGCAAGCCGATCACGTCAAACAGGCGCGCATCGTGAAAGACGACTTTGTTGCACCAGCCAGAGGGGTTCCGCGTCAGGATATATACGGGCTGGGGCAATGGCGGGAAGAGGTGACGCCGGGCGGTGGACCGCGCCTGCTGTCGTCTCCCGGCTGGGCCGGAGCCTATGGCTGGATCGACCGGCAAGAGGGGGTGTGGGGCGCCGTAATCGCCAAAGCCAATGTTGAGGTGGCGGCAGCCGACGGGTACAGCACCTTTTTAGGGTCAACCCTATATGCCCCTATGGTGCGGGACGCATTGCGCGATGCAGTTGACACGGCGACGAAACGCGGTGTGGTCAATGTGCCCGGGGCACACCTTTATTATGAAGAGCGCGGGCGAGGTGAGCCCGTGATCCTCATTCATGGACATAGCCTCGACCGGCGAATGTGGGAAGATCAGTTTAAGGTTTTAGCCCGTCGCTACCGGGTTATTCGCTACGATTTACGCGGATATGGCCGCTCATCCCTGCCGGATGAAGATGTGCAGTTTCTTCATGCTGACGATCTGCGGGCCCTCATGGATCACTTAGGCATTGCCCGCACCCGTCTGATCGGTTTGTCGCTCGGTGGGTTTATTGCCACTGATTTTCTGGCGCTTAATCCGGAACGCGTGGTTAAGGCAGTCATGGCCGGTGGTGACCTGTTTGATGTGCCGGGCCCCGATGAACCCTGGACCTCTGAGGGGATTGCCAAGCGGCGGTCTGAGATTGCCCACCTGCGCAGAGACGGGCAATGGGCGTTTAAGCGGCGCTGGTATGACGGGCTGGTTGAAAACGCCGGAGCGGGACGGAACCGTATCCGCCGCCCGTTATGGACTATGATCGACGAATGGCAGATGTGGCAGCCCCTTCATGTGGAACCGCGTCTGGTCTTGGGCCGTTCAGTCAGGCAGCGCCTCAGAGAGTTCAAACCACAAGCGCCCGTGCTGATCGTGAGGGGAGATCGTGAAACCGCAGGGTTTGCCATTACCGATCTGGTCAATTGTCAGATCAAAATCATCGCCAATTGCGGTCACCTGTCCAACATGGATCGGCCTGAGCGCTTCAACGCCGCCGTATTGTCATTTCTGGAATGAATTGAAGGCCTTCAATTTATTTCGAGATTTCAAATCCCTCGACGTGCGGGCCGATTTTGATATCGCTATCCGCCGCGTTTTGGATCTTGCGTCCGCCGATCGTGAGGTTTTCGATGCGGACGTTCTTAACCGCAGTTTCGACCGACAGGCCGGAAATGATTGACGCGCTCGGCATACCCTCACCACTGAAGGTGATATTGCGCAGGGTGACATTTTCCACACCGCGTCCCGGCGCTTTGTTATAGCGGGGGCTGTTGCCGGCGACGATATGGATCAGCTTGCCCTCCTCGATACGCTCGACCCTGATGTTGGAAAAGGAGATGTCGCGGATGAGGGTGGAATCGCCCGAAAAAATAGCCATAGCCCCTTCCCAGGGCTCGTCATCTTCGTCGAGGTTGACCACATCAATATTGTCGAAGGTGACATTGTGTATGGTGCGCGGGTTTGCATTGTCGCCGAAATGGCCAACATACATAGCGTGCGCAACGTCATTCCAGAACGTCGAATTCGTCACCTTGATATCATAGGTGTCAAAGGATTCTGATGACGGGGCTGTATCGGTCTTGGTCGCACAGATGGGGCAGTCATTAACAGCGTAGACGACCACGGCATCGTCTGAGGTTCTCAGATAGGCCCGATCAATCGCAACATGCTGGGACGTTGAAATGCCGAAACCATCCGACCATTTCCCGGACGTAAAGCCCGTCAGTCCATTGACCTTCACATTGACAGAATGGCGGATATTAGAGATGCGTGCGGCAGCCTCTTTTTCATCATTGACGACAATCACATCCTCAATCGTGATGTTTTTGGAGCCCTCAATCTCAATGGCGCGCCCAGAGTTGTAAATCAGGCCGCGACCCATAATGCGGACATCTTGAACGCCCCTGAGATCAAAATTGCCATTCAGGATAGCGCCGCCGTCGAGATAGATAGTCTCACCGGAGCGCGGACGAAATATTTTTCCGCCATCACCAGGGGCGTGGAGGCCCGGGCCGTAATAGCTGATATTTTCGCCAACTGGTTTTGGCGGCGGTGGTGCGCCCGCCAGAATATGCAGATTATGCAGGCGGTCATCGTCGAATTGCAGCGAAAAGCGCTGTGGCCGATCAAGTGTAAAGCTGATGATCTTGCCTTTTGTGGTCAGTTTTACTATGGGCGCACGCGGCAAAACAACAACGGTTTGAAAGCGTCCGTTGTTTTTCTGCACCTCAACTTCTACGGTACCGGTGAAATCAAAATAGACCATCGACGCGTCCTGGGGTTCGTCCCAGTCTACGCGGATATTATATTCATAAAGATCCTGCCACTCGCCACCTGGGGTGCGCACACGCACCGTATAGGTGTCATTGTGGGCGGCATACACCATGGGGACCGGTGGCGCCGGGTATGCCCGTAAACTGTCGGCATGTGCGTATGGGGCTGCTACTATAAAGCTAAGGCAGGTGACTGAGGCAAAATTCAGTTTCATCTTAGGCTCCCGAAGCTCAGTTCTTACCAAGGTAAATAACGGCGGTTGTGCCGGGTAGTATGGTCAGCGAAGTTCTGTCGGTGGTCACGATGGTGCCGGAGACAAGGTCTTTAACGGGGGGCGTGCGGGCGGGCAGTTTAAGCTCAAAGCTTTTTTGCGCAGATGCGTTTATGGCCACAAGATAAGGCCCGTAGGTCAATTGGTAGTAGTCCGCGCGTCCGGCATAGGGGTTGTCTTCGCCCGGTACATATTTTGAACCGTCAGGCAGTTTGGCGACCGGATCTTTTTCACCGGCGGTCCAGACATCCCCATCGTCAGGATATTTAACCGTAAAGCGCGTGCCGTTGATGTGGGGATTATTGGGGCGGGTGTAATAGAGGCCGCTGGTTTCATATTCCTGCCGGTCCAGCACAACGGTGGCCAGCCGGTCGGTTTGCGGGGTGATATAGTGAACACGACCGACTCCGCTGATGCCATAATTGGCGCGCCAGTACAGTGAGGCATAAAAGATGTCGTCGCCATGTTTGACGGCCACAACGCCATTCTCTTCGTCGGTAAAGACGAAATCAGGCTCTCCCTCTGACATGGGCAGCTTAAAGGGTTGCGCGGGCAGAGCGGAGAGGGTTTCAAATTCCTCCACGACATCTATCAGCCCGATCGTGGCGCGCAGCGTCTTGGCCGTCATCATATGGTCTACGCTGGAGAAAAACTGGTTTTCGGCGATCTGCTGCTGAGCATAGGATATCAGCCGGGGATCTTGTGTCGCCACGGCCACCTGAAGTGGGGAGGATTCCCACGACGGTTTTTGCCCGTACATGACATCACCGGGGTAATACATGTCGCGCCAGCCGATACCGGTTTCCAGTCGCATGGACTTATAGCCCTTCGCGTCAACATGGGGGACGCGGAAATATCCGCGCGCCTGCGCGATTTTCACCAGTTGATCGCGAATCTTGACATCGCCCGGGTGACCTTTGGCGGGCCGTGTCGCGCTATAAAGGGCGGCAACCCAATCAAGGACTTCTCCGTAACCACCGACATAGCCTAACTCCTTGGTCAGCCCTTTAGCGGTGGTCTCAAAATAGTTTTTGGGCACGGAAAACTTCGCATCGGCCTCAGAGGCCGCATAGGTGGGCTCATCCTTGTCATTCAGGCTGCCAGTCCAGGGTATCAGGCCAACAGATTCATAGAAAAACGGCAACATCTTCGCGCGCGGTTCGGCCTTTGGGCTGCCTATGGCGATCAGGCCCTCGTTAGTGTTCCAGATGCCATAGAGGTCCTTGATCATGGACTGGTTGGTGTAGAGCCTGCGGTTCTTTTTGTTCCATTCCCGGCTGTAGACGAACATGGCTTCATAGGCCTTGCGGCGGCTTATGGTTTTGCCGTCAGGCCCGGTGATTAAGACGTCCAGATCCTTTTGGATGAAGGGGCCGGTTATTTTTAGCGCTTCGCCCAGAAGCCCCAGACCAAACCAGCCGGGATTGGGCGTATTCACGTCATTGATAGCTATGTCGGAATTGGTTTTGAACTGATCATAATAGGTGTCCGCACCTTTCAGAATGGCAGTCAGGTGATCGCGGTCATGGTAACCCGTCGTCCATTTCGTCTCAAAGGTTCGGGCCAGAAATGAGATTTCCATTTGATGAGGGGCGCGCCCCTGAAGCGACAGGGTTTTGGAGATCTGATCGTTAATGCGCGATCTGACCCGGTTCATCACCTCCGCGCCGTTTTCCGGATTAACGGACAATGGCATGGGTTTGCCGTCATTGCCCGCAAACTCAATCATTTTATCGGAGTGGACGATAAGCGCGTAAAGGCCGCGCGACGGCTCCGTCATGGGCTTTTGAAACTTGGCGAGCTCAGCGCCGTAGCGCCAGATCGGGCCGGTCGCGCGCATCTGGCAGTCGATCCGTGATTTGCCCTGAGTGAGTGCTGCGGGCAGGGCATGGGTGACATAGTGAAAATGCCCCGGCTTTATTTTGCCGTGGGTGCCCTGATCGAGGATATCAATGTCACTGAGCTGGCGATAACCGACCTGTTTGCCATCGCAATACAGGGTCGTGCGGTTGGTCGAAATATCTGAGCCCCACAGGCGAACGGTCAGGTAATTTTGCTCATTGCCTTTGACCTTAAGGTGAAACGAGGCTGTGCCGCCGCGCCATTCATCAGTGTTCGCAGGCCCGGCTTTTAGCGGCAGAAGACGCCGCGCAGACTGGCCTAAACCGCCCGCAATGATGTCACTGGTGTCAGCCGTCAGACCGTGGGCGGCCTCGGATTTCATGTCGCCAAAGACCAGTATGTCGGTGTGGTCTGCGGCCAGAACCGGCAGGGGGGACGCGCCCAGCAACAAGGTAACGGCTAAGCCTGCGCGGGTCTTTCGCGCCAGTGTGTTTGAAACGGGCATCTTTTGTTTCCTCTCCATTTACCCCGATGGGGCATGGATGATTTTCTGATATCGATATCATAATTGAGGCGGAAATGGCGGGTTGTCAAGCCGGTATATTGGCGCGAAGGGGGCGGTGGTGCCTGTAAATTTTTTATTGATATCGATAACAAATTGATGTAGCTATGCACATGTTAGGATTTGTTTTTTGCCTGACCATAGCCACTTTGACTATGTTTGCGTGTTTCCGGTGGAATCTCCCTCTATTTCTGCCGGCGCCTTTGGATTCCCTCCATAGGCATCCTTCCCTACGACCTTTCAGCGGCCGCGACACATTTGTGTTCCGGTCGCTTTTTTTATTTGATATCGATATCATTATGTGTAGTCTGGCGGGATAAAAAGAATAATCAGAGGAAATGCTGCCGTGGGTATCCATATGATGGCCATTTGCGCCCGCCTTTCAGGGGTGGGGGTTTCAGTCGCGGGGATATGCCTTGCGGGGTCTGTGCTCGCGTCGGCGGATGATTTGCCGCACATGGTGCTTGTGCCGGGCGGGGCATTTGACATGGGCTCAAAGCCCGCAGAACCGGGCCGGGAGGGCGATGAAGCGCCGCGCCACCGCGTAGTCCTGAAATCCTTTTATGTGTCTCAGCATGAGGTCACCGAGTCTCAGTGGAACGCCTGCGTGTCGGCGCAAGCGTGCAAGCCTTTGCGGCAGTCAGCGGGCCCGCAATATCCGGCATGGGATCTGCGCTGGAAGGAAGCCGAGGCCTATATTGGTTGGTTGTCTAAAACGACCGGCCTGAAATACCGTTTTCTGACGGAGGCCGAGTGGGAATATGCCGCGCGTGCCGGAACGGATACGCTTTACCACATGGGGGAACATATTTCCCCTGCGGAGGCCAACTATGCCGCGTCGGGTCTGGGGCAAGTCGGGCCGGTCGGGCAATATAAGCCCAATCACTTCGGGCTTTATGATATGCACGGTAATGTCTGGGAATGGGTGGCCGACTGTTACCGCGAGTCCGGTTACTATCAGGCCCCGGCGGATGGCCGTGCGGTAGCTGATCCGGACTGTCACATGCATGTTTTGCGCGGCGGTGCGTTCGATACACGACTGGAGCAACTGAGAAGTGCTTACCGGTTCCGCGCTCAGTTTGGTGGCCCCGGTGTGGGCTTGCGCGTCGCACGGGAGCCGTAAGATGAGACTATTGTTACTGTCGGTATTGTGTCTGCTGCTGGCACCGGTCGCCGGGGCTGAAACCGCTATGCGTTCCGGCACCATTTCGCCGGGAGCGCTCTGGCCGGATGATAAGGGCGTGCATATCAACGCCCATGGCGGCGGCATTTTACAGCATGACGGCGTCTATTACTGGTTCGGCGAGCACAAGATCGCGGGAGATGCGGGCAACAGAGCCCATGTCGGCGTTCATGTTTACAGTTCGCGCAATCTCACCGACTGGAAGGACGAAGGCATCGCCTTGTCAGTGGTCGACGATCCGATGAGCGACATTTTGCGCGGATCGGTGATCGAGCGGCCCAAGGTGATCTATAACGCCAAAACCCGAAAGTTCGTCATGTGGTTCCATCTGGAGCTTAAGGGGCTGGGCTATAAGTCGGCGCGTTCGGCCGTTGCGGTCGCCGATACCGTCACCGGGCCATACCACTATGTTAACTCGTTTCGCCCCAACGCCGGTATCTGGCCGCTAAATCTGTCTGAGGCAGATAAAGATCCGGCCCGAACCGTTGTGGCGCGTGACTTTGAGACCGGGCAAATGGCCCGTGATATGACCCTTTTTGTTGATGATGATGGTGCGGCCTATCACCTCTATGCCTCCGAAGAAAACCATACCCTGCATATCTCCCGCCTTACGGATGATTATCTGCAGCCTGCGGGCGAATATGCGCGCATGCTGCCCATGGGCAATGATGAGGCCCCGGCCATATTTAAGCATAAGGGCAAATATTACCTGATCACGTCCGGCCTGACCGGATGGGCGCCGAACCCGGCCAAGTCCTATGTGGCCGATCATATATTCGGCCCGTGGACGGCGCTGGGTAATCCGGTGCGCGGCACGCCTGACCAACAGGCCATAACCTTCGGCGGCCAATCGACCTTCGTTCTGCCCTATGGCAATGGCCATATCTTTATGGGCGATATCTGGCGGCCGAAGGATGCCATTGATGGCCGTTACCTGTGGCTGCCGATTGAGTGGGACAACGATAAGCCGGTGATCCGCTGGTACGACACCTGGAATTTAAAAACTTTGGAGACGCCGCAATGACCCCGACCCGACGCCAGATTATGAGCTTAACCGCCGCCGGTGTGGCCTCATTGAACGCGGTCGCGGCAACGGCTCAGGCCAGCGGCCATATTGCTGTGGAATCGCCGGACAAGCGCTTGCAGGTGATCGTCGATGTGTCGGGGGCCGTGCCGAACTGGAGCGCCCGTTTCGATGGTCGCGATATTCTACTGCCGTCGGATCTGGGCCTATGGCTGGCCGAGGGGCGGTTGCTGGGGGAGGGGGCGCAGTTCATGGGCGTAACCCCAAAATCGCACTCCGGAACCTGGGCCCCTGTGTTCGGGCAATCGAGTGTGTATGACGCGACCTCACAGGAAGCGACGCTTCAGTTCACGGATACCAAAACCAGTATCCGTTTCAACATTATAATACGCGTGTTCAATGGCGCGGCGGCTGTGCGCTATCAATTGGTTAGCCTGCCCAAAGGCAAGCGGTTGCGGTTGATGGGTGAGCGCACCCAGTTTCGGTTCCCGGACAGCGCGCGCATTTATTCCAGCCGCGACGAAGGCGATATCCATGTGTCTACCCAGAACCGGCTGGCACCGCTGGAGCATCCGGACCTTACCATATCATCAGACCGCGGCGCCTATGCTGACCTGCCCCTGACGGTGGATGTCGGCAATGGGACCTTTGCCTATGTGGCCGAATCCGATCGCCTTCACTATCCGCGCTGCATGGTAAAGCCCCACGAAAAGGGCGGGCTGGTGACCTATCTCATGCGCTATCCCGGACGGGCGACCGGCTGGGGCGGGGAAGACGATACACCGGAAGAGGCTGAGTTCGATATTGATGTCGGCCAGCAAACGCCGTGGCGTATCCTGCTGGCGGCGGACAGCGCCAGGGGCCTGATTGAACAGCACCGCATTGTGCCAACCCTTGCCACGCCCAACCAGTTGGGGGATGTATCATGGGTCAGGCCCGGTCGGGCGTTTCGGATCATGAAGCCCTATTCGACCGAGGCGTCGCTAAAAGCCGTCGATTTCGCGGATCAGCATAAAATTGAATATGTCCTGTTTGATGCGCACTGGTACGGCGATGGCACGGATGCGTCTGAGCCAACCTATCCGATCAAGGCGCTCGATCTGCAGCGGGTGATAGATTATGCCAAAACCAAAAAGATTGGCGTAATGCTCTATATCGACCGTGTGGCGGTGACGCGCGCGCTCGATGCCATGTGCAAGCTCTATCAGAAATGGGGCGTAGCCGGTGTCAAACTCGGCTTTATGTGGGAAGGTCGCCAGTCCGATGTCAATTTCATCTATAAGGTGGTGAAAGCCTTTGGCGAGCACAAGATGGTGGTCAACCTGCATGATAATCTGCGACCTGCGGGTTTAGAGCGCACCTTGCCGAACTATCTGACGCTCGAAGGGGTGAAGGGCAATGAGCAGTTCCCTGCAGCGCGCCATCATGTCAATCTGGCCTTCACGCGCCCAATCGCCGGGCCGATCGACTACACAATTTGCTATGCGCAGGAACGCAATCAGACGACCAATGCCCATCAACTGGCGCTGGCGGTGACCTGCTATAGCCCACTGACCCTGCTCTACTGGTACGACAAGCCCGAAAAATATGCCGATAAGCCGTGGCAGGAACTGAAGTGGTTCGACGACTGCCCGACCACCTGGGATGAGACGCGCGCCCTTGCCGGGGAGATCGGGGAATATGTCGTCATCGCCCGTCGCAAAGGGGATGTCTGGTATCTGGGGGCCATTACCAATGAGATGGAGCTCCGTCTGGAGATCGACCTGACATTCCTTGGCGGTGGAAGCTGGACGGCGACACGCTATATGGATGGTAATCTGAGCCGTCCGGCCTATAAGACAGCAGTGAAAATTGAAACGGCGAAGGTCATGGCCACGTCACGCCTGAAACTGCAACTCAATGCGGCGGGCGGGCAGGCTATCCGTTTCGTGCGCACAGGAGCCGGGAAAATCTGATGAAGGCTATAGTCTCAATAGTGTTGGCAGGACTGTTTCTGCCGGTGGTGGCTCAGGCCGCCGAGCCGCCGCGGGTCGTGCCCGATACCCGTATGCCGGCTGGCGTCTGGGTGTCAGATCAGGGCGACGGCACCTATATCAATCCGGTGCTTCAGGGCGATTATTCTGATCCGGATGTGGTGCGGGTCGGGGATGACTATTATCTGACGGCCTCCAGCTTTACCAATGTGCCGGGGCTGCCCATTCTGCATTCCAAAGATCTGGTCAACTGGACTCTGATCGGCCATGCGCTGGCGCGCAATGTGCCGGAGGCCCACCATGCCGTGCCGAGACGTGGCGGAGGTGTCTGGGCACCGGCAATCCGCCACCATAATGGCAAGTTCATGATCTATTATCCCGATCCGGATTTCGGGATATTTCTGGTGACCGCCCTGGACCCAAAGGGGCCGTGGAATGCGCCGGTGCTGGTGGATAGTACCAAGGGCGCTATTGATCCGGCCCCGTTCTGGGATACGGACGGGCAAGGCTATCTGGTGATTGGTTTTGCCGGGTCGCGGGCGGGCATCAAGAACATCATTACGCTGAAAAAGCTCAATGCCGACGGCACAAAAACGGTTGATGAGGGTGTGCGCATTATCGAAGGCGATAAACTGCCCAAGGTTAAAACCTCGCAAGGGCTGATGCCGTGGTTCACCACCGAAGGCCCCAAGCTCTATAAGCGCGGCGAATGGTATTACATCTTTGCGCCGTCGGGTTCGGTCAAAGGCGGCTGGCAGGGCGTGTTCCGCTCGAAATCAATTTATGGCCCTTATGAGGGGCGAAGCGTAATCGATCAGGGCAATACCGACATGAACGGCCCGCATCAGGGCGCGTGGGTCGATACGGCCCCAAAAAATGGAAAACCGGGTGAAGACTGGTTCCTGCATTTTCAGGACACGGATTCCTATGGCCGGAGGGTCATGCTCCAGCCCATGCACTGGCAAAAGGACGGCTGGCCGATCATTGGCGAGCGTCAAAAAGGTCAGGTCTACGGCCAGCCGGTCTGGCGTCACAAGAAGCCTGCTTTGCCACCACAACCCATCGCCCGCAACCCCGTGGATGATGATTTTGACAATGGCTATCACCTCGGCTGGCAATGGAGTTCTAATCCCGGCGACGACTGGGTTGACCGGTCGGTCAAGGGCGCGCTGCGTCTTAAATCCGTATCGTCACCGATCAATCTGTGGGAAGCGGGCAATCTGCTGACCCAAAAGCTGCCGGGCATGGGTTTCAGTGCGACGACAAAATTGACGCTGACGCCCAATCTGGCGGGGGAGCGCGCGGGTTTGCTGGTTCTGGGTTATGATTACGGCTGGATCGGGCTGGAAAATACCGCAGATGGTGTCAAGCTGGTGCAGGTCACACGACCGCGCGCCAATGCCGGAGGCAGCGAGACGGTTCTGACGGCGCCGGTGCGTGTAGACGGGCAGGTCTGGGTGCGCGCCCGGTTTGAACCGGTAACGGTCGCAGACCCTGTGCCGCAGTTTCCCCATTACTGGCCGTCAATGTTGCGCTCGGCCCACGCCAGGGTGGCGTTTAGCTACAGTCTGGACGGGGTGAGTTTCACGCCGGTGGGGCCGGGCATGATGACGCAGCCGGGGCGATGGGTGGGCACACAGATCGGCTTGTTTGCGCAGGCCGCGTCAGGTACACCGGCGTTTGTGGCCACCCGTGTCGGCTATGCGCAGTTCGACAGTTTCAGCGTGGCACCTTGAGGCCTTATTGCGAAGCTCGTAAATAGCTGGTCTAATTCGCGTTATCTGAATCGCCAGGGATATAAAATGAAACGTCAGCGTATGAGCGATCAGGGCGGCACGGTAACGATTCACGATGTGGCCAGACATGCGGGTGTCTCGTCCATGACCGTGTCACGCGTCATCAATAAAAACGTCAATGTGCGTGAGCCTTTGCGTGAAAAGGTCATGGCCTCGATCAAGGCCCTGAAATACACCATGAATATGGCCGCGAGGTCGACGCGCGCAGGCATGGGCGGGGTTCGGATCGGTGTGCTATATTCTCACCCGTCGGCGTCATATCTGAATGAGGTCATGCTGGGGGGGCTCGATCAGGCAGCGCGTCTGGGGGCGCAACTGTTGCTGGAAAAATGCGGCGGGTTGCAGTCGCAGAAAAACGCCGTCAACCGGCTGGTCGAAGCGGGCGTTGATGGGGTGATTCTGCCGCCGCCCCTGTGTGATTCTGCACCCACCGTGCAGATGCTGACCCGTGTGGGTATTCCTGTGCTGGCGCTGGCAACGGCGCGACCCTTGCCGGAAGTCTCGGCTGTGCGTATCGACGACTTTCAGGGGGCTTTGGCCCTGACCCGTCACCTGACCAAACTGGGGCATAAGCGCATCGGGTTCATCAAGGGCAACCCGACCCACACGCCGACTGAGGTGCGTTATGAGGGCTTCCTCAAAGGCCTGTCGGAGGCGGGCATTGCTCTGGACGAGGGGCTGGTGGTTCAGGGGCAGTTTACCTACAAATCCGGGCTTGAAGCCGGACGGGAGCTTCTGGACCGGAAAGACCCGCCCACCGCTATATTTGCCTCTAATGACGATATGGCCGCCGGTGTCATGGCGGTAGCGCACGGGCTAAAGATCTCAATCCCCGAGCAACTGAGTGTGTGCGGGTTTGACGACACGCCGGTCGCCTCGACCATCTGGCCCCAACTGACCACGGTTCATCAGCCGATCGTGGCTATGGGGCGCAGTTCGGTCAGCACAATTTTCGAGCGGATCAAAGAGCTGAAATCGGGCGAACCGTCACGACCTGCCCATCAACTGATGAAATTCACCCTGATGGATCGCGATTCAACGGGGCCTGCGCCGAAATAATATTTGGCAGTGCGGCGGATAAATTTCCCGCCCCAATTTGATATCGATATCTTTTGGCCCGCCGGATTTCAGCGGGCAGGCACCACTCAAGAAAGAGAAACTTATGCCGCAGGAACTGCCTTTTGCCGAAACATCGGCGTCTCCCGATGAGGTGTTTGTTCTTTCGGAAGGGACTCCCAATGCGCTTGAGGGAATGTGGCCGGATCGACGCTACTACGTCATCAACCGTTTGGAAGTCCATCTATATCGGGCGGCGTCAAAGCCACGGGCGCGGGCGCTGATTTATCCGGGCGGAGGCTATCTCGATCTGGTTCACGATAAGGAAGGGATAGAGATTGCCCTGTGGTTATCGGAGCTTGGGATCGATGCCTATGTGGTGGTGCATCGGTTGCCGGGGGCGGTTAAAGCCGAAACGGGCGAGGTCTGGCCATCCGATATTGCGCTGAACGACGGTCTTTTGTGTCTGGATTTTTTGCACGCGCGCGATGATTTGCCGCTTTTGCAATTTGGCTTGTCGTCCGGCGGCCATCTGGCGGGCGTTATGGCCTGTCAGGCGCATCCTCTGGCGGCGGCGGGCGTCATGATCGGCTATGCGCCGGTCAATGCCAATCACCGTCGCTATAAGGCCCCGGCGGATAAGCCCGATTATCCGCCGGTTGAGAAACAGGACTTTTATGATGCATGGCCCATCGGGATGGCGCAGGAACCGCACGGCGTGCCTAAAGCCCCTGTATTTTTGGTCTATGCGCTTCACGATCAGCCGGTGCCGGTCGATCACGCGCTTAATTTCATCAAGGCCATGCATCAACATGGCGGTGATGTAGAAGCGCACATTTTTCCACAGGCGCCGCACGGATTCGCTCTGCGTGACCGGGCCGGAACGCACGATCAATGGCCGGTTTTGGCGTCGCGCTGGATCGACCGGGTTTTGACAGCGCTGTAATTCGACGGTTGTGTCAAAATCTGTGGCATAAAGGCGTCAGGTTGGCTGTATCGAACTGAATATATATTGACGCATTTGTCATACAAGCGTAAGGCTTATTTGTGGTATCGATATCAAATTGATGCTGCTTTCTGATAACGATATCAAATAAGGGTTGGCGGCAAAGTTGTCCGGCGCCGCATAGAGATATGCAGGGGCCAATATAATGACGACATGCACGCTAAGCGCCGGAGGAAACAAAATGAAAAGATACACACGGATGCGCGCGTGCGTGTCGGGGGCAGCGATGCTGTTTGCCCTGAGCGTGGCGACTACGGCTAACGCACAGGAGGCGGCACCTGCGGAAGATGCGGATACAACAACCGTCGTCGTCACGGGTATTCGCGCCTCAGCGCGCTCATCGCTCTCGATCAAGAAGAATACGCTGGAAGTCGTTGATTCCATTACGGCCGAAGATATCGGCAAATTGCCTGATACCAATGTGTCGGAAACCCTGACGCGCATTCCCGGTGTTCAGGGCTACCGGTACGGCGGTGAAGGGGCGTCCCCTGCCGGCTCCGGCTCCGGGGTCACTATTCGCGGCCTGTCGGGACAGACGGCCTCTCAGCTCAATAGCCGGGTATTTTTCACCGCCGGGACGCGTGAGTTCAACGTTGAAAGCGCTATTCCGGGCATGGTCGCCGGTATCGATGTTTATAAAAACCCTTCGGCGGAGCATATCGAAGGCGGTATTGGTGGCCTTGTCAATATCCGCACCCGTAACCCCAGTGACTTTAAGGGGTCCACCGTGTCTTTGGGGGCTACGGCGCGTTACAATGACCTGATCAAAAAGGCTGATCCTGAAATTTTCGGTCTGGTTGCCAACCGCTGGGATCTGGCCAATGGTGGCCGCATCGGCGTGATGGCGGCGGGTACATTCAGCGAAAGCAGCGGGCGTTCTGATAATAACCCGGCAAATGGCGGGGCAAATCTCAAGCGCGCCATCCGTGCGGATGATGCCGAATATACCAGTGCCGGGGCGATTGCGGCGGGGGCTAATCAGGCCTATGCCGGACGAACGGATACGTGGTTTCTGGCCAGTGTGCCGAGCACGGCCAACGTCCCGAATGCCAATCTGACGTCCTTTACAGGCGCGCCCCTGACCAGTGCGCAGCAGGACAATATTATGGTGGCGCCTGCGCTGACCAATAATCTGTTTCAGGAAAGCATTTTCCGTACCCGCAAAGGATTGAGCCTTGCCAGTGACTACCGGGTAAATGACAGTCTGCGCTTTTATGCCGAGTATAATTATAACTACTATCTGTACCACCAGAACTATCGTGGCCTGAATGCCGTTGATGGCGGTACGGTTCAGAATCTGACGACGACGCCGTTCGACTATACCGAAGGGTTGGCCAACCGTAACAGCAATGGCGGCTCAGATGACGTGGTCGTCGATCAGCGACTGGCAGGGGCGACCTTCCTCAATTCGACGCTGAATACGGTCGGTGGCGATGAGCATCACGAATATGACACGGCCTCTCTGGCCGGGGGTGTGGAATGGAAGCCGACGGCCCAGTTGGAGTTCAAAGCCGACCTGATGTATCTTGAGACCACGCGTTCTCAGGATAATCGCTCGGTCAATATGGACTCGGCGCCGGGTCTCGTCTGGAATATTGAGCGCACCACAACGGGTGAGCCGCACACCTTTGATATCTCCGGCCCAAGGCTGGATGACGCGGCCAACTGGATTTTCCGCGACTATAATAATGGTGCCAACCAGAAATGGGACGATAGTGCCTGGGCCGCGGCCTTTTCAGGCAAATATATGCCCGAAGCCGGACCGTTCTCAGCCGTCAAGTTCGGCGTTCGTTTTGCCCATCAGCAGGATGATTATCGCACCTATAACTTTTCCGGACGACGCCTGACAACCGATGGTGGTTTGCGCACGAGCGCCAACATGATTTTCGGGTCGTCAATGGCGGATCTTCTGGTCAATGCGCCCCGCAACTTCATGCGCGGTGAGACGGGTTATTCCGGCGGGTTCCTGGTGTTCGATTCGGACGCCTTGTTAGGCGATAATGTCCGCAACCGTTTCCCAAATGCCGGGATTGCGGCAGAGGCCTCGCTGCCGGAGGTAACGGCGAACCGTCGCTATAGCGAAGAAGACACCACCGCCGCCTTCCTCATGGGTGAGTTTACCTTCCTTGATGACCGGCTCAAGGGTAATGTCGGTGTGCGCTGGGTGAAGACGGAGGGCTTCTTCCGCTCGGGTGCCGGGGCTTCTGCCATTGAGGCGTCGTCTTCCTACAAGAACACCCTGCCGTCTTTGAACGTGACCTATGACCTGACGGGCGACAATGATCTGTTGCTGCGGTTTGGCTATGGTCGCGGCCTGACCCGGCCGGATATGGGGCAGCTTAATCCAACCCTGTCCTATAGCTCATCCTTGGGGACGGGCAGTGCAGGCAATCCCGACCTGAAGCCGCAGGTGGCCGACAGTTATGACCTGTCGCTGGAAAAATACTTCTCCAGCACCAACTATGTGTCCGCAGCCGTATTCCGTAAGGAAATCGACAGCTTCTTCTTTGGCATCGCAGGCTGTGAGACCATTGCCGGGGCACCGGAACCCAGTGGTGTTGTGACGCCAACAGGATGCGCCTCGCCGCAATATCTGGTGACGCGCACGGTCAATGCCGAGCCGGGTTGGGTCGAAGGGGTTGAACTGGCGGGGCAATATTTCTTTGATGCCCTGCCGGGTATCTGGAGCCACTTTGGCGTTTCCGGGTCTTACACATTTGTTGATACAGCCTTGCCGATCAATTTTGGCACCGCTACGGCCCCGCGCTTTGTCATCATGCCTCAGCCGATGCAGTCAAAGCATAACTACAGCCTGACCGGCATGTATGAAGATGATAAATTCTCAGCGCGTCTGGTCTACACCTACCGCTCGGATGCCATTCTGTTTGGCGCGTCGATCAACCCGATCGATGGCCGCTATATCCGCGAGTACGGCATTCTCGACCTGGCGCTCAACTATAATCTGACAGAGCGGGTGGCGGTGAGCTTTAATGCCATGAACCTGACCGATCAGTCGCTTAACCGCAATGTGGGTGAGCCCTTCGGTTATGAAACCAACATTGAGCGTCAGCATTTTGCCAATGGTCGCAACTTCTCGCTGGGGGTGCGCTATAAGTTCGGCGGGTAGTATCTAAAGGTTTTCATCCATTGAGAGCAGGGGCTGCGGCATCATATGTCGCAGCCTTTTTTATTTAATGATTTCAGTTTATTGGCTTGGTTCTGCCCTCCTGTGGTAATTTGGAAACGGTGGGCGGCGTTGTGATTGTGCGGGCGGGTTTGGCTTGACAGATTAGAAAATTTTCTGATAACGATATCAG
This sequence comes from Asticcacaulis sp. UBA2476, assembly GCA_002342035.1. GTDB lineage: Bacteria > Pseudomonadota > Alphaproteobacteria > Caulobacterales > Caulobacteraceae > Asticcacaulis. The sequence continues at coordinate 111,471 of DDPE01000063.1, read as the reverse complement.
AATATCGCAGTCCCTTTGCGCCATTTTTTGTTATCGATAACTTTTATGGTGGTCTCTAAGGGGTGGCGGTCAGGCAATTAAAACAACAGGCCGGGTTACAGAGCCGGCGGGAGAAACAGATGGAAAAGGATACGGCCCGTAACGGGCGCTGCGGGACTGCGCAGATTTCATATCAGGCGATGCTGGTGGCCTTGGGCGTCGGGCTTATGGCCGTCCCGGCTGTAGCGCAAGAACCGGCGCAGGCTCCGGTTCAGGCGCAGACACAGGCAGTGCCTGACGAGGGCGACGACGGCACTGAAACGGTCATCGTCACCGGCGTTCTGGCCAATACCAAGGCCAAGAAGGCCAATGTGTCCTATTCGGTCCTCACCGAGGACGATATGTCGAAGTTCACACCGATCAGCGCCGATGACATGCTCCGCGATATGCCGGGGGTGGTTGTGGAATCCAACGACGGGGTCGCGCGCAACGAAGTCTTTACACGCGGCATGACGATCGGCACGGGCTCGAACACATCGGGCTATTTCTGGACGACGATTCTGGAAGATGGCTTGCCGACGGTGCCGTTCAAATTCAGCGGATTTCAGGATGGCTATTTCTTCCGCTCTGACCTGAACACCAGCCGGGTGGAGTCTGTGCGGGGCGGCTCATCTGCGACGGCGGTGACCACCTCGGTCGGGGCAACCTTTAACTACATCACCGGTAAGGTTCGCCCCGGCGCGTCGATACAGACCAAGATTGGTTTTGAGGGCGAAGATCTGCATCTGTCGTGGAAGCAGGTCGACGGCTATTACGGCTGGTTGAACAAGGCGGGCGATTTTGGCTTAAGCGCCAGTGGTTTTTATCGCCGTTCAAACGGTCAGGTTAATCCCGGCTGGGATCTTAACCACGGGGGCCAGTTAAAGTTCAATCTGTTTAAGAGCTATGAAAGTGAAAATGGCTCCGGCACCATCAATGTGACCTTCAAGCACCTTGACGATACCAATGCTGAATTGACCACATTCCAGCAGCCTGCCTATGGCTACGAAGATTCAGAAGCCATCCCCGGTTTTCCGCGCGATGTGAACCTGTTTATGAATGGCGGCAAGCAAAGCGTGCCGAACTATAATAAGCCGGGAACGCACGCACTCGATCCCTCAGCCGGCTATCAATATCAGCAGGATGCGGTGTGGCTGCGCTGGGAGCATCAAACCAACGGCGCGTGGAACTATACCGGGGCTCTGCGCCTTCAGAAATCGACCTATGACGGGCAATCCTATAAGCCCCAGAGCCTGACCTCGATCGCGTCCGCCGCGGCGACGCGGGAGCGCTATGGCCTGAATATCAACAATCTGGATCGCACGCCCGGCTACTATGAATATTATGACTCGACGGGTGCTCTGCGGGCGCGGGTGGCCAACAATGTGAGCGGCTCACAACTGGGCACGAACTACCGCACCGGTGCCGCGTGTCCGGTGGTTCCGGGAGCAGCCTGGACGGCAAACAGCCTCTGTCTCGTGGCTAACACTTTGCCTAACCGCGAAGTCGACGTCCGCGGAGGCACGGTAACCGCTACGACCGGAACCGGATCGACCGTTTATCCGGCGGCGGGTCTTAACCGGGATCTCGTTATGTTGACGCGGGCCGAAGATAATGAGCGTTCATCTGATGATGTGATCGGCAATCTGACGGCGACTTATCGTCAGGATACTTACAGCATCAATATGGGGCTTTATGTAGCACGCTCCGAACAGACCAATGACAACTGGGCCAACGGGTTGGGCGTATCCGCCTGGGCCGACGGCCAAGTTGAAAATCTGAATGTGCGCTATATCACCAATACCGGCACCACCTATCAGCTGACGGATGCAGGCGGCTGGGGGGCTTACGGTTCCGGTCTGTTTACGACGGTATTCCAGAAAGCGAAGATTGTAGAGATATCTCCTTATATTGGCGTTTCATGGTCACCGAATGAGCACTGGGACTTAAGCGCCAGTATCAAGCAGCAGCAGATCAGTGCCAAAACCTATTCCGAGACCTGGGATACCCGTAATTCGGGGGCCGGTTCTTTGGCGAACGGCGGTCTGGATGGTAATCCGCTGACGGTATTCGATAATGTTTATATGATCAGGAATATCTCCAAGATCATCGAAGCCGATAAGAACGTCACCAACGTCAATGTCAGTGCGGCGGTGGGGTATAACATCAACGCTAAAAACAAGGTCTATTACCGCTACATGGACGGCAAGCAGCCGGCCATGGGGATCATTAACCGCTATTCGACCGTCGCCACTCTGGCGCGTCCGTTGGGACCTACGGGCTATGTTAAGTCTCACGAAGCGGCCTATACCTTTGGGGACAGCAAGTTCAACGGGCAGGTGACCCTGTTCTATCAGAGCTTTGCGATCAACGACTATCCGACCGCCGTCGATACGGACAATGTATCGACCTATCTGTTGCCCGAAAACTTCAACACCTACTTCACGCGCGGCGTTGAATCCTGGTTCAAGTGGAAGGTCACGCGTAAGCTGTCGTGGGATGCGTCGGTGACCTACCTCAACGGCAAAACGACCGAGGCCTATACCTGGCTCAATACGGGTGCGAACGGAAATGGTGCCGCTGATGACCTTTTGCGCATCGATTCCGGCATCTTAAGCCGCACACCCAAGTGGACGGTCAGCAACACGATTTCCTACAAATGGGATGACTTCCGCATCAATCTGCGCCACCGCTGGATGGATAAGCGTAAAATCAACACCAATCCGGTAGATACCCGCTGGCTGCCGACTCAGGACAATCTGGATATCTCGGTTCAGTACGAAGGCATCACGGATACCCGCATCATGCTGGATATCCGCAATGCGCTCGATACCCAGTATGTCTCGGCCTACGATACGATGGTCACGACGGGCCTGACGAACAATGTCCAGCTTTATGATGTCGTGGCTCAGTTGCCGGAGTCGGGCTTTCTGCTGAAGCGCAATGCGCCGCGCTCAGTTTGGCTGACGGTCAGATACGACTTCTAAAGCTTAAATAAAGTCTGCGATTGGGGCGGTCAGGTCTATGGCCAGACCGCCCTTTGGCCGTTTATCATGGTCCAAAATTATAAACGACGGTGTGAGGAAATTTCATGAGACGTGTGCGCACCCGCCTGACAGCCCAAGTAACGGCATGGATAGTTTCAACTTCGGTCGCGGCGGTGGCTTTGGGTTCCTTGCCGCAAGTTTTACGGGCCGAAGAGGCCCAAGCTGTCACGCAGGTAAAAGCGCGTAGCTTCACCATAAGGCCGGGCGGCGTCCACCTAAGCTTTTCCGATGACGCGATCCGGTCTTTCAAAGCGCGCGTTGCAAACAACCTCGAAGTTGCTGATCAATGGCAAAAGATCAGAGCCGAGGCTGACCGGCAGGTCGCCCTGCCGACCAAAGACCTGGTCCGCGACGGGCGGCGGCTGACCGATACGCTTGAGCCGATGATCCTTGCCTACCGGATGACAGGCGATGCCCGTTATAGCCGCAAACTGCATGAGATTTTGCGCGGCTTCTGTGCCCAATCTAATCTTGTCACCGATGCGCCGCTGCTGAAGCGCGATCCGGTCTGGAACTCAGATCTGGGCATGGGCTTTTCGGGCGAGACGTTTGGCCTGATTTATGATTCAATCCGTGAGTCTCTGACACCGACTGAGCGGCGTGAACTCACCTCAGCCTATATTAAAAAGCTGGTCACACCAGTATTCAACGACTGGATCGATGGCCGCCAGCGCATCCACACGCTGGATACTATGGGCCATAACTGGTGGGCCCATATTGTGTTCGGTACAGGAGTCGGGCTTGTCGCCATATCCCGCGATGATCCCCGCGCCACGGCCTATCTTGACCGGCTGGAAACGGCAGGTGTTGAGTGGTGGCACTATAAGGGCAGCCGCATCGAATCGAAGGTTGAAACCTTTGATGCTGACGGCGGCAATCTGGAAAGTGTGAACTATGCTGAACTGGCGGTCGGCACCTATCTGGAGTTCCGGCTGGCCTGGCAGGAGATGTTCAAAGAAGCGCCTGCCGATATTCCGGTGCTGGAAAAGTCCGTCGATTTTCTGATCCATAACGCCTATCCGACGCGCACCAAATTGCTGCACGTCAATTTTGGCGACGGCAATATCGATAAGAACTATTCGCGTACAGCGGCCAATTACTGGCTCACGGGGAAAAAGCGGCCGGTTGATCTCTGGTACATGACGCAGTCGGCAACGGCAGGCGATGGCAAGGACATACGCTACCGGCCGCGCTATCTTGTTCAGATACCTCTGGCGACGGAAAAGGATGGTGCTGGGCAAACGCCAGATCTGCCGCTTAGTGCCTGGTATCGCGGTATGGGCTGGGCGACGCTTCGGACGTCATGGGCGGCGGATGCGACCTTGCTGGCCGTTCGATCAGGGTACACCTGGAACCACAGCCATGCCGACGCCGGTTCGTTTGTGCTGTTCCATAAGGGCAAGCCCTTGCTGATCGATTCCGGCAATTCGTCGTATGGCCGCAAGGAGTATGACGGCTATTACCGGCAGACGCAGGCCCACAGTGTGGCGACGTTTAACGGTAAGGCTGAACCGGCTGAGGATACCTATATCGCCTCGCACCTGTCGGGGCAGATACCCAACATGCTGGATGCGGCAGGGCTGCGATATGTGTTCGCGGACGCCACAGGGCCGACCTCAGCCAATTTTGCCCGTAATTTCCGGCACTTTCTCTGGGTCGATGGGGTGATCCTTATTTATGATGACCTTAAGGCACGCGCGCCCGGTCAGTTTGCCTTTCAACTCCACACAGAAGGCGAAACCAAGCGTCAGGGCCAGAACCTGATCGTCAAAAACGGCGACGCTTCGGTGCAGGTCAGGCCGCTGTTTCCAGCCACCTTCCCCGATGCCGGACTGCCCACGGACTATCCGGAAAATATGCGTCTGGAGGAGCTATCCGGCTATAAGGATCATGCCCCGGATACGCGCACGACCTATTATGACTTCCTGCCTGCGGATAAGGCTGAGCGGCAAAAGTTCCTCACGGCGATTATCCCGCAGGGTGACGGCAACGCGCCTGAGATCGAGCGGCTGAGCGGGCCGGACATGATCGGTGCCCGCATACGCCGTGACGGGCGGGTGACGGATGTCTATATCAACCTCAAGGCTGACGGCAGCATTAAGCATCGCAACGCCACGGCCACCCTGATGGGCTGGCAGACGGACGCCTACATGCTGTCGATTACCTACAAAGCGGGGGCTGAACCATCGCCCTCGACGGTTGAGCGCCTGTTTGTGGCGGATGGCAGCTATCTGCGTCATGGCAGTACGCTTATGCTCGATAGCCTTTCCAAACGCTTCCTGATCGCTGATTATAAGCAGACGCCCTCATTTCGGGTGCAGGGGCAGAGCGACGCCGAGCTGGGCCTGTGGCTGCCGCGCGTATCGGGGCATGTTGTGGTCAATGATCAGCGGGTTGCGCTGACCGGTAAGGATCGTTTTGTGCGTTTGCGCTAACGGGGAGGTAAGATCGTGGCAACAGACTATGGTATGCAGGTCGTCGCACCGTTTAGTCCCTTGATCATCAAGGCTACCGCGCCGGTATCGGTGGTGGCCGGACTGAACGCACGGGCCGATCAGATCCTGAGCGGGCAGGATGAGCGCCGCGCGCGCGACTGGTCACAGCATCTGTCGGGTAATCTGACGACGGAAATCCGCATGACCGATGTTATTCGCCAGATCCCGGATCTGACGGATTTTCTCTACGATGTGGCGCGGACCTATACTTACCGCTGTGAAAATGCCCTTCTAAACTACGGCAACTATAGCGAAACCGAGGAGCTGAAAGACAAGAAGCTGGAGATCCAGATCAAAGAAGGCTGGGTCAATGATATGCGCGCCGGGGATTTCAATCCGGTGCATTATCATCAGGGCTGTATCTATAGCTGCGTGCTCTTTCTGAAAATTCCGGATGACTATGAGGCTGAATTTCAGGCTGATAAACACCGTCAGAACAGTGTGGGTTGCCTGCAGTTCATTGACAGCCGTACCGCCGTCGGTACCCGCAACCTGTTTATGGTCAAGCCGGTCGTCGGGGAGTTTTATCTGTGGCCGTCATGGATGCTGCACTGCGTTTATCCGTTTCGCGGCGCGGGCGTCCGGCGCAGCATGAGCGTCAATATGGCGCTGGCCTGATAGGGGCCCTGCCGCAGACAGGCAGCTGCGGCAGGGTTTTTGTCATTTGAAAGAAACACCTTCAACGTGATCGCCGATTTCAAGTAAATCAGGCTGCGCGCCGGTCAGTTTTTTGCCACCGACCGTGACGTTTTCTATGGAAATGCCGCGCACTTTGCGGTCAGGGGAATAGCCCCGGATCAGTGACGGCGCGAACGCGCCAGATCCGGTGAAGTGAATATTGCGGAACTTAATATCTTCGATGCCGCGTCCGGGGCTGGTGTTATATTTCTGGTTATAGAGCACCTGAAGGCTGAACAGTTTGCCGTCTTCGATGCGTTCAACGCGCCAGTCCTCAAAAGTGATGTTACGCACCAGATTATCATCCCCGACCATCAACCCAATCGCGCCCTGATAGTCGGGTTCATCTTCGTCGTGATCCAGCACATCGACATTGCGGAAGGTGACGTTTTCAATAACTTCAGCATCAGGATGGTGCGCAGAGGGCGTGTTGCCGTGAATGCCCATCATGACATTGTGAGCCACATCGGCCCACAGGGTTGCCTCGCTCACCCGTATGTTGCGGCTATCGCCCCAGGTGTCCCAGCGGTGGTTATAGATCGTGATATTATCATCGGAGGTGCGCAGGAACACATTGCGGATTTCCACGTCCTGACAGGCGAAATGGCCCAGCCCATCCGACCACTGACCGCCGCCAATCGAGCGTATGCCGATTTCCCTGACATTGGTTGAATTGAAACAGGCCATAGTGCCGTGCTTCTGATTGATATGGATCGTACCGTCGATCGTAATGTTTTTCGAGTTGCGGATGATCGTCTGGCCCGCATCGACAAAGAGCCCATCGCTGATGACCGTGACGTTCTCGACGTTTTCAATCAGGAGCGGGCTTTTGATGACCGCAGACCCATCGATATAGACCGTCGTGTTTGATTTCAGGCGGATATCGCCCGAATAGACACCGGGTTTAAAATACACGACCGATGTAGACGTATCCGGGATAGCAACATTGCCGATATCGTAGGGTGAGGCGGGCGTTATGCGCTCAACCGGCAGATTTTTGCGGATCGGCTGGGTAAAGAGATGCAGATTATTCAGGGTGTCTTTGTCGAACTCGATCGACAGGTTTTCCGGTTTCGTCAGGGTGAAATAGACAGTGCCGTCCTCGATTTTGGACTTTATGCCCTTTGAGGTGGGACGAATGGCGACGTCGCGAAAGCTGCCCTTATTCTTTTGAACGGAGACTTCCACAGGGCCGTCGAAGTTAAAGAAGGCCATGGAGGCTTCGCTGCCCGGATTGTCGAGGTCGACCTTCGCCTTATATTCAAACAGGTCGGCCCACTGTCCTCCGGGGACACGTACCCGCACTGTGTAATCATCGTTATGAAGCGCGTAACGCACAGGCTGGGGGAAGGGAAAGACCTGTAATCCTGAGGCCATGCTGTAGGGTGCGCAGGCCATCGTGATGACAGACACGGATGCTGCCACCCAGCATCTAAAAGGTTTCATGTTTGCTCCCGGATTGATCATTTTATTTAAATGAATTCATTTTTATTTGATATCGATATCATTTTTGCTAACGGAGGCAAAGCGTTATCTGCTTTTTCATCACGGCGAAGCGTTGATAGTTCCTGATCGTCAATCACTGCCTAAACAGAAGAATAGATATGCCATTGCGACATGCCTACCTTACTGTGTGGGATCCTTCAGGGGGAAGCGCCGGGCTGAGATAGATAGTTCGACAAACGTCCGCTTTCGCTGTTCTCTCTATTTCCCCAATAAATGTCCCCTTTGGGCGCGAGGCGGCTCTCGGTTTGCGGAGGGCACCGGGCCAATTTATAGGCACACTAGCTTTCTCAAAGAAATTTTGATGAGGTCGACTGAGTTGTGCGTCTTACTTTCTGCGGGCATGTTGCTTGTTGAGAGGTGGATCAATGCCTAGCCGAGAAGAAGAGCAGCTCGTATCATTGAATCGTCGCTATCGGCCGGCCCTGATGGCTTTCTTCCTGCGTCGTCGATTAAACCATGCGGAGGCTGAAGACCTGACACAAGAGGTGTTTGTACGGCTATCAAAAGCTCCGACACAACCTTTGCAGTCCGCAGATGCTTACATATTCCAAACCGCTTCAAATCTCCTAAGAGACAAGAGTCGACGAGAAAAAGTCCGCACAAACTACCTGTCAGCGCTTAAGACAACTGAAGGGTTAGGCGTTGATACGCTCGACCCTCTGACCATTGCGATAGACCGCGAAGCGGTGGCCACTCTCGCCGAGAGCCTCAAGGCTCTTCCAGAAGTCACTCGTAACGTCTTTATCCTTTATCGGATCGAGAACGTCGATAAGCGTACGATAGGAGAGGCCTTTCGAATATCTCCGGCAACGATCGACCGCCACCTTGCCCGGGCTATGGCCCATCTAATTTCCTGCGTTCGAGGAGAACGCCAATGACAAATCAAAACATGGAAACGCATATAATTGCACGAAACGAAGAGGCAGCGCTTTGGTGTCTCCGGCTGGCCGAGGGCCAGCAGGATGAAGAAAGCTTGCGTGATCTTGAGAGATGGCTGGATGCCCATTCCTTAAATCAAGCGGCTTTCGACGACGCCGTCCAGATTTGGCAGGCGGTTGACGATATCCGAGTGGCCCCGGAAATGCTGGAAATGAGAAAGTTGGCTATAAGTAGCCTGCAACGGGCTCAACGAAAGCGCTGGTCCTTACCCATTACGGGCCGGGCAACGGGTGTGATAGCCGCTGGCATAGCCGTCATCATCGGCGTGCTGGCACTCTTCATTACGCACTTGCCAACCACGTACCAAACCGCAAAGGGTGAACGGCAACTGGTTGTACTTGACGACGGCTCTAAGCTGTCGCTCGACGCCGACACCCGCGTCGAGGTTCGACTGGAACGGGACAAACGTGCCCTGACACTGATCAAGGGGCGGGCGCGGTTCGAAGTTGCAAAGGATACCTTGCGCCCATTCTCTGTAACGGCCGCAGATAAGGTGGTCGTTGCCACAGGTACGGCGTTCAGTGTTGAGCGACTGAGGCAAGATATTCGGGTGGTTCTCTATGAAGGCCACGTCGCTGTTTTGAACCAAACGAAGGCCGGGGGCTCAAGACCTGTGGTTCTGGAGGGAAGTCGTTCAGGGCGCGGCGCCGACCACGCTCTGGTGCCGGGCCGGGAGCTCTTCACATCTGTGAATGCCGTAACCGCTCAGGTCGAGGACAGTGATCCCACAAGGACGCTTTCTTGGGAGGCCGGGCAACTCATCTTTGACGACGAGCCCCTTGGGACCGCCATCGAGCGCGTCAACCGCTATACAGACTCACCGATTGAGCTGGCTGACCAAGCCACGGCCGAACTGAGGGTCAATGGCGTCTTTATGGCTGGCGACACACAGGCCTTTGTAGAAGGGGTTACGGGTACGCTCCCGGTCGAATTGGTACATAGAAACGGGGATAACACACTCGTTCGCTTGCCGCGCTAAAGAGGCGCGCCGACAAAATATGTCTTCTCAAGTGATAGAGTTTTTTGTGCGGTGCGTCTTACCTTAAAGCGTCACAGAATTGTAATGTGGCGCGCACCTTAGGGGATAGGGGTTCCAATGACTAAGTCGATCTTTCGCACATGCGTTGTCACAAGCGTCTCTGCCGCTGCTTTGATGATATTGTCCACACCTGTAGCTGTATACGCTCAGGAGCAGCGCTATCAGTTCAATATTCCGAGCCAGGATCTTGCGAAGGCCCTTCGTGCCTTCGCAAAGACTTCCCGTCAGCAACTGTCGTTCAACGCCGAGACCACCAACGACCGGACTGCACCGGCTTTGGTAGGCACCTATTCCGTTGACGAGGGTCTTAAGGTCCTATTGGACGGATCAGGTCTTAGTTATTCTCGCACTGCCCGGGGTGTTATTTTGATCTCCGCTACCGTGGCCGACCAAAGCGGTGAAGCGGTAGCGTTTGAGGAACCCGTCGAGGTTGTTGTGACCGGTACTAGGCTCCGCGGGTCGCAAAATGAGACCGCCCCAATTATTCGGTTGAACCGGGCCGCAATTGAAGACAGCGGTTATGCCACGCCACAAGATATTCTAAGATCAATGCCCCAGCTTTTCAGCGGTGGTCCACTCGGTGCAAGTGAAGACGGTATCGTTGGAGAAGGCAATGGTCGGGCAACCAACTTCACCTCCGCAAGTGGCGTAGACTTGCGGGGCCTTGGCCCAAATTCCACACTTGTTCTCCTCAACGGTCGGCGCATGGCGCCGTCTCAGTTTGGCCAGACGGTCGATATTTCGGTTGTCCCGATTTCTGCGATTGGCAGTTTTGAACTTCTCACCGATGGTGCTTCGGCGCTTTACGGTTCCGATGCGGTCGGCGGCGTTGTGAATCTCGGCCTTCGGCGCAACTTCGATGGCGCAGAGACCATTGTGAGGTATGGCGACACAACCAACGGGGGGCGTGCAGAGAAGACAATCTCACAAACTTTTGGCGAGCGTTGGTCTTCAGGCTCGTTACTCGCCAGCTTTCAGGCGCAGCAGTATGAGCCGCTCCGGTCGAACCAGCGTGAATCCACGAAGGCGCTTCCCATGGCGTCGGATGTTCTGCCTAAAACGAAAACCTATTCAGGCGTGGTGGCCATCGATCAGAAGCTTACCGACCACGTGGAGGGCTTTGTTCAGATATTGGCGACGGATCGGTCCATTTTCAGGGAGATGAGGACTGCCAATTTTCAAGAGGTCACTGACTCCAAGACGAAGGCGCTGAGCGCCAGTGGTGGCTTTGTTGCTCGCTTGCCATACGACTGGCGTGCGAAGCTTAGCCTGAACTATGGTCGCGACACTGGTTCAATGGAGCAATTCAGTTGGCCGATCGCTACCGGAATTAAAAGACTGACCACGCAGAACAATGTATTTGAATCTGAGGGCGCTGAAGTCGTCTTCGATGGCGATATTCTGGAACTGCCGGGCGGTGTCGTCCGCGGGGCCTTCGGTGCAGCTTATCGCAATGATAATTTTCATCAAGATGCCTTTGTAGATAATGCGCGTGTCCTCGACCGTGGGGCCGGCATTGAAACATCCGCGTTGTTCGGTGAGTTGGCGGTTCCGCTAATCGGAGACGCCAACGCTAGGCCAGGCATTAAGGCGCTCGATTTGTCTCTGGCTGTCCGTTACGACCACTATGACAGATGGGGTAATACGACTAATCCGCGCGTCGGAATTCTTTACCAGCCCGTGGACAGTCTCAAGCTTCGGGTGTCATACAGTGAAGCGTTCCGAGCGCCGAACACCTTCGAGCAGTTCCAGACCGCGCGCGCTACGATCATCGTTGGTGATCCGATGGGGGATCCCAATAGTTCCGCGACAGTGCCAGGCTTCATCATCCAAGGCTCCAAAGCCTTGGTTCCAGAGACATCGAAAAGTGTGAACTGGGGTTTCGACTGGGACGTGCCATTCACATCCAATCTGGTTTTGACGCTGAACCACTATGATATCGACTACACCAACCGGATTTTTAGGCCAGCTTATACCACCAATGCGCTGCGGCTCCCACATATCTACGGGAATTTGATCTACACCCTTCCTGACGATGCAGCCGCGCAAGCGTTAGTCGATGAGATCGTCTCACAAGGCGGCATGTTCTATAACTACAACCCAAATGGCATCTCGGGCGTAAGATACGTCTATGACCAACGGCAACTCAACGCGTCAGCGCTAGAGCAATCAGGCTACGATATCACGTTGAGGCACGCCGTTGACCTTCCGGTTGGCCGACTGAGTACAAGGCTGAACGCCAGTACAATCAGTAAGATCGATACCCAATTGGTCGACGGCGCCGCGTCTTCGGATCTGGTCAATAATTACGGATACCCCGTCGACTGGCGCGTGCGGCTGGATACCAACTGGATGACGGATAGATGGAACATCAGCTCCGCTCTTAACCACGTTAACGGCTACGACGACCTTACCCAGAGCGTACCCCACGCCATCTCATCCTGGACAACGGTGGATCTGAATATTCAGTATAAGTTAGGCGCGTGGCTGGGACGTGCCGATGACAGTATTGCCGTGAGCCTGTCGATTCAAAACCTGTTTGATAAGTCCCCGCCTTATGTCATTTCCCACAATGCCGTCTCGGTGAATTACGACCCAGCCAATGCATCGCCTCTGGGCCGTTTCGTGGCGCTGCAGCTCAAATATGGCTGGTAAGTCATGGGTACGATCAACACTCGGATGGGCAAGTTAATTGGGAGGAGGGCTCTGCTCTCTTCCCTGCTGATCGCGCTCGCAGATGGGGCCTCAACGACGGTCTACGCGCAAATCAGCTCTGCACGTCCTATGACGGTAAAGAGCATGATTGAGACGACCAGAATGGTCACGGGCGCTTCAGATTTGATCCCTGATCCCGCTAATCCGGAAAGACGCGAGCGGATGGCGGAGGGGGTCGCTGTGTCACCGAACAGAAAGCGTTTCGTCACCCTGCTGATAAAGGGGGACGTTGCGACTGATCAGGTGTGGATGGACGTCGTGACGGGTGACCTAAGCAGTCTAAACGCGGTGACCAGTCCGAGGGTAGCGGCTCGACTGAAGGGGCGTTTTCGAGGAAACACAGATTTAGTTGTGCCCTTTAGACGGCTGTTCGAATGGCAGGGCGACGATCAAATCGTCATGCGATGGGAAGATGCCTCTGGAAAACCCCAGGTATTCAAGGTCGATCTTGTGGCTGGTCGTTCGGAGCAGCTAACCGAGGAAGCGCGAGGGGTGAAGCTCTTCACAATGGCTGCCGATGGAACCGTCGTTTACGCAACAGACCTGCCACCATTGCCACAGGCGAACCTCGCTGAAACCGGTGGTTTGGTGCAGTCGCCTGACGCTTTTTCTCTGGCGAATGGTCAGTTTGGGAGTGTGGGTTTCCTGGGCACTCTGAAAGACCGCGTATGGTTCATCAAACGCCCTGGCAAGGCCGCGTTGCCGTTGGATATTAGCGGTAGAGGACATGAGATCAATCCTGCCTGGCTATGGTCCATCTCGCCAGATAGTCGATGGATGGTTATTCAAGGTACCCCCCTCGAGATTCCGGCGTCTTGGGACCTTTATCAAAACGGGTTCACCGTTAGGGCCGTCGAGGATGAACGTATCAATCCTCGCGAAGGATCAAGCGCCAGGCAACTCGCGGCGTTATACCTCGTAGACCTGCACAGCGGCCGGTCGCAAATGCTCCTGGCCGCTCCCATGCTGATGCGCTCGAAATTCGCCTGGTCGCCTGACAACCGATCGCTCATTTTGGGGCCAACCTATCTGCCGATACCAACCCATAGCCAGGGACTGCAAGGACGAGCCGTTATCGAGATGGATCTGGAAACCAGGGTCGTGCGCCAAATCTCTGTACCGGATGGCTTCATTACCAGTGAACAGCTCGATGCCTTAGAGTGGTTGCCCTCTGGCCAACTTCGCCTCACGCAAGGGGAAATGACATTGGCTTATCGGCGCGAAGGCGATGCTTGGGTGAAGACGCAGGCCGAACCGCGCATACCGGAAACCGTTCAGGCCGTGAGGCTGAACGTGCGGCAAGACGAGAATACGCCACCACGTTTGTTTGCGAGCGAACTGTTCACCGGAAAAGAAAAGCTGGTGCTTGATCCAAATCCCAATCTTTTGACGCACTATTTACTTGGAAGGGCCGAGGCTGTCGGGTGGCAGAGTGCCGATGGTAGCAAATGGACTGGTCGGCTCTATTACCCGGTCGCATATGAGACGGGCAAGAGATATCCGTTGGTTATCCAGACGCACGGTCATCCAGCGAGGGGTGAATACTCGCTTAATGGGATGGGTGGTGGTTACCCGGCAACGGGCGTCGGAATCTCCACCTATGTCGCTCAACCCTTAGCTGGTAAAGGGATGTTCGTCCTCCAGATGGATGAAAAAGAGCCGGACGAATTCGACAACGGTAGGGCCGAAGCCGAAGGGCATATGAAGGCTGTCGAAAGCATTATTGATGTGCTGAATAAGGAAGGGAAAATCGATACTGGACGCGTGGGGCTATCCGGTTTCAGTCGAACAGGCTGGCACACGCTCTACGCTCTGGCCTATTCTGATTTTGAGTTTGCGGCGGCGCTTGTCAGCGACAACATCGATGCTGGCTATTTTCAGGCCATGTTAATGCCAGGCTATTTTCAAACGGAAAACGGGTCCCAGCCTTATGGGGAGAGCTTGAAAAACTGGCTTGAGACCACACCCGGTTTTGGCGCGGATCGTATCCGGGCACCGTTGAGACTTCAGACTGAAGGGGCTTTGAACCTTCCGTATCTACTCGCCCCATGGGAAGTCTTCGCAAGGCTTCGACACCTAGGACGGCCCGTCGAATATCACATGGTGCCTGACGTCCTAAATGGAAGCCATTCGTTGCAGAACCCAACCCAGGTCTTAGCGTCGCAAGAAGGGGCCGTAGAATGGTTTGATTATTGGCTAAATGACGATCTACCTGGAGCGGTAGGTTCAAGGGAACGAGTTGAGCAGTTGGAAAAATTGAAACAGCTAAGAAATGCCACCAAGCTTCATCCTAGGCCACCTCGTTTAACGTGGAGTGCTGAGGTTCATAAATAAAACGCCTTCACTTCACAGCGAAGCGTTTCAAGTTCGGCGGATCGGTTGCAAGCTAGACACCGTATGCGTCGGGCAGTTTTCTGTTCGCCATACTAATCTTAATTCCGCTTTCGAGCGACAATGCCCGAATTGGAATTGTCTTTGTTCCATTTCCGCATTGGGCGCACCGCCGCATATTGGCAGGTTTGAACCGCAACCTTTTAGTTTGAAAATATGGGCCTGGGTGCCAGCCGATTTTTTACCGTGATCTCAGAAATCGGGCATGTTCGAGTTGGCACACACTGGCAACCAAGGTAACGGTCTGCGGATGGCCCCCGTACACCAAAATCTGTGCTAAATACTTTGGACTTAGAAATTGGGGATGGGCTCCGGACGCGACCTCCGAAGCCCCTAGTTTAGACCTTCATACCAATGGCTCTTCGGATAGCTATTTGCACCGCAGAGGGCGGCAATGAAGGGTCAAACTCACCTTTTGGCAGGAGCGGAGGTTGGGCCATGAAACGAGGCATAGCTCCGCGATGAGGTTGTGCAGAGTGGACCAGAAAGGGATGGCAAAGATACACCGTCCCAGCTTGTCCGGTCGCCAATACTTCCTCGCAGTCCGCGGTCGATGCGAAGCCGTCAGCGGCCAGTTCACCGAGCGTGAGGCCATCCTCTCCATATGGCAGCAGTTGCTTGGCAATTGCACGGTGCGAGCCCTTGCGTATTCTGGTTGGAGCATCTAGTTCCCCAACATCGGAAAACAGGAACAACATGAGCAGAGCGCGGCCACTGCTTTTCACGTTGACCCGCCACTGCATAAAGTCGGGGTTGTCAGTTCCGAAGCTGACATCAACGTGCCATCCCGCATCACCCGGGTCGTCCGGCGACGGAAAACGGACCGGGAAGGTTCCAAGACCGTTTGGTTTTAACCACCGACCCTCTCCGACCAAGGCATCGTATGATGAGTGCAGGAGCGGGGTGTTGGCAGCTTGGACAAATGGCTTACCCGTCATGAACCCCAACCGAAAAACTGGCTGTTTCCATGTCTCTGGTGCGTCAGGAGAGAGGCCCATGGCACGCCACAGCTGATCCCGCCCTTGTCGGGCTAGGTCGCCCCCAAAGGCACTCTCTAGTTTAACATATCCATATTCGATAAAGTACGCGATCTGAGCTTGGCTCAGACCGGAATGAGAAACTTCCGACATTCAATAAATCTCCGTACGGCCTCCATGTGAACAGGCCGTTATGATCTGAAAGGCGCCTAGGCACCGCGACGACTCTGGGCCGTCAGATCAGGGGGAAGAATGTGGACTTAAACATCATCATGTCGAGTTTTATAACAGGCGGGCTTTTTGCTGGCAATACTGTCCGCAATGGACATCCTGAGACCAGTGAACCGCGCCGGGTTAGCTGGAGGTTATCACTCGTGAGTGAAGGTCGCTTGTAATTTGGATTCCAAAATGTGCGGGCCGACCTCGGCCCAAAGTCCAATCCGGATTAGCTGAGAACATGTTGCATCGTGTCCGCTTTCAGGCTCGCTTGCCTATAAGGCTATATGTCCGCCTTGGGCGCCATTCAGGTGTTCATGGTCGTGCCGGCAAAAATTCTGCGATCACCTTGATAGCCAAACATCCAGCGCCTCGCGGTAACGACGACTGAAACGCAGTTGCGTATTACAGCTCAGGATGAGTATGCCGTCGCCGTGGCTGCAAGGACGAACCTCGGCAATCCGGTCCATTCTTACGATAGTGCTGCGATGAATGCGGGCAAAATCGGCGGGTGGCAGACGCGATGTCAGCGCGTTGATGGAGTCATTAACCAGCCATGCGCGATCCGCGCAATGCACCTCGGCATAGTCGCCCGCCGCCGCAATCCAGTCAATATCTTCATAGCCGATGATGCGCACCACGCCGCGCGATCGCGCGACCAGACGCGGTTGCATGGGGACCAGACCCAGCGCTTGAATCAGCCGTTTACCTTGATTTACCTGAGCCCTTCGGACCCGGCTCAGAACCTGCTCGAAACGAATATCGTCGAACGGTTTTAGGAGATAGTCGAGCGCCTGAACCTCGAACGCCTTGACCGCAAATTCATCATAGGCGGTGACGAAGACCGTCGCGGGCATGACGTCAACGCCTATCGCCTCGATGACTTCGAAACCGGTGAAGCTTGGCATTTGTATATCTAGAAAGACCAAATCGGGACGGTCCGCCTCGATCATGGCGACGGCCATTTCACCATGGTGAGCCTCACCGACGACGCTAAAATCACTTTCTGGTGCTAACAGATTGCGAAGCCGGAGCCGCGCCAAAGGCTCGTCATCGACGATCAGGGTACGGATCACGCGTCAGCCCCTTGCGGTATCTTGATATCGACACGGAATCCTTCGCCGGGGTGCGTGATGATGGAGAAGCCATGGCCAATACCGCGGAGTTTTTCCAATCGGCGGCGGCTGTTAGTCAGGCCTACGCCTTCTGTGACCAAGCTGGCGCCTGCGCCATCGTCGCTGACCGTTAGGTGCAGAAGGCCGTCCGCAATCCGGGCGGTCAAGGTGATCGTCCCACCTTCGGGTAGAGGCGCTATGCCGTGGCGGACAGCGTTCTCGACCAGCGGTTGGAGTAGCAGTGACGGCAGGATAGCGCTGAGCGTTTTGGGGGCAATGTCGCGGACCAGCGTTAACCGCTCGCCAAGCCTCGCTTCCTCGATCGCCAAATAGGCATCTGTGAATGTCAGTTCGTCGTCAAGCGTGGTCAGCGGGTTTCGGTGGCCGTCGATCGACAACCGCAGCAACTCGCCCAACCGGGCTATCATGCGCTCCGCCTTGATCGGTTCGCTGCGCACCAAGGCTGAAATGGCATTGAGGGCATTGAATAGGAAGTGTGGCTGTAACTGCGCGCGCAATGCCGCGGTCTCAGCCTCGGCCAACTCGGTTTCCAGCCGGGCGGCATCCAGCTCTTGTATGTTCAGACGATGATAGGCGCGGCCAGCGATGACGATGCCAGTCAGGGTCGTGTAGATCAGAAGGTTGCTTTGCAGGCTGCCCGCCATCTTTCGCCAAAGCATGTTCTCACCACTGCCGAACATCATGGCCAAAACGGAGACATAGACAAGGCTGTGTGCCACTGACAACAACACACCGCAAACAATGTGCAGACCGACACTGCGCAGGGGCTGCCGGCGATCAAAGCCTATCTGGCGCGCTAAAGTGGATACCACAGGTGTCAATGCCGCCCAAAGTGTGCAGGAGACCAGCGCAGCACTATAAATCCACCACGGCTTGGCGGCATCATAGGCAAGATCGTTGACGTACCATTGTGCG
Organism: Asticcacaulis sp. UBA2476; assembly: GCA_002342035.1. Taxonomy (GTDB): domain Bacteria; phylum Pseudomonadota; class Alphaproteobacteria; order Caulobacterales; family Caulobacteraceae; genus Asticcacaulis. The sequence continues at coordinate 93,399 of DDPE01000063.1, read as the reverse complement.
CCCATGACGACCCCAATGATCAGCCAAATGCCGCCAATGGTTAGAGCGCGGGTCAGAGGTGGCGTGGGCGTTTGGAGCATGGAGCTTACCTTATCACAATCGCATCATACCGCCCATCCCGTTAGGCGGCGCGTACCTCCCTCCTGGCGAAAACGGCTGGCACACGATCAGATATTGCAGCAGGTCTGGAGGCGCAACTCAAGGAGACAGGCCATGCCCCCTCGTTTAATAACTGGCTGGATATGTGTGTTTGGCGCAGCCTTAAGCACAGCGGCTATGCCTGCGACTGCGACTCTCACCTCCTTTCCTGTGGTCTTTTCCCCGGCCTCTCTGGAAAGCCCGCAAAGGTCTGGCGATAATGTCCGCTCATCCGTGGCAGCGACACACCAAGCCTATGGCCGCGCTTTGTTAAGCGGAGACCCAAATGCCCTAATGGCACTATATCTTGACGACGCCCGCAGCCTACCAGATCAGCAGCCCGCCCTGTACGGCAAGGCCCAGATTAAGGCGTGGAATGCTGCCATCCACTCCCGACGTCGGGTGACCGTCTATAAACCCGATATCCGCGAGGTCTTCGATTTTGGACAAACCTTGGTGGAAATCGGCCGTTTCACAATAGGCTGGAAGCTCGCGAACGGCCAATCCGAAGCCGCCGAAGGCAAGTATCTGCATATCTGGGAAAGGCAAGCGGACGGAACTTTGCGGCTGAAGGCCGATGTCCGCAATTGGCTAACCGCGCCCGCCGACCATCGAGCCTTCTTTGTCGATATGCCGAAAACCGTGCGACCATCCCCGGCACAGACGGCCTTGAGCGCAGAATTGACGACCTTGAACGATCGCAATGCCGCCGCGGTAAAAGGCCACGATTTGGAGACGCGCCTCAGCTTTTATGCTGACGACACTATCCTCATGCCTCACAGCACGACACCAAAGGTCGGCATCAAGGAAATCCGACCTTATCTTACCACCTATGTCGCGAACGGCCGCGGTGCCACCTTTGATGCCGTCAAGGTCTGGACTGACGATTGCCAAGATTTGGGCTCCGGTTACGCGCTTGAGTATTTCAAATTTCAGGTCGATTGGCGCAGCGGTGAAAGCAAGGGCACGGTCAGTGGCGGCGGCGTCCGCCTGTGGCGTCGCGCACCAGACGGCGAGTTGAAAATGCTGCGCGAAATCGGCACGCACGATTTTCACCCTTCACTCTAAATGTCAGGAGACCCTCACCATGTTCAACCGACGTGATTGTCTGAATGTTATTCCGGCCGTTTTAGCTTTGGGAGGGGTTGCGACCGGCGCGCAGGCTCAAAATCCTAGGTCGATGATCCGTCTGTTGTCGCCCGGGCAGGCGCCGAAACCGTGCGCGCTTAGCGATCTCAAATGGCTTGAGGGGGATTGGGTCGGGCAGATGCCGTTCGGACCAGTCGAAAATGTAGTACTCCCTATCGCTTTTGCCCACATGCCGGGATTTGTCCGCGCGACGAATGCCGACGGGGTGGTGTTTTACGAGATCGTAATCTTTGCCCAAGTGGGGCCGAGCGTCGCCAACCGCGTAAAGCATTTCTCCTCCAACCTCGAAGGCTGGGAGGCGCGTGAAACCTACATTGAGCGGCTGCTGGTTGATCGCGAGGGCGACACTTACTTTTTCGATGGCATTACGTTGTCGCGCACAGGACCCGATAGTTACACGGTTTTCTTCCTCAATCGCGACGGTGACAAAGAACTGGATACGATTGTCGTTCCGTTTCGGCGTAAAGATTGACGTGGCAACCGCTTTATTTTTCACGCATCCACCCAAGGGTATTGATATGAAAATCGTCAACGCATGCGCGCTTTTGAGCTTTTTGATAATGGCCGCCGTTAGCGCGCCGACGCTTGCCCAAAGCCGTCTGGAAATGCGGGACATTCAATCCGCGCAGTTTTCAGGAAATAGGATCGGGATTTTGCCGCAGCGCAAGGTGACGGTCTATCTGCCCCCCCATTATTCTGACCGTTTGCGACGATTTCCTGTCGTTTATTTCCTCAACACCTATGGTGAAGACCACACGGCGCCCTTTGCCAATCACGACGCCAAAGCGCTGCTTGATGACGCCATAGCCAAAGGGCAGGTGGCCGATGTGATCGTAGTCACGGCTGACTTTCTGACGCCCCTTGGAACCACATGGTATGTCAATTCGTCCGTCACCGGCAATTGGCAGGACTTCATGATCAAGGAGCTTGTCCCTTACATAGATGCGAACTATCGTACCATGCCGACAGCGGCGTCACGCGCCGTCGTCGGGGATCGCATGGGGGGACATGGGGCCATTCGCTTTGGCATGCAGTATCCTGATGTTTTTGGCGTTGTTTACGCCATGCACCCGGTTGGCACAGGCAATGGCGTTCAGCCCGGCTATACCCGCGGCAACTGGCAGACCATTTATGCAGCTAAGACCTTGGAGGATCTGAAAACCGACATCTATTCCCCGATTTTCCTAAGCATTTATCAAGCATTCCTGCCTAATCCAAATAAGCCCCCCCTGTATGCCGATCTACCGGTCACCCTGATTGAAGGCAAACCCGCGCTGGACCCCGCCATAACCGCGCGCCTTCAGAATAGTTTTTCGTTAGATCACCTGATCCCCATCTATGCCGCTAATATGAAGCGATTGCGCGCCTTGAAAATTGACTGGGGACGCAACGATACACTCTATGATCATATCTATTCCAATCAGGCATTTGTACATAAGCTTGATGAGTATGACATCCCTTATGAGGCTGAAGAATATCACGGGGGCTGGGGCGACAAAACCTGGGGGCCAGACGGGCGTTTTGCAACTGACCTTGTTCCCTTTTTAAACAAGAATTTGTTGTTCCCGTAGCGCACCTATCCATATCGTGAGGTGCCCCAAAAAGTTTAGACGCGTTGCTTGTTACGAATTGGATGAAAAAGGAGCTGATAATGTCCGCTTCTGAGATTTCGGCGCGTACCGCGAATGTCCGCCTTGGGCGCTTTAGGGCGCTCCACCTGACAACGGTCTAATAAGGGCGGTAGCTAATCGCCTGTCAGCTCTTCCAGAAGCGCGTGGGCTAACGCCTTCTGCCGTGAGGGCTGGCCGAGGCGAATGGCGGCCTGCTCCAAGGCGCGTGTCGCCTCGGCATAGACTCTGTAATACCCCAGATTTTGGTCGATCGCGCCTGTGCCCGTGCCAAAGACCATCTGCTGGCAGCGATATGCCGAGGCAGATGTGAAGGCGCGGCACACCAGCGGGCGGACCTCATAGACGGAGCATTGTCCATCCTCCGCCAGCAAGGGGCAGGGGTGGCGCAGGCGTTCGGGATGCTCGGTGGTGTCAATGGCCTCTACCGCCTCGATCAGGCGGTCATGCAACCAGTCACGTTCAGAAAGTGAAAAGGTCAGTTGTATATGCCGAGCCATTACCGTAGCCACACCCGGCGGAACCTTGACATAGAGGTGGCAGCAGGCGTTGCATCCGCTTTTACAATCGAGCTTAGCTTGATTGGGAAAACTGTAGAGTAGGGCTGAAGCGGCAGCATCCGCGATGGCGGTGGCGTCACGGGCCGCCTGAGCCAGACAGGTCGCGTCTGAGAGCGCCTCGCTCAAACCATATCGTATAAGGGTGAATATGCCTTCATAGCGCAGAGCCAGAGTATGGGTAAGATTGCCCACTTCGGTGATCTCATTTGATAACCTTTCAATCGTGTTTTGTGCGCTCATATCAACGACTTTGCGGCGTCCTTGATGGCGTTACGGATGCGGGGATAGGTGCCGCAGCGGCAGATATTGCCGGACATGGCCGCATCAATCTCTGCATCGGTGGGCACCTTTATCTCCTTAAGCAGCGCGACGGCCGACATGATCTGGCCGGACTGGCAGTATCCGCATTGTGGCACGTCAATCTTCAGCCAGGAGGCCTGTACGGCAGCGGCTTCCGGGCCTGAGACCGACTCGATAGTGGTGATTTCGCTGTTGCCCACGGCTGAGATTGGCAAGGAACAGGATCGTACCGGCTGTCCGTCCATATGCACCGTACACGCACCGCACTGGGCGACGCCGCAGCCGTATTTGGTGCCGGTCAGATTCAGGCTATCGCGTAACACCCACAAAAGAGGGGTGTCTGCGTCGACATCGACCGTATGCTGCTTGCCATCAAGACGGATCGTATAAGGCATATCAAGGCTCCGGCAGGGTTTAGGATTTGATGAATGGTAGGAATAGAGTCGGCTGGCCTGTGAGTATCAGAAGCGCATTGGCAATGGCGGGCGCGATCAACGGTACACCCGGCTCACCCATACCGGTCGGTGGATTACCCGACGCGAGGATGTGAGTTTCAACTACCGGCGCTTCGTCAATGCGCAGGACGGGGGCCGTGTCGAAATTGGTGTTCTGCACTACGCCGCCCTCAAGTATAACGCCGCCATAGAGCGCGGCACTCAGGCCGAAACAGACGCTGCCTTCCATCTGGGCCCGGATTTGATCACGAGCCACCGCTATACCGCAATCGACGGCCGCCAGAACGCGCCGCACCTTGGGTTTGCCGTCAATCAGGGTGACCTCAGCGATCTGGGCTACGGTTGTACCGAAACATTCGGCGACCGCAACCCCACGCGCCCATCCGGGCTCCAGCGGCTGGCCCCATCCGGCTTTTTCAGCCGCCAAATTAAGCACGTTAAGCCAGCGGGGTTTATGGGTGTTGATGTAAATAGTGCGGCGATAATCGATGGGATCGCGGCCTGCGCGTCTGGCCAGTTGGTCTATGGTATGCTCCATAACCATAACCGAGTGAGACGCGCCGACCGAGCGCCAGAATCCAGGGGGAATGGCTAGTTTTGGGGTGAAGACCTTACCATCAACCACCGGTGTGGCCGCTAGGTAAGGTGAGCCATGTATCCCTTCGACGCCCGGTGTATTTGGTCCGACCGGCGTCAGGGATTGCACCACGGTATGGTGCCGCCAGGCGGTAGCATAACCATCATCGCCGCATTTAATCCATAAGTGGTGGTACGACATGGGGCGGTAGTATCCGCCCATCATATCGTCTTCGCGCGTCCAGATCAGCTTGACGGGCCGTCCACCACCGACATGTTTGGCGATGTGGACGCATTCGACAATATAGTCCGAACTCATTATGCCGCGCCGGCCGAAGGATCCGCCGGCGGGCAGAGTCTCGATCTCTACCGAGCCGGGCAGGCAGCCCACGACGAGCGCGGTGTTGACTTGGTCTATGGTCTGGATCTGTGACGCGGTAATCAGTTTTACCCTGCGGCCATTGACCATCGCCACGCAGTTCATTGGCTCCATCGGCGCATGGGCCAGATAGGGCAGGTCGTAGGTAATTTCAATCAGCTCGCCGTCGAAAGCGCCTTCGGGATTGCCTGATTTTTCAAACCGGTCGCCCTTGATATCGGTTTTGCCCTGCGCGGTGTCACGGTAAAATTTGAGCAAGTCTTCGGAAGACCTCATCTCAGCCTTTTCATCGTCCCAATCTACCTTAAGGGCGTCGCGTCCGCGCTTGGCCGTATAGGTATCCGTCGCCACGACCGCGACGCCTGACGGGATTTCAAACACGTCAATCACCCCAACAATCTTGCGGGCCTCACTATCGTCAAAGCTTAAGACCTTGCCGCCAAAGCGCGGCGAATGGGCGACCATCGCCACCATCATATCGTTGAGCTGAATGTCCTGGGTGTAGCGCTCAGTACCCGTGATCTTGGCGCGGCTGTCCTTGCGCCGGACGCGTTCGGTACCAATAAGCGTAAACTGTTTCGGGTCTTTAAGGGGGAGCGTTTCAGGTGCCCTGATCTGAGCCGCACGTGCCAGCAGCTCTGAGAACGGTGCGGTCCGGCCCGTCAAAGGATCGGTAATGATCCCGTCCCTGACCGTCAGTGAGCCTGCTGAGACCTGCCATAAATCAGCCGCCGCCTGGACCAGCATATAACGCGCCGTCGCCCCGGCCTGGCGCAACTGATCCCAGGAGTTAGCAATGCCACTGGAACCAAACGTGCCCTGAAGGGGGCCTGCCGTACTGCCATAAAGTTTCACATTGGCCGGGGCGGCTTCGACGCGCACCTTGCTCCAGTCGGCGTCCAGTTCTTCGGCGACGATGGCGGCAAGGCCCGCATGGATGCCCTGACCCATTTCCTGATGCTTGTTGACAATAGTGACGCTGTTATCGGCAGCAATTTTGATAAATTGGCCAAAGTCTGTAGAGTCAGGGACTTCGGCGCCGATACTGAGCAGCTTACCGATATTGGCGATGCCTGCGCCTACGACCAGAACCCCGCCCACCAGACCGCCGCCGACGATCAGCTTGCGGCGGGTCAGGAAAGGGCGTCTGGGCTTGGGGTCAGCGTGATCGGGCATGGCCAGTTTCCTATCAGGCGCGGCCGGAAACGCGCGGGCGGTTAGCGGCCGACTGCGCGCCGCAGATGATCTGCGGTTAATCCGTTAGCGTTTGGTGGTTGAGTGAGGCTTATCCCAGGGAGAAGGACTGCCGATGATGACGTTATCGCGTCACCGGCAGGGATTGAATGCCTGATAATGGAAATTTCTTGCCTGATCCTGCAATCAACTCAGGCGGGCATGGGCCGCAGCGTCATCAGGCTGCGTTTGGGCGCCATGCCGAACATGCGCGAATATTCACGGCTGAACTGGGACGGGCTTTCATAGCCGACCTGATAGGCGGCGTCCGACACATTGGCGGCATCGGCCATAAGCAGCCGCCGGGCCTCCAGCAGACGCAACTGCTTCTGATACTGCAATGGCGACATCGAGGTCATGCGTTTGAAATGCTGGTGGAATGACGATGGGCTCATGCGCGCCTCAGACGCCAGTGCCTCGACACGTATGGTTTTGGCGAGGTTATCCCGGATCAGGTAAATGGCGTTTGCCACCCGCTCCATATTGCTTTCCGGCATGGCCAGCTTACGCAGTTGCGCACCGTGCGGGCCGGTCAGCAGCCAGTAATAGATTTCCTTCATGATCGAAGGGTAGAGCACAGGTACCGCCTTTGGTGTGTCCGACAGGCGCACCAGCCGTAGAATACATTCGGCCAGCCGGTCATCGACCTTGCCCACAAACACGCATCGGGCGGATTCCGGCGTCGCCGGTATGTCGTCAACCTGCGCCATGACGTCGCGCATCATGGCGCTGTCGAAATCGATGACCACGCCGATATAAGGCTCTGTCGGGCTGGCTTCGACGATACGGCCGGAGCCGGGCACTTCGACACTGACGACCAGAAATTCCATAGCGCGGTAATCGAGTTGCTCATCCCCCAGCAGGATTTCCTTGGAGCCCTGCAAGGTCACACACATGGATGGCTTATAGATCTTGCGCATCGGCATCATGGCCTGAAAGCAGCGCAGGATATTGACGTTGCTGACGGCGGTTTTAAACACGCCCTGTCCGCCGCCCTGAGTCTCTATGTAGGCGGTAACGTCCCTGAGCAGTCCGGCAAGCATGGGCGATGCCCCGGCGGCCGCGGGCGATAACGGTCTGGGGTGCAATTGAACCACCTTAGAGTCCGGCTTTGCAGGAATAGGCAAGTTTATTGAGGTTTCAGGCATTTTGATCATCGACATTTCCCTTTAGCTTGATTTTGCCCAATCGTACTAAAGTGAAAGCTGGCCATGTCAGAAAATGCTGAGACCCAAAGAATTGAGCCGAACGCGCTGACTTGTCAACCCCCGGCCATAAACCCTGACTACGTGCAGGGCTGGCGCTTTGGGGCCGTCCTTGCCACGCTTCTATTGATAAATGCGGTCAGCCAGATTGACCGGATACTGCCCTATATTCTGGCGGAAGCCATCAAAACTGACCTGTCGCTGAGCGATACCCAGATCGGCCTGATGACCGGCATCGCCTTTGCGGTTTGCTACACTTTGTTGTCTCTGCCACTGGCCCGTCAGGCCGATCGTGGCTCACCGCGGATGGTGCTGCTGACCTGTCTCTTGGTATGGAGCGCCATGACGGCGATGGGCGGGATGGCCGCCAGCTTTGTGTTTCTGGCCCTGACCCGCTTTGGGGTGGCCTTTGGTGAGGCAGGGGCCATACCCTCCGGCCATGCCATCATCGCCCGCATCATCCGGCCCGACCGGCGCGGCTTGGCGATCGGCCTGTTCTCCATGGGAATCCCGCTGGGAACAATGGTTGGATTTGCCGCCGGGGGTGCCATCGGTGATAGTTTGGGTTGGCGCACCGCCCTGATCGGCGCAGGTTTGTTAGGCGGCTTGGTAGCTGTGCTGGCCTATCTGGTCATACCCCCGACGCCGCGCATTGCCCACGCCGCTACAAAGCCTGAACCCTTTCTGGCCTCAAGCCTGCGTTTGCTGTCAGTGCCGGCCTTTCGCTGGCTGGTCATTGCGGGGGTAGCGCTTAGTTTTGCGTCAGCCCCCTTCTATGCCTTTTCGGCGCCGTTCCTGATCCGAACCCACGGCTTTACGTCCAGCGAAGTCGGCATGTCTTTTGGTCTGCTTCAGGGGTTGATGGGCATTATCGGCACCCTCGTCGGCGGACGTGGCTTTGACCGGGCGGTGCGTTCCGGCACCGGACGGGTATTGGGCCCGCCCGCCATACTGTTCCTGATCTCCAGCGTGACGGTCACGGCGGCCCTGTTCACGCCCATCGGGTGGGTGGCCATTCTGCTGTTCGTGCCGACCATGCTGGCCTTTGCCTTTCTCCTGCCTTGGGCGTTCGGTGCCGCCCATCTGGTGGCAGGGCCGGGCAAGCAGGCGATGGCCTCCAGTCTGGTGATGATTGCCTCCGGTTTGCTGGGGCCAGCGCTGGCACCGCTGATGGTCGGCATGATCAGCGATGCGGCCACCGAAGCGCAGATACCCAACGGGCTGGGACTTGGCCTGCTGATCGTACCTGTAGCCTGCGTCCTGTCAGCTATCGCCTGCCTGATTGCCAACCGGCGTATCGCTGAGCTTATCCGCCAAAACTAAAGCCAAAACATAGCCTTAGACTTCATCCCTTTCGGACATCCATGTACCGGAATGTGAACAAACACGCCTGAAATTCATAGTTTCAATCGCAAGGAAATGAACATGCTGACCTACAAAACTTACTTTATTGGCTGTGGAATAGTGATGGCCGGGGCCGCCCTCGGCACCGCTGCCGCCGCGCAAGATCGGCCATCGGACGGCTCGCTGCACGGCGTTGTGGCCCTCGGTGTCGGGGTTATGCCTGAGTATGATGGTGCCGAAGATATGCGCGCCATACCCTTTGCCTTTGGTGATATCCGCTGGCGGCACGTCAATATCGAGGTGCGCGGCCTGCGCGCCCGGGCCGATCTGATCCCCAATGCCCGCCTGTCGGCAGGCCCCGTCATTGGGGCGCGTTTGTCGCGCGATGATGCGGACGGCGCGGTAGGTCTGTTGCCGGACATTGACACCGCCTTTGAAGCCGGGGCGTTCGTCGGTTACCGCTTCGGCGGCCGGGAAGGTGGGGTGGGCTCCCTCCAGACCGAATTGACGGTTCTGCGCGATGCGTCCAGCACTCATGAAGGGGTTCTGGCGACCGCCAGCGCCAGCTACTACGCCGTTCGCAAGCCTGATTTCTCCCTGACTTTTGACGCCCAGACGACCTGGGCCAGCGAAGACTATGCCCGAACCTATTTCGGGGTTGATCCGGCCTATTCTGCATCTAGTGGCCTTGCTGCCTATAGACCCGGCTCCGGTTTCAAGGATGTCGGGGTCGGTGTCTCCGCCGGCTACTGGTTCAATAAGAGTCTGGGGGTCGTCGGACGGGTCGGCGTCAACTATCTGGTCGGCGACATTGCCGACAGCCCCATCACCGACCTCGGCAGCCGCTGGCAGCCAACGGCGGGTGTCACTATGGTTTACAGTTTCTAAGGTATCATCATGGTTAAGTGGACATCTTCCAATATGCCCTCACAAAAAGGCCGCTCGGCGGTGGTTACCGGCACGGGCGGTCTGGGCTTTGAGACGGCGCTGGCTCTGGCGCAGGCCGGGGCTGAGGTTATCATCGCCGGACGCAACCAGAAAAAAGGGGCCGTGGCGGTGGCGGCCATTCTAGAAGCCGCCCCGGCGGCCGATGTGCGCTTTGAGGCGCTCGATCTGGCCAGTCTGGCCTCTGTTGCGGATTTTGGCCGCCGCTTGCGCAACCAAAGACTGAGCCTCGATATTCTGATCAATAATGCCGGCGTCATGCGGCCACCAAAACGGCGCGTGACCGAAGACGGGTTCGAGTTGCAAATGGGCACCAACTATCTCGGCCATTTTGCGCTTACCGCCCACCTGATGCCGCTTTTGCGTCAGTCAAAATCAGCGCGGGTCGTGACCTTATCGAGCATTGCCGCCCGCAGTGGCACGATCGACTTCAACGACCTGAATGCCGAAACAAATTATCAGCCCATGCCGGTCTATGCCCAGTCGAAACTGGCCTGCCTGATGTTTGCTCTGGAGCTTCAGCGTCGAAGTGACGCCGCAGGCTGGGGGATTACCAGCCTGGCGTCCCATCCCGGCCTGTCACGCACAAACCTGTTGTACAATTCGGCCGGGCGCTGGAGCTCGGTCGGCATATTGCGCAGCCTTCTGGGGTTCATGTTCCAGCCGGTGGCGCATGGCGCTTGGCCGACCTTGTTTGCAGCGACATCGCCGCTGGCCCAGCCCGGCAGCTATGTGGGGCCGGAGCAGATGAGCGAGACCCGCGGCTATCCGACCCCAGCCAAAATACCCGCGCCAGCGCTCAATCAGACCGACGCCAAACGCCTCTGGGAACTGTCTGAGACCTTAACCGGCGTACGGTTGGGGTAAGGATGCGGCGCTCAAAAAACTCCACAAAACCTTAATCCGAAATCCTCTTTTAATCCTTTCAAGGACTTTTCTTATGTCTGATACTCAAAACTCACGCCGTAATTTTCTCGCCCTCAGTGCGGCCGCACCCGCCGCATTGACCCTGTCTGGTGCCGCATCGGCCCAAACGTCCAAAGCCGGTGAGGGCACACTTCCCGGAACTGGCCGGGCCGCGATCGTCACCGGCTCATCACGGGGGATCGGTGCGGCTACCGCCAAACGTCTGGCCAAAGACGGCTTTGCAGTGACCATCAATTACCTAACCAGCGCAGATTTGGCGGCACAGGTCGTGCGCGACATCGTTGCAGCGGGTGGCCGTGCCATCGCTCATCAGGCCGACGTAGCCGATCCGGCCGCCGTCAAGGCCCTGTTTGATGCCAATGATAAGGCGTTTGGCGGCGTCGATGTGGTCATCAGCAATGCCGGTATCATGAATGTCGCCCCCTTTGCCCAAATGACGGATGAAGCCTTTCACCGCATGATGCTTACCAATATGAGGGGTAGTTTCAATGTCCTGCGCGAAGCGGCCCGCCGTACCCGTGATGGTGGTCGGATCATCACCCTCAGTTCAACCTCGGTCCGCGCCCGGCGGGCAACCCACGGTGCCTATGCCGCCTCAAAAGCCGCTCAGGAAGCCTATGCCGGATGTCTGGCCAAAGAATTGGCAGGGCGCCGGATCTCGGTCAATGCCGTAGCGCCCGGACCGACCAATACCCGCCTGCTGGATGTGCCAGCCCCGCTTCGTGCTCAGGCCGCCCAAATGACGCCTTATGGCCGCATCGGTGAACCCGAAGATGTCGCGAACGCCATCGCGGCCCTGTGTCTAAGCGACGGCGAATGGATCAACGGCCAGCTTGTCTTCGCCAACGGTGGCTTCTTCTGAATTCATCTATAGTCCAAATTATAATCCCGGTCGCACCACATGTGGCCGGGATGGTTTACATGATAGGGCCGTCACATCAGGCCAATAAATCTATGACTTTGCAGTCATGCTTAAATAACCCCAATCAGATGCTTTAACTTGGAGATTGAGCCTGGATGCCCGATCGCAGTGGGCTGCCGGGCATCCTTGATTGCATTCACAAGTCAATCTGTTCGGCCATTTCCAGAGCGTCATCAACTTCGATGCCCAGATATCTGACCGTACTTTCGAGCTTTGTATGTCCGAGGAGGAGTTGCACTGCTCGTAAGTTTCCTGTCTTGCGATACAGTTGAGATGCCTTCGTTCGGCGCATGGTGTGCGTTCCGTACATCGTCGTCTCCAGCCCGATGCTCTCGACCCAGGTGTGCACGATCCGAGAATACTGTCTTGTGGAAATATGAGGCCGGTGTTTTGACCGGCCTGGGAAGAGGTGCCCCGAGCCGCCAGCAGGTAATTGCGCGATTAGTCTTTCAACCGACAACCGGGTGTGTTCAGTGATTTCGAATTTTACAGGCTTACCGGTCTTCTGTTGAATGATGGTCGCCCGGTCACGGACTTTCCCAGCCTGGCAGAGATCATTTACGCGCAGGCGCACAAGGTCACAGGCCCTTAGTTTACTGTCAATTGCTAGATTGAATAGGGCGAGGCCTCTCGGTGACTGGCTCAATTCGAGCCTTACGCGAATTGACCACACGTGCTTAGGCTGGAGTGGCTTTTTCTGCCCAATCAGTAAGCCCTTGTTCCATGGCTGTGCTTGAGTGGATACGGGATATTCGGACATGACGGATTCTCCGCCGGCCCTCCCACCTCAACTCGCTTATGCACACCGCTAGTGTATCACGGATTGGAACCAACGGCGACGGCTAAGAATAAGCGTGCGGTTTGGAAATGTCCGCTTATGGAACGCTCACACGCGGGTAGGCACAATGTCCGCTTAGGGCGCGTAGAGGCAGATGCTTCACCTGTAGGGCACATGTTCTGTCTGAATGAAGCATGCTCCAGAGGGGCAGTGGTTTGAAGTTTTATGTGGAATAAATAGATGCCACAAATTTACTTATGTGTGACGGTTGTAATTGTCAGTTTAAGAATAAACACCTTGCATATGTATCAGTCATTTTGACTTGTAGCGATATCGATCTTGTACACTTCTCAGGCCGGGGGGATTTTCGCCGGGAACAGCCATTCGTGGATATAGCCCTCATGCCACGCCAGACTGAGGTGGTGTTTGGTCGCCTCTATCGGCATCAGGCACATGAACAGGTGCCCGGCCAGTTTCAGGCTGAACCACAGGTTCTGGCCAAGGCCGGGGCTGGTACCCATCAGGTGCGCTTCGCGGCGCTCAGTGACGCCTTCCCAGAACATGCGCTGCTTGGCCCATTTCAGGGTCAAGCGGTCGGAAGGGATGATCCTGCGGATGGCCATTTCGGCAAACACCCACAGCCGCCAGCCATTGGCGATCATGCGGTTGACCATGATGCGCTCATCGCCACTCATCAAAAGGTCGCCGTGCCGCCCCAAAGTCATGTCATGGCCGCCGACCGCAATAGCGGCATCACGGCGCACCATCAGGTTGGCACCGGTGATCATCGGGTTTTGGGTGCAGTCGCCTTCGCGGGCGGGGTAGGGGTAGATCAGGATGCGCCAGGCATCGGTCAGGTGAGATGTGTCGCCATCGAATTCCGGCACGACCGGCCCGCCGATGACGGCGCAGTTTTCCGGCACGTTGTTTACGGCGTGGAATAAGGCCTGCACCCAGTCATCGGAGATCAGGGCGTCGTCATGAATGAACGCCACCCATTTTCCGCTCGCGCAGGCCAGCGCCAGATTGCGGGCGCGCGATGAGCCTGAGACATCCAGCCTGACCAGCCGCACGCGCGCGCTGTTCGATCCTGGTATTTGCGCCGTTTCAATCAATGTCTGGGCGTGTTGGGCGTTTGAACCGCTGTCGATGATCAGCAGTTCATTGCGCTCAGGATCCAGTTGCGGGCGCAGGGCGGTGATCAATTCCGCAGCCTTTTGGGAGCGGTTGTTTGTGGTCACAGCGATCGTGATCAAGGGCTGCCCGGTGCCCACAGGGTTCGCCGCTGTATCACTGATTAACCGGAAGTTGCCGCCCATCGCTTTTAGTTCCTCGGCGTTTACGCAAAAATCGGTTCGGCATCGGCCGACAGAAGCGGCCAGACGCGATCCTTATCCGAAATCACGCTGACTGGCACCGGCCAGTCGATACCCAATGCCGGATCGTCATAGCGCAAGCCGCCTTCGGCCGATGGCGTATAGGGCGATGACACCAGATAGCTGACCTCGACATCATCGGTCAGGGTCTGAAACGCATGGGCAAAGCCCGGCGGCACATAGAGCTGATGGCGGTTTTCGTCGGTCAGTTCAAAGGCTTCGTGCTTCATGTAGGTCGGCGAACTGCCACGAAGATCGACGATGATGTCCATAATAGCGCCGCGCAGGCAGCGTACCAGCTTGGCCTCAGCGGCGTCTGCGCGCTGAAAGTGCATCCCGCGCAAGGTGCCCTTGTCCTTGGAAAACGACGTGTTCTGCTGAACATAGCGGGTCACAAGGCCATGCGCTGCAAACTCGGTTTCACAATAGGTGCGGGCAAAAAAGCCGCGCTCATCACCGCGTTTTTGCAACTCAATCAGCCAGGCGTCTTTGAGCGTGGTCTCATGAAATATCATTGGGCGGCTCCGGCTATGGCCATTTGAGGCGCAAACAGGGCTTCCTGCTCGGCATAAAGCTGATCGATCAGACGGCCCGACGGCAGGTCGAGGTCATCAAAGGTCAGGGCCTGATCTTTTGGGACAGACCGGCGCAGCTTGGCCCCTAACGCCAGACCAATGGGGATCGGGTTTTCGCGGCGAATGACATCGATATTTTCGGCAACGCCGTAAACCTCATAGCCACCCAGTTCTTCGACCGTTTCACCCGCTTCAAGGTCTTTTTTGGCCAGAGCGATAACCCCCACAACCGGCCCGGCCTTTGGGGTCAGCACAGGGTCATCAAACAGAACTGCCCGCGCCACGGACGTCGGTACCTCAAAATGGCAGAGGTGGTAGGGGGTGTAGAAGCAATAATAGGGGCCGGTGCCGAGCTTATAGAGATTGAGATAGTGCTGCTGACGGGCATTGTCGATCGTGCCCAGCACGAACACGCCGGGGCCGGGGCGGGCGCCGACGACATAATCAACTATGCCTTCGCCGCCTTCGGCCAATACGCGGTCAAGGTGTTCGGCAAAGGCGCTGACGGTATCTTCGAGCGGCACCAGCGGCGCGCCGGGATTGCCGCCGGAAAAATCAGGGCCGACCATGCCGCGTCTGGCCACCGTCATGCCGGTGGCATTAGCGACAATGGCCTGCTCAAACGAAATCTTGGTGCCGTCGGCAAAGGAGGCGACCATGGCCGGTTTCTGGCCCCACTTTTCGGCAAAGGCCTTTTGGGTCGTCGGGTTGCGATAGGGATCGTGCAGGCCCTTGATATTGCCGCACAGGACGGGCTTGACGCCCAGACCTTCGACAAAGCGCACCAGATTCATCTGCACGCCCGGTTGATCTCCGTCCGAGAACGAATAGACGACGCCCTTGGCATCGGCCTTGGCCTTCAGGATCGGCCCCACCGTGCCATCCAGTTCGGCGTTCATCTGAACGACATGCTTACCGGCCTCAAGGGCTGCGACCACGACGTGAGCGGCGTATTCGAGCGAGCCGGTCACTTCGACCACGGCATCAATCCCGTCCGCGGTCGCAAGCGCAATGGCGTCAGTGGTGGCGACGGGTTTGCCCTCACGGATAAGGGCTTCTATTTCTGATTTTGTGTCGGCGGTGGCGGGCTCGACCCCGGCCTCACGATAGGCGGCAAGGGCCGGGTCGATATTACGGTTAGCGACACCGGCCAGAACCATGCCGGGGGTAGCGGAAATGATTTTCAGCGCTATGCCGCGGCCCTGAAAACCGGCACCGACTATGGCGACGCGGATGGGATTGTTGTCGGCGTGGCGTTTTTTAAGGGCGGTATCGACGATGATCATACTTAGTCTTTCCACACCTTCCACGGGGCCTTGCCCGACGACCAGATGTTTTCGAGGGTCATCTTGTCGCGCAGGGAATCCATGCTCTGCCAGTAGCCGTGGTGATGATAGCTGGACAGTTGCCCGGCCTCAACGATTCGGTCAATCGGGGCTTCTTCCCACATCTGATGATCGCCATCGATGACGCTGAAAATTTCAGGCTCGCACACAAAAAAGCCGCCATTAATCAGGCCGCCATCATGCGTGCCTTTTTCGCGGAAACCGCGCACCTGTGTGCGGTCATCTGACAGGGACAGCGCCCCGAACCGGCCCGGTTGGGTGACGGCAGTGACGGTACACCAGCGTCCTTGGGTTTTATGGAACTCAAGCAGTTCGGCAATATTTACATCGGCCACGCCGTCGCCGTAAGTCAGGCAGAAGGTTTCATTGCCCAGATGGGCCTGCGCGCGCTTGATGCGGCCCGCGGTCATGGTGTCGGGGCCGGTATCGAGCACAGTCACGCGCCAGTTTTCAGTGCGGGCCTCCAGCCAGTCGACCTTGCCGGTGCCTAGATCAATGGTGAAATCGCTGACCATCGATTGATAACGCAGGAAATAGTCGCGAATAAATTCGACCTTGTAGCCGCCCAGAACCACAAAATCGTTCAGCCCGTAATGGGCATAGAGCTTCATGATGTGCCACATGATCGGCCGGCCGCCGATTTCGACCATAGGCTTTGGCCGGATGCTGGTTTCTTCGCTCAGACGGGTGCCAAAGCCCCCGGCCAGTAATGCCACTTTTACCACTTTATTCCCTTTGCGGTTTTGTGCATCCCCGGATCGTTAAGGCTTATGGGGTGCGGCTAAGGTTGGGAACGCTTATACTTATGAATTGTTGGCCCAATTATGGAGAGCGTATTTCAGGATTGCCACTCCAGCGCCATGTTCAGGCGGTTTTGCGAGATATGTCCCTGAAGGACTTTCAGGCGCATAAGCTCAGAATTGCGGAACTGCGCGTCCTTGAAGTTCATGCGCGTCAGACCCTCGATCAGGTTTTCGATCGATTGTTTCAGGTTAACCTGCGGCTGATGGTTAGGCGCCAGGGATTTATAAAGGTCAAAACAAACCTGATAGGAGCGGCTGTCGGCCGGGGCATCCAGATTGATCGAGACCTTTGTGCCCGGTACGGCTTCGGACACCGCCTTAGCCAGATCGCGCACCTGATAATTGCGGTCGTTGGAACCGGCATTGATGGCCAGATACTGCCCGCCGTTATCGGCTGAACGGGTCGCGGCCCAGTCAATAGCGCGGGCCATGTCAGCCACATCGATCAGCGGGCGCCAGGGTGAGCCATCGGACAGGACGGTGATTTCCCCTTGCGACAAAGCACACGCCACAAAGTCATTCAGCACCAGATCAAGCCGCAGGCGATCCGACATGCCGCACGCCGTGGCAAACCGCAGCGAGGTGATGACCATATCAGTCTCAAGCTCTGACAACTCAGTCTCAGCCCCGATCTTGGACTTGGCATAGGCGGTGATCGGGTTGAGCGGGTCGGTCTCAGAGCGCGGGCCACCGGCGGCAATGCCGTAGACACTACAGCTTGAGGCGAAGACAAAGTTTTTGACACCAGCCGCAGCGGCGGCCTTGGCGATAGAGACCACGCAGCCCTGATTGATGTCAAAGGTCACGGCTTCGAACTGATTGCCCATCGGGTCGTTCGAGATGGCGGCCAGTTCCACCACGGCGTCATAGCCGCTCAGGCGTTCCGCCGACAGGGTACGGACATCGCCGTAAAACTGCTCATCCAGCGCCCGCTCCGGCAAGGTCACGCTGCCGGTCAGGCAATGGGCGAAATAGGCGTTGTCAAAGCCATGTAAGACGGCATCCGGATGAGTTGCGCGCAGGTGGCGTACAACCGCGGGACCGACATAGCCCATGTTTCCGGCGATTAAAATTTTCATTGGCAGCCGCCCCTTTGCGCCCGATTGGAAATCTATCTTAAAATGGATCGTTTCGTAACACCGATGTGACACGAAACTTCTGATTTATATGCAATGCAATACTCATACCTGACATGAGGCCAAATGCTTCAGAAAAACTTAAATATCAGCCTTAAGAATTGGTATCTGCGTATTTTCCAAACTAAAGCCTTCAGGTCTCAAAACGCATACCCGCCACATGGTCGGCCAAAGCCAGCGCCGACGTCATACCGGGGCTTTCGATGCCCAGAAGGTTAATAAGCCCGTTTATGCCGTGACTTTGTGGCCCTTCGATGCGGAAATCCGGCATGGGTTGATCGGGCGCGTGTATCTTAGGCCTGATCCCAGCGTAATCAGGTACCAGCGCGCCGTCAGGCAGGCCCGGCCAGTAACGCCTGATGGCAGCGGCAAATACCTCCGCACGGGCGGGATCAACCTTCAGATCCTGATCATGGGCTACCCATTCAACGTCCGGCCCGAATCGAACGCGTCCGCTTAAGTCAATCGTCGCATGTACCCCAAGACCGGCGGCCTCTGGCATCGGATAGACCAGCCGCTTAAAGGGTGCGCGGCCCGACAGCGAAAAGTAATTGCCCTTGGCGAAATACTGAGGACAGGGCGGGACATAGGTACTTAGACTCTGCAGCAGGCGCGGTGCGCCGTGTCCGGCGGCATTGATCACCCGGCGCGCCCTAAGCGTCATCGGATCGGCCCCGCCGGTCTCAAGCACAAAGCCATTGGCCTCAATCGACCAGTTGACGACCGGGGTGCCGCACACCAGCGTGCCGCCGGCATTTTCAAAATCCCCCAGCAGGGCCAGCATAAACCCATGCACATCGATAATGCCGGTGGAAGGCGACAGGTAACCGCCTACGCACGTCACTTCGGGTTCCAGCGCATGGGCTTCATCCGCGGATAGCCGGATCAGGTCATGCACGCCGCTTAAGCGGGCGTTTTCGGCAATGGCTTCGAGTTTTGGCAGTTCTGCCTCGGTTGTGGCCACCAGCAGTTTACCGCAGGCGTTAAACTCAATGTTACGGCTCTGGGCATAGTCATAAAGCTGCGTGCGGCCGTCACGGCATAGCTGGGCCTTGAGCGATCCAGGCGGGTAATAGATCCCCGCATGGATAACTTCGCTGTTGCGGGAAGAGGTCTGAGTGCCGAAACTGTCTTCGGCTTCCAGAATGATCGTCTCATGGCCGTTCAGGGCCAGCGCACGCGCCACCGCCAGCCCGATCACGCCCGCGCCAATGACAACTGTGTCGACATGATGCATCAGTTATTCAGCCTGAGCGGTGGCGTCAGCCGACGGCGAGGCCGTGTGGCGCGGCAAAATCTTGGGGAATGGTGCCAGCACAGTGGTGTTGGCTGGCACATCGCTCAAGATGACCGCATTGGGGCCGATGTTGACATCATCTCCAATGGTGACCTTGCCAATGATCATGACGCCTGCTCCGATATCAACCCTATCACCGATGACTGGCGCCGTTTCCTCAACTGGCGTGGCCCGCGTTATGCCGCCTATTCCGAGCGTGGCGCCCTGCCGGATGACACAATCGTCGCCAATGATTGCATATTCATGAATGACGATGCCGTGCTGGTGGCCGATTTCAAAACGGCGACCGATTTTGCATTTGTAAGAAATTTCAATGCCATAGTGATTGCGAACATGCCGGAACAGTAACAGGTGCAGCAGTGAGGCGGCCATGCGCACGGGCTTTGAGGTTCGGCTGCGCGCCCATGTCCCAAACCGGTAAACCGCCAAGGCCCGAAACCCAGGGCGCGTCCAGTCCCGATGATGCTGGTTGAAATCTTCTTTGATCAGTTTACCTAAACCGACCGCTTCAATCAGTGGATTTTCCCAGCGCCGCATGCGTTGCACTACCTTCCACAAATTATCTTTTATAAGCTTATTGAAACAATAGATATCCTATCTATGGCAAGGCTTATTTGTATCTTAGGTGCTTTTTAGCCAGCTCTGAACATCTGAGGTTTGCTTCAGTGCAAATTTAGCGAAAGCATCCATGGATAAACTTCATCAAACTTACGTGCCATGAAATGCCAGCCTTCCTGCATCTGCAGATAGACATCATGTGTAATGATTTCCGGATTTGCCTTTCCGGGTAGCCAGTGCGCAGATGTGGGGGCGGCGTCTTCGGTTTTTAGATCCAGATTGGCAAATAGGGTCTGGAAAAACATTTCATCGGCAAAAGCAGAGAACGCAAATGCCTGAGGGTACCAGGGGTTTGTTTCGATGAAGCTGAGCATTTTGCCCACCGTGGGACGGCTCAGCAACCACCACGCGGAGCCTGCATAAGGCACCATACCGTGCAAAAGATTGTCCAGATTGCGATGCGGCGAGAACTGACGAAATTGGGCCCGAACCAGTGAGTGCGGGCTTATGAGGGGCAAATCGCGGAAATGCCATCGATTGAGGCGGTCCAATGGCTTATGCCACTGCGGCATAGTAAGCACCTGGATAAAGTCTCCGCATGGCCTGCCATCAATATAATTTCGTATATTCCGGTCGCTTTTGAGGGGGAAATCCTGCCCGCTCATAAGGTAAAAATGAGTATTATCAGGATTTTCGTACGCTTTTTTAAGCAATAACAACGTCGCTTCAATCATACTGAATCCAGACCATCTGACCATAATCTGTGAGTCCAGAAACAAGGATTTATCTATAATTCTATAAAAATCCTCAATATTTGAGCTGCGGTTCACGTGAATATAGATCGACCACATTTCGGAGGCAGACAATCTATCTACCAAAGTTTTGAGAAACTCTGGCTTATGATGTGCCCTTATAATGGCGGCGATCTTCATGGGAACCATATTGTAAATGGAATTGATGCCTAACTATATGCCATAGATTTATGCACTTTTTCTAAATGTGGCAATCATGTGTCCGGTAAAAAGCTGATAAAAAGATACCGTTACTATGTTAGAGAGCGTGGCGGCCCGTGGCGGCGCGGGCATGACGTTGGGATGTGAGCGGTGACCAGGTCGAATGGCTCGCTGGAGAAACGCGCGGGTCGCCTCACAGTAAAAATACGCGATCAAACATCACAGACTATTTGCCTGCTGTAGATTCGCCTCTATGGTTGATGTGACGTATAAAATACCAAGGGGATAAACTTGATTAACGTGGACTCTCTGGCAAACCTGCCGGCCTATCTCATGTTCCTGGGAACGGGCATTGTCGTCTGGTGTGTAGGCATAACAGCCTACCTTTGGGTCACGCCGATTAGGGAGTTGGAGGAAATCCGCAAGGGCAATATCGCGGTCGCCATTAATTTCCTCGCCGTAAGTCTCGCCTTGGCTATGCCGATACAGTCAGTCGGGCAATCGACCTTCAATCCAGGTGATATGATTTTGTGGGGCGGTGTCGGCATCCTCTCGCAAATCCTGCTGCATCTTATCGTGCGGCTGTTCTGGAAAACGATCTATGCGCGCCTGACCGATCCTGCCAATGAAAAGGGCTGTATTGCTGCCGCCCTGGCCCTGTCTGCCCTTAGTCTGGTCGTCGGCATGTTGAACGCTTCGGCCTTGTCTTACTGATGCACGGGACCCAACAGACAAACCATGACCTCACATAATTCTACTAAGGCCTACCGGGCGGGTTACCTGATAAGCCTAAATCGTCGCAAGGCGCGCTGGATCGGCGTCCTTGCCGGGACGGTTTCGGCAATAGCAATGCTCTCAGCCTGTGACGGTCCGCAAACGCCGCCACCTCAGGCCACGCCTACGACGGAACAGATGCTGGTCTATAAGACCTTGGATGAGTGCAAGGCGGCTCAGGACGACGACGCGCTTTGTGAAACAGCTTTCGCTGAGGCTTGGCAGTGGCAAGAGCAGCAACCGGGCTTTACGGCGAAACAGCAATGTGAGGCCGAGTACGGCGCAGGCAATTGCGAAAGCCGCGCCAATGCTTCGGGTGGCAACTGGTTTGTACCGCTCATGGCGGGCTATATGATGTCCAATGCCATGAATAATATGTCGCGCAACGCCTACATGCGGGAACGGGAGCGCGGAAATCACTCCGGCGCCTATCCGGTGTTTGTCAACCGCGGCGGTCAGGTGTCGACCTATGGCGGCAGCGGAACCCGTCCACTTGGTTATATTGTCGCGCCGACCGCAAATGGTAGCCGTGCCTTGCCATCGCGCATGGATCTGCAGGCTGATCCGTCTGGCCGTGGCTATGCCGCGCGTGGCACCTATGGTGACACTAATAACCGTTATCAAGCTTCGTCACGCGGCGGTTTTGGCAAATCTTCGGCGTCGCGCGGAAGCTGTTGCGGTTAGGAGAGACGCGCATGGAACGCTGTCTTATTTCGCCGCGGCCACATTGGCAGGCACGCGTCGAAGCGGAGGGGATGTTGTGGCACACAACCAGTGATGTGCCCTATTGGAATGAAGGCGTTTTTTACCGCTTTACTGCGGCGGAGATCGAGACAATCCATGACGCGACGGAAGCCTGCCACCGAATGGCCCTGTCAGCGGTCGGCGCGATTATCGCCGAGGGCACGTTGTCAGCCTATGGATACGACGCGGATGCGATCCGGCTCATCGAGCAGAGCTGGTTGAGGGATGAACGCGACATCTATGGACGAATTGATTTCGCTTATGATGGTTCAGGCTCGCCGAAAATGCTGGAGTACAATGGCGATACGCCGACCAGTCTGCTTGAAGCGGCCGTTGTGCAATGGACATGGTTGACAGACACGGCCGGTGAGGGCGCCACCAACCAATATAATGACATCCATCGGGCCCTGGTCGAGCGCATGCGCGCCCTGAAGATTGAGCGCGATGCCGGTCTACTAGGGGGCAGTCAGCGCCAAGCCGTATTACATGTTAGTTGTGTTTTCCCGCATGACGAAGACACAGGCACCGTGGCCTATATCGAAAGCGTGGCGCGCGAAGCGGGGCTAGAGGTCAGCTTTGTGCCCATTGATCAAATTGGCTTTAGTGAGGTCGAGGGTGGCACGTTCGTCGATCAATACAACGTACCGATCCGCCTGTTGTTTAAGCTTTATCCGTGGGATTGGCTTTTGGCCGATGACTACGGCCCAAAGCTTGCCGCCGCCATTTTGAAGCACAACATCCGCCTGTTCGAGCCGGCCTGGAAGATGTTGCTCTCTAACAAGCTGCTATTGGTGAAGATGCGGGATATGTATCCCGACAGCCCGTATCTATTGGACACGCAACTGAGTGAGAGGGCCTTTCAAGCATCTGATCGGGCTTTCGTGCGTAAGCCCGCGCTGGGGCGTGAGGGGCAAAACGTCTCGGTCTTTCGCGCCGGAGAGGTCTCTCCCTCAGAGCGCACCGACGGCAATTATAGTGACAACGCCTTTGTTTATCAGGAATTTGCGAGCCTGTTCCGTGATGAGCCTTCAGGGGCCTATGCGCTGATGGGGAGTTGGGTCATCGGGGGAGAACCCCAAGGCATCGGTATTCGCGAAAGCGACCACGCCATTACCGATGACCGGTCTCGCTTCGTGCCTCATTTTTTTGAATGAGACTTCCCCAGCCTTTTTTCAGATGACGGGCTTAATCCTATGTCTTCGTGCGTAGGTGCGCACGCAAGGGAGGAATGTCCGCTAATGGGATGCTTTGGCATACGCCGAATGACCGCTTTGGGCGGAGCAGATCGTCTGTAATTTGCTTGTTAAACGGCTAAATGCCACTGGTCAGTTTCACTTCCTCAAATTTGGGTCAAAGCACTACGATTGCCTATGCATTGCCGCGCGAATTTACGATACTGTACTGCTATCATTTCAGGTCAACATGCAGAATCAAAACACAGTCCCAACGCTTCCGGTAATCAAAACAGACCGCCTGGTCTTGCGTGCGATACGCGCGGACGATGCGGCGTCGCTGCATGTCGCTCTGTCGGATGAAGCGCTCATGACGTGGTGGTCAAGCGGTCCACATGCCGATTTGTCGGAAAGCGAGGATTACGTCGCAATTAATGCCAGACAGGAGAATGGCTATCGCTGCTGGGCGATTACCGCGCAAGATGATGTTGCGTTGGGTTGGGTAATCCTGATCGAAAAACGTTCGGGCGTGCAGGAACTCGGTTACATTCTGCGTCGTGATAGTTGGGGCAGGGGCTATGCCAGCGAGGCGGCCGCTGCGGTTATTGACTATGCCTTCGAAGCGCTTGATACGCGTCGTGTTTTTGCCGACGTAGACCCCGATAATGCTGCATCCATCGAATTGCTGAAACGTCTGCACTTCGTCGCTGAGGGGCATTTAAGAGACGAATGGGAGACGCATATCGGCCTACGTGATTCACTCATTTTCGGACTTTTACCTCGTGATCGCGAGGGAGTTTAGAGTCGTCGGGCCACAATAAAGGGACGTGTATCCTTGCCTTTGGACGCATGATGCGCGACCTCAATAATTTCAAACCCAGAGGCAGTGATGGCCGATTGCAGTTGCCGGGACGTGAAGGTTAAGACGTTCGGGGCCTTGCCGAAAAGCTTCATGATGGGCAAGGCAACCAAGATCAGCGGGTTCATGTCACCGAGACACGGGGTTTTTGAGATAAACAGGCCCCCTGGCTTTAAAAACCGATGAACCTTAGCCGGCCCGCCCTCCAGATTATGTAACATATGCACGGCGCTAAATCCCATAACCACGTCAAAGCTCTCGTCAGGATAAGAGAGACACTCAAACGATGACTTAACGAACGTCAATGTGCCGGTGGTTGTGGCCTGCGCGTCTCTAGCCTGTTTTTCTTGCGCGATGGCAATCATCTCGCCTGAGATGTCGGAGGCGATTAGCGAACTCAGAAACGGGGCTAGTCTTAGCGCCGTCGTACCGGTGCCGCAGCCAAATTCGAGCGCTTTGTCCGTAACCGTTAGATATTCCTGACAGCGTAAGATTGTCCGTTCGTAACCCGCTTCGTCAGCAATCTTATCCGCCGCATATTTCCGCGCAATGCGATCCCAGAAACGGCTGTCATCTTGGCGGTTCGCCATTTGAGTCTCCTTGCGGGCCTTATCCGCGGTTGCCGCAGTACCCACAATCCCTGCGAAGCCACAAACGACTGCAGCCATCTACACCCTGCGATACCTATACTGACCAAACTTGGCAATTGCCTTTAATTGTACTTCACATATACGTAACAGCATGAATTGGCGGACGGTAAAATTTGATTGGAACCGGGCACGAGCCTTCCTCGTTACCGCTGAGGAGGGCTCACTTTCAGCAGCAGCCCGCGCGCTGGGCATGAACCAACCCACCCTGAGCCGTCAGGTGGACGCGCTTGAGAAGGAGCTTGGCCTCGTACTGTTTGAACGCGCCGGACGTGGGCTTTTCCTGACACCCAGCGGTGTCGAGCTCCTGGATCACGTGCGCAGCATGGGTGAGGCGGCGTCGCGCGTGTCGCTGTCGGCATCGGGCCAGTCGCAAGCCATCGAAGGCGTAATCACCATCACAGCCAGCGAAGTCTATTCTGCTTACCTGCTGCCAGACATCCTGATCAAATTGCATAAGGCGCATCCGGGCATAGAGGTAGAGATCGTTGTGTCCGACTCGCCGATAGACCTCCGACGCCGAGACGCGGACATTGCGATCCGTAATTTCAGTTCCACTCATCCCGATCTGATCGTCAGAAAGGTGCGGGAGGACAATGCTTACCTTTATGCAACCGAAACCTATCTGCGCACCATAGGCCACCCGGCTGCTCTGGCTGATCTCTCCCGCGCCGAGTTTGTCGGCATCCATCAAATGGATGAACTGATCAAAGCGCTGAATGCCTTGGGTGTGTGTGTTACCAAGCGTAATTTTCCGATCATCTGTTCGAGCCACTTTGTACACTGGGAGTTTACCAAGCGCGGCGCTGGCATCGGCGTTATCACCGCCAATATCGGCGACGCTGAGCCACTCGTGCGGCGTGTTCTGCCGGATATGGCGCCTATTGTCGTCCCGACCTGGCTTGCCACCCACCGAGAAGTGAACACAAGTAAGCGTGTGCGGACGGTATTCGACTTCCTTGCGGCGGAACTTTCAAGGTAGGACGATTGTCGACCAGATTTGGTTTTTCTACAACGCCCCATCAGATCGTGGTTCTCATCTTTTAGTGTGATCGATCATCTGTAGCCGCAGTGACGCAGCGTCATAGGTAGCGACGAAATGCACGAGGACGCCATTGCCAATAGCGGTCAACGACTTCAGCATTGCCCCGCGGCTTTAGTGAGGGCATTGCAGGTTTTGGCGGGAGGTGATTTGTTTACTGATCCGGAGCATATGGCGTCGGAAATGCTTTTTGCGCCAAAGTCCTGTGCGGCTTCAAGGTAGCAGCGCATGGTTCCGCCTGAGTTTAGATTGACTTTCCAACTCGTCCGCAAGCCTTCGGTGGTGACGTCGGAAATAACGAAGTTTTTGGCGTCCACGCCGGTCGCCATTTCGGTGCGCGAGGTGATCACTTCTGCTGGCACATCAACCGCTACCAGTTTGGTCATGAGGGAATTAGTAGCTGCGCAGCCTACCATGAGAGGTGTAAGCGCGAGGGCGATGGTAACTGGATTTAGGATTTTCACAAAATACTCCTGTAAGCGAAACCGCCTATGTTGGGCAGTGCCCCGCAAAATCCATCAGATCTGATCCCGGAACAATTGCCGATCGGGGTAATTCCGATATACGATTTGGTATGAATGTGAGCTCGCATAATAAGGACGTAGCGATCTGAGTCCTTCAAAGATGCGCTTGATCCGGTAATCATTTGATCTGTTGTTGCCGTTAATCTCCGGACCTAAGCGCCTGGCCGGTCGTTCTTGGCAAAATTACCCTTGTTGCTGGTGAGGTAATTTGCTCGCAATGAGAATCGAACTAGCTAGGCCTTTCACAAGGTCAGCTTACCGTCTACATTCAGCCAGCCAGGTTTAATGCCGCATAAGTAAAATCGTTATTCCCAGTGGCGCTAATCATCGTGGATACGTCCTAAAGGGGGCGTCGCTTAAAGTGCAGTATGGCGATCTATAAAAAAACGTCGGATATATCGTGATGGCGGTCAATTGCACCGCCCTAATAAGGATGCCGGATGACGCCCGCTGCCCCTGTCTCAGTTGAATTGGGCGAACTCGGCTGGACGACGTTTTTCGCCGACCAGCTTACCCCCAGCGAATTAGGTCTTGCGCCGGCCCGCATCGCCGGAGTTCATCGTACCAAGCTGGTCGTCATCTCAGTATATGGGCGCAGCGATATAGCGCTGCCACCCCAGGAGACCACGACAAATTACGCCGTTGGCGACTGGGTACTTGTTGATCTTAGCGAAGGGAGACTTGTCCGAAGGCTGGAGCGGATCAGCCTGTTGCAACGTCGCATAGAAGGCCAGACTGCCCCCCAACTCGCCGCAGCTAACGTCAACAGCTTGTTTATCGTCACCTCGTGCAATGCTGATTTTAACGTGGCCCGTCTTGAGCGCTATCTGGCAATGGCCAACGATGCGGGCACCGTCCCTGTGATCGTCCTGACTAAGGCGGACATGGTAGAAGACACGGCTTCATATGAAGCGGATGCGCGCGCACTGCAGCGTGATCTGGCCGTTGTGGCGGTAAATGCTAAATCATCTGAGGCCATCACTGTTTTGTCGCCGTGGCTGGGCAAGGGGCAAACCGTGGCGCTTGTCGGCTCATCGGGCGTCGGAAAATCGACGCTCGTCAACGCGCTCAGCCTGCCTCGCCAGGCGGCTGGCCAGAATACAGTCCAAGAGACGGGCAGCATTCGAGAGCATGATGCGAAAGGGCGCCACACGACGACAGCGCGCTCGCTTCATGCGACGATCGGTGGGGCGTGGATCATTGACAATCCGGGCCTGCGCAATTTGCACGTCAGCGATCTGGCTGCCGGCTTAGAGACGACCTTTGCCGAAATCGTTGAGCTTTCTGCACACTGCAAATTCCGCGATTGTAGCCACAAGCATGAACCCGGTTGCGCCGTTCAGGCGGCCATTGCCCGCGGCGATTTGACGGAGGCGCGTCTAAAGCGCTGGCAAAAGCTTTCCGAAGAAAACCAAAAGAGCACACCTCAACACACCGGGCCTCGCGGAAACAAAACGATCACCAAAAAGCATCGCTGACTTCAGGTGCTTTGGGTTGATTGAACGGGTCGATGGGGCACATCGGCATTTCGGAATTGATGAATGAGCGGCGCGGAGAGAAATACCATGGCGCGGCTCGGCTTTAGCAAGTGCGTGAACGACTGAAAACCAGCAGGCGCTTAATGCATAAAATCACTTGCGATCGACAGTCGATCCATACATTGGGCGCGAAGTGGAAAGTTACAATCACTTTTCACGCCTAAGGGGTGTGTGGGGCCTCTTCTTGTTGGATCATGTGATCGGCCAGATCCGGATATGGATCAGCCTTTAAACCTGCGATGATGCGGGCGCGGTCACCGGCCGGGTGAGTCTGGCTGAGTTTGGTGACGCCTTCTATGCTGTCCACATGGATGCGAAAGCTGCGGATCAGCGGCAGGAGTTGATCGACCTTGCCCTCAGAAGCGTCGTCGATCGACCATGGGGCATCAAAGCCAGCCTCCATCAGGTCTATGCTGCGGCGAAGTATGGCCAGTTGTCCAGGGTCATCGGTTATGACCTCCAGCGTGCCGCGCACATGGGCCGCCACATAGTTCCAGGTCGGCACGCTCGGCTTTTCGACATACCAGCGCGGAGAGATATAGGCATGCGGGCCTGAAAATACCGCCAGTGCCTTATCGCCGGTCTGAAGGCTCAGGGCATGGGCGTTACGGCCCGCCATATGGCCGACCATGACATCGCTGCGGTCATCGAATTCAAAAATGATCGGCGTGAAGGTCGCGTGCATCTGCGGCGACATCAGCAGGGCAAACGGATGATCGCGCACGATTTTGGCCGGATCGGCGGCGTCATAGGCGGCGGGGCGATAAAGCGGCGGGGCGGGGCTGTCGGCCATGTCGGGCATCCGGTTGCAGAAGAATGACTGACATTGGCCGTAACGCGCTGATTTGCCAAGCCGCTGAAGCGGGCATTAGTGGTGCGCCCGCATCACCATGATCAGCGCAAACCCTTATGGTGACATTACAACACCAGTACGGGCGGCTTTCGCATCCCGAAGCTGCCGCGGACCGGGGTTAGGCTTTGGCGTCAAGCCAAGCGAAAGACCACCATGACGGCAAATCTATCCGAAGCGTCTCTGTCCGACACCCATGTGCCGCGCATTTCCATGGAACGCGCGCAGGCCATTGCCCGTCAGCATTTTGGTTTGAAGGCTGAGGCGCGCGAACTGACCGGCGAGCGCGACCGTAATTTTCACCTCAAGGCCGGACACGGCGAATATGTGTTGAAAATCTCCAGCGCCCTCGAAGATCCGGCGACGACCGCCTTTCAAAACGCCATGCTGCGTCATCTTGAAGGGACGGGCACGGATGTGCCGATCCCGCGCCTTATCCCGACGGTTGAGGGTGCCGATGAGGCTCTGATCGGCGAAGAGGGGGGGTGCCACATTGTGCGGCTGGTGACGTATCTTGGCGGCACACCCTTAGCCTACTGGCCGCCGTCGCATGCTATCCGCATTCAGGTGGCGCAGATTTCGGCGCGCATGGTGCTGGCGCTTGAGGATTTTTCATCGCCATATATCGACACCGACATGTTGTGGAATGTCGCCCGCGCCGATCGCATCCGGCCGTTGCTGAGCGCGGTTGAGGACTGTGATGTGCGTCAGGTCTGTGACGCCGTCTTTGCCCGATTTGAGGATGTGGTGGCGCCGACCTTGGCGGCATTGCCAACGCAGTTCATCCATAATGATCTTAATCTGCATAATCTGATTGTCGGCGATGGCGGGCTGATCAGCGGGGTGATCGACTTTGGTGATGCGGTAAAATCGCACGCCGTGTGCGATCTGGCGACCGCGGCGGCCTATCAGCTATTTGATATCGATGATCCGATTGCGGCCTTGTCTGAGATGGTGGCGGCGTTCCATGCTATTCGCCCGTTAACCGAGCCTGAGATTGAGCTGATCTTTGATCTGGTCAGGGCGCGTTGGGCGATTACGGTCGGCATCGCCCATTGGCGAGCGCGACGCCATCCGGCCAATGGAGTCTACATCATGCGCAATGCCCCGCGCTCGATCACGGCGCTTATGGCGGTGGCGGAGCTATCGCCTGCCAAGGTCGCTGATAAGCTTAAAACCGCCTGTCAACGGAGCCCCGCATGACCCAAACCGATCTGATCGCGCGCCGCGACCGTCTGCTGGGGCCTGCTTACCGGCTGTTTTACGACGAGCCGGCCCATTTCGTGCGCGGCGAAGGGGTATGGCTCTATGATGCAGCGGGCGACGCCTTTCTCGATGTCTATAACAATGTCGCGTCCTTGGGCCACTGCCATCCGCGTGTAGTGGAAGCCATCACAAAGCAGGTGGCAACCTTAAATACCCATACCCGTTATCTGCATGAGACGATCCTTGACTGCGCGGAAACCTTGTTGGCGACTCTGCCGGATCACATCGACCGGGTGATGTTCACCTGCTCCGGCAGTGAGGCCAATGATCTGGCGGTGCGCATTGCGGAGGCCTATACCGGACGGACGGGTATCATCGTTACCGAACTGGCCTACCACGGCGTGACCCATGCGGTGTCGCAGATGTCGCCGTCTCTGGGCGAGGGGGTGGTGCGCGGGGAGCACATATTTACCGTGACGTCGCCGCTTAGATTTGCGCCGCAGGATCGCGCTGCAGGCTTTGCGCAAGCCATGGATGATGTCATTGCGCGCATGACCAAGGCTGGCTTTCCGCCCGCCCTGTTTATCTGCGACACCTTGTTCTCCAGCGACGGGGTGATTTCTGATCCAGCGGGGTTCCTAAAGCCCGCCGTTGTGCGGGTGCATGCGGCGGGCGGTTTGTTCGTTGCCGATGAGGTTCAGGCCGGTTTTGGCCGCACCGGTGAGGCCATGTGGGGCTTTCAGCGCCACGGCCTCAGCCCCGATCTGGTCAGCATGGGCAAGCCGATGGGCAATGGCCATCCGGTCGCGGGTGTGGCCATGCGCGCGGAACTGATCGAACAGTTTGGTAAAAAGTCGCGCTATTTTAACACCTTCGGCGGCAATCCGGTCTCAAGTGCGGCAGCGCTTGCGGTTTTAAATGTCATTGCTGACGAAGGATTGATAACCAATGCCCGTGAGGTCGGTGCGTATCTTAAGGACGGTCTGCACACGCTGAGCGACCACAGCGATCATGTCGGTGAGGTGCGCGGGACGGGGCTTTTCTTTGGCGTCGATATCATAACGGACTGCCAGCCCGATGGAGACCGCGCCCGTCAGATCGTCAATTATTTACGCCAGCACAAGGTGCTGATCAGCGCCACCGGCCCGTACGGTAATGTCCTCAAAATCCGGCCGCCGCTGGTGTTTCGCCCTGAGCATGTTGACCGGCTTTTGGCCGTGCTTAGTGCCGCGGTTTCCAACTCGTGATCATAGGGAGACGTTGAGTGGTGATAATGAGTCACCATTCGTGACAATTTTTGCAATGCAAACTCACCCAGCATTAGCGCAAGTTCAAATTAACAGTCCAACAGGATGCCGATATGATGACCATGAAATCCCGCTTATCACTGATGGCGCTCGCTTTTGCGCTGGGGGCCATGCCCGCCCTTTCGCAAACCCCTGCGCCCAAGCTTAATCCACCCTACAGTCAGGCCGATCTGAAGCCGGTGGTCAACACCGGCGGTGAGGTCATGAACTTCGACTGGCCGATGCTGAAAATCGGCATGGCGGAATATAGCGAAGGCCCGACCGGCGTAACCGTCATTCGCTTTGGCCGTAAGGTCTTAGGCGCGGTCGATGTGCGCGGCGGCGGACCGGGGACGGTCAATACCGAATATCTCGATCTGTTTTACAATGTCCCAGAAGTGGACTCCGTCGTGTTTTCGGGCGGCTCCTGGTACGGACTTGAGAGCGTCACGGCGGTCAATACCGCCCTTAAGGACGAAGGCACGCGATCCGGTCATTGGGACAATATCGGCCTGGCGGTTGGCTCGATCATCTATGATTTTGGTGATCGCCGCCTGAATGAAATCTACCCTGACAAAAAACTGGCGCAGGCGGCGTTTCATGCGGCTGAAACCGGCGTGTTCCGCAACGGTTCGGCCGGCGCCGGACGCAACACCCGCACGGGCTATTACTTCGGCTGTAACTCAGCATCGGGTCAGGGGGGCGCGTTCAAGCAGGTTGGTGACATCAAGATCGCGGCCTTTACCGTCGTCAATGCTTTTGGCGTGGTGGCGGATCGTGACGGCAAGGTTCAGGCCTGCTACGGCGGCGAAGGGTGGCCCAAAGACCTTATGGTCAAGGACCTGATGCAGAACCTGCCCGACAGTCAGAAACCGGGCTGGACCGTCCCCGGCGGGCCCAAGCGCAACACGACGGTCAGCCTGATTGTGGTCAATCAGAAGATGGACCCGGCCGAGCTTAAGCGTCTGGCAGTGCAGGTCCATACCTCAATGGCACGCGGGATTCAGCCCTATGCGACCATGGGCGACGGCGATGTCATGTATGCCATATCCACCGCTGAGGTCGATACGCCGGAGGGCATGACCAATCCCCAACTGGGCGGGATAGCCAGCGAGGTGATGTGGGACGCTATTCTGAACTCCGTACCAGAGCAACCCTCGCTGCCGGTGGTGACATCAGCGCCACAGGTGACGGAAAAGGCGATAAAAGCCTATGCGGGCGATTACCGCTTCTCCAACATCGTGAGTGTGAAAGTGACCGCAGACGGTGGCAAACTGTACGCCCAAGCCACAGGCGAGCGTAGAGCCTATGGGATCACTAAAGAGGCTAAGGCCGAGCTAATCCCCTATAAAGACGGGGTTTTTATGGTGCCGGGGCGTTATCCGACTGTGCTCGATTTTACCACCAAAGGCAAGTTGGTGATGAATCCGGGCCAGTGGCAGCAGACCGCGGTCAAGAAGTAAATGAGACAAATCCCCCGTGGTGCGTAAGGGGCACCACGGGGGATCGTTTCCGCGCCTGTTCATAAAACGGTCACGAAAACACTGTGGGCGTCGTGGATTTAAGAGGATGCCACACCGTTTTTGATACAGACGATTTTGAAATAGGGGATGAGTGACATGAGTATGACGAAACAACGACCATCGGGTTTGAAAACCATGCTGTGGGGCGCATCTTTGATCGCGCTGATCAGCGGGCTTCCGGCCTATGCGCAGGAGGCGGCGCCAGTTTTGGCTCAACCTGCTGCGGCGGATGAGACCACCGAAGTGATCGTGACCGCCCAAAAGCGCCGCCAACGCGCCATCGACGTGCCGATCGGCATGAATGTGTTAAGCGGCGAGGCGCTCGAAAAACGCGCCATTGATACGGTCAATGATCTGCAATTTTCCATTCCGGGCCTGACCCTGCGCTATGACGGGCCGGGCTCGTCGCAGATATTCATGCGCGGCGTCTCCAATATTCGCGGCTCGGATGCGCAGGTGTCGATCTATATGGATGACCTGCCAGTGACCATGACCGGCGGCTATCGCCAGCTTGACCTGCGGATGCTTGATATCGAACGCATCGAAGTTCTGAAAGGCCCGCAAGGCACGCTTTATGGTCAGGGCGCTATGGCTGGTACGATCCGTTTCGTCACCGTGTCGCCCAGCCTGA
This sequence comes from Asticcacaulis sp. UBA2476, assembly GCA_002342035.1. GTDB lineage: Bacteria > Pseudomonadota > Alphaproteobacteria > Caulobacterales > Caulobacteraceae > Asticcacaulis. Next base: position 60,020 of record DDPE01000063.1, on the reverse strand, counting down.
CCGGTGGCTTTTCAGGTGAGGTCAAGGCTGACTATTCCGTCATCAAGGACGGCGATGCCAACCCTAAACTGAGCGGGGCGATAACCGTGCCGCTGATCGAGGGTAAGATGGCGCTTCGTTTGGCCGGTCAGATCGAAGAGGGTGGCGGCTGGATCGACCAGCCCGGCCTTGGCATCGAAGACGGCAACAATCAGGATCTCTACAATCTGCGCGCCAAACTCTATTATAAGCCGAACGATGTCTTTGACCTGACCGCGATGGCGGGCATCTATGAGATGGAAAGCGAGTTCGGTCTGGCCTATGAAAACGAAGACCGCACCCGCCCGACGCCGCTTAGTGATGACTATGACCTGTTGCCGCCGCGCCATGATCATGCCTGGTTCTATAATCTGACGGCCAACTATGATCTCGGTTTTGGCCGCCTGACCTCATCGACCAGCTATTCGCGTCTGAACCGCGACTACACCCTGACCTATATCGCCGGGCCCGGCACCGGCTTTACCTTCCAGAACGAAGGCTTTGACGGTAACAGCGACCGCGCCAAACAGTTCACTCAGGAAGTTCGCCTGTCGTCTTCGGGCGAAGGGCCGTGGCAATATACCGTCGGCGCGTTTTACCGTGACGCCGAAGGTAATCTGGATGACGCCGGTATCTCATACTACGCAGGCGGCACCTATCCGTTCACCTACCGCAAATATGATACGTCCGAGTCCATCTCCCTGTTTGGTGACCTGTCCTATAAGTTCACGGATAAGCTTACCGTTGGGGCGGGGGTGCGCACCTTCCGCGACAAAGCAACAGCGGTGGGTTTGGATGAGATTGTCCAGAGCGAGACCTTCAAATCGACCGATCCGCGCGTCTATTTCACCTATGCGCTGGATAAGCGTCTGAATGTCTATGGCAATATCGCCAAGGGCTTCCGTTCGGGCGGGTTCAATGCGGCGGGTCTGCCGGACTATGATCCGGAAAAGATCCTCAACTATGAACTGGGCACCAAAGGTCAGGTGGCTGAGGGCCGGGTACGCTTTGATCTGGCGGCCTTCTTCAGCCAGTATGACGATGCCCTGCGCACGGGTCAGTTCTTCAACTTTGACGAAAACGGTGGCAGCGTCGTCAGCCTGACCCGCAATGTCGGTGAGATTGAGGTCAAGGGCCTTGAGGGCAGCGTCGACTGGTGGATCAGCCCTGACTGGTCAGTGTCGGCCACGGCCGCCTATACCGACAGTGAGGTCACTAAGGTCAATGTCGGCTCAGGTGAAACCGCAGGTGTCGAAGTCGGTGACCCCAGCGACTATACCCCTAAGCTCAGCTACTCGCTGGCGACGGATTATGAGTTCAACTGGTCACCGAATGTCGAAGGCTTTGTCCATGCCGACTATAGCTATCGTGACAAGATTTCGGCCACAGACGGCTCGGTGCTGGTGCCGCGCACCCAGTGGTCGGACTCCGTCGGCCTGCTGAATGCCCGCATCGGGGCAAAATGGTCATCTCTGGCGGTTGAGCTTTATGCCAACAACATTACGGATGAGAACAAGACTCTGGATCCGTACTGGGTGTGGCAGCAGTCGTCCCGCTCCAAGCCCCGCACGGTCGGCATTACCCTGTCGCATTCGTTCTAAACCTGCTTAATGTATCGCCCGTCTCCTGATTATCAGGCGGCGGGCGAACTGTTTCCGGAGTCCGCATGACTGGTACTGTCGCGACACCCAAAGACTTTTTCGGTCACCCCAAGGGCCTGACCTATATCGCCGTCACCGAAGCCTGGGAGCGCTTTTCTTTCTACGGGATGCAGGCGTTGCTGGTCTTATACATGAACGACCGCCTGTTTCAGCCGGAGGTCATCGGCGGCCTGTGGGGCTTTAACGGATTTCGGGCGGGCTTGGAGGCCATCACCGGGCCATTGTCGATACAGGCCTTGGCCGCGCAGGTGTTTGGCATCTATGTTAGTCTGGTCTATTTCGGGCCTATTGTCGGCGGACTGATCGGTGACCGGCTGCTGGGCCGCACCAAGGCCGTGTTGCTGGGGGCCGTTTTCATGGCTGCCGGGCATTTCCTGATGGCGTTCGAGGCAGCGTTTTTGCTGGCGGTCGCGGCCCTGATTATCGGGGCGGGTTTGCTCAAAGGTAATCTGGCAGCACAAGTCGGTGCGCTTTACCCCAAAGAAGACCGCCGGCGTGACGGCGGCTACACCATCTATTTTACTGCCATCAATGTCGGGGCATTTATTGCGCCGCTGATCTGCGGAACCTTGGGTGAGCTTTACGGCTGGCACTACGGCTTTGGGGCCGCCGGTGTCGGCATGATATTGGGGATATTCATCTATCTCAAAGGCGTTCGCCACCTCAATGATCCGCCGCTGAAGCGCGATCAGGGCGAAAAAGTCCGCCTCAATGGCCGCGAATGGCAGGTGGTGGTGGCCCTTTTGGTCATGATCCTGATCACCTCTCTGTTCTGGACGGTGCAGTCGCAGATCTGGAACACCTATCCTTTGTGGGTGCGCGAACACGTCAATCTCAATATCGGCGCGGGCTTAAGCGTGCCGGTGACATGGTTCCAATCGCTCGATTCCCTTGTGGTGCTGGTGCTGGCGCCCCTGACCATTGCCTTCTGGAAGGGCATGAGTAAACGCGGCGCTGAGCCGGTCGATCTGACCAAGGTGGCGCTGGGCTGCTCGTTGTTTGGGCTGGCCTGTTTGCTGCTCAGTGGCGGGCAAATGCTGGCGGGGGCCGATAAGGTGTCGATCCTGTTTCCTGTGCTGTTTCATATCGTGGTCGGGCTGGGCTATCTGTTCTCCGCACCCGTGGCCCTGGCGCTGGTGTCGCGGGTAGCGCCTGCCGCGGTCAATGCCATGATGATCGGGGCCTATTATCTGGGGCTGTTTATCGCGGGCATCACGTCCGGCTGGCTGGGGCGGTTTTATGAGCCCTTGCAACCCATCGGCTTTTGGGCGTTACATGCGGGGATTGGCCTGACCGGCGCGCTACTGTTTCTGATCCTGCACCGGCCGCTGAGCCATTATTTCGCCAAAACGAACATCGAGACCTAACGGAGCATGGGCATGGAACGCAGCGGCGAAGATCGTCAGATATCGGCCTATAACCCGCCGTCGCGTAAGACGATCCCGCCGTTTGAAGCTTTGCGCGCCTTTGATGCGGTGGCACGGCTGGGTGGGGTGCGTAATGCCGCCCGCTCATTGGGCCGCGATCATGCCGTCATCAGCCGTCACCTGAAAACCCTGGAGCAATGGACGGGGGCCAAGCTGATTGAGCGTACCGCGCGCGGCGTGGTTTTGACCGATGACGGACGGCGCTATCATGCCGAAATCGCCGCCGCTATGGATGCGATTGCATCCTCGACCATTGATCTGATGCGCCGGGGCTATCACAACCACCTGCATATTTCGTGTGCGCCAGGCTTTGCCCTGCACTGGATGTCGCGGCGGGTCGGCATGTTTGAAAAGCTCAACCCCGATGTCGAAATTGAGCTTCGCCCCACCGACCGCAGTCCGGATTTTGGGCTTTATGAAAGCGATATCGAAATCCGGTTTGTGCCGTCCTATCGCACGGTCACCAAGATCGAGACCGGGATGCAGTATCAGGAAGTGGCGTCGGTCCCCATTGTGGCAGTGGCCAGCCCTGATTATCTTGCCTCCGCACCGGCGATCGAGGCCCCCCATGACCTGATTGAGCATCGCCTGCTGCATGAGCATGATTTCGATAGCTGGGCGCACTGGCTGGCGGCGCACGGCGTATTTGATGAGCTTGATCTGACCGGCCCACGCCTGTGGCAGGGGCACCTGACGCTTGATGCCGCTCTGCATGGGCGAGGGGTGGCGCTGATGAACTATCTGGTGGCTGAAAGCTTTATCGCCAGCGGGCAACTGATCGAAATCGGACGCGACCAGCCCGCGTTTCAGCCCTATGCCGAGGGCAAGTACCTGATCTTCTCGCGCGCCGACCGCTGGGATACCCCGCTGATCCGGCGCTACCGGCGCTGGCTGATCGATGAATTGCGCAAAGACCATTCCGGGTTGAAAAAGACCGCGTGATTTTAAGGCAATCTGTGCAGGTGGTGCGGAGAAAATTTTATTAAATTCAATGAATTGTTGGCTTTAAAAGAGCTGGTGTTTTTGGCGCACCGGCACCTATACGGTACGCACCTTCGTAAAGGGACGGCACGGATGTAGTCGATAAGGGTGACCTGATTATGGAGCCCGCCGTGAGCCAAGCCAAACTAACCCCCGCATCTTCTGAACCCCCGCTCGATACCGGCTGGATGGTGGATCTCTATGCCGGTCAGATGATGCCGGAAGATCAGGTGCAGGCGCTGCAAACCAGTGAGCGGGCCTTTGCGACGCGCGTGATCAAAAGGGGCGGCGCGGTGCGCGGGTTCAAAGCCGCGGCGCGTCAAATTGAGGATTTCCCGATCCGCTCAAACGATCAGGATTACGACCTGTACGACTATGTGTCGCGCAACCGGGTGGCCGGTCTGATGATCACCCATAACGATGCGATCGTCCATGAGCGCTACGAGTTGGGCTTTGAGGCCGGTTCGCGCTGGCTGTCGATGTCGATGGCCAAGTCGGTGGCGACCACCCTGATCGGGGTGGCGATCCAGGACGGCTATATCGGCTCGGTCGAAGAACCGCTCACCAAATATCTGCCCGAACTGATCGGCAGCGCCTATGATGGCGTGTCGATCCGCCAGTTGATTCAGATGACCTCCGGCGTGAAGTGGGATGATACTCACACCCATCCGGCCTCTGAGCGCCGCCATATGCTTGAGTTGCAATTGTCGCAAGATCACGGCGCGATCATGAAATATATGGCGTCGCTGCCGCGGGTGGCCGAACCCGGCACGGTCTGGAACTATTCGACGGGGGAGACCCATGTTGTCGGCGCCCTGGTCAAGGCGGCGACCGGCAAATGGCTGGCGGATTATCTGTCGGAAAAAATCTGGTCAAAACTTGGGATGGAATCGGACGCCCTGTGGTGGCTGGAAGCCCCCGGCGGGCTTGAGGTCGCGGGGTCAGGTATATGTGCGACTTTGCGCGACTATGTCCGCTTTGCCCGCTTTGTGCTGGAAGACGGGGTTATCGGGGGTGAGCGTGTTCTGCCGCAAGGCTGGGTGAATGATGCCGGGGCCGCCCGCGATGTCGGCGGGCAGATCGTCAATTACGGCTACATGTGGTGGTCGGTGCCAGATGCCGCCGGATCACTTTCGGACGGCGCATTTTCAGCGCGGGGTATATTCGGCCAGTTCCTCTACATCAACCCCAAAAAGAACATCCTGATTGCGGTTTTGTCGTCGCGCTCAAAGCCGCGTCTGGCCGAAGTCATTGTCGATAATGACTTTTTCAATGCTGCTGTCACCGCCATAACCAAGGGATACTAAGGCCATGTTCAATCCGCAAAAAGCTACCGGTGAGTGGCAAACCCTGGATGCCCGCCACCACCTCCATTCTTTTACCGACCCTAAGCTGATCGAGAGCGAAGGTTCCCGCATCATTGTGCGCGCTGAAGGTTCAACCGTGTGGGACAACGATGGCCGGGAAATCCTTGATGGCATGGCTGGATTATGGTGCGTCAATATCGGCTATGGTCGCCGTGAACTGAGCGATGCGGCGGCGGCCCAGATGGCGCTGCTGCCCTATTACAACAACCATTTCCAAAGCGCCTCCCCGCCGATGATTGAGCTGGCGGCACGGCTGGCAGGCCTGACGCCGGACACAATCAATCACTTCGCCTTTGCCAATTCGGGGTCGGAGGCCAATGACGCCATTGCCCGTCTGGCGCGTCAGTTCTGGCAGCTACAGGGGCGGGGCACCAAGCGCACGATCATCAGCCGGACCATGGCCTATCACGGTTCAACCGTTATGGGCTCAGCGCTGGGTGGGATGCCGCATATGCACGCCATGGACGGCGGCGTGTCCAATGAAGTCGTGCATATCCCTCACCCCCATTGGTATCTGTATGGTGAGGCACTGTCGCGTAACGAGTTTGGTTTGAAGGCTGCGCGCGCGTTGGAGGATAAAATCCTCGAACTTGGGGCGGAGAACGTCTGCGCCTTTATCGGCGAGCCGGTGCAGGGCGCCGGCGGGGTCATTGATCCGCCATCGACCTACTGGCCGGAAATCCAGCGCATCTGCAAGCACTACGATATTTTGCTGATTGCCGACGAAGTGATCTGCGGGTTTGGGCGCACGGGGTCGTGGTTCGGATCGCAAACCTTTGATATCCAGCCTGATTTCATGCCGATGGCCAAGGGCCTGTCGTCGGGCTATCTGCCGGTGGCTGCGGTCGGTATCCATGACCGGGTCTATAATGTGCTGGCCGATGGCGGCCATCTGGCGCACGGCTATACCTATTCCGGTCATCCGGTCGCTTGTGCCGTGGCGCTGGCCAATATTGACATCATCGAAAACGAGGGCCTTGTGGCGCGGGTGCGCGACGATATCGGGCCATACTTTATGGCGGCGCTCGATAAGCTGGTGGCCTCAAGCGCTATTGTGGGTGAGCGGCGCGGCATCGGCATGATGGCCGCCTTACAACTGGTGAAGAACAAAGCCACCCGCGAACAGCCGACCTTATCAGACAATGCGGCCATTTTCTGCCGCGACTATTGCTACCGTGAGGGCCTTATTGTGCGCGCCGTAGGGCAGTCGATCGTGCTCAGTCCGCCACTGATCTACACCCATGCCGAGGTTGACCAAACCGTCGATATCCTTGGCCGCGCGCTAGACGCCACCGCCCAAAAACTTGGAGTCTGATCACATGTATGACCTCATAAAAACTGCCCCGCTGGCGGCGGATATACTGACCGAAGTGCTGGCTTTTGCGGGCCGGTATAAGGCCGATAAAACCTTCACGGTGTATAACCCGGCCACGGGTGCCAAAATCGCTGACGTGGCCGACATGACCGCCGCCGACTGCGAAGCCGCGATTGCCGCAGCATCCGCCGCCTTTCCGGCCTGGGCCAAAAAGACCGCCATTGAACGCGCCGCCATCATGCGCCGCTGGCATGGCCTGATCTATGATCGTAAGGACGCGCTGGGTCAGCTTCTGACCTTGGAGCAGGGCAAACCCATTGCCGAGGCTACCGGCGAAGTGACATTTGGCGCCAACTTTATCGAATGGTTTGCCGAAGAGGGGAAGCGGCTATACGGCGATGTCATCCCGTCGCACGCACCCGATAAACGCTGTCTGGTCATCAAGCAGCCGGTTGGCGTCGTGGGTGCCATTACACCGTGGAATTTCCCGTCGGCCATGATTACCCGCAAAGTTGCTCCGGCCCTTGCGGCCGGTTGCACCATCGTCATCAAGCCCGCCGAAGACACGCCCTTATCGGCGCTCGCTCTGGCCATGCTGGCTGAACAGGCCGGGTTCCCGGACGGCGTGATCAATATGGTCACGGCATCCTCTGCGCCTGAAGTCGCAGGCGTCCTGACCTCTCATCCCGATGTGCGCAAAATCTCTTTCACCGGCTCAACGCGGGTTGGGAAATTGCTGATGCAGCAGTGCGCGGGCACGCTCAAAAAACTGTCGCTCGAACTGGGCGGTAATGCGCCGTTTATTGTGTTCGACGATGCCGATCTGGATGCCGCCGTGGCTGGGGCCATTGCCACCAAGCTGCGCAATGCCGGTCAGACCTGCGTGTCGGCCAACCGCTTTTATGTGCAAAAAAGCGTGACGGCTGAGTTTGCCCAACGCCTCAAAGCGGCCGTCGAGGCCCTGCCGGTCGGGGATGGCCTTGATGGCAATACCCGCATCGGGCCGCTAATTAATACGGCGGCGATTGATAAGGTTTCCGGTCTGGTCAAGGACGCGATTGATAAGGGCGCCAAGGCCGAACTGGGTGGGGCACGGCATGACCGCGGCGGCAATTTTTATGCCCCGACGATCCTGACTGGCATCACACCTGATATGGAACTGGCGACCGCTGAGATATTCGGCCCCGTTGCCCCGCTCTATGAATTCGAGACCGAGGACGAGGTTATCAAACTGGCCAATGACACGCCCTATGGTCTGGCGGCCTATTTCTGGGCGCGCGATATCGGGCGTATCTTCCGCGTAGCCGAAGCGCTGGAATACGGCATGGTCGGGGCCAATGAGGTCTTGTCGTCCAATCCGGCGACCCCGTTTGGCGGCGTCAAGGAATCCGGCGTAGGCCGCGAAGGCTCCCGCTACGGCCTCGAAGACTTCACCGAAATCAAATATCTGGCCATCGGTTTGTAGGAATGAAGATGAAAAAAACACCGATTAATCCCACCGGCACCGGCTGGGCGCAGACTAACCGTGTCGAAAACGCGCAAACCCTTGTGTTCATCAGCGGGCAGGGGCCTGTGGACGCCACCGGCAATGTCCCCGATGATACCTCTGAGCAGATCCGCCTCGCCTGGGGCAATGTCGAAACCCAGCTTAAGGATGCCGGGCTGTCGCTTGCCAACCTCACCAAGGTCACGACCTTTCTGACCGATCGCACCTATATCCCGGAGATGATTTCGGTGCGCAAGGACGTGCTTGGGCTTGATATCGCGCCGACCATGACGTTGGCGCTCTGCGGGCTTTATGATGAGCGCTGGAAAGTGGAAATCGAAGCGATAGCGGTGGCATGATGAGTAATTCTGACCTGATGCAGCGCCGCCATGCGGCTATCCCCAGAGGTGTCGCCAATGCCAGCGGTATCTTCGCCGCGCGCGCCCTCAATTCCGAAATATGGGACGTGGAGGGGCGGCGATATATTGATTTCGTTGGCGGGATCGCCGTTTTAAACACCGGACATAACCATCCGCGCATTATCGCAGCGGTCGAAGCTCAGCTTAAGTTCTTTCACCACACCTGTTTTCAGGTCTTGCCGTATGAGCCCTATGTGGCGCTGGCGGAGGCTCTGAACGCGCTGGCGCCGTTCACCGCCCCGGCCAAGACCATCTTTTTCAACACCGGCGCCGAAGCCGTCGAAAACGCGGTCAAAATCGCCCGCGCCGCCACCGGCCGGTCGGGTGTGATTGCCTTTTCCGGCGCATTTCATGGCCGCACCCTGATGACCTCGGCCCTGACGGGTAAGGTCACGCCCTATAAGAAACAATTCGGCATCATGCCGTCCGAAGTCTGGCATGTGCCGTTTCCTGTCGAGCATTACGGGGTGACGGTTGAGGATAGTTTGAGGGCGCTCGACACCCTGTTCCGGGCCGATGTCGATCCGTCACGCATCGCCGCCATCATTATCGAGCCGGTACAGGGCGAGGGCGGGTTCCACGTCACGCCGCCGGAGTTGCTCAAAGCCTTGCGTGGGCTGTGCGATCTGCACGGCATCAAGCTGATTATTGATGAGGTTCAGACCGGCTTTGGGCGCACAGGTAAGATGTTTGCCATTGAGCATGCGGGCATTGAGCCTGATCTGATCACTATGGCCAAATCCATGTCGGGTGGCTTTCCACTGTCGGGGGTTCTGGGCCGCGCCGAGATTATGGACGCAGTCGATCCGGGTGGTTTGGGGTCAACTTTTGGTGGCTCACCGCTGTCGTGTGCGGCGGCGCTTGCTGTGCAGCAGGTGATTGCTGATGAGGATTTGCTGGCAAAATCGGTAGCTCTGGGGGCGCGGATGCGGGCGCGCTTTGAAGCCTGGGCGGGTCGTGAAGACCTGCTGCCCATAGCCAATATCCGGGGCTTAGGGGCCATGATGGCCTTTGATCTGGTCAAGGTGCGTGGTGGGCATGAACCTGACGGTGAGGCCACCAAGCGGGTGACCGCTAAGGCGCTGGAACTGGGCTTGATCCAGATATCGTGCGGGATCTATGGTGAAACCCTGCGCTTCCTGATGCCGCTGACCATTTCTGAGGCGGTGTTCGACGAAGGCATGGCCTTGCTTGAAAAGGCATTGACAGCATGAGTACATTTAACTGGAGCGATCCCTTCCTACTTGACGGTCAGTTGTCTGACGAAGATCGGATGATCCGTGACGCGGCCCATGACTATGCGCAAGGCGCACTGATGCCGCGGGTGCTGAAAGCCTATGCCGAAGAAGACACTGATCGCACCATCTTCACCGAGATGGGTGAACGGGGATTATTGGGCGCGACCTTGCCGGAAGCATACGGCGGGGCGGGGGCCAGCTATGTCGCCTACGGTCTGATCGCGCGCGAGGTCGAGCGGGTCGATTCCGGCTATCGTTCGATGATTAGCGTGCAGTCATCCTTGGTCATGTATCCGATCCATGCCTATGGCTCTGAGGCGCAAAAGCAAAAATACCTGCCCAAGCTGGCGTCGGGGGAATGGATCGGCTGCTTTGGGTTGACTGAGCCGGACGCTGGCTCTGACCCCGGTTCGATGCGGTCTGTGGCGCGCAAAACTGACGGCGGTTATGTCCTCAACGGCACCAAGATGTGGATATCGAACTCACCGATCGCTGATGTGTTTGTGGTCTGGGCCAAGCTGGACGGGGTGATCCGCGGCTTTGTGCTCGATAAGGGCGCGCACGGCCTGTCTGCGCCGAAAATCCACGGCAAGCTGTCCTTGCGGGCTTCGATTACCGGTGAGATTGTGATGGACAATGTCGAAGTCGCAGACGACGCGATTCTTCCCGATGCCTCCGGCCTGAAAGGGCCGTTCGGGTGCCTGAACCGGGCGCGCTATGGCATAGCCTGGGGCGTGATGGGCGCAGCGGAAGACTGCTGGCACCGGGCGCGGCAGTACGGCCTTGACCGGGTGCAATTCGGTCGGCCTTTGGCGCAGACGCAGTTGTTCCAGAAGAAACTGGCCGACATGCAGACCGAGATTACGCTGGGCCTGCAAGCGGCGCTTCGGGTCGGGCAGTTGTTCGATGTCGGTCAGATGCAGCCGGAGATGATCTCACTGATCAAGCGCAACAACTGCGGCAAGGCGCTCGATATCGCCCGCCACGCCCGCGACATGCACGGCGGCAACGGCATCCATGAAGAATTCCACGTCATGCGCCACGCTCAGAACCTTGAGAGCGTCAATACCTATGAGGGCACCCACGATGTTCATGCCCTCATCCTCGGTCGGGCGCAAACCGGCCTTCAGGCGTTTTATTAATCGGATGCTTTTGATGGCCAGCCAAGACCTGCCCCCTCCGGTTTCGCCGGTTTTCCTTCGCCCAAGACAGGGGGAAAGCCAGGCGAATATATCCGCCCCGTCATGCTGATATAGGCCGAAGCCAAATCTAAGGACAAACCAACGCTTCATGCCAATGAAGTGAAAACGCTGCTTATCGAAGACTTTAATGTGCCAGAGGCGCACGTCGTTATCGCCACGGGTAATAGTCGCGGTCTTGATGGCGTTGATCTGTTTGCGTCTCTAAAACCAAATAGGTCTCTGCCTGTTCCGGTTAAGAGTGAGAATTGAGTATGAAACTTTACGTCTATGACCACTGTCCATTCTATGTGAAATCCAGAGCGATATTTGGGTTAGAGAAGCTTGGACATCGTCACCCGGATTGACGGCCTGGACAGCAATGAAATTCTCATAGGCCAGACAAATCCGGAAGTTACAGAGTGGATATGCAGGGCATCCATCATCAGGAGTTACTGATGCTGTTCTTCATGGGCCAGACCAAGCTTTAACCTTTCAGCAACATCCGAAGGCACGGTCTGCGATGAGAAGCGATCTATGGCGGCATCAACATGCTGACGATAGTCGAGGGCCTCTGAAAGTGCGGGGCGCGTCAGGAGCCCGCGCTGAGCCCGTGGCTGACGGGGACCTAGCGCCTCGTAATAAGAGTTGAATAGGTAGGCAAAGGCGGCGTCGAACGCCAGGTGCGTGGGAATTGGGCTGAGAAAGAAAGTCTCGAAGAACCAGGTCGTGTAGCCAAGGTGCCATTTGGTGGGGCTGGCGTCCGGCATGGACTGAACGACCATGTCTTTGGCCGAAAGAGGAAGCGTCAGAGCAAGAGTCCTTTGACGCACGTCCCTGTATCGCGCTTACAAAATCCACCCCGCGTTTTAAAAGCGGGGTGGGATACCATTGGGTTGCCGGTGGAGATCAGAACTTCGCCTGCACCACATCTTCGCGACGGCCTCATCGCTCACCTTGCCCGCCACAAACTGCATGAGGCGGTCACGCTTCTGCGGCAGTCGACCACTACGGCTCAATGCCGAGTGCGGTTAGTATTTGGCCGGATAGACATTGCTTAACCTCAAATATGTCTGCCCACGGATCGGTTTTGAGGGATTTCAGCCGATCAGGCACGGTACTTATCGTGAAGTCTGCGGGCAAGAGTTTGGGTGTCAATTCATCCCATGTGATCGGCGTGGCCACGGTCGCCCCGTCGCGGGCCCGCACCGCAAAGGGGGCTATGGCGGTGGCGGTATGGTCATTGCGCAGATAGTCGATGAATATCTTACCCTTACGGGCGGCCTTTGAGGCGGTGGCGATATAGCGCTTAGGGTTATCGTGTTCCATCGACTGCGCCACCGCGCGGGTGAAGGCCTTGATGGCGTCCCAGTCATGGTCGGGCGTGATCGGGATGGTGACATGCAGGCCCTTACCGCCGGTGGTTTTCAGGAAACTTTCCAGGCCAAATTCGGCCATGCGGTCGCGCACATCCAAGGCACCCGCAATAACATCATCCCATTTGGCGGCGGGATCGGGATCGAGGTCGAAAATCATCCGATCAGGCCGGTCAGGATCAGCCGCCATGCACCCCCACGGATGGATTTCGATCACCCCCCACTGGATCAGGCTGATCAGGCCCTTGGCGTCTTCGATCATGATGTAGGATTCGCGCCGGCCCTTGACCTTGATGCCGCTGTCCTTGACGTTGGCCATCTTGGCCAGGCCCATGTGGCGCTGGAAAAAGCAATCGCCGCCAATGCCTTCGGGACAGCGAATCATTGATATCGGCCGACCGGCAATGTGGGAAAGGATATGGTCGGCGACGCTGAGGTAATAGTCCGCGATATTGGCCTTGGTGATGTCGGTGCCGGGATAGACGATGCGCTCAGGGTGGGAGATACGCACGCCGCCGACCTCGGCATCTTTTGAGGATTTGCGGGGTGTCGGTTTGGCCACCTTGACCTCCTGTTCGGCTTCGGTCTCGGCCTTGGCGGTTTTGACGGCATGGTCGCGGCGGACCTCAGTGGCCGGTTTATCGTCGCGCAGGCCCTGAAACGACGGGTGGCGCAGGCGGCCATCGGAAGTCCATTCGCCGAATTGCACTTCGGCCACCAGTTTAGGGGTGACCCACTTCGCCCCGCGTCGGGCCAGGGCGGGCACGTCCTCAAACGGATTATCGTCTAATGCCAGTGTTTCCAGCCGCTTACGCAGAGCCACCGAACTGTCGGCTGTAAAGCCGGTGCCGACCTTACCCGCATAGATCAGATGTCCGTCGTCATAATAGCCGACCAGCAGGGCGCCTATGCCACGCCCCCCTTTGGCGGGCAGGGTGAAGCCACCGATGACAAATTCCTGACGCTTATGACACTTGATCTTCAGCCAGGACTTACCGCGGCCTGAGCGATAGGGTGCATCGGCGCGTTTGGAGATAAGCCCTTCCATGTCCATATCGCAGACATGGCGGTGAAAGCTGTCGCCTTTTTTGGTAAAATGCTCCGAATATATAACGCGGTCGCTGCCGGCTTTTTTGAGCAGAGCCTCCAGCTTGGATTTCCGTTCCAGCAAGGGCAGGGGGCGCAGGTCTTCGCTGTCCAGATGCAGGCAGTCAAAGGCGTAGTATTGCAGGGGCGCGTCCGCTTCGCCGCTTAAGGTCGCCTGCAGGGCCTTGAAATTAATGCGGCCATCGTCATCAACCGCGACGATTTCACCGTCCAGAATGGCCGATTTAACCGGCAGGCCACCCAAAATCTCCGGCAGGGGCGCGAACTTCGCGGTCCAGTCAATGCCTGTGCGGGTGAGCAGCCGCGCCGTGCCGCCTTCAATCAGTGCCTGCGTGCGGTAGCCATCAAACTTGATCTCATGCACCCAGTTGGCCCCTTGCGGGATGCTGACGGCCAAAGTCGCCAGTTCGGGAGCGATAAATTTCAGCTTTCCAGCTTTTGCCGGTTTCGCAGGGGCGTCTTTTGGGTGTGAGTTCCAGACATTGTTGCCGGCGGCGGCGATGTCGTCCATCGCGCGGCCACTGACGATGGAGGTGGCGAGCGTATCCAGCCAGGCTTCGGCATCGTCGGTGGTTGAGGCCTCATCCTTATGCTTGATCAGCAGCCAATTAGCTCTGCCTTTATCTTGCGGACGGGGCTTCATGCGCACCAGCGCCCAGTCGCCGGTCAAACGCTGCCCATGCAGCCGGAATTTGAGATTGCCGTCTTTTAAGCCCCTATGCGGGTCTTCCAGCGGCTCCCACGTGCCTTCGTCCCATAACATGACCGTGCCGCCACCGTACTGGCCCTTGGGGATGATGCCCTCAAAACTGCCGTAAGAGACGGGGTGATCCTCGGTTTCGACCGCCAGGCGTTTGTCATCAGGATTTAGGCTGGGCCCGCGGGTCACTGCCCAGGATTTCAAAACGCCGTCCAGTTCGAGCCGGAAATCATAATGCAGCCGTGTGGCGGCATGTTTCTGGATCAGATAGCGAAAGCCTGTACCATCGCCCAGCGTGCCTGCCGGTTCGGAGGTTTTGGTAAAATCGCGCTTCTGGTTATACCGTTCGAGAGCGTCGGCCATTTAGCTGGCCTTTTTGCGGGGTGCTTTGGCGGCCGTGGGCTTGGCTTTGACTGTTTTAGGTTTCGCTGCCGGTTTTTCTTCCTTGTCCTGCAAACTTTTGCGCAGAGCATCCATCAGGTTGATGACCTTGGCCGCCGGGCGATCCTCTTCGACCGCCGTCGGTTCGCGGTTTTCGATCTTGGCGTCGATCAGGTCCTGCAAGGCCTGACGGTAATGATCCTTAAACTTACCCGCATCGAAATCGGCGGTCTTGCGCCGGATCAGTTCCTTGGCCAGATCCAGTTCCTCGGAGGATGCCTTGGCATCGATATCTTCAAAATATGGGTCGGATTCGCGCAACTCATCCTCATAGCGCAGAGTGTGCAATAATAACCCGCTGCCGCACGGCTTGACCGAACACAGCCGCTCGCGCCCGCCGATCGCCAGTTGCCCCAAGCCGACTTTCTTGGTTTGCCGTAAGGCATCGCGGATCACGGCAAAGGTATCTTCGTCAGCAGATTTCTGCGGGGCGACAAAATAGGGGCTGTCGAAATAGATGTCGTCAATGTCGGCAGCATCGGCAAACTGCACGATATCCAGCGTGCGCGACGACGGGATTTTCAGGTCTTTGATTTCATCCGGTTCGATCAGGACATATTCGCCCTTTTCAACCTCATAGCCCTTGATGATGTCGTCGCGCTCAACCTCGGTGCCATCATCAGTGACATTCTGGTGGCGGATGCGCTGACCGGTCTTGCGATAGATTTCGTGCATGGCAATGGTGCGCGAACGATTGAGCGCTGAATAGATACTGACCGGCAAGGTCACCAGCGACATACGCAAATTGCCGCTCCAATAGGGTCGCAAAGCCATTTTGGCCTCCGGATGTGGGTTTCATCAGGAGGGTGCGCCTGCCTCGCGTAAAAAGTCAGTCGGAATGTCATTTTTATATGGTGGGCCCTAGTCTTTGCCCATGCTTACAAAATCCAAAGACCTGCGCACCGGCAATCCGCTATGGCTGTCCCAGCCCGTGCCGCGTATCCCGACCTCAAAACTGACCAAAGATCAGCGCACCGATATCGTCATCATAGGGGCCGGTATTACCGGGGCAATGGCGGCGGAATCCTTAAGTGCGGCGGGTTTCAAGGTCATTCTGCTTGATCGGCGCGGGCCGCTGAAAGGCGCGACTTCGGCATCGACGGCTCTATTGCAGTATGAGATCGACACGCCGCTGACGGTGCTGTCGGGCCAGATCGGGCGCGACAAGGCCATGCGGGCCTGGCGGCGGTCCAAGCTGGCGCTGGAGAGTCTTCATGCGCGTATTACCTCACTGGGGCTGAAATGCGATGTAAAGCCGGTTTGTTCGCTGTTTCTGGCGGGTAATGTGCTCGATGCCGATGGTCTTAAGCTGGAGGCCAAAAACCGAAATGAAATCGGGCTTTATACCGACTACCTCACGCGCGATATGCTGAAGAACGATCACGATATTCGCCGGATCGCCGCCCTTAAGGCCTATGATAATCTGTCGGTCAATCCGGTCAAGCTGGCCGGTGGGTTCCTGCTTAAGGCGATAGACCACGGCGCGCAGGTCTTTGCGCCGGTGACCGCCGAGAGGGTGGAGACCTACCGCGAAGGGGCCGATGTGATCACCGCTGAAGGGCCGGTGATCCGCGCCCGCTATGTCATCTATGCCAGCGGCTATGAAATGCCCAAGGATATCCGCACCCGCCGCCATAGCCTGAATTCGACCTATGCCATCGCGACCCGACCGCAGCCGGATAAGCTGTGGCCGCAGAAATGCCTGATCTGGGAAGCGTCCGATCCTTATCTCTATATGCGCTGCACGGCCGATGGCCGGGTCATCTGCGGCGGTGAGGACGAAGAATTTGAGGACGAGGACAAACGCGATTCTATGCTCACCGAAAAGGTCGCGCGGTTGGAGACTAAGCTCAAGGACATGTTTCCGCAGCTTGATACTAAGGCTGATTTTGCCTGGTGCGGCTCATTCGGGGCTTCGACCACAGGCTTACCGACCATCGGTGCAGTACCTGGCAAGGCCAATGTCTTTGCCATCATGGCCTACGGCGGAAATGGTATAACTTTCAGCCGTTTAGGCGCGGAACTTTTGACGACAACCCTGACTGGCGGGCAGGACCCGGAAGCCGATCTTTTTGGGTTTTGAATTGGCATGTTGTTAATTTGAGAATTATTCGCAAATGTGTTGCCGCGCGGCGCTCATCCGTTTAAACTCGCTGTAGAACGGAGCGCAGACATGAACAAAATCCCGACGCAAGACAGCCGTGCGAAACGCCTGAAAGCGATGACGACCGGCACGCATGACCGGCTGGATCAGGCGATCATGGCCGCTGATCCGTTTGCCAGCCGGGGGAACTATGCGAAATTCCTGAAGGTTCAGTATCTGTTTCACCGTGATATTGCCGCCCTTTATCAGGCGGCGGAACTGGACAGCCTGTTGCCGGATCTGGCCGGACGGCGGCGGTTTGAGGTGGTGGCGCAGGATCTGGCGGATCTTGGGGTGTCGGATATCCAAGACCTTGAGGTCAGCCCCGCACGATTTGTGGCCGGAGATGCCGTTGATGTGCCGACAGCCTTGGGGTGGCTTTATGTCGCCGAAGGCTCCAGTCTGGGGGCGGCTTTTCTGCTTAAATTCGCGGCAAAGCTTGACCTTAACGCGGAATTTGGTGCGCGCCATCTGGCCCCGGCGGATGAAGGCCGGGGGCTGCACTGGCGCACCTTTACCGCAGCACTCGACAGCATCGACCTGACATCGGATGAGGAGCTGCGCGTCGTGGCGGGGGCGGAAGACGCTTTTGTAAGTGTGCACGACCGGGTGCGGCGATTTCTTACGGATTCATAACAAATCCGAATGAATCCATGCTGGAACCGTATCGGTTTTGGGCGATAAATCTCCTATAGTGGGGTTCACAACAGGGAGAGGTTTCATGCGCAATCTTATCATTATGGCATGTCTGGGCGTGCTGGCGACGGGTACAGCTCACGCGGGTGAACTGCCGCCCATGGTGGTGGTCGATGAGGCGCAGATCGAAAAGGTCGAGCCCAATCCCCACGGCAAGATCGGTCTCAGCACCTCATACCGCATCAGCGATCAGGCCCCGAAGCGGACCATGGAATTCCGTAAGCGCATCCTGCATGTCGGCTCGGCCATTGGTCTGCACCCGATCAATCACGATGAAGTTTATTATGTGCTGTCCGGCACCGGTGAGGTCACCTCTGATGGGGAGACGAAAACCCTGACCGCGGGCATGGCGGCCTATCTTTATACAGGCGCGAATGTTGGCATCAAGCAGATGGGCACGGAGCCACTGACGTTGATTATCTCTTACCCGCTGGCTGAACGGACGAAGTAATTTTATACTGTTATGTGCCCGGTTTTATATAGGGGACGGTGGCAAACAGCCGCCGTTCCTGGGCGCGCGGGTCGTTGTCGATGCGCGGTGTTTGATCGACGATCAGGGTGGCGCGTTGGGTCAGTTCATAGCGTGGCCAGTCGGGGATCAGGGCATTCTGCGGGTCGCCGGTGCGGGCGAACTGGATGAGCATAGTGCTTAAGATATCGGCGACCTTTTGAGCGGCGGCCCGTTGCTCCGGCGTCGTGCCGACATTGGCTTCCGGCACATGGATATTGTCGAAGATCAGCCCGATATCATAGCCATGATAGGCCCCCAGTCTGCCGCCATGCAGGGGCGAGCCGAAATCAAGCTGATACATCCAGGTCGGGGTCGATTTGGCACCGCGGGCTTCGGCCTGAATGAGGTGCGGTCGCCAGCTTCGGCCGGCGGTGGCGGCGGCGCGTAATACCTCGGTCGGGGTCATGTGCGGATACCATTGCCGGTAATGGGCGATGACATATTCCGGCGACATATCGACCAGCATTTCCTTCTCCAGACGCTCCGGCAGGGTCTCCCAGGTCGTGTCGTTGGCGATCATGGTGTCGCGCATGAAGGCGGCCGTTTCATGCCGGGTATTGCCGATGATCAGCGGTACCTGCGCGGTTTCATCCGGCGCATCGGGGTAAAACGGATGGCGATACAGGGTTTTGAAATCGAGCGTGGCGGCAAACAGCACCTTATCGCGCGCCGCAATCGGATCGGGCGTATTGAGGGCAGCGACCAGCGCATCAACCGGAACGGTTTTCAGTTGCGACACCTGATCCGGCGTCAGATTAAGCGTTTTCAGATAGGCCTTGGCACGGCGGGTGGCATTGAGCGGGGCCGACGCAGTGACATGTTGGCCGCTCATGGTCAGGCACTGACGGTAGAGCCCGTCAGCGGCGCGCATGGCCATCAGGCCTACAATCTTACCGCCGCCGCCCGATTGCCCGAACAGGGTCACGTTCGACGGATCGCCGCCAAATTCAGCGATATTATCACGCACCCATGTGAGCGCCTGAATGATATCAAGGTGGCCGACATTGCCGGAATAGTCGAAATCATCGTCCCCGACCGCGGCCCCTAAACGCGCAAAATAGCCATAGCCAAACACATTGAGGCGGTGGTTAAGCGTAATGACCACCACATCGCCGCGTGAGGCCAGATTGACGCCATCATAAAGCGGGGATGATCCGTCACCGGAGGCGTGGGCCCCGCCGTGCAGATAGACCAGCACCGGACGTTTGCCCGCGCCATCGTTCAGGGCCGGTGTCCAGATATTGAGGAACAGGCAATCTTCGCTGACCGCACCCTTGGCATTGCGCTGGGGGCAGGCCGGGCCATAGTCAAACGCATCAAGCACACCCTTCCACGGCTGGGGCGGGCGGGGCGGCTGAAAACGATAGGGGGCTGTGTCGGCCCCATAGCGTATGCCTTTGAAGACATGAATGTTGCGCTCGGTGCGGCCACGCAACCGTCCGAACCGGGTAGGGGCGATCGGCAGGGTAGGGGAGGCCGATCTTGCCTGTCCGCAGGCGGTGGCCGCACCGAGGGCGACCGCGCCTCCGATAATCTGGCGGCGCGGCAGTTGCATCAGGCGGCGCTCTTAAGCGCGGAAGGCTGTACCCGTGCAATCAGGGCGGTCAGTTCGGCCATTTCGGCCTCATCCAGATCGCTGAGCGGCGTGCGCACCGGTCCTGCCGGGCGGCCAATGGCGGTCATGCCGGCCTTGACGATCGAGACCGCATAGCCCTTACCTTTGTTGCGCAGGGCGATGTAGGGCATGACAAAATCGCGCAAGCCCGCCAGAACCGCCGCCTGATCTTCGGCGCGCACAGCGTTATAAAAGCCCAGCGCCCAGTCGGGCAGGAAGTTGAAAATGGCCGACGAATAGGTGGTGACACCCAGCTTGAGATAAGGTGCGGCAAAGGTTTCCGCCGTCGGCAGGCCGCCGATATAGGTCAGGCGATCGCCCATGCGGGTATAGATGCGCGTCATCAGCTCAATGTCGCCAACCCCGTCTTTGTAACCCACCAGATTGGGGTTGCGGTCACACAGTCGCGCCAAAGCTTCGTCTTCGATGATGCCATTGTCGCGGTTATAGACGATGACGCCGAGTTTGGTCGATTTGCAGACCGCATCAATGTGGGCTTCAAAGCCGTCCTGCTTGCCGCTGATCAGATAGGGCGGCAGCAGCAAAATACCGTCCGCGCCGCTTTGTTCAGCCGATTGGGCCAGTTCAACGGCGATCTGCGTGCCATAGCCGCAACCGGCCACGACCGGCACCTTGCCCTTGGCCTCATCGACGGCAGCGGCCACGACATTGCGCACTTCGGTCAGGCTGAGCGAGAAGAACTCACCGGTACCGCCCGCCGCAAACAATCCGGCCAGCGGCTTTTCCAGCATCCACGCGCAATGATCGCGGTAGGGGGCCTCATTGAATTTGTTATCCGCATCAAAGTGAGTCACCGGAAAGGACAGCAACCCCGTCCCGATCGTCTGCGCCATTTCCTTTGGGCTGATGCCTGCCATTACCGGCCTCCATGTTTACTGAAATTATTGGGGGAATGCAGGCACAGGACACCTATGCCTGACGCATTACCCGGTCACCTCAACGCTAATGGTCGGCCGCGCGGCCGTCCAAGCCAAAGGCGGTATCGATCAATGCGTCGAACGCAATGAATGACGCAATCAAACGCTCCCCAAGGCCCAAAAATTATGTCTTACTGTCATCAACAAAGGGTTCGGATCGCCCTCAGCGATACACGGCCAGTATGAATACAGTGAGCAAACCATGTCCCAGGATATCACCCGCGATACGCAGGCGCAAAGCCATGCCGCCGCGACCACAAAACCGACGCATGTCCGTTACTGGCTGATTGCGTTTCTATTTATCATCACCACCATTAACTATGCCGACCGATCGACCTTTTCGATTGCGGGGGCGTCGGCGTCTGAGGCGTTAGGGCTGTCGCCGGTCGATATGGGCTTTATTCTGTCGGCGTTCGGCTGGGCCTATGTGGCCGCACAAATCCCCGGCGGGGCCTTGCTGGATCGATTTGGCGTCAAGCGCGTCTATGTCGGGGCCATCGCGCTGTGGTCAATATTCACGGCCTTTCAGGGCTTTGTCGGGCTGATCGGCGGATTGTCGATCATCGGCTCGTTGTTTGTGTTGCGGTTTCTGGTGGGGCTTGCCGAAGCGCCGTCCTTTCCCGGCAATGCCCGCATCGTGGCGGCGTGGTTTCCGGCGTCTGAGCGCGGCACAGCGTCGGCCATCTTTAACTCGGCGCAATATTTCGCCCTGGTGGCCTTTGCGCCGCTGATGTCATGGCTGGTGCATGATTTTGGCTGGCGGTCTGTGTTTTATGTCATGGGGGCGCTGGGGCTGGTGGCGGCGTTTGCCTTTGCCAAATTCGTGCAGAGCCCGGAAAAGCACCCGATGGTCAATGCCGGTGAACTGGCGATCATGAAAGAGGGTGGCGCCGTGACTATGGAGGCCAAGGCGAAAGGTGATAAGGCGGGGTTCAGCTTCGCGCGCCTTAAGGTGCTTTTGACCAACCGGATGCTGCTGGGGATCTATCTGGCGCAATATTGCATCAATGTGCTGACCTATTTCTTCGTGACGTGGTTTCCGATTTATCTGGTCAAAGAGCGCGGCCTGAACATCATGCAGGCGGGCTTTGCGGCGGCGGCACCGGCCCTGTGCGGGTTTATTGGCGGGCTGGTCGGCGGGTTCCTGTCGGACTATCTGCTTAAGAAATCCGGCAATGTCAGCGCCTCGCGCAAGACTCCGATCTTCATTGGCATGACTTTGGCTCTGTCCATTATCGCCTGCGCCTATGTCGATCAGGAATGGCTGATCATCACCCTGATGGCGGTCGCGTTCTTTGGTAAGGGCGTGGCGTCTCTGGGCTGGGCGGTGGTGTCGGATGTAGCACCCCGCGAATATATCGGGCTGGCGGGCGGGGTGTTTAACATGTTCGGCAATACGGCAGGGATCATTACCCCCATCGTTATCGGCTATATCGTGGCGGCGACGGGATCGTTTGATGGCGCGCTGATCTATGTCGGTCTTCACTGCCTCGTCACCATGGTGGCATTCGGGCTGATTACGGGTAAGATCGAACGTCTGAAGATGTCGTGAGAGCGGGAGTGCGTATGAACCGTCGTCATTTCCTGCTGAGTGCCACCGCTGCGGCCGCCTTCACCACCTTGCCCGTCACACGGGCGGCGGCCCACAGCATCACCACCCCTATGACCCCGCCAGAGTGGGCCTTGCTGCAACGTGAGGCACTACGGGTTCAGAGCGAGGCGGTGGAAGTTTTCTACAACCGTTATTTCGATGAACGCGGCTATTTCCAGTGCTTTGAACGCTGGGGCGCCAATGACGGGCCGGACGATGCCATCGAAAACTGCAATGATGGACTGGACAGCATCCTGAATAAATTCAAATATTTATCAGGTTTCGTGTGCAATTTGAGTGCAGTGAGAAAAAGTAAGTCGCTGATATCAGAGCGTATTTGAGCGTGTACACGACGCCACGACGGCGATTAATTTGGTATTATAATGCCGACGTGCGCGATGGCTGTGTGGCAATGCCAGTCTGTCCAATAGCTATTGGGCTATGTTCCTGGAAAATCATCTGCAACCGGTTTGCGTGGTGCGTCTTGTGTGTTTTTAATACTTATGTCCTCCTTTGCCGGCTCAATGCGGTTTGTTGGCCCCATAATCGCGGATGCACTTTGAGATTGCCTCGTAGCGTTTATGCTCTGTAATGGCGTCTGAAGAACTGTTAAGAATTTTGAGTGTGCATAAGTTACTGGCTATACGAGCCATTACAGACGTGGGCGACAAGGCCGCCGTTTGGGTAGGCATGGTGCAGTTGTTGTTGGGGCAGGGCGCATGATCGAACTAAGCGATGTCGGCCAGCCCGGATGGGAGAAGCTAGAGCAGGCCATCAAAGCGGAGGACACGTATCTGCAGTCATACTGCAAGCCTTCGGAAATCTTGACTTACGAGACGGTGCGAGCGCTCGACGATTTTTTCTGCCGCGATCTCATGGAGCCCAGCCGCCGGGTTTCGGCGACTGACAACACTTTCCGTGCCTTGTCGACGTGGGGCATCAATCGTGCGCTTCGGTCAATAATTCCGAGGGAGATGAGAGAAGAGCCTTTCTACAATTTTCCCTCAACCGAGCGGCGGCAGGTTGCCGCTGACGATTTTATTTTCCACTGCGGGATCAGGACGCGGGCTGCGATGTTAGCGAGCGCAGTTCGGGACGGGGTGCTTTCTTGCAAGGTGCGCCCGTATCCCGAGGATGGCGAAGCTGCCAATATGACCGACATCCTTGTGCTGAAGGCTGTCGGTGACTCCTATTTTGAGGAAAGGATAGGACATGCCGGGCTTCGCTGGTCGAGCGCCCGGCAGACGGCTCAAGACCGCGCGGAAGAGTCGAAGCTCGAGAAGAAGCATCGCCGGCTTGAGAAACGTCTCGACCAGAGTGTCCGGCTGGTCAATGGATGGCTGCCAGAAAGCTATACCCCCCCTGAGATCGACACCCATTTCCAGGAGTGGGCGCGGCTTTACCTTAGGCGCATCCATTCGCAGGACATGATCGGGTACGACGAACGTATAGGCGGGAGGCCATTCTCTAGCTACGTCGATGTCCTTACGGTCTTGTCTGCCAAGTCGCAACATCAGATAGCCAACGCAGCAATACTTAAGGCGCGGCATCCCTTGGCAGACCTCCGAAATTTGCTCACGACTTTTGCGCACCGTAGCGAATACCTAGACTCGGTTGCCCGGCACCTCGATGCCGATGCGGGCGAAGTTGCTGAGATCATGACGTACTTCACGCTTTCCGGTTCAAACCTCGATTTACATACCGCAGAGGATGACACGGCATGGCCTCCCTTGATCCAGGCATCGGCCAACACCCTCATTCGTCCGGTCTTTGGCATCGACATTAATCCGTTCCTATTTCTAATGAGGGAACTTCGGTCCCGCCACGAAGGTGATTGGTTTCGCGTTGCCAATACTCGCGAGCAACGATGGATCGAGGAGCTAAAGAGCCTGTACCAGCATTCCCGATGGCAAACCCATGGGCAGAACCTGAAGCTCAAGAGGAATGGAAAGGTGTTGACCGACCTCGACTTTGCCGTGTTAGACACGTCTGCCAACGAGCTCGCAATATTTCAACTCAAGTGGCAATTTCCGGTTGGCGCCGACCAGCGGGGACGACGCAGCACCGCGAAGAATTTCCAAGACGAGTGCAACAAATGGATCGAGCGTGTAACTAGTTGGCTCCAAGAGAACGGTTCTACCGAGCTTGCGAAACGACTAGGTTTTGAAGCCTCGGGCACTCCGTCTGTCCAGCTCTTTGTCCTTGGTCGCTACCATGCGCACTATTCCGGCTATTCCCTCAGAGACACGCGCGCGGTTTGGTCGGACTGGGCCCACTTTAAGCGGGCGAGGGTGGAAGGTCCAAGAAAGTCAATGTCGCAGCTTGCCCGCGAGCTGCAAAGAGCAATTGTTCGCACAAGGGAACGAAATAAAACGGAGAGCACAATGTTCCCGGTTGGTACTCTGGCTCTTGTTATAAATCCGACGAGTGAGCCGGATGACGACGCATTCGCTTAAGTCACTAAAAATTGGCCATACCTATTGCAGCTTGCCTGCTGTGCACGTCTCCTCGGAGGTCCCAGGCGTCGAGGCGATTCCGATTGCTTCCCGGTGCTTTAGTCCTCATGTTTGCTGCTCGCTTGAATTTAATCGCCGGTTCGGCCTTTTACTTGGCGTATCAACCACGCTTATATCGTTCTCTTGGCGCGGTCATCTGGGCGTGTGCTGAGGCAAGGCCAGGAACGTTCAAAATGGATTGTGGAAGGTCAGGATGCAAATATACCTTGTCCGCGTCGTTTACAGCGAAAATCGCTAAAGCCGGTGGCGCTGGTCGATTGTCGAGTTTCAAATCGAAGACCAAGCCCGTGCATATAAACCGCCAAAACCTCAGACCTTGCTCGAAATATCGGTACGGCAGTGTTCCGATATTGTGTTCCTTGCCACTTTCCAAGTGCAGCCCATGTCGAGATATTAGCAGAGAAGGCTCGAAATCGCCGTTTCCGTAGAGTCTATCGGCTAATTTTTGCGCGTAGGGTCCGAGCCACATGGCTGGGGCCCCGGATGTCCGAGAGACCGCCATTCGCCATACACATGCAGACGCAAAATCGACCAACTGGGAAGGGTGGGGGTTCGGAATGTCCACTTCGCCGTCAGAGTTCTTCCTGTGATCCACGAATTGCCGGCAGAATTCGATGCCATATTTGTCAGCGGAGCCGAGTAGGGCTTCGTGCTTGTCGCAAAGAATGTTGTCGTCCCAATAGCCCGATTGCAAAATCTTGTAACCCGGGCCGTCTCTGAAGTTCCCGATAACAGTCTTTCCTGGTCTCTTCATCAGGTGGAATATGGCCCGAGGCAATATATGGGATTTCACGGTGCGTGGCTCGCCGCATATTGTACATCCCAATTTATGCCCCTTTCGGCCTGTACGGTGCCGTGGTCAATAATTCTGACTGTAAGAATTAGCACTATGCGTTGTAGTTCTCTATTTTTGTTTGTCATTCGTTGTGACACGATGGGAGGGTGTGATTCTTGTGCAACTATTCAATTTTATTAGCGGCGCACGGTCGCGCGTGACGCGGAAGGCATGTACTCCAACGGAATGTCCGAGCCACAAACCTTAAATATCATAGATCTGTTCTGCGGCTGCGGCGGCTTCAGCCTCGGCGCGACACAAGCTGGCTTCAAAAGCGTCCTGTCTGTTGACATCGATCCTATCCTGTCATCGGCATACAAATTGAATTTCCCTAACACTAATCTCCGTAATCTGGACCTTGCTAATACCTCTGGCGAGGAACTACTTGCCGCGGCCAAGAGCCAGGATATTACGGGTATAATCGGGGGCCCCCCATGCCAGGGTTTTAGCGCGATGGGGCGTCGAGACGAGAACGACCCCCGGAACGAACTGATTGGCCATTTCTTCAAACAGGTCATGCACATTCGACCGAAATTTTTCGTTATGGAAAATGTGCCCGGATTGCTATTCGGCCCGATGCGCGAAAAACTCGAAAAGCAGATCGCTATCGTTTCGGACTTTTACACGATCGTGGGCCCGGTGGTCGTAAAGGCATCCGATTTGGGTGCGGCGACCAGTCGGCAACGTGTGATTGTCATCGGGTATGACCCGAACTCGTTTGATGTCTTTACAAAGGGAGATATCGAAGCTATTCGCGCCACTCAAGCCACAGTTCGCGACGCAATTTCCGATCTACCGCCACCATTGGACAGCCACATATCGGTTGGTGGGGCCGATTATGGTTGGCGTAAATTCGATCTTAGAAAGAACCCGAGTCCGTATGCTCTTGCTGCTAGAGCGATGCCGCCGGAAGGGCTTGGTAGCCCTCTAGCGCGGGATAAGCGGGCTCTTCACCTTGTATCGGGGCTCTTCAATACGGTTCATGACCCAAAGGTGTCGGCTCGGTACCTCGATCTCGAACCGGGAACATCTTGCAAAGTGAGTAAGTCACCAAAACTCAAGTGGGAAGGATTCTGCCCGACGCTGAGGGCTGGAACTGGTTCAGAAAAAGGTAGCCACCAAGCGGTTCGTCCGATTCACCCCACAGAAGGACGAGTAATTACTGTACGCGAAGCGGCCCGTCTTCAGGGTTTTCCTGATTGGTTTATGTTCCACCCTGCAAAGTGGCACAGTTTCCGCATGATCGGAAATAGTGTATCGCCATATCTTTCCTTCGGCCTATTGAACTTTATTAAAGGCAAAATGCGCGGTGCGCTTAGAAATGCTGCCTAGTCAGATTGTTGCTTTGATGAAGTGCGGATATTCTTTGTAGAATTTTGCATATTGAAGCATGAGGCGCTCACTCTCTGCCCCTTCGATTTGATAACCTAAGGCGTCGATTAGCGGAGCTGCGTCGTCGTTACAAGGTAGTAGGTGCTGTAACTTTAGCCTTTCCTTTGTACTCAATACGGGCATTTCCAAAGGCTGAATATCATTTGCCCAATCAAAGCTGGCATAAGGCCAGTTTAGGACTGGAGCTCTCGCAGCTTCGGTCTCATCGAAACCGCAAACGATTCCTGTATGAGTATACATTCCTGCACCGTCTTTATAATAGAACGAGCTAAGCGGTGATAGGACTAAACCTTGCGCAGATGTAGGCAGAGCTCTTTGGGCCGCCACGGCGACCATCTTCTGCACAGTTTTACAGAAGATGAGAGGGGATAGCTCCAGTTCTTCTCCCATTCCACTGAGGAAATGCGAGAACCGATCTAAGAATGGCTTTTCTTTATCATGGCCACCCTTATTATACTTGATCCCCTCGGAATTGCGCGGGTTGACGTATAGCTGAGGCTGAATTTCGAGCGATATCCTTACGATACTACCACACGGCACGCTTCTCAAGAGTTCCATGTAGGTGTCGAGATGACCTGGTGTCAATGAAGTGAAATCCAACCAAAACACTGCCTTTTTGTCCGCCGGAAGGGTAGCTATGAAATCTCTGACGTTTGCATTTCTAAGTGTGCACTTGCTAGAATTCGCATGGAATTGTTGGCGCTTGAATACTTCTTCATACAGCTCCACTGAGACCGTCTCCATTTGAGGAAACGTCGCATGGATAAGTGCAAAATCTTCGAGGTATGGGCCACCGAACCCATAATAGCGGTACTCAGTGGATAGTTCGTCCCCAATAATTTTACGCAGCAAGGAAATAAAGAGGTAACGGTCTACGGCCTTGTTTGTTCTGAGCTGGTATGCCGGGGTTGCCATCTAACGCGCGCTCCGTAAAGCGTGCTTGAATGAGGCGAGGCCTACGTCTGCTGTTTTGGCATCTTCATCATCGAGAAGGAACTTGGCGACCTTGGTATATTCCGAGTTCGACACCTTGTAGGTGATCTTCCGTTCATCAGATACAACCTTTTCCGGCATTGGTAAGTTCGGCTTATACTGCAATCCGGGATAACGAGTATTCTTCGTTTCTGCAAATGTCAGCGCCTTTGATGCGGTTTTCAGCTCGTCCAGCGTCATGGGCTTCGCGTCGCGAAATTGAACTTTGGTCGCTTCGGTGTTGCCCTTCCAACGGTTGGTATAGGTAGTGAAAAGCTGCATACCCTCGCGCATCTTATTTTTGATTTGAAGATAGAGACGAGAAGATGAATCGATTCCTCGTTTCGTGGTCGTCGTGGGCAGTTTTTTCGGGTCTGTGCTTCTAAATTCAACTATACCGGCGATCGCGATAAATTGTGTATGGTAGGCAGGAACTCCCGCATCGCCCCACCCGGTTAATTCGCTTCTGTCGCGATAGACCACGGCGCGATCATTGCAGATTACCGTCCACCCTGCGTCGGTCGATTTGTATCGGCTTTCTTCCTGCTCGTCTTCGATCTCAGCGGTTGAAGGGATTGGAATCGTGAACCCAACAATGAGGTAAATTTCTACTTCCTCGATGGTGGCTTCAAAAATAAAAGGCCGGATTCCTTGGCCTACTCCATCGTCGAATAACAGCCGCGTTGGTTGTCCAACGATCAAGACGCCGTTTATCGTAACCTCGAAACCCTTGGCGATGATAAATGCGTAGTGCGTGGAAATCAGCCGTTCGAGCTCTTCCGTGAACGCTTCTTTATCGGCTCCGAACTGGGCACCAATATTATCATAAAGTTCGGATATATAAACGACGGTGCCGTTAGGTTTCCCAGCAACCCGATCCTTTTCCGCTAAAGGTATGTGCCAATTAGCGTTTTCACCGATCCATTCGGGTGAGATAGACACTTCGAACGCTTTATCGGGATTCTGGGTGGAAATCAGGCATTCTCGGCCCATCTTGAAGATCGCTCGCTTCATTCCAATACCATACACACCCACCGAACCCGGTGAATCTTCGACCCTTTCAGCCGGTCGACCTAGGCGAAAGGCGTATTCGATCAGGTTCGAGGGGATTCCGCCGCAATTGTCGGAAATGGTGAACGATCCTTCGTTGAATTCAATATGCGCGTAAAAGTCCTTATACGGATGATCACCGACGTGATCCAGGCGACTACGTATGATGCCGTCAACGCAGTTGTCCAATAGATCGAGAATAGCGTCAAACAGCGGGATGTCCCGCGTGAGCATATTGACGAAGAACGATTTGACGGGTGTGAGATCGACATACCCGCGTTCAATAACTTGCTCAACACTCACTTGTGGCCCCTTTAGTTACGCATTTTGCGCATATCGGATAGTTTCCGTATTATCGGCATCTCAAAGTTTTTTTAACGTGTCATGTGTAGCGCCGCAACGTCAAGCTGTTTGGCGTTATTATGTTAACAGGGGCCAGACTGCCAGAAGCTGTCGTTCGTGCGTACTTAGGCGCGTTAACACGAACCATTATAATTAGCTTGAAGGGTAGGTGCTCCAGGCGTAATTTTTATCTGTCCACGAGGGCATTATCTTAAGCCAGCGGTATCTCTTCGTTCTGATGATACACCTCGACAATTTGAGAGTGCTTTATCCGGAACTGACTACGCCTCTTCAACATCGGATTCGCCGACGACGCATTCTCTATTTTTACGGCGGGGTCGTAATAGATCTTGCCCGTGGCCAAAGCCCTCATGAACAATATGAAGTCGGTTTGTTCGCAGAGGAGCACCTTCGCACCATAAGCATATTCCGGTGGAGGTTCATGAAAAAGACACGGGAGGTAGGCTGCCTGGGCGTGCTTTCGATTCCAGTGCTGCATTATGCCTTTGAAGCTCCACGACGCCGCCATTTCGTCGCTGCGTGATATGAGATTGATGCTCCCGTCCATGTCTGTAATCTTGCCGGTCTGTACGTCGTAGCCGTCGAGGGTCATTTTCAGGCCCGTGTCAGCGTGGAAGTCTTTGTCGCACGTATAGATGCCGCCGAAATTAAACCGATCAGCCTTGCCGCTCTTGTCGGCATATCCAAACCGGCGCAGAAATTCTGCCACACCTTCGTCTTTGTAGGTGCCCCCATTTGGTTCAGGCGTCATAAGTGTCACAGGGGTCTTGGCGCGATAGGTCTGGAAATCGGTGACGCTGTATTGTTTGATTTCCCATCCCATGAAATCAGGTTCCGAGTAACCGTTAGGCGATATGCCAAGTTCAGCTTCCAGGGTGTAGCCGCCGCCATTCCTGGCAGCGTAGGGCAGCTTTTTGCCGTCTCTGCTTAATTTCTGCGATGCAACCCATTTGAGCGCGTGTATCCGTCGAAGCTCCGCCAGCAATATCGACTTTGGATTTTGTGCGACGTCCGCGCTTGATGGCAGTTCCAGAAAGACACCAAGGCTCTCCCACTGGCGGCTGTTGAGTTCCACGGCTACTGGGCTGTCGGCCTTGACGGCAAAGGCAAGAACTTCCCGCCGGGCTGTCACGCCAATGAATAGAACACGGCCAGGGTCGCGGACGCGCATGATTTCACTTGGCGCCTGCTTACAGCGCTTCAAAAAGCCCGACATCCGAACTTCCGGATACTTAGGATACAGTATCAGTTGGGCCTCGGGAGCAGGGTGCATTCCATCCTGATCCACCCAGAAGAAATTCAGGCTCGCTTTGCCTCGGTCACGGACACTTCCTGCGGCCTCTTCGCTATCGGTATAGATATCGTTGTGTGGTATAATGTTGAGGACTGAAAAGTCGCCGCCGAGGTACACCTGGTTTTTAGAGTTGTCGTTTGGCGACAATTTCTTTGCATATATCCTCGTCGCTCCGTGATGGAGCATGAGGCTTAAAAGCTGGGAAAGTGAATCAACCAAGATTTGTGCCCCGGATATTTATTGAATCGTTTCCGGACCTTAGCCAATCATCCAGAAGCTGTATAGCTTTCTGGTCGGGAAGTCGTCCGCGGCCTTTGAGCGCACATTCCCATACTGTTGCGACCCGCCAGCCAAGCGCTCCCAGTTGCCTGAGATTGCGGGCATCATTTTCAGCATTTCGGCCGATCTTAGCCTGCCAGAAGTCCTGCCGCGTGCCCGGCCACTTGAACAAGTGGCAATCGTGGAGATGCCAGAAGCAGCCATTAACGAAAATGGCAGCCCGGTGCTTGGGGAGGACCAAATCCGGTTTCCCTGGCAGCGTTTTGTCGTGGAGCCTGTATCTGTATCCGAGGCGATGAAGCCCTTTGCGAATCCGTAGTTCGGGTTTGGTGTCATGGCCCTTAATCGCTGCCATGTTCCGGCTGCGTGTTATGGCATCATGAACGTCCACCAAATCAAACCGCCTCTTTAAACTGCTGTTGCTGCTGGCTTACCAGCATCTGGATATGGGGCTGCATAATACGCGCGACCTCGCAGAAGACCGGAACTGCTACCGAGTTACCGAACTGCTTGTATGCTTGAGTATCTGACACAGGTATCCGGAAATCATCGCCATACCCCATCAGGCGCGCGCATTCACGGGGCGTCAGGCGCCGTGGGTTTTTGCCTGCGCCTCTATTGATCAGTATTTCCGAGCCGTCTTTGTAATAACGTGCTGAAAGCGTGCGCGCGACATCGGTGGCGCCAACCAGCCCGAATCCAAAGCCGTTGCCCGCTGCCTTATGTTTGGCGGCATATCCCTGGAGATATTCCCAGAGCTTATCCGTCAGCGTGTACTTGTCGTTCACCTTTGCCTGAGCACCCACCGTATAAGGCTCCTCTGTATCTTCAGTGCCGTCTCCGGGATGCAAAATGCTGCGTAGTTGCTGCGCGCTCTTTGCCGGCAGCTTCAGATCGTCCCAGTTGAAGGGGACGTTTTCACGGAACCCGACAATGACTATTCGTTCGCGGTGCTGGGGAACAAAATGGTTTGCGTCGATGACCTTGTGCCAGACATGATAGCCCAGTTCTTCACGAAGGGTCTTCATGATGACCTCAAAGGTTCGTCCTTTGTCATGGCTTTTGAGATTTTTGACATTCTCCAGCATGAAAGCCGCCGGGCGCTTTTCACTCAGGATACGGGCGACGTCGAAAAACAGCGTGCCCTGAGCCTCATCAAGGAAACCATGACTACGGCCGAGTGAGTTTTTCTTCGATACCCCGGCAATCGAAAATGGCTGGCACGGAAAGCCGGCAACCAGCACGTCATGATCCGGAATGTCGTCAGTGCCGATCTGGGTGATATCGCCATTTATCGGGTGGTTGTCCCGAAAGTTGGTGGCGTAGGTCTGCTGAGCGTACTTGTTCCACTCCGAGGTAAAAACGCAGTGGCCCCCGATCGAATCGAACCCTCTGCGCAGCCCACCGATACCGGCAAACAGGTCTATAAACGTAAAGCGACTGTTCAGCGTAGTGACGTTCGTCGAGCCCTGAACCATGGTTCTGAGAAGCGATAGGGCGGCTTCACGAGGCGGCTGCTCGCCCCTTTCCCAACGATATACCTGCCTTGGACTATAGCCCAGCTTATCGGCGAGCGCTTCTATGGTGATGCCTGCCTGAATTCTGAGTGAAGAAAAGTCCTGGTTTTGCATTAGGCACCGTTATCGCTGGGAAGAATTTTGACAAGGTGTCGGTGTTCGCCCCAGATATCAAGTGCGTTTCCGGTGTTGGGTTGAAAAAATGTTGCCGCTATGTTCTTGTGTCGGCGCTGCTATTCCCGCCTCATTCCAATCTGAGGAAGTTGTGTATCTGAGCAATGCGACGAGAAGCGACTTGTCGTAGCGCGTTTGACCCTGTTCCTGGTTTCGATCACCCTGCTGTTAAAAATACCAGTTAGGCCCTGGTTTCGCACTCAGGTTCGTGATATATTCTGGAGGTGATTAAACCGTCGGGCTGCCGACATCAGGCTCTATTTTTAGGGTACTGAAATGATTGCCAGGGGCTTGAATATGGGCGTTTCTGTAGACATTGCTGATCGTCTTTACGACTATACGGACGAAGAAAAGGCTGCTGAAGCGGTATCGGAATTTCAGTTCGAGACAGGACTTAGCGATGCAGAGGTCGTGGCGCTTTGGGACATCGACTCTGATCCTCGCCGAAATGAGCTGGAACGCCGCATCTTTGAAGCGGTCGATGCCAACGGCAGTGTGAAGAGAGCGCAGGAGTCTGTTCCTGGCGGCGTGGCGCTATTTATTGACGCTGAACACGCCGGTTAGTGCGGGCGTCTGGAGTTAGCGTCGAGTTCATCAATAGGCAACGCCTTAGGCGATCATTGATACCTACACTCGCTCAGACACGCCGTATCTCCCATTCCTTTTTGCCCCGGAAAATTTAATCAGGCCATAGCTTTTAAGGCGGGAAATGTCCCGCCTTGCGGTTCGAATAGTGACATTCCATTCGTGCGCAAGGCTTTGCGCATTGCAGTCAGAGCCGCGGTTGAGTTCGCTGATAAACCAGTTCTGGCGCTCATTTAAATCGGTTGTTGTGACATTTGTTGTGACATCCGTTTCGATGCGTTTGGGGGTGTCGCGGCCGATATCATGTCGTCTGGACACGGTTCGTTTACGGGCAGGATAGAGCTGAAAGGCATCCCAAAGATCTTCCCCGCCGATCTGCATCAAAACGAGCCGCAATATACCGGGAGAGGTTCTCGCCAAAACAAGTAAGTGTCTGGAAGATGGGACATTTTTGGCCTGATACCAGTTTGTGACGGTGTTGAGATTTGCGCTTGTAATCTGACCAATTTGCTTGATGGCGGATGCCATGTCTCCGAAGTCTTCACGAAGGGCTTTTGCAACAATTTTTGCCAGCTCAAGGTCGGAAGAAACGCTTGATTTTGCTCCCAAAACTCGCCTTGTTTTTGCAAGCGACAATCCGTCCCCTCCCACGCTAAAACTCCCCGCCGCCTCAGAAGTCGCGGTAAGTGGTAACGCCTTCGGGAGCGGGATTTATGAACGCAGGAATGACAATCGGGAGCGAAGAAACCTCCAGTCGCAGGCGCGGAGCGATGTACGTCCGCATGTCTACGGATCACCAGAAATACTCGACAGAAAATCAGGCTGATGCCATCCGCGAGTACGCCGAACGGTTCGCTATCGACATTGTCCGCACCTATACCGACTCCGGCAAGAGCGGCCTGAGCATTGACGGACGCGAGGCATTGCAGAGCCTGATTGCCGACGTTCAGTCTGGTGCAGCCGATTTCACAACCATCCTTGTCCTTGATGTCACCAGATGGGGACGGTTCCAGGATGCCGACGAAAGCGCTTATTACGAATACATGTGCCGACGAGCGGGTATCGACGTACACTACGTTGCAGAGCAATTTGAGAATGACGGTAGTCCGGTTTCAACCATCGTTAAGGGCGTTAAACGCGCCATGGCGGGAGAGTACAGCCGCGAACTTTCCGGTAAGGTCTTCGCCGGCCAGTGCCGCCTTATAGAGATGGGCTTTCGGCAGGGCGGTCCGGCCGGATTTGGCCTGCGGCGGGTCCTGCTCGACGAGCAACGCAATCCGAAGGGGGAATTGAAGCGGGGGGAACACAAGTCGCTTCAGACGGACCGGGTGGTGCTGGTGGCCGGACCGGAGGATGAGGTGGTGATCGTAAAGTGGATCTACAAAGCGTTTACTGAAGAGGGGTTGCGTGAGTCAGAGATTGCCGCCCGCCTAAACCTGCGGAGCGTGAAAACTGACCTTGGCCGAAACTGGACCCGTGGTGTTGTGCACGGCATTTTGACCAACGAAAAATATATTGGGAACAATGTTTTCAATCGAAGGTCATTCAAACTGAAAAAGCGGCGGGTCGAGAACGATCCGGATATGTGGGTCCGCGCTGACGGAGTTTTTGAAGCGATCATTGAACCGCGCCATTTTTACACAGCTCAGGGCATTATCCGCGAACGAAACCGAAAGTTCTCGGATGCGGACATGCTGACGAGGCTGAAAGCCCTGCATGAGCGGCAGGGCTGGCTTTCAGGTATCCTGATCGACGAGACAGACGACATGCCGTCAAGTGCAGTATACGCCTATCGCTTTGGCGGCCTGACACAAGCTTACAAACTCATAGGTTATGATCCAGGCCGCGACCTTACGTTCATCGAGGACAACCGCCATATCAGGCAGATGCACCCTGAGATTATAGCGGACGTCCTGAATCAGATCGGGCAACTTGGCGGCAAAGTCCGGGTGGACGAGCAGACGGACTTCCTCGTCGTCAATGAGGAAATCAAAGCTTCACTGGTTATCAGTCGTTGCGGTCAGTCCGCATCCGGTAGAAATCGCTGGCAGATACGGTTTGATGCCGGCCTGATGCCTGACATTACCATAGTCGTCCGAATGGCTGCCAATAATCGTGATGTTTTCGATTATTATCTGATCCCGGCCATAGATATTGAAGCGCCAAAAATACGGCTCGCCGACAACAACCATCTTGCGCTGGATGCCTACCGCTTCGACGATCTTGAGTCATTCTTTCTCATGGCAGAGAGAGCGGACCTGCCGGTGGCGGCATGAGTAGTGCGAAGGGTCTGCGTGTCGGTAAAATCGCAAAGATACCGATTGATCGCATCAACATCCTGAACCCGAGGGCGCGTAATCAGAAGATATTCTTCGATATGGCGACCAACATGACTCAAGTGGGGATGAAGCGGCCCATCATGGTGACGGCATGTCGTTCCGGCACCGCAGATAAGGACTACGACCTCATCTGTGGCCAGGGGCGCCTTGAAGCATTTCTCGCCTGTGGCCAAACCGAAATACCGGCGATGATCATTGATGCCAGTGAGGAGCAGGCTCTGATAATGAGCCTGGTCGAGAACCTTGCACGACGCCAGCATCGGTCTGCTGACATACTACAGGGTGTCGAAATCCTTGCGAAGCAATGTTATGACGCGGCAACGATCGCCAAAAAAACCGGGATGTCCACGGAGTACGTCGATGGCATTCTCAACCTGATGGCAAAAGGGGAACAGCGTTTGTTGACGGCGGTGGAGAACGGCCAGATCCCGATGTACCTCGCTATTCGCATAGCGGAGGGCCCGGAAGAGGAGCAGTTGGCTTTACAGGATGCCTACGAATCCAACCAGCTCAGGGGCAATCGTCTCCTACTGGCAAAGAAACTGATGGACACACGCCGCCGCCGCGGAAAGGCTTACACCGGCGAAAAGCGTACAGGGCGGGAAAAGAGTCAAAGGGCGCTTTCGGTTCAGGACGTGATGAAGGTCTTTCAACGGGAACTGGACCGCAAACGACTGCTGACTAAAAAAGCAGATCTTGCCGCGACACGGCTAACCTTTGTGACGCAAGCCTTACGGGAATTAACCCAGGATGAAAACTTTTGTACGCTCTTGCGGGCTGAGGGTCTTAGCACATTGCCGAAACCTCTGGCGTCACTTATGTCAGAACGGGGCGGGCATCATGGCTTCTAACCGCCGTGGCGTTTTGAGACTGCCCCAGGTGCCGATTGAGGCCAGTTTCGACGAGCGCACCGTTGACATCGATATCGACCAGATCATCATGACTAAGGTCATGGACCCGAAGGTTTTCAAAAGCCATAAATACAAGCAGATTGTAGCCTCGACACGGGCCGTAGGCATTATAGAGCCACCAGCGGTGTCGCTTGCCGTCGGCATGAATGGCCGCTACTTTTTGAGGGATGGGCATCTGCGTCTCTATGCTCTTAAGGAACTCGGTGAGCAGACCGTGACCTGTATTGTGGCGTCCGACGACGAAAGCTTCACCTACAATAAGCATATCAATCGGATCGCATCGATTCAGGAACATAAGATGATCCGGCGGGCCATTGAACGCGGGGTCTCCGAAGAGAAACTGGCTGAGGCTCTGAATCTTGACGTTCGCCGCATTATCGAAAAGCGGGATATGCTGGAAGGCATCTGCCCTGAGGCCATCGAACTCCTCAAGGACCAGTTTATCGCACCCAAAACGTTTCCGGTCCTTCGCAAAATGAAGCCTCTGCGGCAGGTCGAAGCGGCAACGCTAATGAATGATGCCGGTATTTATACGAAGCCCTATGTGATGGCTCTGCTGGCAGCCACACCAAAAGCACAGCTCGTCCATCCTGAACGACCCAAGAAGATTAAGGGACTGGACGAGGATCAGATGGGACGCATGGAAACCGAAATGGACAGCCTGCAACGCGAATACCGCCTGATAGAAGACAGTTACGGCAAGGACGTTCTCAACCTGACTTTGGCGAAGGGGTATTTGGGAACCTTGCTCAACAATGCCAGAATTGTCCGCTATTTGTCGAACCACCAGCCAGAGATTCTGCGCCAGTTTCGTCAGGTGGCGGATATGACCAGCTTAAGGCCGGAGGGATTATCGACCTGAAAGCGGCGGATGCGTACCGTTGTGATATTGCCCTGGCTGCCTCTGACGCAGGACACGTAATTATCGGTAATGCCGCGATGATTTTTTGAAAATCACCACGTAGGACATCGAATCACGACAACAACTAATTCGATAGACAATCGCATTTTACCGCCTTACGTTGGTGTCACATATCCTTCATAATTCTCCGGAAGTCGGTAACTCGTACAGGCAATAAGGAGTATTGCCATGCCAATACCCCCGTCGAAGCACTATTTCGAAGACTTTGTCGAACTGACGGGGAGTGCCCATTCGCGGGAGCACTTGTTTGAGATATTTACGCGCGTCATGCTCTTTCACGGATTTGATCGCGTCAATTTTTCAATAAAGCATGATGACGACGTAGCTGAAATCGATCAGGGATTTGGCCTGATAAGTACCTACCCGGCAGAATGGCAGAGCTATTACCACGACCGAGACTTTGGCAAAATTGACCCCGTTCTCAGGTGTGCTGCGAGCACGTTCAGGCCTTTCAGGTGGCGCGAGCTGGAACGCCGGATGGACCTGTCTGATCGGCAGGTGAAGTTTCTTGGTCAGGCTGAGGAAGCCGGCCTCCGAAACGGCGTAGGCATTCCGTTCAGCGGGCCTAAAATGCAAATTGCAGGCGTGGCGCTGGCGACGTCGTCATCCGGCAATGGCCAGTTGAAAAATCTTGATCTCCTGGCGGCTTTTTGCAATCAGTTCTACCTCTCGTTCAAGCGCCTGACCGGCAGGAAGCGGATATTGACGCCCGCCCTGGCAACTCTGTCTCTGAGAGAGGCGGAGATTCTGCTCTGGATCGCGCGGGGCCGCACAGACGACCAGATTTCGCTTCTTCTCGACATCAGCGTCAACACTGTCGATTTTCACGTCCGCAACGTTTTCCGCAAACTTGACGTCAATTCCCGTGTCGCTGCCGTCGCAATTGCCATGAGTTACGGCCTGATTGAGCTGTAACCCTACGCTTTCGCGTAGTGGTATGTGGTTAATTTTTCTGTTGATCTTGAGTCTCCAGTTCAGGGGACCGATCAGATGCTCATGGCGATATCCTACAAAGACATTTCCAGGCACGGCAGTTTGTTCATCAGCCAGTTTCAACTCCGTCACCGGGAGTTTATTGAGCGCCAGCAATACGACGTGAAGACGCTGGACGGCATGGAATTTGATGAATACGACACGCTGGCCTCCGTATACCTTGTATATACCGAAGACGGTAAAACGGTTCTGGGCGCCAGCCGACTGACCCCGATTACTTACGGCTGTATGCTTGCAGACCACTTTGCCGACCTGGTTGACGATAAATCCATCTTCGACGCCGAAAACGTCTGGGAAGGCACCCGCTTCTGCATCGACAGTCGTCTGCCAGCCGAGAAACGCCTGAAAATCTGCCACCACATTTGCGCAGGTTATGTCGAATACGGGCTTCTGAAGGGCATTGACAATATAATTGGCCTGATGCCGACGCTCATACTCAGATCAGTCTTTGAGCGTTCCGGTATTTGTCTCGACCGTCTGGGGGCGGCCCGACAGATCGGTGCACATTCGAAAATTCAGGCCGCTTCAATCGCGGTGCATGAGGATCAGTTGTGCCGCGTAGGTGAGAAAACCGGGATTTCAAATGTGCTGACGCCGGCGACATCACCAAGGGTAGCTCGTGATGTCGCATAAACAATCTGACACCAGGGGCCACAGCCAAGCCCGCGACGCGATCACAGCCGAACGTGATCTGGCGACAGAACATGCCATGGATGCGCTGGACTACCTTCGGGTCCAGATGCGCAAAACGGGTATGCCGGATTGTGCCGATGTACTGGATGAGGCCTTTATCCGGTGCCTCCAGATTTATATAGCGCAAAAACACCGTGACCTTGCTGCTTCGTCATCGGATCTCACGGGGGCGGGGGATAATACCGTCAACTGACGGAAGACATCGGCCGACGTTATCGTGATTCAGAGCGCTTCGCAGGTCGTGAGTGGAAAGTTTCGAGAAAGTGTCGATGCAGGCAGAATGCCTGCGGGGGGCGTCACATGGGCCAAAAACGAAGCGACGCAGACCGACCTGAAGAGAGTTGGCACGACAATGCCCATTACGAAAATCTGATTATGTCTGACCGGAGGCACTGGGCCTGGCTATGGCTGAAGCGAAATCACAATTATCAGGAATCGGCAGCCAGAATTGCGGCCAGCGTGGAATGGCGAGCCATCGGCAACGACAAATGCCTTCTTATGCACGCCGAGCTGAACAGCCTTTTTCACACGGGGTATTTGTACACGCTGATGGCTCGGGCGAGGAGCGTCAGGATGTCAGGCTTTTTTGGCGATCAGACGTGGACTCGTCTGTCGTGATTGTCGATGCCGAACCAATACCCCCTACCCATGTGGATGCCTTCGACATCGCCAGGTTTGCAGCGAAGGCTGACGTTATCACGGACACCTCTGGCCGTGAGGTCGTTCTGTTGGCGGATGGAGGCCATAACATCCAGCTTGAGGTCAGGTCCGGCACCGTCGCGTCCGGCCCGGCGCGATTGCGTTACGATCTGGCGGGCTTCGGACACCTTGATGCAAAGGTGCGGACGCTTATCAGACTGAACGCGCTGAGGCGATTGGGTCGATTTCCTAATTCCCTGTTTCCGCCCGAACCCGGTGCAAAAAAATGGGCTAAAGCCCTTCAGGCCTATGACGGCATGGTCGCCGGTGCCAGTCAACGAGAGATCGCGACCGTCATTTTCTCAGCCAGACTGGTTGAAGAAGAGTGGGGAGGACGGTCGGATTTCCTGAGACTGCGGGTCCAGCGGTTGCTTGGTTATGCCCGGAATATGGTAGCGGGCGGATATCGAAAGCTGCTGAATTAGAATGTCAGGCCGTGATGTCATCATAGCCCTTGCGCGCCGGATGGCAGGTAAGGGAGCCGGTCTCCGGGCCGACATAACCAAAGGCGCGCTGCTGGAAATCGCAGAAATAGTGCTCGCGGTCAGCGGGCCATATGTGCTGAAAATGCTGGTGGACACGCTGTCGGCCGGAGGGTCCGATCCGCTGCACCTTATCAGCCTTGTGTCCCTCTTCGTCGTGGCCTGGGCAGTCGGCAGCGTTACCTCAATGTGGCGGATGGTCTACTCGTCCCGTGTCATTGACGGTTTGACCCGGCAACTCGCGACGGCGGCAATCCAGTCCCGCCTTCCTGAGGCGGCATCTGTCCGGGACGGTGACAGTGGCCGGATGCTTGGGCTAATTGAACGCCTGCCTTACAGCCTACAGGTCGTCGTTGACGGCGTGATCTGGCGAGCCTTGCCGTTGCTGCTACAGCTTCTCGGAAGCCTCGCCATCATAGCTGGCCTCATACCATTCCACTATGTCGCGATCCTCGGCCTTGTCCTCGGCGGATTTGTTGCCGTGACATGGTTCGGCGCCGTTCGTCATGAGCAGAACGCCGGGGCGGCCAATGCGGTGACGGGCGCTGTTTCGCACATGATCGGTGATGTGCTGCGTAACGCTCGTCGTGTCATCCTAAACGGCGCCCTGAAAGTTGAGATTGCCGGCATCAATGCGCAGTTCAACGCGAAGCGTCATGCCAACGAGCAGATGATGTGGTCGCTGATGACGATGTCCGTGTTCCAGTATGGTGTTGTCGGGCTTGGCCTGTTGTTGCTGCTGACGATGGGCGGTCTTGATGTTGTTAGCCAGCGGATGACGGTTGGTGAATTCGTGCTGTTGCAGGCTTATGCCTTCCGGCTGGCACTGCCCCTTAGTGGTCTGGGATTTACCCTCAGTCAGGCCGCAATATCCCTTGCCAACATCGGTGACGTATTTGACCTGTCTGTACCAACAACCGAGCCCGCCTCTGATCCTCTGACCGTTAAGTCGCCTGCGTCAATTGCGCTCAGGAATGTCAGTTTTCAGTACGGTCCAGACCTTCCGGGCGTTCACGGCATTACGGCCGACATTGTGCCTGGATCATTTGTCGTGATTGTCGGCGCAAACGGATCGGGGAAGTCAACTCTGGCTCAGCTTCTCGCTGGCATCCTCGAAGCCAGCGAAGGTAGCGTTCTGATCAATGGCCGGGAGATGAACACCGTAGCGAGAGCCGATCGACATCGGCATGTCCTCTACGTGCCGCAGTTTATCGGGCTGTTCAACCGGACGCTGGGTGCCAACGCGATGTACCCACCGTCTATGCAATCCCAGTCGGATATTGGTGAATTGCTGAGGGGGTGGCGATTCTATGAGGCCGACCGCGAAATAAATTTTGGGGCACCGGTCGGTGAACACGGGGAGCGCCTGTCCGGCGGTCAAATACAAAAGCTTGAGCTGGCCAGGCTTACCGGTGTGAGAGTGCCAGCCGTCATCCTCGATGAGAGCACGTCTGCGCTTGATCCAACAAGCGAGGTCGAAATAACAGAGAGTCTTCGTCGGGCATACGGGACCCGCACGACGTTGATAATGATTACGCACGAGCAACGCCTCGCCGAGGCGGCCGATGAAGTGCTTTTCATGTCGGGAGGCAAGTTGATTGCTAAGGGCTCGCATAACGAATTGTTTCTGGAAAATTCGGGATATGCGCTTCTGTGGAATAATCAGGACTAGATATGGCGCCGCCTATCTCACTGCTTTCGTGAGCGTGAGCTACGGATCTCGACGGGGCCATCCAC
This sequence comes from Asticcacaulis sp. UBA2476, assembly GCA_002342035.1. Classification (GTDB taxonomy): domain Bacteria; phylum Pseudomonadota; class Alphaproteobacteria; order Caulobacterales; family Caulobacteraceae; genus Asticcacaulis. The sequence goes on along the minus strand of DDPE01000063.1, from coordinate 18,059 downwards.
GATTTCTCTGGGAGCACCAATAGTTGAGAACAGCTCGCCAACCTGTACGCCTAATGCCGACGAAATAAGCATGAGGACTACCGCCGTGGGGTTTCGCTTACCCGTTTCTAATCCGCTGATATAAGATTGGTCTATAATCGTCGCCAAAGTCGCCAATTCACCCTGCGAAATCCTCAATTTTGAGCGAAGCCGCGCGACATTCCATCCAACCAACGCCTGCACGTCCATGGGGAGCTTATGTCCTGACCCAGTTTAATGGCCGTTTCATATCCGAAACTCCGTTCTGGTCGGCGCATCCAAGATCTCTGATGGTACTCCGTCTTTAGAAAACAGATCAGGAATACTCACATTGAGAGCGATTGAAATATCGGCAATGGTTTGAAGTGTTGGGTTGCCTTTGCCGTGTTCCAATTCACTCACGGACGCCTGTTCAGCAATATTTGCCAGACCAGCGAATTTTTCTTGCGTCAAATTTTGAGCAAGTCGCAGTTCTCTAATATTCCAGCCGAGAAGACGAAAGACATCCATCCAAGCAGGATCGCGATGTAGTAGCCAAACCTCTATGGGTTAAAACCCATAAAGTGAAAATGCTGCCTATTTATTTAAGTGCATTCATATTTCTCTTTCGAGGCGCTTGTCCTATTACTTCCTTCGGAGCACCGTCTGTCGAAAATAGGTCAGATAAGGGGGTCTCTAAGGCTTGGGAAAGATCATACATAATCTGTAGCGTCGGGTTTCCCTTTCCGTGTTCCAGTTCGCTAATATATGCTTGATCTATAGCGCCCACACGAAACGCTAGTTCCTCCTGCGTCAGCTCTTTGGCTAGGCGCAGCGTCTTAATTTTCCAGCCAAGAAGACGAAACACGTTCATCCTCTTAACATTACGATTTTAGACAATACCTCTATGGGTTAAAACCCATATCGTAGTTGTCAGGGTATTTATTTAAGTCCATATTGCATGGGTGTTTATTCACCCACCTGTTGAGGGCAAGATGGATAGCGAAAAGCCATTTGGCTCTTCAAAAAAATTGAGAGACGAGGTTGGCAGTAAAGTCGGTGCTTATGTCGGCGCACGTGCTAAGGCCCGGCGTGAACTTCTTAATATGTCGCGCGAAGCCCTCGGGTTCCGAACAGGATTAACACCCGAGCGAATTGAAGCGTTTGAGGCAGGTTCAGCATCTATCGACGCCATTGAAATGCGGGATCTCACGAAGGCGTTGGGCATTAAAATCCATATGCTTTTTGATGGGCAAAACCTTACTCCGGTGGCGGAGGCGAGGGCATGGATACGGGACGTCGAACGGTGGTTTGGTGCCAACCTGTCTCCTTATGAACGCGATTTTCTGGGGCTGGCCCGCCGTTTGACCGGTGATATTGATAGCGCCCGTGATCTGGTTCACGATGCCTATGCCCGTATTCTGTCAGGCGATACCTGGACGACACTGACCCATCCTCGCGCCTATGTCATGCGCGCGGTCTATAATCTGGGGCTGAACAAACTCCGTAGTGCGCGTGTCGTGCCCATGCAGCAGTACGCTAAAACCGAGACAATCAGCTATGCTGACCTCTCACCAGATCAGTTCGAGACGCTATCAAGTCGTCAAGAAATCGACCTGTTGATGAACGCTATCGCGCAATTGCCGCCACAGTGCCGCAGGGTGGTTACGATGCGAAAGATTGAAGAAATGCGGCCCCGCGACATTGCTGCAAAGCTGGGTATAAGTTTGTCAACGGTGGAGAAACATCTGGCGCGGGGGCTGGTTTTGCTCACCGAATATCTTGACACCAGCGCGCCTGAACAAACGGTTGTTTCGACAAGCAAATCCGAAGCGTCAAAGCCGGAATAGACGGTATTTGTAATTTGCCCTATATTTCCCCTTTCGTTGAGGGCCGCAGTGGCTATTTCTCAGGACCGGATGCGACGTGATCTCAGAAGAAAAATCCTCGCGTCATGATATTATGGAAGCAGCCGCGCTCTGGTTTGCCCGACTGGATTCCGGTTCGGCCGACATAGAAGCGTTCGAGGTGTGGCGCGATGCAGACCCGAGTCACGCCGCTGCATTTGCGCGCATCGCCGGGACCGGATTTCAATTAGACCGTCTTAATAAGCTGACGCCAGCATCTGTAACAAGGTCCGTAGAAAATCCAGTCAATCGCCGCAAAGCCCTCATGTTCGCGGGTGGCGGTCTGGGGATGGCGGCAGTCGGAGCGACGGCCGTTTCTTTAGGCACGGCGCGAGCGAGTGCATCCACTGCGGTCGGCGGAAGTCGGACTCTGGTCCTGCCGGATGGTGGCAAGATCAGCCTGAATACAGATTCGAAAGCATCCTGGAAGTTCGACAACGAGCGGCGCCGTATCTGGCTTGAGCGCGGGGAAATCGCTTTGATCGTGGCGGACGACGCCAGACCTTGTTTCCTGTACGGTGGTGATACTGAAATAAAGGTGGGGCAGGGCGATCTGAATGCACGATTACGCGGCAAATCGCTCGACCTTACCGTCGTCAAAGGCTCTTGCGCCATTTCAGCCCCTCTCCGGGCGGCGGCGACGGGCTCAGAAAATACCAATACGCTGACTGTTAATGCCGGCCAGGCAGTGCTGGCCAAGATATCTGATCTCCATGTCCGCTCGCTGGATGCACAGGACATGCAATTCATATCAGGTTGGCGCCGGGGTGAACTGGTCTTTAGTGGCCAAACTCTCGGCGTGGCCGTGGCTGAATATAACCGCTACCTGCCGCATAAGATCGTGATCCTTGATCCCGGCCTTGAAAATATTCGCTTGGGTGGTCGTTTCAATACGAGTGAACCGACTGACTTTTTGGCTTCCCTGCAATCGGGATTCGGAATCCACGTAACAAAAGATGGTGCGGGTGTGGTGATGCTTTCTAAGTAGAAGTTTAGCTGCTAATTTAGAGATATAGGTGCTCGTTAGGGCGAAAATGGGGGCATTTCTGTAGTGGCGGGGTTGGCTGATGTCCGTAAGGCGGCGTTACAAATAGTTGGCCCTGTCTGCGGCAACAAGGCGATGTCGTATGGCGAAGCCGATATTGGCAGAATGCTGCACGCATATCTCCTAGCGGGATATGCCGCGACTTCTCGTGAACACCCAATATTGGTAGGTAAAGTCGAGCGCCGCGTAGATTTCAGGTTTGGTGACAAGCCCCATGGATCAAACCCGTGTCTGTTCGAGTTAGCAGTCAGAAACTCAGAGCATGGTCAGCAGCTTCATTGGAGCCAAAATAAGTCAGAGCTTCAGAAGCTTTCCCGCTATCCGTCCAGTCGCGCCAAAGTGAGAGCGCTGCTTTTGCTAGACATCGGCCATACCCCTATTGAGCAGCACGCGCTCCAGCGAGGGTACGATGACTACTGTCTAGGTCGAGGTAATTTTCCGCGTTACACGGTTTCCGTTTTGTATGTACACCGAAATCTCGACTATCGGTTCGTATGGCGGCCCACCGCCAACTAGAAATGACTCCTTCACGCCTCTAAATTTTAGAAGTCTGACTGGCGGTTTTTCCTAACCTTAGTGTCTTCCCTCTCGAACGTCACACAAGTGACATACAACGAAGGGGACTGGCATGGGGTTTACATTTTCTCGCAAGCACTGGCGGCGCAATAGTTCAATGGCAGCGGTGGCGGCAGCAATTGGCTTGCTGGCTGCGCCGATGGCTCAGGCTGAGGCTGGGCGTTTTCAGTTCGATATTCCTGCGGAGAACACCGCAAAGGCCCTCAACGATTTCGCCAGACAATCTGGCATTCAGTTGCTGTTTCCATATGACGCTGCGGTAGCATTTTCAGCGCCCGCGCTGAAAGGCTCTCTTACCCGCGAAGAGGCTTTAGAGCGATTGCTGGCCAACACGAATCTTGAAGTAGCCAGTGCCACGGCGACGACCATTACGCTGCGGGTGGTCGCAAAAAACGCAGGCCCGGCCGCGAAGGCCGAAGAGGTGATTGAAGTCGTGGTCACGGGCACGCATATCCGTGGTGGCAACCCGACTTCACCCGTACATACCGTCACCCGCAAAGATATTGAGCAGTCCGGCTATTCTCAGGTCGGCGACCTGATGCGCTCATTGCCGGAAAACTTTTCGGGCGGCCAGAACCCCGGCGTTGCGGCCGGGGCGGCCTCAATCGCCAACGTCGGAAATTCAAACATATCTAATGCCTCAACGGTTAATCTGCGCGGCCTGGGTTCCGATGCCACGCTGGTCCTGATCAACGGCCACCGCCTGTCTGCCGACAGCTTCTTTCAGGGATCTGATATTTCCGGCATCCCTCTGGGAGCTATACAACGGGTCGAAGTGCTGACTGATGGAGCCTCAGCCCTCTACGGGTCTGATGCCGTTGCCGGCGTGGTCAACTTCATACTGCGCAAAAATTACAATGGCGGTGAACTGACGGCGCGCATCGGCGGCGCCAGTCAGGGCGGCGGTGAGGAGCAAACCTATAGTGTCCTTCAGGGCGTTTCGCGCAGTAACTGGTATGCGCTGGCGAATGCAGAATACTCGACACAAAAGGCGATTACCTGGGGGGACAGAGCCTTTACTCCCAGCTCAACACCTGAAAATACCCTGTTGCAACCGCAGAACCGGTCATCGTTATTCCTGAGTGCCGGCAGAGATCTGACAGATCACGTCCGTATGTCGTTTGACGGTTTGGTCAGCGAGCGGGATTCCACGAGATCAAACCAAAGCAGCACCAGCCAGCCCAGATATTTCACAACAACGGTGACCCCCGCCTACAGTGCGGCCACGACGCTTGACGTGGATTTGCCGCAAGACTGGAAATTACGTGTGACGGGTGTCGCTTCCGGCAGTCGTAACAACACGCGCTTTGACGCACCCGCTCTTTCATATTCCAGTGTCAGCCATACCCGGAACAAGGTGCAGTATGTTGAAATGGCTGCCGACGGGACATTGTTCCGCCTCCCGACCGGAGACGTGAAAATGGCAGTCGGCGGGGGCAGACGCGACGAGGGATACAGGACTGGCAGCATCGACGTCTCGCGGACTGTAAATTACGTGTTTGGTGAACTTCTTGCTCCACTGGTGGCCCCGTCGGCTGATCGTAAAGGCCTGCATGAACTTGAACTGAGTTTATCCGCGCGGGCTGAGGACTATAGCGACTTCGGACAAAGCACTAATCCTCGCGTCGGCCTGAGGTACGTGCCATTCGAAGATCTGACGTTGCGCGGTACATGGGGGAAATCCCTGAAGGCTCCCTCGTTCGATCAGATGTATTCTCAGTCGGTTCTCTACCTCTTCGACGCAGCCGATCTGGGATACACCGGCGCCGGACAGGCTCTGTTGACCTACGGAGGAAACCCAAATCTTAAGCCGGAAACATCAACATCATGGACATTCGGCGGTGAGTACAGGCCTCCTGTAGCGTCATCGCTGCGTCTTTCAGCCACTTACTTCGACATTGATTACACGGACCGCATTGTGCAGCCGGTGAGTCCGCTGGGTGTCGGCCTGAGTGACCCGATTTTCTCACCCTTTGTTGATTATGCACCTTCGTCAGCCATGCAGGCCGACCTGTTTGCCGCTGCCGACGATTTCGCAAACTTCTCGACGGGTGCCTATGACCCGGCGAACCTTGTTGCTGTCCTGCGTGATCAGTATGCAAACGCCACGGCACAGACCGTTAAGGGGCTGGACGTTGGCTACAGGCAGTCATTTATCCTGCGCTCGGGTGATCTCAGTGCGTTCGCCAATGCGACCTGGCTTCGGCTCAGGCAGCAAACCATCGTGACTGTGCCGAGCATTCAGTTGTCCGGTACAATTTACAATGTGCCGAAATTCAAGGCGCGCGCGGGTTTAAGCTGGCAACGCGGGGGCTTCTCAGCCACGGGGATCGCCAACTACATTGCTGCGGCAAAAGATACAGGGGTGGTGCCTAACGCAGATATTGGGTCCTGGACCACCTTTGACGCAACGCTTGCTTACAGGTTTTCGAGTCAATCCGGTTTGAAGCGCGGGGCGAAAATTGTCTTGTCGGCTTCCAACCTTTTTGACCGTAACCCACCTTACACGGCATCCGGAACGCCCGGCCTTGATCCTCATTTCGACAGCACGAATGCTTCTATTGTTGGTCGTTTCGTGAGCCTGACGCTAGCCAAGGCGTGGTAGCCCATGAAGCCGTCCCGTGCCTTGCTGATGCTGGCGTCACTTTGCGCCTTGCCAGCCATATGCCTTGCCGAAGAACAGGACTGCAAAGATCTGTCGCCGTCAGGGCGCCGAAACGTGCCGGCGGATATGCCCCTTTCTCCGATTGACCTGGTGCGGCTCCGGGATATGGGGCCCGTCAGCAATGCGGATGTACGCGCGCATTTTCTTGAGTTATCACCCGATGGCTCGAAAATCGCATTTCAGATACGGCGTGCTGACCCGACAACAAATAGCTACTGTTTTGGCATGTTTGTTATGCCGGTCAGAGGAGATGCGAAGCCTGTGCTGGTCAATAAAGGTGGCGAGTTTATCCCTTCGGTTTTCAGCGCATGGGGCTTTGCCGTAAGTACACCTCCGGGTACGCCGGCCACGATAACCCCGAAATGGTCACCTGATGGCCGGACAATAGCGTTTCTCAGGCGCGACAACGGGGTGACACAGGTCTGGACAGCGCGCGTTGACGGTAGCCATTCAGCGCCTGTAACCCGAGCATCCTACGACATTGAGGACGTGATCTGGGATGAGGACGGGCGTTCACTGATAGTATCGGCACGCCCGGCGCTGGATATTGCCAACCACGTTATTACGGAGGAGGGCAGAGCAGGTTATCTCTACGATGACAGGTTCATTCCTGCCACCTCCAATCGCCCGGTGGCTCGTGAGCCGGTGGCCCGGACTTATTCCGCCCTGGACATAGCATCGGGGAGTCTTCGGGAAGCAAATGCCGATCAGCAAAGGCGTCTTGATCCGGCTACTGATCCTCAACGACCGGAAGGGGCCATACTATTTGTAAAAGGGAAGTCATCGCAAATCGGGTGCTCGGTGTCTTCAGATCATTCCAATGTCAATGCGACGACGCAACTAAAGGCATCCTTCGCTAACGGGGGCAGCTATACCTGTGCACTGTCAATGTGTGCAGACGTCATCAATCTGTGGTGGTCGTCAGACGGTAAGTCCCTGATCTATCTCAGACGCGAAGGATGGGGCAGGAGTGACACCGGCCTGTATCAGTGGGAGCCGGGGCTGAAGAATCCCGTTCGTATCCTTTTGACCGGAAATGCTCTGACCGGATGTCAGATGGGCAAGGGTGAACTGGTGTGTGGTGAAGAGGGCTCGACCCAGCCGCGACGGCTCGTTTCGATCAGTCTGACCTCCGGAAAGATAGCACCTCTGTTCGATCCAAACCCCGAATTTCAGGATTTTAAGTTAGGGACGGTCACCCGCCTGAAATGGAAGAACAGCTTTGGCATTGAAACCTTTGGTGATCTCATTCTTCCGGTGAACTACCTGCCCGGACAGACCTATCCCTTGGTACTTGTCCAATATGAATCGCGCGGCTTTCTGCGGGGAGGGACCGGCGATGATTTTCCGATGCAGTCTTTTGCGACAAAAGGTTTCGCCGTCCTCAGCGTGCAACGGCCGGATGACGTAGGCACCTTTGGCAAGGCGAAGTCGTGGCTTGAAGTCGAGCGCATCAACAGACAGGATTGGGCTGATTTTCGCAGTGTGCTGTCTTCGTTGGAAACCGGCGCCCAACTGGCCATTTCAATGGGCGTTGCCAGGCCGGGTCATGTCGGATTGACAGGGTTAAGCAACGGCGCATCGAATGCCCAGTTCGCCCTGATAAATAGCCGGATGTTCAGTGCCGTCGCCGTGAGCAATTGTTGCGAAGAACCGGCTGTGGTCAACACTGTTGTCGGCCCTGCCTTTGCGTCTGCCCTTCACGAGGCCGGATATCCCGGTTTGACAGATGACGGCCAGAACTTCTGGATGCCGATGTCTATCGTGCTGAACGCAGCTAAGATCAATGTGCCATTGCTGATACAGGTGCCGGATCGTGAGTATCTCGGCGCACTGGAGGGTTTTACCGCCCTGAAAGAGCATAAAAAGCCCGTCGAAATGTACGTTTTCCCCGACGAGTATCACATCAAATGGCAGCCAGAGCATCGTTTGGCCAGCTACCATCGAAGCCTGGACTGGTTCGGTTTCTGGTTAAAAGATCAAAAGGACAGCGATCCTCGGAAAGACGATCAGTACCGGCGGTGGGAAGCCTTGCGACAGCATAAACAACCAGGTTTGAGCGTATTTCCGGAGCCGTAAGGCTGTGCGCTCATTCTGGCCCTGTCCGGCGTTCATTGGGCAGGGCCGTCTTTTGCTTGAAAGGTCCGGGGGCGTTCAGGCCGCGGCGGCCTTTAGACCATCCGTCCCGGAATAGGTGAGCCAGTGCCGTGCCCAGGCTTCAGCCTCAGCGAGCGCCGATAGCCTTACGTAATCGCTTTTCTGAACGGGACGTCGGTCATCGAAGCATTTTTCCAACTCAACCAGATCAAGAAGCCCGTGTTGTGCCAGAACACCGGACAGCAAACGTTCGCGTAGAATCGATCGGTTGGTTTCGATGACCTCGAAGGCAAAGGTGTCAGGTCCGCCTTTGGAACGGCGGTGGATGATCGCGTCCGGCAGATCGTTTTGAAATGCCCGGCGCGCAACGGAACGATTTTCACCGCCCGAGCACCACGCCCATGTAGGGATACGCAGACAGGCTTCAACAATGGGCTGCGAGAGCAGGGGGTTGATTTGTGGCCCCGTATTCAAACGTGAGAAGCCGTCGATTGTGCCCTGAATGCGAAGCAGCATGGCGATATGCGCGGCTTTGCCCGGCAGGGCACCGTCAGGCGCGTTAAGCCAGGGGTGGGTAAGGGGAAAGTCCAATCCGGAGGCCGCAGCCTGACTGACAAACTGCATATTCCTTTCCCATCGGTACGCCTGGTTTCGGGCAAAGAGCCGGGGAAGTCCGTGGCGTGCGAGCTGCCAGAGACTGCACCCGGTCAGCCGGCAGACATCATCTATAGTCGTCAGCGTGCCGTTGCCGAATCCCTGAACCCTGAACCGGTCGATAACCGGTGATGGCGACACCATATGGCAAAAGACATTGTCACCGCCTATCCCGCTAAAAAAAGCATCAATCCGGTGCTCACGCGCCAGTGCGAATTTCGTTTCGTGTTCGCTCTGCCCAAAGGCATAGAGCAGCGGGCGGGGGAGGTGTGCGGCTGTTGAACGGGTTATGTCGGTCCTGGCTAAGTCATGGAAGCCTTCGATCAGCGGCAATTTCAGGGCGTCAGTGACTATACGCGCATATCTTCGTTCATCGCCTTCGGCCTCATCGGTGGCCATCGTCAGGCAGGTGAGCCGGGTAGTGTGACCTTTCAGACAAGCCGCAATAATGGAGGAATCAAGGCCGCCGGATATGCCCAGCAGAATGTGATCGTAGCAGCTTGCCCACGCCTGAACGGTCCTGGTTACAGTCTCATGCAAGCTGTCAGCGATCTCGTGATTTTCGCGCTGGTGCTCTGCGGACACATGATCCCACGGCGACCAGCATTGCGTTACTTTTTGGTTGGCCCCTGACAGAGAAAGGCGAAATCCTGCCAGCAGTTCTGATACGCCTGTTAGTCCGGTTCTTTGCGATCGCAGGTCATATGCCAGCAGGTGGTATAACATGTATTGCCAGTCGATGGCCGGTAGCAACAGGCCAGACGCCAGCAAGGTTTCTACATCCGATGATATGATCGTCGCATGGGCAGTTTCCAGATAATAGCATGGCATAGCTCCGGACGGGTCTCTGACGATGTGGGTTTGGCCATCGCCATCGCTTTGTATGATCGACACATACCCACCCCAACAGGTGTCAATCAGGTGCGTTCCGCCCGAACGGACTATCTGGCGGGCAAGGTCGTCACTGACAGATCGAATTCTTTTGGGACGGTCTTCGCGGGAAAACAGGTTGCCTATAATAGCGCCGCCATGTCCAGGCAGACGCATGTAATCGGCGGCGTCATCGACAAGAATTGTCAGTCGTGGTGTGACCAGAATTTTGGTGAGGCCGGCTCGATATTCAATCTCATCTAAAAGGTTTCCGATCGGCTCAATACCATTTGGAACCATGGCCAGAAAGCGTGTGGCCATAGTCAGACCACCAGAATTGGCGTGTAGGGCAGGACCGTATCGATATTGTCGTTCAACACCGTGTCGTCTTTCTGCACCCATGCGTGAGCGCCGAAAGGTTTCATTCTGACGCCGATTACCAGATCCGGATAAAGGTGAGCACTTGCCAGTTGGTCGATCAGGGCTATGGATGAACTCAGGCACTGATCCTGAGTTGACATCAACCTGCCCGTTCTCATGAATGAGCTAAGGATGACGCTGGCGCTTTCATTGATTGGTGCAATCTTGCTCAACTGTCCGCACTGTTTGCGTAGTCTGACCCGATTGACGATTTTACAGAGTGGTCTTTGGCGCAGTTCTGAGGATGTGAGCGCGCGCATGGCAATCGCCTCAACTGTGCGAAAGCCACTTGACCGGCCTGAGTCTGAATCGAGATAGCTTCTTGCCGGAGGCGTTATTCCGGACCGCAAGGAAAACGGATCAGCTCGCTCGCTTTCAAGCAAAAGGCCGCGAGAAACTATAGGTGCAAGGCATTTCGCATCGATGTCGTCGGGCGCTGTGCCGTTTAGAATTTCGTGGAATGCACGATCAGCCTGAGCTGGCAGGCAATAATACCTGTCGGCTCGAAGATCGAGCAGGACGATCTGGTGATTGGCGATGCAGAAATAAACGTCGTCACGCAGCTCATATTGCATTTGAAGGTGCCCACTGGAAACGGATGAGGGGAAGCGCGCGCGAACGTCGTTCGCACGCGCCCGATGCTTAGCTCAGTCGGCGAGCGGTGCCGGAATGCGGCCCTGACTTTGAACGCCGTCCAGTTCTTTCTGGAACGGCCCCCTGGTTTCGACAGTAGCGGTGCCGAGATCGATCAGGTCTTCGGCCTGCATGGGTTCAGTTTCGATGATCTTTTTCATGATGGTCTCCTTCGATTGCTGGAGGTTACGCCATGGCTATCCATGACCACCATAATCTAGCAGCGTCTTCAAAGTATCGTTCCTGGATACTTTGTTGATTTTACGAAGGTTTCGTTGGGATTATCAGAAAATCATATTTGATTTTTCCGCCCGGCGGTTGCCCTTTTATTTCATGAAGGCGGCGGGCAGAGCCAGGTCCGAACCGGGGTTTAAAATGGCTGAAAGCCTATGATCGGCCGTCTCCGGCATCGGCCGGGTCACTATAGGCCAGCGCTACAATCCGTGGAATAATAGCCAGTCTGCGCTCATGATAGGCGAGGACAAGTTCCTGCAAAGCGCTTAGATCGCTTTGCACCCACGCATCAGTGAGCGCGCGAAATTCAGTGCTGCGGTCCGAAACGCTGAAATCAGGCAGACGACGGATAGGCCGCAGGCGATCATTGGTACTGTTGATGGCACGTCTGTATTCTCCGTTACCGCCAATACCCGCGATAGCCGCAAATAACTGTTCGATCCCCGTGACTGTGTCGTCATGGTCGAAGTTTATCGACGGAAGGGAAGATGCGGGTGGCGGTTCGGAAAACGCCATCTGAAGTGACAGTAGCAGGACCTGCTGGGTCCACCCATGAAGGTCGCGCAGACGCTGCTCACTCACTCTCGGCATATAAAAGCCTTCATGGGGCGTTGTCTGAAGGATGTCTTCACCGACCAGGCGGTTCAGAACCATGCGAATGGGTATCTTGCTGACATTGTAACGAGACGCCATGTCGGCAACATCGGCACGTTGCCCCGGCAGGAGAAGCCCGGCCAGTATCTCCTGCTTAATACCGGCATAAACCTGCTCGATGCGTGAAGCCTTAGGCGGCATGTCACTCCTCGTGGTCTGCCCGAAGCGGAGGTGGCGTTTCGATGCGGTACGCTTCCGGCCGCGTACCTGCCGAAAAGCCGCATTTTCAGCCTGGGAGGGGAAATGTGGCGCCGGATATGGAGAATACTCGCTTATGTGTAGTGTAGTGCCGGTGTTGAATCAAGTTTGACGGGTGCATAGCACCGCGAAGATTTTCCGAAAATCTTCGGGAATTATATGGGTCTGCAATGTCCGTACACGGAAAAGGTCGCTCGCCAGTTATGATCTGGGTCGATTTATAAGTTCGGCGACTTTGGGAGCCAGATCCTGGCGACGTTTAAAATAAGCCATGATCAGAATCTGTAGCCTGGGTATGTCACGAGCGGCCCAGCAAGCCGATAATGTATCAAATTCGGCCTCCCGGTCTGGGATCAGGTCTTCCTCGTAAGGCCGTATGGCCTGCATCTGCTGAGACATGAGAACCATGCTTCGGCGCAATACCTCATTGCCCGACGCATCGGCAATTTCCATAAAAAGTTGCTCAGTTGCGGCACCCAGTCCCGCGCCATGGCGACTTGCGGCATTTGGGGTGCCCCCCGACGGTGGTCGCTCTTTCATTGTGGCTTCCGATCATCAGGGAAAGCTGGGAGAACTGACAAGGTGGACGCTGCACAGATCGACTGCCGGGCGTGTATCAGGGCGGCAGGAAGGCTGAGAAGTTGACAGGTTAGTGACTTCGCCAGGGGAATTCAAGCATCTCAAGGTGCCATTCCCCAAAGCAGTAATTCCAATTCGTAGATCGGAAACGACAAAGGCTCTGCCGGTGCCCTGAAGGCACCGGGTATGGACAGCGCGCGAAAGCGCGCTGTCTTTGTTTTGTGCCTCTCCCGGTGAAGCGGGAAGTGGCCGGCAAGCCCGTGTAGGCCCGGCGCAGACGGAGGCAAGCCGGAGCAAGGCTCCGGCTGCTTCGCTTTGCTGCGCCCCAAGAGGGTGCCTCCATCCGCTATGCCGGTCCTTCCCGGTCGTAAGTCGCCGCCCACCCCCCGCTTTCCGGGGAGGGTGTGATTTTAAGGGACCGGAGGACAGATATGCGTATCGTATTCAGACACAGCACTGGTGGACAGGCCGGGGAGGCTTCGCCCCCTGAGGTCCGCGAAACATCCCGCATCAGTTTATATGATGAGGTGACCCGCAGGATTATTTCCGAACTGGAGGCGGGCCGCTTCCCGTGGGTGCAGCCCTGGGGAAAGGCCGGAGCCTCAGCCCCCGGTTTGCCGCGCAATGCCGTCACGGGTGCCCGCTATTCCGGTATCAATGTGCTCTTGTTATGGGGTGCCGCCATATCAGGCGGCTATACCCAACAGGTATGGCTGACCTTTAAACAGGCCCTGGCGGCTGGTGGCAGTGTACGCAAGGGCGAACACGGCACCACCATAGTCTATGCCGACCGCTTCACCCCCGAAGGCGAGAAGGCCAAGGCCATTGAGACCGGCGATGACGCCAAGTCTATTCCTTTCTTAAAACGCTATACCGTGTTTAACGTCACGCAATGCGAAGGCCTGCGCGAAGGCATGGCCGTAAATGCCGCCCCCTCGCCGGAATGCGACCTTATCCCCCATGCCGAAAGGCTCATTAAGGCCACGGCGGCAGATTTCCGCGTCGGGGGCGACATGGCGTTTTATGTGCCATCCGCCGATTATATTCAGGTGCCGCCACAGCCCGCTTTTAGAGACCAGATCAACTATTACCGCACTTGTTTTCATGAACTGAGCCACTGGACGGGCCATGGATCGCGCCTCAATCGTGACCAGTCAGGGCGTTTCGGCACCCATGCCTATGCGCGTGAGGAACTTTGCGCGGAAATGGGTAGCGCCTTCATCTGCGCCGCCTTGGGCATTATCCCGACCGTCCGCCATGCCGACTATCTGGCCTCGTGGCTCGACGTTCTGCGCGAAGATAACCGCGCCATCTTTCGCGCCGCCAGCCAAGCCAGCAAGGCCGCAGACTATATCTTGGCCTTTGGGCCGGAGGCACCCGAAGCGTCAGAGCAGGGGATTGCCGCATGATCCTGCTCACCCCTCAAATGCGTGAACGGCTTTTATTAAATGGGGCCGTCGATGTTGAAACCGACCATTTCCCCGTCGTCAAATTCTTCGATCCGTGCGGCGCAGCCACATGGCTGGCGACTGAACTGGATAGTGACGAAAGCACCCTGTTTGGTCTGGCCGACCTTGGTTTCGGCTTTCCCGAACTCGGCAGTTTCAGTTTGCGCGAGATCGAGGCCGTCCGCTTTGCCTATGGTCTGGGCGTGGAGCGCGACCTTTATTTTGAGGCGCACTATCCTCTGTCTGTCTATGCCGAAGCCGCCCGCAGCGCAGGCGGTATCGTTGAGACCGAAGCGCTCTTGCGTGCCGCAGCCATTAGCCTTGGCCTGAACCCCGATCCACAGATTTCGCCCTTTGGAACCGATCCCAAAGGCGGATGAGCTGCGCCGCTCTTTAGGCGTTAATCCGGCCCGTCCGCTAACCCGGAAAAGTCACGCGAACGGGCCTTTCACCCAAAAAGGATGAAGGACTATGCAACTCTTAAATATTGATCTTAGCAAGCTTTCCATATCGGCACTCAATATGCGGCACGGTAAAAAAGACCCGGACGTATCGGATATATTGCCGTCAATCAGGGCGCGCGGCGTCCTCGTGCCACTTCTGGTGCGCCCCGCCCCAAATATCGGTGCCTTCGAGATTGTCGCCGGACGCAGACGCTATCACGCCACCCGGATCATCGCGCAGGAAACGGGTGAGTCTGAGACCCTGCCGTGCGCGGTCATGGAGGCGGGCGACGATGCCGCCGCCTTAGAGGCCTCATTGATCGAAAACGTGGCCCGCCTCGATCCCGATGAGGTCAGCCAGTGGGAAACCTATACCCGCCTGATCCAGAAGGAAGCGCGCACCGCCGAACAGATCGCTCAGACCTTCGGCATTACCGAACTGATGGTGCGGCGTGTGCTGGCCCTCGGCAATCTTCTGCCGCGCATCCGCGATCTTTACCGTGCCGACGAAATCAACGCTGTCACGGTGCGTCACCTCACCATGGCCACCAGGGCGCAGCAAAAAGACTGGCTGGCGCTCTATAATAATGAGGACGAATATACCCCGACCGGACAACAGTTGAAGGCGTGGCTGTTCGGCGGCACCTCGATTTCGAGCAAGGCCGCTCTGTTCGATCTGGCGGGTTTTCAGGGTCAGATCATTACCGATCTTTTCGGCGAAGAGGGCTATTTTGCCGACCCTGAGGCCTTTTGGTCAGCCCAGAGCGAGGCGGTGGCGGCAAAACGCGATGCCCTGCTTGATGACGGCTGGGCCGATGTCGAAATACTGGAAACAGGCCAGCATTTCTCATCCTGGGAATATCAGAAGACCTCAAAAAAAGACGGCGGCAAGGTGTTTATTACCGTCAGTCATCGTGGCGACGTCGAAATCCATGAGGGTTATCTGTCGGGCAAGGACGCCAGGCGCAAACAGGCGAAAGATGAGAAAACGCAAGGCGGTGATGACGAGAAAAACGCCTCCCGCCCCGAAGTCTCAACCACCTTGCAGACCTATATAGACCTGCACCGTCATGCCGCCACCCGTGCCGTCCTGACCGATCATCCGGGTGTTGCCTTGCGCCTGATGGTGGCACACGCCATCAACGGATCGCAACTGTGGTCCGTCAGGGTCGAACAGCAGAAGGCCCGCAACGATGCCATCACTGACAGCGTGGCAAGATCGGACGCCGAATTGCGCTTCGATGAGAAATGGCAGGACGTTATAGCGCTGCTGGACTTTTCGCTCGATGATGTGACCGTGGCGGGCGGCAATGGTGACGACTATCAGACAAGCGTCCTCTTTGCCCGACTGCTCACCCTGTCTGACGCTGATGTGTTGTCAATCATCGCCGTGGTCATGGGCGAAACCCTGCTGGCGGGCAGCGCCGCCGTCGAGGCGGTAGGCTGCTATCTCAAGGTGGATATGAAAACCCTCTGGGCACCGGATGATGTCTTCTTTGAGCTGATGCGCGACCGTCAGGTGGTCAATGCCGTGTTGCGCGACATCGGCGGCAAACGGGTGGCGGACGGCAATGTGGCGGAGAAGCTAAAGACGCAAAAAGCCATCATCCGTGATTATGTCAATGGTAGCAATAACCGTAAGAAAGTCGAGAATTGGGTGCCGAAATGGATGACCTTCCCGGCTGCCAGCTATACGCCCCGACCATTCCCAACACTCATCAAATGGCAGGGCGTGGAGGCGGCTTTTAAGGGTGAGGGCGAACCACCAGCGTTAGCCGATCCGATTGCGGTGGAGCCTCAGTATACTCAGGCCATCGCGGCGGAATGATTTGGTAAGGACGGCATTATCGCCGCCTTCTTGTTTAAAACGCCGCCGCACCTGACTCAGATGTGGCGGCGTTGTCATATCTGGTCTCGGATTTCTGATGCTTTGAATCCTAGCTGACCGTGTGCGACGCACATGGTTTAAGGCGTGCGTTTCGGTTTTGGCTGATAAAGCCGCCGTTTGGCGTTAGGGCGCAGGGCATTGCGGAGATCCTTATCCGCAACCGACAGATCGAACCATTCCGGATCAAAATAACCACCGCACCAGCGCTTGGTTTCGGCATACTCAGGGTGGCTTTCATCATCAAGAATCGCCAGGAAATGCTCATAACCGGGTGTGCCGCCAACGTCTTCCGGAGGGCGAGCGCGAGCGCCTCCCGTGCAGGCGGCCTGCTTAGGTAGCAGATCAAGGGTGAGGAAGTCTTCGATCTCGACGCGGTGCCGCCAATTGTCACCGAAGTCATAGATATAGGTAAATACCGCCTCACGCTCAAAGTCGCTCATCCGCACCTCTTTATGGTCAAAGACACGCGGCGTGTCCTCAAAGGAACCGTCCATGAGATACGCACTATCGCCGTAGCGCAGACCGCCGATTCGAAATTCATAAAGATGGGCATTCCACCAGTTGAAAGCCGCCTGAATGCCTAAGTGCAGATGGTCGAGAGTCCAGTACGAAGGCACGATGAGACGACGCCAGATTTCGGGTGTGATCTCATCGAGCGAAACACGAATTTGAACGGCATTGACGGGCTTAAACATATCGCAAAGTGAACCCAATGAGCCGCCAAGGTCAAGTTGAAGTGCGCTTGAAGCCCATCCTTTTTGACCGGCCCTACATCCGTAAAAAGCCTCGCACCGGTCTGAGGTGCAGAGACTTTGTCATATCGGGTGTCGGGTGCTTTGATGATTGAAACACCTCGCCTTGAGGCAGCTTGCCAAGATTGAAATGATCCCGGTTGCGGTTCAAATCCCAAAGCAGCAAGGCTTATAATGACAGGCAGCCATGCGCTGAAAACGACCAGCCGGACTCAGGCCCGTGCAGAGGGCTATAGGCACGCAAACCCCGGATAATCGGAATCATAGTGGTAGATTTGGGGCAAGGCACGAGGATGCGATAGGTTGTGCTGCCGAGTGTTTCCCTTTCCCCTTTAATGCCAGATCGGTTGCAGGTACGCATCCGATCGCGACAGAGGCTTTCCTTTGCCGTCTCAGCTCAAAGGCAAAATCCCGTCGATATGGCGTAACCTATGGGCGTGCCCCGCCCGCCAGAAACCAGATCACTTCGGACTATTTTCCCCGCCGCAAGTGTGCGGCTCCTCGCGCCCGCTTCGCTGCAAAATAGCCCGGTGCTCTGGTCCGCCGCTACGCTTTGGCCCTTCGGGTTATGTCGGTCATGGCCGCCCATTTTGTTTACGCATCGCCGGGGATCAGCCCTGAGCGAACACAGCAAAAGGAACACCACAATGTCTGCCATCGGTTATGTCACCCGCAATCCTGAAACCGGCGTTTACAAGGGCCAGATCAAAACACTCACGATCCGCACCGATATCGAGATCACCCCCAATCGCGGCAAATCCTCACCCGAACACCCCGATTTCAGGGTCTTTGCTGGGGCAGTAGAACTCGGCGCAGGCTGGGTCCGGACGGGCGAGCGCTCAGGCAAGGATTACGTCTCTCTGGCCATCGCTGCACCGGAGTTTGGACCGCGACGCCTCTATGTCAATCTCGGCCGCGCCGCTGATCAGGACGATGACGATGTCTTCGCTCTGATCTGGAACCCCGCGGACTGATAAGGTCGTAATGCCTCCGCATCTG
>DDPE01000075.1 GCA_002342035.1 Asticcacaulis sp. UBA2476 | reverse complement strand
CCAACAAGTTGGGGGAGTATGAAGTAGACTCTCACTCTTACTTATATCTCCCCATTTTAATGGGGAGGGGGACCGCACGAGCCGAAGGCGAGATGTGGTGGTGGGGGCTCTTCCAACCACACGAACCGTCACCCCTTCACGCGATCAATCAACGCCATGGCCGCCGCCGGATTAAGCACCTTATGGCCGCTGATGACAAAGGCATAGACGTCGCGCGCCGTGCCATCGGTCGTGCGCTCAACCGCGTCGAGATCATCCGGAACCGTCCCGGCAGCATAGGTTTTCAGCCGCGTCGCCCAGGCGTCCAGCTCGGCCTCGCTGTAGCCTTTCGCCTCGCCTTCCCGCGTACCCATCAGACGCAAATAGACAAACGGTGCGGTCACATCGGCGATTTGCGGAAACTCGGAGTCCGCCGCCGTGATCACCGCGACGCCGTAGTGGCGCACCATCTGCGCAAATTCTGCGCAGAGAAAGCTGTCATGGCGAACCTCAACCGCGTGCGTCAGATCGATGCCGTCATGACGCTTAGGCAGCAGTTTCAGGAACCCTTCGAAATCCACCGGGTCAAACTTTTTGGTAGCCATGAACTGCCAGTTGATCGGCCCCAGCTTGTGCTTAAGCTCAGTGATGCCAGAGGTGATGAATTTTTCGATCGACTCACCCGCTTCGCTCAGCACGCGCCGGTTGGTGGTGTAGCGCGACCCTTTGAGCGTAAAGACAAAACCCTGCGGCGTCTCCTCAAACCATTTGATATAGGACGCCGGCTTCATCGAACCGTAATAGGTGCCGTTGACCTCAATCGCCGTCATCTGGCGCGCGGCATATTCCAGTTCACGCTTCTGCGTCAGACCGTCAGGATAGAACGTCCCGCGCCAGTCCTCATAGGTCCAGCCGCCGATGCCAATGCGAATTGTTCCGGTCATGATGCGTATCCTGCTGATGATGTGTAAGGATACGGTGCCTTGTGCCGTTCGTAAAGCGAGCCTATCGTCAGGCCCTGTACAGGAGCCCCTCGATGATACGATATCTGACACTGGCGATAATGGTATTTTCAGCCTCTGAGGCCCTGGCGCAATCCCCTGACTGCGACAATGCCATGACCCAGGCCGATATGAATATCTGCGCCGGTCGCGACTATGCCCGCGCCGATGCCGAGCTAAACCGCATCTACAAGCAGGTTCGCGACGCCTTGAAGCCCGACGCAAAAGCCACGCAACTGCTGATCACCGCCCAGCGCCAGTGGATTGGCTTTCGTGACGCGACCTGCGCGTTAGAGGCCTACCCCAATACCGGCGGCAGTCTGTACGGCATGGTGCTGACGACGTGTAAAACCGGCCTGACCGACGCCCGCACCAAAGACCTGACCGCCATACTGGAGCGGTAGAGGCGCTCAATCCAGAAAGGACGTATCGGCCAGCATCAGCCGGATCAGTTCGGTCAGATCATCATCGCCAAAGGGTTTGGGCAGTTGTGCATCTATGCCCATCTGGCGGCTCATGCTTAAGGCGCGTGACCCGCTGATCCGGCCTTCAAGCCCTGCCGACATGGCGACCACCTGGATATGCGGAAAGGTTTGTTTGATGTGGTGCATGCCGCGCAGGCCCCCGGTGCCGCGCATGATGACCTCACACAGCACCAGATCGGCATGGGCCATATCGACCCGCTCAACCGCGTTATCGACGTCGGCAAAGTCACTGACGCGGTAGCCGCCGGCTTCCAGAATCCGCCGGATATGCGATCTTATCCCGGCATTACCATCGATAACCACAATATGTTTGCGGGGCACGGCCTGATCGGGAATTGCGAAACAGGCTTCAAAAATCTGGCCAATGTGGTCCGGTTTAAACGGTTTACGCAGGACAAAATCCGCCGCCGTCTGGCG
Organism: Asticcacaulis sp. UBA2476; assembly: GCA_002342035.1. Lineage (GTDB taxonomy): Bacteria > Pseudomonadota > Alphaproteobacteria > Caulobacterales > Caulobacteraceae > Asticcacaulis. The sequence continues at coordinate 83,235 of DDPE01000075.1, read as the reverse complement.
CGCCCGGCCCAGCGTCATCTCCATAGCCTCATGGCTGGCGCCCGCCGTCATCAGGATCAGCGGCGCCCCGCCGGTAAAGGTTTTCATCCGGGTGACATGGGCCAGGGCATCATAGGCGCCGACAAACACATCCAGAAACAGAGCCTGTATGGCCCGGCCGTGGCTTTTTCGGGCATTCAGCACATCATAGGCTTCCCGCAGGGTCGGGCAGTGCCGGCACGCCCAGCCCTGAGCCTCAATCATGCGCGATATGATCTGCGCCTGCGCCAGACTATCCTCAACAATAAGCGCCTCCGGTATGCCGGCTGTATTCTCAAATTGTTTTAAAGCCGCCATGCCATCGCCCTCCTCTTATGTACAAAAGTAGACACAGGGCGGCGGCTATGGGTTAAATGCGTGATCACAAACGCACCTGATTCGACATACGGTGTGTATAGACCTGTGAGGCGTGGGGGTAAGCTTTGGACGGCCAGATTGATCGCAGCGGTATTGCGCACATAATTCACGAAGCCCGCGAACTTCGCCGCCACCCTGAGTTTGACACGGCCCTGATCGAATATACGTCAGACCTGATCCAGTTTCGCAAAAGCCAGCGCCGCCTGAACAAGATCATCGCCCAGCAGTACCGCTTTCGGGTGATTGGCCATCTCTTGCACCAGCATGGCCTCAAATGGCTGAACGACCAGACCGGCGGCGTCACCTATACTGAACTGGCCCATGCCTGCGCCACCTATAACAGCAGCCCGCGCCATCTTAAGACCATGCTGGGCCTGATGCAGGTGGTGGGCTTTGTTAAGGTTGCCCGCGATCCGGACGATAACCGACGCAAGCTCTATGTGCCGACCGACCGGCTGATGGGCTTTGTACGTAAGCGGGTCATGTGCGCGGCCATCAGCCTTGATATCCTGCAACCGCGCCTGCGTTGCAGCCAGATCCTGATGGAAGATAAGACCGCGACATTGCGGGTATGGGCGACCGGCGGTTTTGAGTTTGCCCTCGGCCAGCTTGCCGCCGAAACCCTGCCAGAGTTCTTTCCGTTTTTCCGCCGTCGTGATGGCGCCGCACCGCTGATATTTGCGCTGATGCATGCCCGGTTCAACGCTCAGGATTGCTCCAGCCGCGCAGTGATTGCTGCGCAGTTTGGCCTGTCGAAAACGCAGGTCAGCAATCTGGTTCACGAAGGGGCGGAGTTAGGGCTTTTCACGCTCGATGCTAAGGGCGTACCTTCGCCCACAAACTTACTGAGCGATAGCTACCGGCAACTGGTGTCGATTGAACTGGCGTTCTTTGCCCGCCATATCAGGCCCGGTTCTGTCGCCTAGTTGTAATCAACCGGGATGGGCAGATACATCAGGTAATATTCCAGCAGGCCCGACACCTTATAGGGTTCGGTGGCATAGATATACCCATAGACCCCCACCGCCAGTACAATCACGCTCAGCAGGACCAGCGCTACGATCTGCGCCAGACTAAGCTTACGGCCTGATGTGGGGACGGCATTTCCATCGATCTGAATGATCTCGGTCGGGCTGGTGCGGAAAGCGCCAAAATCAATGCCCAGATCGCGTTCAGTGACCACAATACTGCGGGCTAAAACGCTGGGAGCCTGACTATTCATGCCGCGAAACAGTGACCCGGAGACAATGTCGCTAAAGCGGCCAAAGCCCAGACCATTAAGGGGGCTGTCGATATCGGCGCGGTCGATGCTGAGGTCGTGTTTCATCGTGAGAACTCCGGTCACCACAAATACTGATGACTATTGTCCTACGGTCTGCGCCCGAAATTCTATATGGGGATATAGCTGCGTCTTTATAAGAAAGCGGTAATATCGCGAGGGTTGGTGCCGCAGCCCTCCCCCTTAACCCGTATGGACAAACACCTGAAGGTGTGGTCACTACCGCACAGGTATAACGACTGTTACACAGATCCTGCGAGCTACCGATGATCCCGTCTCCGGGCGTAAGCCTGACCCACAGTCTTCTGGAACGTCTGGGGCAATCCATTGTCATGGGGACCTATGACACCGCCCCATTTCCGACCGAGGCGGATATATGCACCCGTAACGGCACCAGTCGCACCGTGACCCGTGAAGCGCTGAAGATGCTGACCGCCAAGGGGCTGTTGAGTGCGCGTCCACGGCTGGGGACCAAGGTCGAGCCGCTCAGCCGGTGGAACCTGCTCGACCCGCAGGTGCTGCGCTGGCTGACTAGGCGGCCCCTGACCCCCGACCTTATCCTGGAGTTCAATCAGGTTCGTCTGGCTTTTGAGCCGATGGCGGCGCGACTGGCGGCGCGCCACGCCGGACAGGGACGTGATCCGGCGGCCCTGCAAACCATAAAGCAAAGTCTGGATCTGATGATCCGCCACCACGAAGACCGGGCCTTAAGCATCCATCACGATATCGAATTCCACGGTCATATACTGGAGGCGTCGGGCAACCCGTTTTACCGTCAGTTGCGTCCCCTGATCAATACCGCGCTGACCCTGTCGATCAGCCTGACCAGTCTGGCCCGCGATCCGTCCGACAGTCACAATGATCATATCCGCGTTTACAACCTGATCGAGGCGGGTGAGGGCCCGGCGGCTGAGGCGCTGATGCGCGATCTGATCACCAAGGCGATCGCCGTGATTATTGAGGAAAGCCCGAATCTGTCCAGACGAACCTCTTAAGGTTGGGGCAGGCCGCGATTATAGAGGGTCGCAGGGCCGACATCGACGGTTTGGGCCTGACCCGCCAGATAGATAATGAGATTGGCTTCACCGGCCTTGAAGTCATGGGGTGCTACGCCAGCCACAGTGAATTCCTGCCACTGGGGCGTCAGGATAAGATGAAGTTCCTGCATGGCGGCATAAGGCGAGCGCGCGTTCTGAAGCCTTAAGGTCGCCCGACCGGTCTCCTGCCCATAAGATGCCCGCTCCAGCCGCAGCCACACCCGCCCTTCGATGCGGTCGCCGCGCTGGATCGGCTTTACCGTGTTGGTGTGGACCAACACATTCCACGGGTCGTGACCGGCCTTGGTCACCCTGACGCGCAGCGCGCGGTGGCCCGGCACCACCGGCACCACAATCTCTTCGCGCTCCACCAGCGGAAAGTCGAATACATTATGAAAGAAGGTCCACGGCACCGTCTGGGTCGAGGCAATCACATCGGGGGCCGCAGTTTCCGGCATGTCCACCCGAACCTGAGCATCCTTACCCAGACTCCAGATATTCAGACAGATAACCACCCAAAGTGGCAGTAACCACCACAAAGGGAGCGCTCGGTTATCAATAACCGCGACCGTCATATCAATTGCCCCTGAATAATACTCAGCCCGTAATGAAATTAACGCATCATTAACCCTTTGAATTACGCTACAAAAAATAACCTATACGGGCATAATATACCCGTACAGCCTTTTATTTGGTTAACTGATATGATGATTTATCACGTTTGGTTTCAATAGAAATTTGTCTTTATTATCAACCGATAAGCCAGGCCAACCCCACCGATCCGTGACTTGACGTTATACCGTTTCAGCCCAAAACTTTGTGATCACATTTATTGAGGCTTCCCATGTCACCCAAAGCCACCGATCTTATGGCCCGCCGTCACGCTGCCGTTGCCCGCGGCATTGGTCACGCCACCTCAATTTTCGCGGCCCGTGCCGAAAATGCCGAACTGTGGGACGTAGATGGACGGCGCTATATCGACTTTGCGGGCGGGATTGCGGTCTTAAATACCGGCCACCGTCACCCGAAAGTACAGGCCGCCGTTCTGGCACAACTTGACGCCTATACCCACACCGCGTTTCAGGTCGCGCCCTATGAGCCCTATATCGCTCTGGCCGAAAAGCTGAATGACCTGGCCCCCATCGACGGACCGGCCAAAAGCGCCTTTCTGACGACGGGTGCCGAAGCGGTCGAAAACGCCATCAAGATCGCCCGCGCCTATACCGGCCGGGATGGGGTGATCGCCTTTAGCGGCGGCTTTCATGGCCGCACGGCCCTGACCTCGGCGCTCACCGGTAAGGTCGTGCCCTATAAAAAGGGATTAGGGCCGTCTCAGGCTGGGGTCTATCACGTCCCGTTCCCGTCTGAGGCCAGCGGCATTGCCGTCGAGGACAGTCTGAAAATGCTGTCCTATCTGTTCAAGGCCGATATCGACCCTTCGGCGGTTGCGGCCATTATTATTGAGCCGGTGCAGGGCGAAGGCGGGTTTTTGATCACCCCGCCGGAGTTGATGCGGGCCCTGCGCAAACTGTGCGACGACCACGGCATGGTTCTGATTGCCGATGAGGTTCAGACTGGCTTTGGGCGCACAGGTAAGATGTTTGCCATGGAAAACTATGACGTCAAACCTGACCTGATCACTATGGCCAAGTCGCTGGCGGGTGGCTATCCGTTGTCCGGCGTCGTGGGTAAGGCCGCCATTATGGACGCGCCGGAGCTGGGCGGACTTGGTGGCACTTACGGCGGAAATCCAGTCGCGTGTGCGGCGGCGCTGGCGGTGCTGGAGGTCATCGAGGCGGAGCATCTGCTCGACGCCGCCAACCGTCAGGGAGCCTATTTCATCAGCCGCCTGACCGAACTGTCCCAGCGCAATGATATCGTGCCGATCAGTTCTGTGCGCGGCATGGGCGCTATGATCGCCTTTGATATCGTGACTGAGCGCGGCCGTTTTACCCCCGATGCCACCACCACCAAGGCGGTGACGACGAAGTCGCAAAGTCTGGGCCTGATCCTGCTGTCGTGCGGGGTTTACGGCAATACCATCCGTCTGCTGGCACCGCTGACCGCCCCGGACAAGGTGATTGAAGAGGGCTTCAACCTGATGACCGAGGCGCTCAAGCTATAGGTGGCTTAACGGCTTTCTTTTTAGCGTCTAACGGGGCGCACCGATGAGATGTGGCCTTCAAGACCGATCCGGCGCAAGCTTTCATAACTGCCGTCAACCACGGCGCAGCGGCCCCGGAAGAAGGCGTTTTCACACACTTCCCACGCCCCGCGGCCGCGCACATCCAGCGAGCGGGCCACATCGTTAAAGCGCATACCGCTCAAGTCGGTGATAGCGTCATTAATGGTAATGCTGCGGCCATTAAAGCCGTTGCTGGAATAGAGGGTGAGGTACGAACCATAGCCACCACCGCCGGGGCCGCCGGGATAACCGCCACCGGGTCCGCCGGGATATCCCCCGACCTCACACCACAGATTGCCATTGCGGTTTTCAACCCAGCCCCGACGGCAGTCACGCAGGCTTAAGGACGTGTATCTGTAACCACCGTTCTTGGTACGGCACTGGGCCGTCAATTGCCCGCGCCGGACATCAATATCGCGGCAGGATTGACGGTAATTACCTTCGGGCAGGTTGTTGCCGCCCGGCCCGCCGCCCCAATGGCGCTCCTCGGCCTGGGCGCTGGCCGACACCGGCGACAGGGCCACGATTGCACAAGCGGCTAGTGCGCTTAAAGACGACCACATAAGGGTTTTGGATTTGATAGCGGGTATTGCGGTAAACATGAGCGAGGCTCCTTGTTAGGAATGGCACGCTTAACTAATGACGCACACGATATGAACCTGACCTGAACGCGCGGGCTAGCGTCTATACCGGATTATAGCCCTAAGCCGACAGCACATCCAGCAGGGCGGCCTTATCCGGGCTTAAAGTCTCACGCCGCACCATCAAAGCCCCCTCCAGCGTGCGGCGATAGGTGTCATCGACCGGCGCCCGCTCAGCCCCCACCAGATCGCTCAACAGACCGCGCACATGGTCGAGCGTATCATTAAAGCGGGCCATGATCGCAGCTATGCTGGCGTGGTCATCGTCGCGCCAGCAGTCATAGTCGGTGACGATGTTAAGGCTAAGGTAATTGATCTGGGCTTCGCGGGCCAGAAAGACTTCCGGCACTTGCGTCATGCCGACCAGATCGGCGCCAATCGTGCGCAAAAATTCGCTCTCAGCCTTGGTGCCCAGGCGCGGCCCATCAACGGCGGCATAGGTGGCACTGCTATGTACCAGAAGATTGCGCTTGTCCGCTGCCTTTTGCACCCAGCGCGTCATGTCCGGACACGCCGGTTCTGCCGTCGAAATATGGGCCGACAAGCCGCCGCCGAAAAAGGTCTTTTCACGCGGATATTTGATCAGGTCGATATATTGCGACGCCAGCACCAGTTGCCCCGGTTGCAGATGTTCGCGCAGGGAACCCACCGCCGACACCGCCAGAATCTGTGACACGCCCAAAACCTTCAGGGCGTAGATATTGGCGCGGTAATTGACCTCATGGGGCAGGAACTGATGGTGGCGGCCATGACGCGGAAGGAAACACACCGACTGCCCGTTCAGTTCGGCCCGCACAATCGGCCCTGATGGCGGACCAAAGGGGGTATCAACCTCAACCGTGTCGATAACGCTAAGGTGATCCAGATGATAAAGACCGGTTCCGCCGATAATGGCCAGCATGGGTAAAGCCTTCTTTGCAATAGTCGTGACAACCTAACGGTAATCGCGGCCCGGTCAAATATCGTCTGATTGACAAGCGGGCATTTTTCAAATCTAGTCATAATCAAACATAATTTGTCACAACTTCTCACGCGGTTGGAGACATAAGGCCTCAATGGCTACAGGGAGATATCCATGCGTACAGTTTATGCGGCCATAACGGCGGCACTTTTGTTTGCGTCATCAGTATCGGCTCAAACCACCACGCAAAATTTCGACTCAGGCTGGGTGTTTGCCAAGGGCGATATCGCGGGGGCGGAAACCATAGCGGGCGCAGGCGCGGGCTGGGAAAAGGTTAGCCTGCCCCACGACTGGGCCATTGCCGGGCCGTTTGATCAGTATGCGCCGTCGACCGGCTCCGGCGGCTGGCTGCCGACCGGCGTGGTCTGGTATCGCAAACCCTTCACCCTGCCGGAAACCGATAAGGGTAAGCGCGTCTTTATCGAATTTGACGGCATCATGGAACGCGGCGGCGTGTGGATCAATGGCCACCATGTCGGTCACCGGCCCAACGGCTATTCCAGCGTGCGCTATGAGATCACGCCGCATCTGAAATACGGTCAGGACAACGTCATCGCCGTGCGGGCGGATACCTCGGCGCAGCCGGCCTCACGCTGGTATGCCGGAGGCGGCATCTATCGCCACGTCAAGCTGATCACGTCGGGCGATATCCATGTCGACGGCTGGGGCACCTATGTCACCACGCCCGTCATCGCCGCAGACCGCGCCACGGTTAAGGTCGAAAGTGCCATCATCAACCGCTCGAAATCCGAGCGCACCGCCCATCTGGAGGTCAGCCTGACCGGCCCTGACGGCAAGCCCGCCGGTACATTCAAAGGCGCGCCCCAGACCCTGCCGGTCGGTCGAAGCCTTAAGCTGAACGCAGAGGGCGCGATCCCCAACCCCAAACTGTGGGATATCGGTCAGGGCAACCTCTACCGCGCCGACATTAAGGTCATCTCCGATACCGGTGACATTCTGGAAACCGACACCCAGACCTTTGGCGTGCGGCAGACCGAGTTCCGCGCCGACACTGGCTTTTGGATCAATGGCAAAAATGTAAAGCTCAAAGGCACAGCCATTCATGCCGATGGCGGCGCGTTCGGTATGGCAGTGCCGCTATCGTTTTATGAGCGCCGCCTGCGCGGTCTTCAGGCGCTCGGTGTCAATGCCATCCGCACCGCCCACCACCCGTTCTCACCGGAGTTCCTAGACCTGTGTGACCGGCTGGGCATTGTCGTCATGAACGAAGCTTTTGACATGTGGACGGTGGCCAAGAGCCCGAACGATTATCACCTGTTCTTCACCGACTGGTCGTCGCTGGATGCCCGCGATTTCGTTAAGCGCGACCGTAATCACCCGTCGGTCGTCATCTGGTCGATCGGCAATGAGATCCACGACACCCCCTATCCGGTGGTGGCCAAATCGATCGTCGCCCGCCTGAAAACCATCTTCAATACCGAAGACCCGTCGCGGCCGGTGACCATGGCTCTGTTCCGGCCCAACACCACGAAGGACTATGAAAACGGTCTGGCCGACATGTTGGATGTGGTCGGCCAAAACTACCGCGAGAATGAACTGACCAAGGCCCACGCCGATAAACCAACCCGTAAGATTATCGGCACGGAAAACGGTAAGAACCGCGCCAACTGGCTGCCGGTGCGCGATAATCCGGCCTATGCGGGCATGTTCCTGTGGACCGGAGCGGACTATCTGGGGGAGGCCGACCGCGCCGGCTGGCCGTTCATTTCCAATCCGTCGGGGCTGGTTGACCGTACGGATGTGGTCAAACCGATCGGCTGGGAGCGGGCGTCGTGGTGGTCAGAAACCCCCGTCGTCAAGATCGGCCGCCGCGTCACCGAAGTCATCGACACGTCCGAACTGCCGACTATGGTCGGTGTTGCCATGCCGCAACCCAAAGGGCCGGGTGTGCTCAATGACTGGACGCCGTCTGACAGCTCAGCGCACACCGAAAAGGTCGAGATCGTCACCAATGCGGCTGAGGTTGAGCTGTTTCTGAATGGTAAGTCCCTCGGCAAAAAGCCACGTAATGCTGACGACAGCGCCATCAAATATGATGCGGCTTATGCCGCCGGTACGATCCGGGTGGTGGCCTATGATGGCGCAGGCAAAAAGGTGGCTGAGGATGAACTGAAAACCGCCGGGGCACCGGCGGCGGTGCGTCTGATCGCCGAACAAACCGCCATTGCCCCGACCTTTGATGATGTGGGGTATATCCGCGCCGAAGTCGTCGATGCCAAGGGTGTGCGCGTGCCAAACGCCTCGCAAAAGCTGACCGTCTCCGTCGAGGGCGCCGGACAATTGGCGGCCTTTGACAATGGTGATCCGACAGACTCGACCGTGTTCCAGTCTCCGACTCGTAAGGCATGGAACGGTCGGGCTCTGGTGATGGTGCGCGCGACCGAAACCACCGGTAAGATCAAGATCACTGTCAACGCGAAAGGACTTAAACCCGCGACCGTGACGCTGGATGCAAGGAAGTAGTATTCCTTCTCCCCGTGCACGGAGAGAAGACGGTGCGAAGCACCGGATGAGGGGCCACAGGCCTTTCAATGCGTTCAGATTTTTGCCCCTCACCCCAACCCTCTCCCCGCTTGCAGGGAGAGGGAGGAGACATAAAATGCGCCATATCCTTACCCTTTCAGCGGCCCTGCTGGCTTTAGCTCTGCCTGCCACCGCACAGGACAGCTTTCCGGTGACCATCACCGTCGATGCCTCAAAACCGACCGGCCCGCTCAAGCCGGTCTGGCGCTTTTTCGGGGCTGATGAGCCCAACTACGCCACCATGAAGGACGGCCAGAAACTGCTGACCCATCTGGGTGAACTTAAACCCAATCAGGTCTATTTCCGCGCCCACAACCTGCTCAATACCGGCGATGGCACCGCCGCTTTCAAGTGGGGCTCAACCAACGCCTATACCGAAGATAAGGACGGCAATCCGGTCTATAACTGGATGATCACCGATATGATTATCGACTCATATCTTGAGCGCGGGGTGCGGCCCTATCTCCAGATCGGCTTTATGCCAGAAGCCCTGTCGTCAGCCCCCCAAAATATGCCTTACCGCCATTCGTGGCGGCCCGGATTCAAGTACGAACTGATCGAAGGCGGCTGGAACTATCCGCCCAACGACTACAATAAATGGGAAGAACTGGTCTATCAATGGACCAGGCACAATGTCGAAAAATACGGCCGGGACGAGGTTCTGACCTGGTATTTCGAGGTCTGGAACGAACCGAACGGCCCGTCCTACTGGAAGGGCACACCCGAAGAATTTTACAAGACCCACGATTACGCCATTGCCGGGGTCAAACGCGCCCTACCCGAAGCCAAGGTCGGCGGGCCGGATGTGGCCGGTTCAGGCGGCGCGTTTATGGACGGCTTCTTAAAGCACGTTGTGTCGGGTAAAAACTACGCCACCGGCGAGACCGGAACACCTACGGACTTTCTGGCGTTCCATGCCAAGGGCAGTCCCAAATTTGTGGATGGACATGTTCAGATGGGCATGAATAACCATCTGAAAGCCGTCGAGAATGGCTTCAAGAAAATTGCCGCCATACCGGAGCATAAGAACACCCCGATCGTCATTGGCGAGAGCGATCCGGAAGGCTGCGCCGCCTGCCCCGGCCCGCAAAACGGTTATCGCAACGGCACTATGTATTCCAGCTATACTGCGGCGTCCTTTGCGCGCATCTGGGAGCTATCGGCGCGGCATCAGGTCAATCTCGACGGGGTACTGACCTGGGCCTTTACCTTTGAGGATCAGCCGTGGTTTGCCGGTTACCGCCAGTTGGCCAGCAATGGCATTGATCTGCCCGTGCTCAATGTCTTTCGCATGTATGCCAAGCTGGGGCCTGAATCTGTTGCCGCAAGCAGTTCGGCGCAATTGCCGCTCGATGATATGATCGCAGGCGTGACGCAAAAGAACGATGTCGGCGTCATGGCCACGCGTGACGGTTCAAAAATTGCGGTTATGGTCTGGCACTACAATGACAACGACCTGAAAGGGCCGGACGCGAACCTCAACCTTAAACTGTCCGGATTGGGTAAGGCCAAAACCCGCAAAATCACGCAGTATCTGGTCGATCCACACACAGCCAATGCCTATGCCGAATGGCAAAAAATGGGCTCACCGCAGTCGCCCGATCAGGATCAGTATAAGGTGCTTGAGGCGGCATCGGTCATGCACCCCAAAACCCTTGCCCCTTTGACCGTCACTAAGGGGGCGGCTGCACTGGATATCACGCTGGTCCGGCAGGGGGTTACGCTGCTGATCATCGAGTAGCCATCTTTTATTTCACAGCGCTTTTACTGGCCACAGAGTTGCCATTATCCGGCGATGATATAGCCTTATGGGCATCAGGGATTTCAGGAGGCTGGCGGATGATCACACTTACCGTTAATGGCAAGGCACACCGGCTTGATGTGCCCGAAGACATGCCGCTGCTATGGGCGCTGCGCGATGAGCTTGAGCTTCCCGGCACCAAGTTTGGCTGTGGCGTGGCCCAGTGCGGAGCCTGCACGGTCCATGTCGATGGTGTGGCGGTAAGATCGTGCGCGACACCTGTGGGCTCGCTTGAGGCCGGTGCCAAGATCACGACGATTGAGGCCATAGGTGCCACCGCTCAGGGCAAGGCTCTGCAAAAGGCGTGGCTTGAGGTTGATGTCATGCAATGCGGCTATTGTCAGGCCGGTCAGATCATGTCGGCGGCGGCCTTGCTGCAAGCCACGCCCAAACCGATCGACGATGATATCGATGCGGCCATGGAGGGTAATCTGTGCCGCTGCGCCACCTATAAGCGCATCCGCGAAGCCATTAAATCAGCCGCCGGTATGGCACTGACCGACACGCGGGAGGCTTAAGTTATGGATGACGCTTCTTTTAAACCTTCACGCAGACTGTTCCTCGCCTCCGGTATGGCCGCAAGCGGTGCGCTTGTGGTCGGGTTCGGCTTTGATGCCGTGGCCGCCAACGAAGGCGCTACCCGTCTGGGCGATTATGTCGCCATAGCCCCTGACGGCACAGTCACCATCCGTGCCAAGAACCCCGAAATCGGTCAGGGCATTAAGACCATGCTGCCCATGCTGATCGCCGAAGAAATGGATGTGGCCTGGGAACAGGTGCGTATTGAGACCGCGCCTGCCGACGAAAAACGCTTTGGGGCGCAGTTTGCGGGCGGGTCGATGTCGACCCCGATGAACTATGAACCGATGCGCCGGGTGGGCGCGGCCACCCGCGCGGTTCTGGTTGAGGCGGCGGCGGCAGCGCTTAAAAAACCCGTCAATGAACTGACGGTTGAGGCGGGCGTGGTTCACCATAAGGCCACAGGCGCGTCTATTGGCTACAGAAAGCTGGTGAGCGCGGCCGCGAAACTCAAGCTTCCCGACCCGGCCAGCGTAACCTTAAAGCCTGACAGCGCCTTTACCATCATCGGCAAATCCAAAGGCGGCTACGACAGCCCGGCCATTGTCGCAGGCAAGCCAATCTTCGGTATCGACGTGGTGGTCCCCGGCATGAAATATGCCGTCTTCGTCAAGCCGCCGGTTTACGGCGCGAAACTGAAATCGGCCAATATCGATGTCATCAAAGCCTTAAAAGGCATCACCCATGTCTTTACGTTGCAAGGGTCAGGCGATTTTCACAGCCTTCAGGACGGGGTGGCTATCGTCGCCGATAAGTGGTGGTACGCCAGGGCCGCGCGCGATCAGTTAGAGGTTGTCTGGGATGATGCCGTGGGCGCGCCCCACGATAGTGCAACCTATGCCGCCAAGGCCAAAGAACTGGCGAAGACCAAAGGCGCTTCGGTAGCCTCAAACGGCGATGCCGATGCCGCCCTCAGCAAGGCCACCAAGAAGATCGAGGCCTGGTTTGAGACGCCATTCCTCGCCCACGTCCCGATGGAGCCGCAAAACTGCACGGCCAAGGTCACGGCTGACGGCGTTGAAATCTGGGCCCCGACTCAGGCCCCCGCGTGGGGCCGACCCCATGTCGCCAAGGCTTTAGGCATAGCTGAGGATAAGATCACCATCCACATGATCCGCTGCGGTGGTGGCTTTGGACGCAGACTGGAAAACGACTATATGGTCGAAGCCGCGGCCATTGCCCAAAAGGCCGGTGTGCCGGTCAAGCTTATCTGGACGCGTGAAGACGATGTCGCCTATGATTATTTCCGTCCCGGCAACTACCATAGGTTTGAGGCGGCCATCGACGGTGGCAAGATCACGGCCTATAAGGCCCGTGCTGTGACCTTTGCCCGCGACGGCAAGGTGGCGCAGGGGGCCGGTATCGGCCCGCACGATTTTGTGCCGCTGATAAGCGAAAACTATGCCCTTGAACAGCACCTGATCGAGACGCTGATCCCCACCGGATATCTGCGCGCCCCGTCATCCAATGCGCTGGGCTTTGTGCATGAGTGCTTCCTTGATGAAATCGCCGGCGCGTTGAATAAAGACCCGTTCACCCTGCGTCAGGAGATCGTCGAGGCGGCGATTGCGTCACCTCGCCCAGTTAAAGACGGTGAACGCGGCGCGTCTTATCAGCCTAAACGCCTCAAGGCCGTGCTTGAGACTTTACGCACCCGCAGCGGTTGGGACGCGGCCAAATCCGGCAACGGCATCGGCTATGGCGTGGCGACCTATTTCAGTCATCGCGGCTATTTTGCCGAAGTGGCCAAGGTCAAGGTCGATGATGACGGTAACTGGAAGGTGCTGAAGGTTTGGGTGGTTGGCGATGTCGGCCGCACAATCATCAATCCTACGGGCGCGGCAAATCAAGTCGAAGGTTCGGTCATGGATGGGATCGGTGAAATGATGTCGGAGATTACCTTCGATAAGGGTCGCGCGGTGCAGAGTAATTTTCAGGACATCCCGATGATCCGTATGTCGCAGGCCCCGCACATCGACCTGCATTTTGAGCTGTCGGATAATGGACCTACGGGATTGGGCGAACCCGCCCTGCCGCCCGTGATACCTGCCGTGTGCAATGCCATCTTTGCCGCAACCGGCGTGCGCGTGAGGAAGCTGCCCCTGTTACCTGAAACCCTGTCAAAGGCTGCGCGGACCTAGTTGGATATCGCTCATCCCACCTATCAGGACTATGTGCTGGATGCCTACCTCGGCTGGCGAGGTGAGGGGAAACGTTGCGCGCTCCTGACCCTGATCGCCACCACCGGCGGATCACCGCGCCCGGTGGGGTCGCAGATGGCCGTATGCGAAGATGGCCGCCATGTCGGCATGATCACTGGCGGCTGCGCCGAAGCTGCACTTGTGCATGACGCCATTACGGCTATTGATCAGGGTTCGGATTATATTGAGCGCTACGGCGAAGGATCGCGCTTTAAGGACATTACCCTGCCGTGCGGGGCCGGACTGGACATCCATTTTGCCGTGACCCTTGGCGATGATGAGGTGCGAAGGGTGGCTAATGCCCGCGACGCGCGTCAGCCCGCTCAAATGGTGGTCGGTGGCTTAGTGCGCCACTACCGGCCCGTCGGGCGGATCGTGATTGTAGGACAGGGCCCGATCGTGATCATGCTGGCGCAACTGGCGACGATGGCGGAGATGGAAACGATTATCTACAGCCCGGATGCGATGATCACGGACAGCCTGCCCAATGTGCGCCCCTTACGCGGTGACGGCGATTTTGACGCTGATCTGCTGGATGCCAACAGCGCGCTCATTACACTGTTTCACGACCATGCTTTTGAGCCGCAAATACTTAAGGTAGCCCTGAACAGTCCGGCGTTTTACATCGGGGCCTTGGGCAGCAAACGCGCCCATCAGGCCCGTCTGGAAAGCCTGCGCGATCAAGGCGATGTGGGGCGTATTCATGGCCCGGTGGGGCTGGATATCGGGGCCAAAACCCCGCCGGAAATCGCAATATCCATCATGGCCCAAATTATCGAACACTGGCGCAAATCATGAAGCTGGGCGCGATCATACTGGCGGCCGGAGCGTCACGGCGGTTCGGGCCGGAGGACAAGCTTCAGGCGCGATTAGCTGACCATACCGTGCTGGACACCGCCATTGCCGCCACCGAGGGACTGGGTCAACGCATCGTCGTCACCCGTGCCCCCATATCCGCCACCGAGGGCGTCCGGGTGGTGGTCAATCCTGATGCCGATGCCGGCATGGGCGGATCACTGGCCTTAGGGGTGGCATCGCTTGCCCCATGCGACGGCGTGTTTGTGGTTCTGGGCGATATGCCGCTGATCCCGCAGGCGCTTTATCAGCAACTGGCCGATCATCTTAACAACAATGATATTGTGGTACCGACCCATGACGGGCGCGACGGCCATCCGGTGTTGTTTGCCGCCGCCTGTTTTAACGACTTACGTGCATTGTCCGGCGACACAGGCGCGCGCAATCTGATTACCGGCGGTCGTTACCGCGTGGCACGCCTTGAGGTCGGCACCGAAGCCATAGTGCAGGATATTGATACCAAAGATGATCTGACGGCGCTGACAAACCGGTCTAAGACAGCCCCATGAATACGCCCGATCATATCATTGCCGCCCAGCGCCGCATCGCTGGCTTTGTCCACCGCACGCCGCTGATGGAGTCGGGCACGCTCAACGCCATGCTGGGCCACCGCATCGTTTTCAAGTGCGAGAACCTGCAAAAAATTGGCGCTTTTAAGGTGCGCGGGGCGATGAATACCCTGCTGACCCTCAAAGAACAGGGTGCAATGCCGGAGCGGGTGACCTGTTTTTCGTCGGGCAATCACGCTCAGGCCGTGGCTTACGGCGCCAAAATTCTGGGCCTGAAAGCGACTATATTCATCCCGCAAACCGCCTCATCGCTTAAGATCGCCGCCACCCGCGCCCATGGGGCCGACGTCGTGGTCACCAGAACCCGACAAGAGGCCGAACACGCCGTGCAGGCCGTCATCGACCAAGGTGCTGCGTTCATCCATCCCTATGACGACGACCGCGTCATGGCGGGTCAAGGCACGGTGGCCTTAGAGGCGTTTCAGGATGGTCCCGCATTTAGCGCCGCCTTTGCCCCTTGCGGTGGTGGCGGGTTGGTATCGGGTACTTATCTGGCCGCGCAGGCCGCGTCACCGGCGACCAAGGTGTTCGGGGTCGAGCCGCTCAATGCCAATGATGCGGCCCGCACCCTGCGCGACGGGAAGATTTTCAAATGGGAGCAAGCACCGGATACCATCGCTGATGGTGTGCGCACCCTATATGTCAGTGAACGGACATTGACGTTCCTGAAACAAACCCAAGGGGTGCTTGAGGTCTCAGAAGACGATATCATCTACTGGACCCAGTGGCTGACCCATCTGCTGAAACTGACGATTGAGCCGACTTCAGCCGGATGTATGGCCGGTGTGGTGCAATATCTGCGCACCCAAACGACGCCGCAAACGGTTCTGGTCATACTGTCCGGCGGCAATGTCGCCCCAGAGACCCAGCGCCAAATCTGGGCCGAAGATCGTCTGGGGACACTGCCGGGCCTTTAACGGTTGGCCACCGTCATAAAAAATTGACCCGAAATCGAACTAAATCAATCCCTTGAGGTGGACATGACCGGCCGGATAGGGGATTAATTCTATGGGGGCGCGCTAAACGATATTTTTAAGGACTAAGCATGGCCCAATCCGGCAATCCCGACACCGCCAAGACCGCCCACACTAAGGACGTGCCGGTGCTGCCGATCTGGAGTCTGGTGGTTCCCGTGGCGGGTGTACTCGCCATAGCTCTTCATGCCGCCTATCTGGGGCTTTTCGGGGTTATTGTGGCCGCCGTCATCATGATGGGATGTGTGCTGGCCGCCGTTCACCATGCCGAGGTCGTGGCCCATAAGGTCGGTGAACCGTTCGGGACTCTGGTGCTGGCCATCGCGGTCACCATTATCGAAGTGGCCCTGATCGTGTCGCTGATGATGTCCGATCCGGGTGAAAAGGCCACGCTGGCGCGCGATACGGTGTTTGCGGCGGTCATGATCATCATGAACGGGATTGTGGGCTTATGTCTGCTGGTCGGGGGCGCGCGCCACCATGAGCAGAAATTTGTGCTGCGCGGCGTCAGTTCGGCCTTTTGCGTGCTGGCGGCGATGGCGTCTTTGTCGCTGATCCTGCCGAACTTTACATCCTCCGCACCCGGCTCATTCTATTCCCCGCCGCAACTTATCTTTGTGGCCGTGGTATCGCTGATACTATATGGCACCTTTGTGCTGGTGCAGACGGTGCGGCACCGCGATTATTTCCTGCCGGCCGGTGATGGCGATCTGCCGCAGGATGTCCATGCCGAACCGCCCACCCATCTGCAATCATGGATCGCGGTCGGTGCGCTGATTGTCGCCCTGGTCGGGGTGGTGCTGCTGGCCAAAAGCCTGTCGCCCCATATCGAAGCCGCCGTCGGGGCTGCCGGTCTGCCGCTGGCGTTCGTCGGGGTGCTGATTGCCGGTCTGGTGCTGGCCCCGGAAAGTCTGGCAGCCGTCAAAGCTGCCCGCCGCAACCGTATTCAAACCAGCCTCAATCTGGCGCTGGGCTCGGCGCTGGCGACTATCGGCCTGACCATTCCGACTGTTGCGGTTTTGTCAGTGGTCATGGACTGGCCGCTGGCGCTGGGGCTTGATCCGAAGTCGATGATATTATTGTTGCTGTCGTTTATCGTCTCGATCTTTTCACTCGGCACCGGCCGCACCACCATCCTTCAGGGGATAACCCATCTGGTGATTTTCGCCACCTACCTGTTTGTGACGATTGTGCCTTAGTCCAGTTAGAGGATCGCGGTGATTTCGATCTCGGACCCCGCCGCCTGTGCCTCATCGCCCACGGATTTACCCAAAAGGGCGCGGGCCAGCGGCGACACATAGGAAATACTGCCCTTAGCCGGATCGGCCTCATCCTCACCGACAATGCGAAAGGTCTGGGTGCGGCCATCGTCGCGCGCAATCGTGACCGTGCAGCCGAACACCACCGTTTCAGGATCGATCACCGGCGCAATGCGCTGTGCCGAGCCCAGACGGGCGGTGAAGTAGCGCAGATCGCGCGTCGCCCGCGCCATGGCGGTGCGGTCTTCGTTGATGCTGCCCGACGCCTGCGCGGCCCCATAGGCGGCCTTGGCCTCCGCGAAGGCGGCTTCAAGTTGGCTCAGGCCCTGCGGCGTGACCAGATTAGGGTGGGGCGAGATCGGCCGGTCAGGCAGATTGGCCGCGGCGGCTTCGTGATCTTCGTCTTTGGTAAAGGCAACACTCATGCTGAGTGTTTAGCACGCGCCTTATTATCGCGCCAGCCAGCCGCCATCCACGGGGATGATCGCGCCGTTGACATAGTCCGACGCTCTGGACGACAGGAACACCGCCGCCCCTTTCAGATCGTCAGGTTCACCCCAGCGCGCAGCGGGAATACGGTCAAGGATCGCCTTGTTGCGTTCAGCATCGGCCTGTAGCTGAGAGGTCACGTCGGTGGCAAAATATCCCGGCGCAATGGCGTTGATATTGAGGCCCTTAGAGGCCCATTCATTGGCCAGCAGCTTGGTAATGCCGGCAATGCCGGACTTTGAGGCCGTATAGGGCGGGACGCGGATGCCACCCTGAAACGACAGCATGGAGGCGATATTGATGATCTTGCCCGACCCCTGCGCGATCATGTGGCGGCCCACGGCCTGACACATAAAGAATGCCGACTTGATATTGACGTTCATCACCGCGTCCCAGTCTTCCTCGGTGAAGTCGACGCTGTCGGCGCGGCGGATAATGCCGGAATTATTGATCAGTATATCGATCCCACCCAGGGCCGAAATCGTCGTGCCCACGATCTCAGGGATAGGCGCGGTCGAGGTCAGGTCGGCCTTGATGAACACAAATTTGCGGCCCAAAGCCTCAACCTTGTCCTTGGTCTCATCCGGCGTATTGTTACCGACGGCAGCGATATCGGCCCCCGCTTCGGCCAGAGCCACCGCCATCGCCTGCCCCAGCCCACGATTGGCACCGGTAATCAGGGCGCGTTTGCCGGTCAGGTCGAACAGGTTAGACATAGGATAGCTCGCAAATCATTGGGGAGGTCTGTTAGCATAGCCTCCCGCATCCGGCCGGATCAACCCTATTTCGGCGGATAAAGTGTGGCATCGACCGGCGCGTTGCGGTCCACGCTTAGCTTTCCGTCCGCATATTTCAGTTCCGCGACCTGAATGACCGTCCGCTGGTTCCAGTACGGATCGGTCTTGGCCTGTGGTTCATTATGCTGATGGACGAAGTAATAGATAAAGGCCCGCTCATTGCCTTTGTCGTCTGTGTTGACGACAATATCCGGGTGCTGGCCTTTGTTGGTATCGGTCGGTTGCGTTCCCGGCTGTTCCAGAAGACGATCCGGTTGCAGCGTCCAGTGGGTCGCATCGTCAGAACTTAAGGCAATCAGGCCCTTCCACGCATCGCCCACCATCCAGTAGCGGCCCTTAAAGCGAAACACCTTTGGCCCTTCGGACGCGACATCGACCACCGGAATCTCTTGGCGCACCCAGGTCTTGAGGTCTTTGGAATCGGCGGCAAACAGGCGTGAACCCTTGCGCTCATCCTTAAACCACATCCGGTAGCCATCGCCGATCTTGATCACGCTGGCGTCGATGACCTTGTCACCGAGGTCGAGCGTTTCGCCGCAGTCCCAGGTTTTGAGATCAGAGCTGGTCAGGTGCACAATCTGGCGCGGATGGTTCCAGTTGGCAAACACGCCTGGCACAACCGTCAGCCACATATGCCAGGTGTCACCGTCCTTAAACACTTCCGGCGCCCACAGGGTCTCACCGGTGCAGCTTTGGGGAATCGCCGCCTGCCCGCCATAGCGCCATGTCAGGCCATCGGTTGAGGTGGCGATGCCGATCGGCGTGCCATGCACCCAGCGCACGTCCTTGGGGTCCGGGAATTTCAGCGACGCCCGCCGGTTGGTGTAGAACATCTTCCATTGCTTGGTGGGGGCATCATAGACAATCGACGCATCCGCCGCGCCGTCAAACACCGGATCACGGTAGAGCGGTTTTGGCGCTTCGGTCGCAGCTTGAGCCATCACGGCGGGTGCAACCGCACACATCAGCCCCACGGCCAGACATAAAGATCGCATGGTTTTCTCCCGCTATGTTATTATTGGTCTTAAACAATCAATTCAGATCATACACAGGCAGTGATCCCCGTAAAAGCGTAAAGGTTTCGCGCATATATTTTCACTAAAGAAAAGATTCATACATCCCTGACATAAAGTGCGTCATTTTTGCATCTGCGCAATGGCAATCCGGGCTGAACATCTTTTGGCCGCAAGACTCCTTGCCATATATCCGACGGAAATTTAACAGGCCTTGCGTATAATCCGACAAATGCCACTCTTCCGAAGAAGACCTAATAATGAAAAATAATAATCTACTCCTGTCTGGTTCGCGGTTTCGTGCTTTGAGGAACGGCACGGCGCTTAGCACTCTGGCGGCGCTGGTGTTAGCCGCGCCTGTATGGGCGCAAACGCAACCTCAGACACCGGCCCAAACGCCCGTTCAGACACCGGTTCAGACGACAACCCCGGCTCAGGCCCAGCCGCCTGCGACCGAAAAGAAACCTGAAGACCTCAAAACCACGCCGGTTGAGGCCGAAGCTCAGGAAGGCCCGACCACGACCGTGACCGTGGCCGCCGAGCGCCCGCAAAACCGCGCCGACCGTCAGGTGTATGACCCCAAGACCGACGCCGAAACCCCGGTCAGCGTGGCCGCCGATACTCTCAATAAGGTGCCGGGCGTGGCCGTTGATCCGGAAGGCAATGTCACTCTGCGCGGATCGGGTGTGACGATTCTGGTCGATGGCAAGCCATCCACGGCCTTGCAGGGCGAGAACCGTGCGGCCACCTTGCAATCCCTGTCGTCCGAAGACATCGATACCATCGAGGTCATGAACAATCCGGGCGCGCAGTTTTCGGCCGAAGGCTCCGGCGGCATCATCAATATCGTCATGAAGCGCGGCCGCTTTGTGCAGCAAAAACCGACCCTCACGCTTAACAAGGGCTCGGATGACCGTTACGGCGCCAATTTCTCGGCCAGCCGTCAGATCACGCCCAAGCTGATCCTGAACGGAAGCGTCAATATTCGTCACGATGGCCGCCCCAATGAATCGACCGATGACCGTAAGCGCATCAATGCCCTGACCGGTGAGACGACCCGTGCGGTCACGGAAAGCTATAACCCGCGCCTGAGCGATATGATGTCGGTTAACGGCGGGCTGAACTATCAGATCAATGACAATGATACACTGGCCGGTAATGTCAGCTATCAGCGCCGTGAAGGCAGCAACAGCGGCTTAAGCCACAGCCTGATCTATGATGTGAACGACATCCTGACGCAGGATTATAACCGCATCAGCCGCGGTGAAAACAACAATGAAACGGTTGAAGGCACGCTGCGGTTTGACCACAGGGGCGATACCGAAGGCGAGACCTTAAAGTTCAATCTGCGCTACTCTGAAAATACCGGCGACAGCCAGAGCGAAAACTCGACCCTCTATAACTATGCCGTGCCCGCACGCACCGACAGCAGTGACCGCAGCAACCGCGACACCAAAGAAAAGCTGTTGAACCTGAGCGGTGACTATACCCACGGGCTGTGGGGCGGGGACGCGTCGACCGGTTTCGATATCCAGAATCAGAAAAGCTACAGCCGCACCTTAAATCAGCGCACCGGCGGCACCTCGCCCATTCCGGATCAGGACACGATCACGGATATCGTACAGACCATCAGCGCCTTTTATGTCAACTACAGCAAGGCCTATACGGATAAGCTGAGCCTCAGCAGCGGCCTGCGAGTTGAGCGCACCGATGTCGAGATCAAGACCGGCACAGGCGGCGAAAGCAACTACACCAATGTCACGCCGAGTGTGAACCTGAGCTATATATTGTCGCAGGCGGAGCGTCTGCGCGTAGGCTATTCGCGCCGCATCCGCCGTCCGGGCGCTATGGAGCTTGACCCGACCATTGTCTATTACAGTGATCAGTATGCCTCTGCGGGTAATGCCGACCTGAAACCACAGGAAACCGATAAGTTCAGCGTCCGTTATGAATACCAAAAAAGCGGCTACAGCTATAATGTCGAGGCCTTCTACAGCAAGGACTCAAAGGTTATTGCGCCGGTCAGCTACTACATACCTGGTACAATAGTCGGTACTGATGTCCTTCTGCGTACCCGCGTCAATCTGGGTGAGCAGCAATCCGGCGGCCTTGAGATGTCGTTCGATGGCAAGCTGACAGAAAAACTGCGCATGCGGGCCTCAAGCACGGTCACCTATTTTGAGGTGCAGTCCTTTGACCGCAATCTTGTGCCCTATGAACGCACCGGCACTAACGTCAGTGGACGGATCAATGCCGACTACAAGATGACCGCCAAGGACACCGTGGGCGTGAACATCAATGTGCAGGGCAAGCGCATTGATCGGGAAAGCTATACCGATCCGTTCGCCACGGCCAATGTCAACTATTCGCACCGCTTCAGCAACAAGCTGTTCCTGTCTCTGAACGTGACCGATATCTTTGAATCGGCCAATACCAAGACCTATACCCGCAGCGATACACAAGAAGGTATCCGCGAGCGTAAGCAACAGGGGCAAGTGGCCTATCTGACCCTGCGTTATGTCTTTGGCGAGGTGCGCGGCACCCAGCCGCAAGAGGATATGCCCCAGGGCCCCCGTGGGCCGCGCGGCAACTGGGGCGGTGGCCCCGGTGGTGGCGGGCCGATGTAATCAAGTTAAAAAAACCCCGGCATGTCTGCCGGGGTTTTTTGTGCACTTAATCGACCGGATTTTTCTGAAACCAGTCAACTATCCCCGGCATATCATCCTCAAAACCGCCGGGAATATAGATATTGAGCACACCGGCACGGTCCGGCGACTGGTTTTCAAAATCGTGGATCACGCCGGCGGGCACGCGCACGAACGACCCTTTGGCGGCGTCAATCCACTGATCCCCCACTAAAAACGCCACACGGCCTTCAATGACGTAAAAGATGTCTTCGTTGTCGCTATGGACGTGCTTGCCCGGCCCGCGGGTATAGGGCTCAAGCCACCATTCCGAGATCGAATAGCGGCCGGAGGTTTCTTCACCATCCGATTTAAAGATGCTGGTCATGCGGCCCAGCGGATAGCGTCGGCCCTCACCGGGGCCAAGAACGATAGCGGTCTGTTCGGTTATCATACGGCAGGCCTCCGGTTTTCGGGATGCGCTCTTACGCCTGCCAACTTAAGTGTATTATCGCCTTAGAACAACTCAGGTGACAGAGGTGTGAAGAGTTCCGTGATCAGCGCGTTATCGACGTCCTCCACGCGTGCCGGTGACCAGCGCGGATTTTGGTCACGGTCGACCACCACAGCGCGCACCCCCTCGGCAAAGTCAGGCCGGCGGGTCAGGCGGCGCGCCAGCCGGTATTCCTGAATCATTACGTCCTCAAAGCGGATCATGGCGCGGCCCATCCGCAGATGTTTCAGGGTCACCGCCATGGATACCGGACAGCGGGTTTTGAGTATCTGCGCCTGCGCCTGCCCCGAGTCGCTACCGGCCTCAAGGGCTGTGATAATCTCCGGCACGGTATCGCAGGCGAATGCGTGGTTGATCTCGGCCATGTGCGGTGCGCAAGTGGGGGCAGCCACAAGTTCCGCGTGGCCGCTCACATCACCGCCGCCCAGAATGGCCGACTTAAACTCTGTCGCATCGGCCACATAGTGGGTGGCAATACCGGCAGCGGCCACATCCGCCCCCTTCAGGCGCGCCCCGGTCAGCGCCAGCCATGTACCCAATTCACCGGGTAATCTCGGCAAAAACCAGCCCGCGCCCACATCCGTAAACAGCCCGATCGCCGTTTCCGGCATGGCAAAGACGGTATTTTTGGTCGCGATCCGGTGCGCGCCATGAACCGAAATCCCGACGCCGCCGCCCATGACGACGCCGTCCATCAGGGCGATGACCGGCTTGGGGTAGTTATGGATCAGGACATTCAGCCGGTATTCGGCGGCAAAAAACGCTTCCATACGCTTGCCATCGCCCCGCACGCTGTCGGCCAGAGCCCGAATATCACCCCCGGCGCAAAACCCGCGCGTGCCCTCGGCATGGTCGATCAGGATGCGCGCCACAGACGGATCATCGCGCCAGCCGCTAAGCGCCTGCGCCATCGCTTCAACCATCGCAAGGGTCAGGGTGTGCAGGGCTTTGGGCCGGTTCAGCGTGATCCGGCCCACGTCACCCACTCGGCTAACCATCAGATCTGAGGTCATGCGACCGTTTTACACGGTTTCGGTGATGCGTGTCTTTATTTGCCGCGCCGCCATCAGCTTGGCCCGCGCCAGAGTGTCGGCAATATCCTGCGTCATGCGGCTGTCGCGTTTGGCTGCTGCAAAAATACCCTCCAGCCGTGGGCCTATGGCATCAACCTGAGCCAGTACGCCCTCTAAGGTCTGGCCGCCCAGATATTCGCCGCTGACCATGATGATGCCGCCGCCATTGATGACATAGTCCGGCGCGTACAGAATATCGCGATCGGCCAGGATCTCACCGGCTTGAGGCGTCAAAAGCTGGTTGTTGGCACCGCCTGCGACAATCGGTGCTTTCAAACGGGCAGCCACCGCTTCGGTGATCGCCCCGCCCAAAGCGCAGGGGGCGATGACATCGGCGTCCTGCACCAATATGCTGTCAACGCTTGCGATATCGGCCTGATAACGCGACTGCATCAGGGCCACGCGATCCGGGTTGATATCGGCCACGATCAGCCGCGCCCCACGCTCATGCAGTTCCTGACACAGGTGGCCGCCGACGCCGCCCAGCCCCTGCACCGCCACGCGCACCCCATTAAGGTTGTCGCGGCCCAAACGAGCGCGCACTGCCGCTTCGATACCGACCCTGACCCCGCGCGCGGTAAAGGGTGACGGATCACCGCCGACTCCGCCGGCGCCCGTGGCCAGCCCCGACACAAAGCGCGTCTGGGTCGCGACCATCTTCATATCGGCCACCCCAACCCCGACATCTTCGGCGGTGATATATTGCCCGCCCAGACTATCGACCGCCCGGCCAAAGGCGCGAAACAGGGCGGCGCGATCCTCAGAATGAACCGGCCCCAGAATAACGGCCTTACCCCCGCCCAGCGGCAGGTCGGCCATGGCGTTCTTATAGCTCATGCCGCGCGATAGCCGCAGCGCATCACGCCTGGCATCGCCAAAGCTGTCATAGGTCCACAACCGGCACCCGCCGGCAGCAGGCCCGATGGCGGTCGAATGGATGGCGATAATCGCCTTGAGGCCGGTATCCGGATCATCGACCTCAAGGATCTTTTCGTGGTGGTCGAAATCGGGATGATCAAACATGGTGGACTTCCTTAAGGTTAGGTATTTCGGTCTTGGCAACCGGGCGGGACAGGCGCGCCATCAGGGCGTCACGCTGAGACTGCATGTCCTGAATGGATTTAAGCTTGATGTGGCCAAAGCCCCTGACGTCTTCGGGCAGACGGGCCAGCGCTACACAAATGTCAGCCTTGGCAGGGGTAAAGGCGGCGCAAAGCCGGGTGATCAGTACACGGTAATCGTCGATCATCTGGCGCTCCAGACGCCGCTCCTGCGTTGCACCGAACGGATCAAATGGCGTGCCGCGTAAAGCTTTGAAGCGCTTAAGCACGGCAAAGGCGCTGAATATCCACGGCCCGAAGCGCATTTTTTTCGGCACACCGGTTACGGGGTCTTTGCGCGCCAACAGCGGCGGAGCCAGCCAGACACTGACCTTTGTCGTGTTCTCAAACTGAGCGTCGCGCAGAGCCGTCATCTGCGGATCGGTATGCAGGCGGGCGACTTCGTATTCGTCCTTATAGGCCTTGAGCTTATAAAAATTGCGCGCCACGGCCTCAGTGAAACCGGCATGGCCGGTGGCCTTGGCGCGATCCACCAGCGTCAGATAATCCTCAGCATAGGCGGCGTTTTGATAGGCGGTCAGATCCACGACGCGGCGGGCCACAAAGGCGTCAAGATCAAACGCGGGCGACAGGGGCGTGGCCTCGGTGACCCGTCCGGCGGCATGTGCCCGCCCCAGAGCAAAGGCACGTAAATTAGCCTCGACATCCGCCCCGTTCAGCCGGATCGCCTGCGTAATGGCGGCGCGTGACAGGGGGATCAGACCGGCCTGCCAGACGGCCCCCAGCAGGATCATATTGACATAGACCGCATCGCCCAGATAACGCCGCGCCAGTCCGGTCGCCTTTATTTCGGTCAGGGTCTTGCTGACCAGTCTGACCCGGCGCGTCATGCCGTTGCGGTCAAAACGCGTGCGGGTATCGACTGTAAAATCCGCCGTCGAAGTCAGGTCAGCGTTCAGCGCCACCACCGTCTTATCGGGATTCATCAGGGGCAGGGTCGATTTGGCGTGAGCCTGCACCATGTCGGCGGCAATGACGACATCAGCCTGACCGAGCGGAATACGCGGGCCATTGGGTGTCGCGCCTTTCGGGCTGAGGCGCAGGTGGGAATCGACCCCGCCACCCCGTTGCGCCAGACCTTGCTGATCGACGGCAGTGACTTGCAAGCCGTCAATATGAGCGGCCATGCCCAGAATAGCCCCCAGTGAGGTCACCCCCAGCCCGCCAATACCGGTGATCAGCAGGTTGAAGGTGCCGGTAAGTGTGGGCGGCGTCACTTCCGGTAAATCAGAAATAATCCCAGTCATGGCGTCGGCGGGCCACCGCTTCACCTGCGCCCCCTCAAGCGTCATAAAGCTGGGGCAAAAGCCGTTCAGGCAGGAGGTATCGACATTGCAGGCCGACTGATCGATCTCACGCTTGATGCCAAACTCGGTTTCCTTGGGGGCGACCGCGATGCAGGCCGATTTGACTGAGCAATCGCCGCAGCCTTCGCACACCCGCTCATTGATAAACACCCGCTGCGTCAGGGTCGGGGCGTGACCGCGCTTACGGCGGCGGCGCATTTCTGTGGCGCAGGCCTGATCATAGAGCAGCACCGTCACGCCCTTGGTGGCGCGCAGTTCGGTCTGCACGGCCTCCAGGTCATCGCGGTGCCGAAATGTCACGCCCGCAGGCAGGGCCGGATCGTTGCGCCAGCGGTCGGGTTCCGGTGAGACAAAGACGATGCACTTCACACCTTCCGCCGCCACCTGCGCGGCTAATAGGGCGGGTGTCAGATAGCCATCGACGGCCTGTCCGCCGGTCATGGCCACCGCATCATTATAGAGGATTTTGTAGGCGATATTTAAGTTCGCCGCGACCGCCTGACGCAGGGCCAGTATGCCGGAATGGAAATAGGTGCCGTCGCCCAGATTGGCAAAGACATGGGCTTCATCGGTGAACGGAGCCTGACCCATCCAGGTAATGCCCTCAGCCCCCATATGGGTATAAAGTTCCGACCGGCGCGGCAGGAAGGTCGCCATGTAGTGACAGCCAATCCCGGCCAGAGCGCGCGATCCTTCGGGCAGCATGGTCGAACGCGAATGGGGACAACCGGCGCAGAAATAGGGCTTACGCACATGGATCGGCACCGTCTGCTCACGGCTATGGTGGCGGGCCGTTAACCTGCGAAGCCGCTCTGGTGCGACCGCGCCATCAGGCATGATATGGGCGATGGCGAGCGCGACCTCAACCGTTTCCAGCTCCAGCACCTCAGACACTAAGGGGTGGCCGTCGGCGTCTTTTTTGCCAAGGATGCGGGGGCGGGCCGTTAAAGGATAGAGTGCGTTGCGGAGTTGGCTCTCAATAACGTCGCGGCGCTCTTCGATGACCAGCACGGTCTCAAGCCCACGAGCGAAGGCGGTGGCGGCCTGCCCATCCAGCGGCCAGACCATGCCGACCTTCCACACCCGCAAACCGACGTCGCGGCATGCGGCGGCATCCAGACCCAGCAGGCTGAGGGCCTCCATCACCTGATGAAAGACCTTGCCCGACGCCACAATCCCAAGCCGCGCGCGCGGCGCATTAAGCGCGATCCGGTCTAGGCCATTCAAATGACCAAAGGCCACGGCGGCGGGGAGCCGGAAGTGGCGGTGACGAAATTCCTTGGCCTGCGGCGGGTCAGGTACACGGATATGTAGCCCCTCCGGCGGCAGGTCTATGTCTGGCAAATTAGGTCTGCCTTCAAGCGACGGAAGGGTGATGCTGGCCCCGCCATCCATCAGGTCGGAGACGGTTTTTAGCGCCACCCAGCAGCCTGCAAAGCGCGACATCTCTAACGCCCGCAAACCAAAGTCGAGGATTTCCTCGACGCTGGACGGAGCTATGATCGGGATTTCGGCATCGATCAGGGCGTGATCGCTTTGATTGGGCAGGGATGACGACTTGCACGCCGGATCATCGCCGACCAGCGCGACCACGCCCCCATAGCGCGACGTACCGGCCATGTTGGCGTGTTTGAGCGCGTCGCCTGAACGGTCAACACCGGGGCTTTTGGCATACCACAGACCAAACACACCGTCTTTTTTGGCGCCTGAAAACAGCGGCACATGCTGCGATCCCCATACGGCCGCAGCCCCCAGATCTTCGTTGACGGCGGGCTGAACGACGATATCGGCGGCGTCGAGATAGGCTTTGGCCTGTTCAAGTTGCAGGTCGTAGGTGCCAAGCGGTGAGCCGCGATAGCCCGATATAAACCCGCCGGTATTGAGTCCGTTCAAACGGTCGCGCGCCGCAATCATCAACGGCAGCTTCACCAGCGCCTGCACGCCGGTCATATAGGCCGACGCGCCGTTCAGCCTGTATTTATCCTCAAGCGTCACACCGGTGCGCATAGGCGTTTCCTGTAACTTTATATGGCTTGAGAAGCCATGTGTTTTCAGGACAGATTAACCCCATAAAAGCAAAATTACTTTCTGATCATTGCGCGTTATGTGCAAAAATCCGGAATGAAATTCTGAAAATATATGTTATCGTAGAATAAAATTAATAGCCGGAAACAGGGAAATGCCGAGAACCACCGATACCAAAGGTCTGGACGAGACCGACCGGAAAATCCTCAGATTGCTGCGCACAAATTGCCGGCTGACGACGCAGGAAATCGCCGATCAGGTCGGATTATCGCAGACCCCGTGCTGGTCACGGATCAAGCGTCTGGAGGAGACCGGGGTCATATCCGGCTATGTGGCCATCCTTGATCAGGCCAAGGTCGGACGGCCCGATACCTTTATCGTCGAGGTCAATCTGGAAAACCATGATGATGAAAAGATCGAGAATTTTTCACGCCATCTCCAGCAATTGCCCGAAGTGATAGATGTCTATCTGACGACCGGCGAATTCGACTATGTGATCATCGTCGCGGTCGATGGACCGGAAGGCTATGAGACCTTCCTGCGTAAAAAATTGCTGAAGTTCGAGGGCATAAAGCACACCCGCTCGATCTATTGCCTGCGCCGCCTTAAACGCGACGTATCACCGATGGTCTAGGCCTCAACCGGCTGCAGAACCGACAGATCAAGCCCTTGAAGCTGGCTGAGCCGAGCCTGAAGGCGCGGGATATTGCGGGCGGCATAGTCCTTGAGCGGGCCGGTGGCATCATCGCGGACATAGGCTTCGAATACCGACACCGCCCCCTGATAAACGGTTTGTCCCACATCGACAAAGGTTTGATCAAAGCCCGCGGCTTTGGCGTTTTGCAGATCATCGACCCAGCCATGATAGATCGGTTTAAAGCTTTCATCCTGTTTCTTTTCGCTCACGCCCGAAGAGGGGCTCCGCGAGGGCGGCGAACGATCGCCGACGCCCGGTCGGGCGCTTTGGCTCGATAAAACGTCGTTTTCTCTCGCCATATCCATGATCTCAATCAAGTCGCCGGTGACATCGCCTTCTTTTTCAAGTATATGGTCGGCAAAGGCGCGCACGTCTTCATTGGCGGATTTTTCAAGCGCCAGACGGGCCAGACTGCTTTCAAAGGCGTTCAAACTGCGGGCGGTTTTCAGGAAGGTCTCATCCGATACCCGCGCCAGACGTTTGCGCAGGCGGTGCAGGCGCACATCCTCCGCCAGACGCAAGGCAAGGCCCGCAATCCCTAAAATACCCGCCGCAAACTTCAGATGACGCATGATGCAACCCTTAAGCAAAGCTGTATCTGGTTATAGGGGGCTAAATATAAGTTTTGAATGGGACTCAAACGCGCTGGCCGTCAATACCAGCTTAACGGGCTTTAGCCATAGCCAGTTTCGAGCGCGGCGACCGACCTAAAGTATCGCTGATAAACCATGCCGTCTCTATGATGGCGTCAAGGTCAACGCCGGTCTCGATCCCCAGCCCGTTCAGCATATAAAGCACGTCTTCGGTGGCGACGTTGCCTGATGCCCCCGGTGCATTGGGGCAACCGCCCAGCCCGCCGACCGAAGAATCAAAGGTGGCGATGCCGTAATCGAGCGCCGTCAGAATATTGGCCAGCGCCTGCCCATAGGTGTCATGAACATGCACGGCCAGCCTGTCCGCCGGAATATGCGGCAAGACCTGATCAAGCAAACACGCCATATCGGCGGGTGTTGCGGCCCCGATGGTGTCGCTTAAGGCCACCTCATAGCAACCCATATCGATCAGGTTTTGTGCCACATTTAACACCGCTTCCGGCGCAATCTTACCCTCATAGGGGCAGACAAAAGCGCACGACACATAAGCCCGCACCGGCACCTGATCTGTTTTGGCCGCGGTCAGCACGGGCGCGAAACGGGTCAGGCTGTCGGCAATCGTGGCATTGATGTTTTTCAGGCTGAAGCTTTCCGATGCCGAGGCAAAGACCGCGACCCGGTCGGCCCCCGCCAACATCGCCCGCGCATAACCGGTGAGGTTAGGGATCAAGGCGCTGTAGCTCACCTGTGCGTTACGCGCGATACCGGCCATGACCGCCTCGGCGTCGGCCATTTGCGGCACCCATTTTGGGGAAACAAAACTGGCCGCTTCTATGGCGGTGAGGCCACTGGCCGACAGGCGGTTGATCAGGTCGATCTTGACTGGCACAGGCACCGTGACCGCTTCGGATTGCAGTCCGTCACGCGGGCCAACTTCATACAGGGTGACACGGCTGGGGCGGGTCATTGCCCCTCACCCATAGTAATTTGCCCCTCACCCCAGCCCTCTCCCCGCACGCGGGGAGAGGGGGCTTTTCCGTTCCCTCTCCCCATTCCAATAGGGAGAGGGCTGGGGTGAGGGGCACTAAAAAACCAGCGAGGGGCCTTTTCCATCACTTGGTATCCTCAAACAGTTCGCGTCCGATCAGCATCCGCCGGATCTCGGACGTGCCTGCGCCGATTTCATACAGCTTGGCGTCGCGCCACAACCGGCCCGTGGCATATTCGTTGACATAGCCATTGCCCCCCAGACACTGGATCGCTTCCCCCGCCAGCCAGGTCGCTTTTTCTGCCGCATAAAGGATACAACCCGCGGCGTCCTTACGGGTCGTTTCCCCTCGGTCACAGGCCTGCGCCACCGCATAGACATAAGACCGGCATGCCCCCCAAGTGGTGTACATATCGGCCAGCTTGCCCTGTATAAGCTGAAACGTGCCGATGGGCTGACCGAATTGCTTGCGCGCATGGACGTAGGGCATGACGATATCGAGCCCGGCCCGCATGATCCCCAGCGGCCCGCCCGACAGCACCACCCGCTCATAGTCCAGCCCCGACATCAGCACATTGACGCCGCGCCCGACCTCACTGAGCACATTTTCCACCGGCACCTGACAATCTTCAAACACCAGTTCGCCGGTATGGGAACCGCGCATCCCCAGCTTATCGAGTTTCTGCGCCACGGAAAAACCTGTGAAACCCTTTTCGACAAGAAAAGCGGTCAGGCCGCGTGCCCCGGCGTCCGGATCGGTGCGAGCATAGACAACCAGCACATCGGCATCCGGGCCATTGGTGATCCACATCTTGGTGCCGTTCAGCACATAATGATCGCCGCGTTTATCCGCCCTGAGCGTCATCGATACCACGTCCGACCCCGCTCCGGACTCGGACATGGCCAGCGCGCCAATGTGCTCGCCAGAGATAAGCTTAGGCAGGTAACGGGCTTTCTGATCGGCATTGCCATTGCGCACAATCTGGTTGACGCACAGATTGGAATGGGCACCGTAAGACAGCCCGACCGAGGCCGAGGCGCGTGAGATTTCCTCCATGACAATGGTGTGGGCCAGATAGCCCAGACCAGACCCGCCATAGACTTCGGGCGCCGTGATCCCCAGCAGACCGGTCCCCCCCATCCGTCGCCACAGGTGCATGGGAAACTGATCCTCACGATCGGCCGTGGCCGCCAGCGGCGCAATCTCACGCGCAGTAAAGCGCGCCGCCAGATCGCGCAGGGCCGTAATATCGTCATCATGGCCATAGCTCAGATGCGGGAAATCAAACATCAGGCAGCCTCCTCATCGACAGGGGTGATGGTCATCAGCACATCGTGGCCGCGCACCTGCTGACCTATAGTGGCGCTCAACCCCGTCACCGTGCCGTCGCAGGGGGCTTTCAGGGTGTGCTGAAGCTTCATGGCCTCCAGCATCAGCACAGGCTGGCCCCTGGTGACGCGGGCATGCTCTAAGACCTCGACCGCCACCACCAAACCCGGCATGGGGGCCTCGATCACCACAGGGCCGGTGGGGCGCTGAACCGCGCGCGTGGTGAAACGGCGCAGATCGGGCGGACTGACCGGCGGCTGATTGAGCCACCAGCCATCGGTGGCACCCCACGGTGAATTGGGATCGTTTAATGATTTATGCTGCGCAATATCCGGCCACGGGGTCATCAGGTCGTCGCGGTGCCGCTCAATAAAACCGGTATCAATCTCGCCCGCCGCAAACGCGTGCGCCGAGATCAACCGGCGCAGAAAGCTGAGGTTGCTGGTCAGCCCCTCGACCCGCGTATCGATCAGGGCGCGGCGCAAACCAGCTATCGCGGCGGACCGATCCTTACCGTGCGCAATGAGCTTTGCGATCATGGGGTCGAAATAGATACTGACCTCATCGCCTGCCTGCACGCCGGTATCGATGCGGATGCGATGCGCAAATTCAAGCCGGGTCAGCGTACCGGCTGAGGGCATGAAATCGGCATCGGGGTCTTCGGCATAGAGACGGGCCTCAAGGGCATGGCCGGTCCGGGTGATCTGAGCTTGCGTCAGCGGCAGGGGTTCACCGCGCGCCACCCGGATCTGCCATTCGACCAGATCAAGGCCGGTGATCATTTCCGTCACCGGATGTTCGACCTGAAGCCGGGTGTTCATTTCCATGAAATAGAACTGGCCCGTATCGGTATCGAGGATGAATTCAATCGTGCCCGCGCCCTGATAAGTGATAGCCTGTGCGGCGCGCACGGCGGCGCTGTGCAGGGCATGTCGTGTGACGTTACTGAGGTCGGGCGCAGGCGCTTCTTCGATCACCTTTTGATGGCGGCGCTGCATCGAGCAGTCACGGTCAAACAGGTGTACGACCTGCCCGTGACAATCCCCAAACACCTGCACCTCGACAT
This sequence comes from Asticcacaulis sp. UBA2476, assembly GCA_002342035.1. Lineage (GTDB taxonomy): Bacteria > Pseudomonadota > Alphaproteobacteria > Caulobacterales > Caulobacteraceae > Asticcacaulis. The sequence goes on along the minus strand of DDPE01000075.1, from coordinate 50,317 downwards.
GGCGGGGGCGGGTGATATATTTTTCAATCAGCACCTTCGGGTCGCCAAAGGCTTTTTTTCCCTCGGCCTGCGCGGCGGCCAGGGCGTGGGCAAAATCCTGTGGCCCGACGACGCGGCGCATCCCTTTGCCGCCACCGCCAGCCACGGCCTTGATCAGCACCGGATAACCGATACGGTCAGCGGCCTGTTGCAGGGTATCGGCAGACTGATCATCGCCATGATAGCCGGGGGTGACTGGCACACCGGCGGCCTCCATCAGCGCCTTGGCCGCGCCTTTCAGCGCCATGGCCCGCATGGACTCTGGCGATGGGCCGACAAAGATCAGTCCCGCCTCATTACACATTTTCGCAAACTCTGCATTTTCCGACAAAAAGCCATAGCCGGGGTGGATGGCATCAGCGCCACAAGATTTGGCGATATTGATAATCCGCTCACCCCGCAGATAGGTCTCGGTTGCCGTCACCCCACCCAGAGCATAGGCTTCATCGGCGTCGGTCACAAACAAAGCACGGGCATCGCCATCGGCATATACCGCCACCGTGCGGATACCCATCCGCTGACAAGTGCGGATGATACGGCAAGCGATTTCGCCGCGATTGGCGATCAGCAGTTTGCGTACCTGTTTAGTCATTGGGCACCCAATCGGCTTTGCGTTTGCCAAGGAAGGCGGCCACGCCCTCCATGCCCTCAAATGAGGCCCGGCGCGCAGCAATACGGTCGGCGCACACGCTCAAAAGATCGTCATCTATGGCTTTCCCCGCCACATCGGCCAGCAGGGTTTTAACTTCCGCCATCGCCTTTGGCGCATTGCGCAGCAGGGCGGCGATCAGGGTCGTAAGCGTCGCCTCTCCATCCGCACACACCTCGTGGATCAGGCCGATGCGCATGGCGGTTAAGGCATCAAACGCCTCGGCGCTGATCATGAACCTGCGGGCCTGAGAGGGGCCGATCTTAGCCACCACGAACGGCGATATCACCGCCGGGATCAGACCCAGCCTAACCTCGCTTAAGCAAAAGCTGGCATCGGGGGCGGCGATGACGATATCGCAGCACGCCACCAGCCCTACGCCCCCGCCGATGGCTTTGCCGCGCACCAGCCCGATCACCGGTTTGGGGCAGGTGTTGATGGCCGCAAACATGCGCGCCATTTTAAGGGCGTCTTCGCGGTTTGCGGTTTGCGGTTTGGCCGCCGAAGCCGCCATCCATTCCAGATCAGCCCCGGCGCAGAAATTAGCCCCGGCATGGGTCAGGACGATCACCCGGACGTTTGTGTCCCGGCCCAGCAGGGTGAAAGTGTCTTCCAGATCATCGATCAGGCGGGCATCAAAGGCATTATGCCGCTCCGGCCGGTTGAGGATGACGCGGGCAATACCATCAGCGATGTGTAATGATAGGGACGACATGGTTTTCCTTTGTGCTAACGCTTCGCTCCTTGAGCACATTACATTCTAAAAACACCGAACCGGGTCGGTTCGATCGGGGCATTCAGGGCCGCCGACAGCGACAAACCCAAAACCCGGCGGGTATCGGCAGGGTCGATCACCCCGTCGTCCCACAGGCGCGCGGACGCATAAAAGGCATGGCTCTGGGCCTCAAACTGTTCGATATAGGGAGCCTTAAACGCGGCCTCATCCTCTAGCGACCACGTGCCGCCTTTGACTTCAATCGCGTCGCGCTTAACGGTGGCCAGAACCCCTGCCGCCTGGGCGCCGCCCATGACCGAAATACGCGCATTGGGCCACATCCACACAAAGCGCGGATCAAAGGCCCGCCCGCACATGCCGTAATTGCCCGCCCCGTAGGAGCCGCCGAAAATCAGGGTCAGCTTAGGCACATTGGCACAGGCCACCGCCGTCACCAGCTTTGCGCCATCACGGGCAATGCCTTCGTTTTCGTATTTTTGGCCAACCATAAAGCCGGTGATGTTTTGCAGAAAGATCAGCGGTATGCCGCGCTGGCAACATAGCTCCACAAAGTGCGCGCCTTTTAGGGCGCTCTGCGAAAACAGCACGCCGTTATTGGCAATAATTCCGACCGGATAACCATAAAGATGGGCAAATCCGGTAATCAGGGTTTCACCGTACAGCGGCTTAAACTCATCAAATTCCGAACCATCAACCACCCGTCCGATCAGTTCGCGGGCATCGATGGGCTGCTTCGGATCGGCCGGGATCAGGCCGTAAAGTTCCGCACCGTCATAGGCCGGTTCCTGCACCTCCCGCACCGTCAAAGCTATCGTTTTTGTGCGGTTCAAATGGCGCACAATTCGCCGCGCGATCTGTAGGGCCTCGGCATCATTATCCGCCAGATGATCGGCCACGCCTGAGCGTCTGGCGTGGACATCGCCACCGCCTAAGTCTTCGGCGCTGACCACTTCACCGGTCGCGGCCTTGACCAGCGGCGGTCCACCCAGAAAGATCGTCCCCTGATGGCGCACGATAATGGTTTCATCAGACATGGCCGGTACATAGGCCCCGCCCGCCGTACAACTGCCCATCACGACGGCGATTTGAGGAATATTGCGGGCCGACATCTGCGCCTGATTGAAAAAGATGCGGCCAAAATGATCGCGGTCCGGAAAGACCTCATCCTGATTGGGCAGGTTGGCCCCGCCGGAATCGACCAGATAGACACAGGGCAAATGGTTGGTCAGGGCGATGTCCTGCGCCCGCAAATGCTTCTTGACCGTCAGCGGATAATAGGTTCCACCCTTAACCGTGGCGTCATTGCACACGATCATGCACTCGGTGCCTTCGATGCGGCCAATACCGCAGATGATTCCGGCAGACGCCACCTCTTCGGCATAGACCCCGTGCGCCGCTAAGGCCCCGATTTCCAGAAAGGGTGAACCCTGATCGATCAGAGCGGTAATGCGATCACGCGGCAAAAGCTTTCCGCGCGCCACATGGCGCTCACGAGCGGCGGCAGGCCCACCTTCAGCTATGCGGGCGGTGAGCGCATGCAGTTCCGCCGTCATGGCTTTGAGCCGCGCGGCATTGGCGCGAAAACCCTCAGAGGCGGTATCGATGTCGCTGACCCAGATGGTCATGTGGATTCCCTGTATTTACCCACATGATAGTCGCCTTGTTGAAATTGATAAAATCGATTATAAAAATAGAATTGATAGAAATTTTCTATTCATAACGGTACAAACATGCCCCCTTCCGCCACGCCTTCGGCGCGCCACCTCCCCCGGCAAGGCAGGGGAGTATAATGGACCCTTATCTGCTGCGTTATTTTCTGGCGGTGGTTGAAACCGGATCGTTCACCAAGGCCGCCAATGCCTCGTCCGTGACCCAGCCTACCCTGTCGGCCGGGATAAAACGGCTGGAAGAAACGGTGGGGGCCGCCCTTTTTGTGCGCAACAATAAGCGGGTGTTTCTGACCACCGCCGGGGCGCGGTTCCTGCCCCGCGCCAAGACCATCCTGCATGAATGTAATCTGGCTCTGGCTGAAGTGGCGCAAGGTGTCACGGCACCGGTACTGCGGCTGGGCGTGCTGCATACCCTGCCGTCACAGCGTATCGCGGGCCTGATCAAAAGCGTTCGCGCGATACATCCGGAGACGCAATTTGAGCTATCGGATGGCACCGAGCAGGAACTGCTCAACCGCATGGATGAGCGCGGCATCGACTTTGCGCTGTCGATCCGCAGGGTTGAGGATGACCGTAGTTTGCCGCTTTACACTGAGGGCTACAGCCTGGTGCTGCCGCCGGATCACCCTTTGGCCGGCGCGGGCACGGTACGCGGCGAAGACATGGCCGATCAGCCGATGATCGTGCGATCTCTGTGCGAAGTCCTGTCCGAGACCAGCCGCTATTTCACTGACCGCAACGTCCGCCCACCGCTGGTCTACCGCACCCGCCATGATGAGCGCGCGCTGGATATAGTCTCCGCCGGTGTCGGTGCCACCGTCATGCCCCAAAGCTATCAAAATGGGAGCGCCGCTTTCGTAAATCTGGAAGGGTTTACGCCCACGCGTCAGATCGGACTGTTCCGGCCGCGCCATGAATTACCTCAAGCAACGCGTGCTATCGCGGATGACTTTATGCAGCAAGCTGAGGACTATTTTTCAGGAACAAATTACCGCTAAAGGCCGCCTGCGTCCAATTGCCGATTGACCCAAATATGTCCTCAGCCTATGGTCGTGGGGTGGGGAGAGGTTATGGGGCTTAGGCTTTCCGACAATCAGACAGACGCGAGCGTTTCCGCATCGGCGGCCGCGTCTGTGGACGTGTCTGTGACCCCGGAATCTGTAACTCAGGATCAGGCCCGCAGCCTGATTGATGACGTCAATGGTAGCGGCTATATCCAGACCCACTTCGCTCAGGTTAACCCGCCCAAGACCGAGATGCCGCAATGGCTCAAAGACGTGTTGCACTGGCTCGGCGATGTCATTACCGCCATTGGCAAGATCATGGCGCCCCTTGGGCCCATTCTGCCCTGGCTGATTTATCTTTTGGTGTTTGCGCTGGCGGTTCTGGTGCTGTCGCCATTTGTGCGGATGCTGATCCGCCAGCAGATTGAGCGTTTCCTGCCGCGCGATGTGATGAAGCCTGAGACGATGTGGCGGCCCACCAAGGACGCCGCCGCCGCCCTGCTGCACGATATCGACGCACTGGCCGCCAAGGGCGACTATGATGAAGCGGTGCATTTGCTGTTGCTGAGGTCGGTGGCTGATCTGAACGCCTACCGGCCCGATCTGGTGCGCACCCATTATTCGTCGCGCGATATCCTAAGCCACCCGCTGTTGCCATCTGACGCGCGGCCCGCGTTCGGGGAAATTACGCGCTGGGTTGAAATGAGCTTTTTCGCGGGTATCCGGGTCGGGCGCGAAGGCTTTGACGCCTGCCGTCAGGCCTATGTCGATTTCGTCGCCATCGAAGGGATCGGCTGATGAAACTTAACTTCCGCCTGCCCCCGCTTAATCGTATGCTGCCGATGGTCGTCGGGTTGTTGTGTGTCGGCCTGTTTGCGACGGCGGCCCTGATCCTGATTTCGCCGTCCTTCGATCCGGACAGCCCGCAATCAGCCGATGCCGGCGCGATCTCACCGCACGGCTTTAAAGGTCTCTATAAACTGCTTGATGCGCGCGGTTACCGCAGCGATATCAACCGGCGCGAAACCGGCCCGCAACAGCGCTATGATCTTGAGATTATCACGCTTGAGATGGTTAGCGATGTGCTTGTCTCATGGCCTGCAAACGACGACGTAACTCCAGTAGATGAAGCTGCCGATGAAGTTATAGATAATACATCTGCCCCTGCTGAGACCACCCCTGCATATGAGCGCAAACCATCGAGGTCCGGCCCGGATGATCAGCTTCGGGCCTCAAAGTTTCCTAATGATAAAAAATCAGAACACATATTATACCGCTCGCAAGGCGATGCGGTTCTGATTGTTATGCCCAAATGGGTTGCCGCGCCCCATCGTACCCGTCCGCGCTGGTCACAGAATGAAGGGCCTCAGCCCTATTCGAACTTAATCAACTTGTCGCGGCTTTTGTATCAGAAGGTTTCCGCTAAAGAGATCGCCATAACTGACGATAAAAATCAAAAGCGTAACGGATTTCAGTTCACACCCGCCGGACTCGCCTTCTTACGGTCACCCACCAAACTGACGCGCGACATCACCCTGCAACCGACAACGGGCCAGACCCTGTTCGCAGCCCCGCTTAAGGCCGGTAAGATCAAGGGCCTGCAATCGGTCGTGGCGACGCCTAAACTCACCCCGATCCTGCTGGGGCCAAAGGGTGAAATCGTGCTGGCGCGCGTTAATGCCTTGCCCGGTGAAAAGCCATACACACAGCCGGTCTATCTGCTGACCGACCCCGACCTGCTCAACAACCAGATCTTGAGTGACCCGCAAAAAGTCGTTACGGCGCTTACCCTGATTGATGCTGTGCGCGGTAAGTCGTCCACCCCGCCATCGGTCGTTTTTAACCTCACCTTCAACGGCCACTCGGTCGACAAAAGCCTGCTGCACTACATCGCCACCCCGCCGTTTATCGCCGTGCCTTTGGCCTTTATGGTGCTGGGCCTGGGCCTGATGTGGGCGGCCTTTGCCCGCTTTGGTCCGGCCCATGATATGACCAAGGCCGCACCGCTGGGGCGCGGGGTCAGCATACTGGCGGACAATGCCGCGCGCCTGCTGAGTAAGGCTGGGCGCGAGCCGAAACTGGCCCCGCTCTATGCCCAGATGATGCGCGATGCGGCCCTTAAATCGCGCGGCTATATGGGCCATGCCACCCTGTCGTCCGATGAACTGGCCGATCAGTTGAGTGCGCGAACGGGAACCACCGAAACCTATAGCGCCATCGTGCGCGACTCCGCCAAAGTGACCACGCCTGCAAATCTCATCAGCCTGTGTCAGCGCCTGCATCAATGGCGTGTTGAGACGGGCGACCCTAAATCCCGCACCATCCCATCCAAAACGGAGAGCTGACACCGTGCAAATATCCGACATTAAATCCTTAGCCGACCAGCTCAGGGCCGAAATCGCCAAGGCGGTGGTGGGTCAGGCCGATACGGTCGAGCTTATGCTGGTGGCGCTGTTTTCCGGCGGACACATCCTGCTCGAAGGGCCTCCCGGCACCGCTAAGACCCTGTTGGCGCGGGCCTTTTGTCAGTCGCTTGATCTGCGCTTTGGCCGCATCCAGTTCACCCCGGACATGCTGCCCGGCGATATTCTGGGGTCGAACCTGTTCAACTTTCAGACCTCCAGCTTTTCGCTCAGCAAAGGGCCGATTTTCTGCGATCTGTTGCTGGCCGACGAAATCAACCGCACCCCGCCCAAGACTCAGGCCGCCCTGCTTGAAGCCATGCAGGAACGGTTTGTGACGCTGGATGGCACCCGCCATGATCTGGGCGCCCGATTTACGGTCATTGCGACCCAGAACCCGATCGAGCAGCAGGGCACCTATCCCCTGCCCGAAGCGCAGCTTGACCGGTTTTTGTTCAAGCACATCCTAAGCTACCCCAGCATCGAAGAAGAGCGCCGCATCGTCAGCCTGTCGGGCAATGCGGCGGCGACCGACACAACACTGAATATTACCCGTGTCATCGATGCCGCAACCCTGGCTCAGGCCATTGATGTGGTGGCGCAGGTCAAGCTCAATGACGCTAATCTCAACTACATCGTCAATCTGATCCGGGCCACCCGCGAAGTGGCGCAACTGAGCGTCGGCGCATCACCACGTTCGGGCGCCCTGCTGGCACGGGCCGCACGGGCGCGCGCCACACTGGATGGCCGTGACTATGTGCTGCCCGATGATATCAAGGCGCTCTATGCCCCCTGTATGCGCCACCGTGTTCTCCTGTCGGCGTCGGCGGAGATCGAAGGCGCCAATGTCGACAGCGTACTGCAAAGCCTGCTGGAACGCGTTGAGATACCCAGATAGTCATGTACCCCACCGCCCGCCTCATTACGATCCTTGTCCTGTGCGTCGCCTTAAGCATCGTGCTGGCCTTGGCGTGGCCGCAAGGCTGGGTCTGGGCGCCGCTGGTCATGCTGGGGGTTTTGGGGCTTTCGCTGTTTGACGGCCTGTTTGCGCCCCTGTCGCGCACGCTTAAGCTCGACCTGAAAAACCCGCGCACCATTGGCGTGGGCCGCGACTATGTCTGGCCATACACCTTAAGCTTCACAGGCCGCAGACCGGGCGCGCTTGAGGTGCGGTTTGGGGCCAATCACCTGCTGATCGTCAGCGATACCGCGCAAGCCATCACCGATAATGAGGGGGCCTTCCACGCCGAACTGACGCTCAAGGCACATGCCCGCGGCGTGGCGGTTCTGGAGGATATCCATGTCCGCTATCGTGGCGTTCTGGGGCTCATCTGGATACAAAAGCGCCTGACGCTGGATCGCCAGATCGTCGTCACCCCCGATATCGAAGGCGTGCAACACGACGCGTCTGAGCTGTTTTCCTACGACAGCATTTACGGCGTGCGCGTGCAGAACCAGTTGCACAACGGCTCGGAATTTCACGCCCTGCGTGAATATGATGCCAGTCAGGACCCGCGCCGGATCGACTGGCGCTCATCGGCTCGTCACCTCAAACTGCTGTCGCGGGAATTTCAGGCCGAACGCAATCATCACATCGTGCTGGCCTTTGATACCGGGCGGCTGATGGGAGAGCCGCTGCTTGGCATCAAACGGCTTGATCGGGCGCTCTATGCCGGACTGTTGCTGGGTTATTGCGCGCTGAAAATCGGTGACAATATCCGAAGCTTTGCCTTCGCCTCACAGCCCTATCACATCGCCCCGCAGGTATCGGGCATGCAGGGCTATGAGGTGCTGAAACATCAGCTATCGTCGCTGTCGGACATGGCCGAAGAGTCTAATCATACCCTGGCTCTGGCCGATCTGAATTCGCGCATTGGGCGGCGCTCGCTTATTGTGCTGTTTACCGACTTCATCGATGAAATCAGCGCCGACCTGATGCTGGAGGCGCTCAATCGCCTGTCGAAAAAGCACGTCATCATCTTTGTGGCCTTCCGCGACGAAGTGCTCGAAGATCTGGCCGCCAAACCGCCACTCACGCCCGAAGATGTCAGCCGCGCCATTTTCGCCCAGCGCCTGTTGACCCAGCGTGAAACCGTCCATGCCCTGCTGCGCCGGCAGGGGATTGAGGTGCTGGAAGCCCCGACCGAGCAGATGGCCACGCTCATCGTCACCAAATATCTGGCGCTCAAGCAAGCCGACCGGTTGTAGGAGGATCACATGAGCGATGAAGAGCCCGCAAAACCCGCCCTGCAACTCAAGAGCCAGAAGTTTCGTGATACCCGCGAAAAGGACTGGCGCACCTTAAGCCGCGCTTTGGATCGCCTCGATCAGGGTAAGCTGAACAGCTTTTCGACCGATGAACTGCTGAACCTGCCGGTGCTTTATCGCTCAGCGGTGTCATCACTGTCGATGGCGCGCTCGATCTCGCTCGACCGCAATCTGATCGGCTATCTTCAGGGGCTGTGTGCGCGCGCCTATATGGGCATCTATGGCCCACACGCTCGTTTCAAGGACATTCTGACCGGCTATTTCGGGCGGCAGTGGCCCGAAAGTGTGCGCCGCATCGGGCCGGAATTCTTACTGTCTCTGGCCTGTCTGGTGATCGGGATTGTGGCGGGCTGGCTGTTGTGTGCGGGCGATCAGAGCTGGTATTCGGCGCTGGTCGGCGAAGACATGTCAGGCGGACGCAATCTGTCGGCCTCAGCCGCCGACCTGAAAAAAACACTCGAAGGCAGTACCGACGGGCTGGCGGTCTTTTCGGTATTTCTGATGTCGCATAACACCCAGGTGTCGATTTTTGCCTTTGCGCTTGGGGTGATTGCGGGCATACCGACGGCCCTTTTGATCCTGCATAACGGCATGTTGCTGGGGGCCATGCTGTGGCTGTTTGCGCGCCAAGGGCTGCTGGTCGATTTCGCCGGTTGGCTGAGTATTCACGGGACGACCGAATTACTGGCTATAGTCCTTGCCGGTGCCGCCGGTTTCCACATGGCGCGGCGGATCATGTTCCCCGGCAATCTGACGCGCAAGGCCGCGCTGGTTGACGCCGGTAAGCTGACGGGGTCGGTGATGCTAGGGGTTGCGATCATGCTGCTGCTAGCCGGACTGCTCGAAGGCTTCGGGCGGCAGCTTATTACGGATACGTCAGCGCGCTTTGGCATAGGGGCGGTGATGCTGGTGACGTGGATCGTCTATTTCACGCAGGTCGGACGGCGTTTGACGCTTAAATTCGAAGAGGCTGATCATGGCCGCCCCTAACCCCGCCCCCATATTGGATGACACCCTAAGCTTTGATGCTCAGGGCAAGTATCAGCGCCGCGTCACCTATATCACCACCCCCGAAGGCGTGCGCCTGCCGTTCATTACCGCCACCTTTGCCGAGCGGTTAGGGGCGTTTATCCTTGATTACCTGATCATTATTGCCGCCCCGGTGGCGCTGATCCTGCTGTTTTTTATTCTGCCGTTTGAGCAGGTCGATTGGAAGCGCGCCAAGGGGTTGGGCGACATTCTGATGATCCTGTTTTTCATGGCCATGTTCTTTGTGCGCACCGGCTATTTCATGGCGTTCGAGATGGGACCGCGCGCCGCGACACCGGGTAAGCGGGTGCTGAAAATCAGGGTCATCGCCCATGACGGCGGGCACCTGACGCCGGTCATGGTCATCACCCGCAACATGCTGCGTGAAGTCGAGTTTTATCTGCCGCTGACCCTGATGGGCATGACCATGCAAGGCGGCGGCTGGGTGGCACTGTCGGCGTTTTTATGGACGCTGGTTCTGGCCCTGCTGCCTCTGTTTAACCGCGATCAGGCCCGCCTGGGCGATTTTCTGGGCGGCACTCGCGTGGTTCACATGCCGCGCCAAAGTCTGGGCATTGATCTGGCCGATACCGAGGCTGACCGACGCAGCGGCATTATTTTTACCCGTGCCCAGATCGAGGCTTACGGCGAAAAAGAACTAGGTGTGCTGGAGGAAGTCTTACGTGAACGCAGGCCCGCGACCATGGCGGCGGTGGCGACCCGTATCAAGACCCGCATCGGCTGGGACGATCCTAAAAATACCAATGATGTCCCGACCGATGAAGCCTTCCTGCGCGCCTTTTATGCGGCCTTACGCGCCCATCTGGAAAGCCGGATGCTGCTCGGCAAACGCCGCAAGGATAAGCACGACGACGTGCGCTAGTTTTTAGCTGGTCGCTCTTCCTGATCCATCAAATGAGTCCATTTGATGGGAAAACGCTCCTACAAAAAAGCCTCCGCGATTGCGGAGGCTTTTTATTATCAAGAGTAATGCTTAATTACGAAAAGACATTGGCGACCGCATCCGGCGTATGGGTTTCCTTAGCGCGGCGCAGGCTGGTGTAAACGGCAATCGCAAACACCAGACTGATGATCGACGTGAACGCGCTCACGAGGCCTGATATGGCGACGACTACGGGGCTGTTTGAGCTTTCCGATACCATGCCCAAAGGCACAGTGATAATGGCGCTTAAGATCCCGATCGAGATACCAACGATCAGCAGGATCGCCAAAATGCCCCAACGGTGGCCCTTGGTCAGCTCACGGCTGCGCTTAAACGCGCCACCAATCCCAAGACCCGGCTCGGCGATATAGGCGGTCATGACCACATAAAACATCAGCATGACGATAAACCCCGGCACGATCAGCAGGATCATGCCCAGCATCATGGCCAGCGTATAAAGCAGAGTAATGATAATCAGCGGGATGATGTTTTTAAGCGCCCGTCCAAACGCCGCCCCGAACTCAAAGCGGTCCCTGACGACAATCTCCGTGATCATCGACAAGGTGACCAGACTGGCGACTACGGCGATCACCATATAAATGCCAAAGCCGCTCCACCATGAGCTATCCATTGTCGATGGATCGGGATTGCCCGCCAGATTAAAGCCGGTGGTCATAACGAGAATGACCAGCCCGGCCACCAGCGGCAAGGCATAGGTGACCAGCCCGACCATAAAGATCGTGCTAAAGTGGCGCGACAACAGGCCAAAGCCTTCGTTGAGCGTGTTTCCAATCGTAAATTTCATAAGGCTCTCCCTTTTAAGTTTATGAGTTAGGCGAAGACTTCGGCCACGGTTTCAGGACGGTGGCCTTCTTTCAGGTCACGCAACATCGCATAGGCAGCGACGGTAAATACGCACAGCAGCACTGAGAATATAACTTCCCCCATCGTGGAGAGTACGGGCACGAAAGGTTCAATGTCAGGCCAGTCGCTCCATTCTGTAAGGTCAATCCCAGCAAAATAGAGCACGGCAACGGCAAGAAGAGAGACCAGAATAATGGGGAAATAGCCCAGCAGTGACCACCTGTGGCCGCGGGTCAGATCGCGTGAGCGTGTCAGGCTGCCGCCGACGCCGCGGTTTTCAATGACAGAGGTGGGGATGGCCACGCAAAACATCAGTCCCACGATTATGCCCGGTATAATCAGAAGCAGAGTGGCCAGGCTGATCAGCACATTGGCAGCTATGGACGCGCCCAAAACCTGAAGGAATTTGTTGCCAATGGCCTTGCGCAGATCAGCAATTGCTATCGTCTCACCCTTATGAGCACGGTACAGGATCACGACGACGACAATCGTAAATACGGTGTTAATCACGATACCAAGGACTACTTTTGGCAACCCCACCAAAGGATTTTGTGACGATGATCCAAAGCCTTCGTCGACATAGCCAGCGGGACTTTCCACACTATAATAGTAGAGCAAAAAGGGGATCAGATAGATCAGAACTGATGAAATCAGCAACGGCCCTATTGTGCGCGACAACAGAGCAAACGCTTTATTCAGCGTGGCACCAATAGAAAATTTCACGAAAAAGCCCCGTATCAAACCCGCTGCGACCATAGGGTGAAATCTTAGCCCTGCCAACTGATTTTGTGACTTGTGTTCTGCGGTGGGGGTGGCACGATCACCGCAAAAAACGGAGGATCACATGAAACGGTTTGGCGCAATATATCTGGGATTGTTGGTGCTTACAGCCCCCACGGCCTATGGCTATGAGGCGGTTCGGCTGGACAGTTTTTCAGACGCCGTTCATCACTGGCAGAACCGCCACGGCAAAGACTATGCTCGCTATAGCGACGACCAAATCGTTGAAATCGCGGATAATATCCTATTGTATCAACGCCACAACGGCGGCTGGATCGAAAATCAGGACCCGGCCCGTAAGCTCAATGCGCAGGAAATCGCGGCCATCACCGCGCAAAAATCCGATCCGCGCGTAAGCTTTGATAATCGCAATATCTATGCCCAGATCGAATATCTGATGGCGGTCTATGATCAGACGAAAAGCGAGACATATCGCGCCGCCGCCATGAAGGGGCTGGAGTTTACCCTGTCGCAGCAAGTGCCGGTGTGCGGCGGCTGGCCCCATACCTTACCGCCCTCGACCGACTATCATCATAAGCTGACCATTGCCGATGAGGTCACCTCCGGCAACCTCAGAATGTTGCGCAAAATAAGTTTGAAACAGACGCCTTTTACATCCATCGATGAAGAGACCCGTCAGACGACCGAAGCGGCATTGAAACGCGGCGATGACTGCGTATTAAAGCTGCAGATCCGGCAAAATGGCGCACTCACCGGCTGGGCCGGACAATATGATCCGGTAAGCCTTATGCCGTCGAAGGGCCGCACTTTTGAACTGCCCGCCATTGTGTCTCAGGAAACCGTGGCTATGCTCGATTACCTGATGAGCATAGATCACCCAACCCCGCAACAGATCGCCGCTATTGAGGGCGCAGTGAACTGGCTTAAGCGTTCTGAAATCAAAGGCTATGCCTTAAAAACCATCCCGCTCGACCCGCCGGTAAAGTACGAATACCACACCGCCACCTTTGACCGCGAACTGGTGGCCGATGATAAAGCCCCGCCCCTGTGGGTGCGGTTTTATGACCTTAATGACAACTCGGTCGTTTTGGCCAACCGCGATGGGGTGCGGGTCAAAACCTATGCCGATATCCACCCGGAGCGCCGGTCAGGCTATAGCTGGTACGGCGACTGGCCGCAGCGGCTGATCGAGGTCGAGTATCCGGCCTGGAAAGCCCGCCATTCGGTCAGATGAATCTGATTTAAGGTGAAGCCGGGTGCGCCCCTGTGCTAATCATCGGGCAAACTCACAACAGGATTTTCCACATGACCGACTATCCCACAGGCTTTGGCGAGCGCACCCACCATAAGGCAGCCGGTGTCTCTGATGACATCGAGTACGAAATCAAAGGTCAGGAGCTTCAGTTTGTTGAAATCGAACTCGATCCCGGCGAAAGTGCGGTCGCCGAAGCCGGGGCTATGGTCTGGAAAGATGCATCTGTCGGCATGACGACGGTATTTGGCGATGGCTCGGCGCAAGCGGGCGGCTTTATGGGTAAGCTTCTGGGGGCGGGAAAGCGCCTGCTGACCGGTGAGAGCCTGTTCACCACCGTCTTTACCCATAATGGCGCAGGTAAGGCGCGGGTGGCCTTTGGCGCGCCGGTGCCGGGCGTGGTCGTGCCGCTGAAGCTGGATCAATATGGCGGGCGTCTGATCTGCCAAAAGGACTCGTTTCTGGCCGCGGCTAAGGGCGTATCGATTGGCATACATTTCCAGCGCAAGATCATGACCGGCCTGTTTGGTGGCGAAGGCTTCATCATGCAAAAGCTGGAGGGCGACGGCTGGGTCTTCGTGCAGTTCGGGGGCATGGTCATTGAGCGCGAACTGAAAGCCGGGGAACAACTGCATGTCGATACCGGCTGCGTCGCCGCCTTCACCGATACCATCGATTTTGACCTGATCACCGCCGGTGGCGTCAAATCGATGCTGTTCGGTGGCGAAGGGGTTTTCTTTGCGCAACTGACCGGGCCGGGTAAGGTCTGGATTCAGTCCTTGCCGTTCTCGCGTCTGTCAGGCCGGATTCTGGCGGCGGCGGCCGGGGGCGGGCAATCGCGCGGCGAAGGCTCCGTACTCGGAGGATTGGGCGATCTGATCGGCGGCAATAACTGACAGCGTAATTATTTTGCCACAGCCTGCGGGCCCTGAATCATGGTGAACCCTTTATTAAACAATTAGGCCGCACCCTTCATTACACGCATAAATTGTTTGTGCGCTGCAATATAAGGGTCGGGTCTGATGTTTAAAGGGTTCACCAAGTCCAGTGTGCGTGAAGATCAGGCGGTAATTGCGGCGTTAAATGCTTCACAGGCTGTGATTGAGTTTACACCGGATGGGCACATATTGGACGCCAATACCAATTTCCTGCAAACCGTAGGATATGATCTCAGCGAGATTAAGGGGCGCCACCACAGTTTGTTCTGCGATTCGGCCTATGTCGATAGTGAAGACTACCGCAGGTTTTGGCGCGATCTGGGCAATGGTCTGTTTGCCTTAAATGAGTATAAGCGCTTTGGCAAGGGCGGGCGCGTCATCTGGCTGCAGGCGACCTATAATCCTATTCGCGATGAGCGCGGCAATGTGGTCAAGGTTATAAAATTTGCCTCCGACATCACTGACGCCAAGCTGAAAGAGCTGGACTACAAGGGCAAGATGGCGGCCATCGGTCGCGTGCAGGCGGTCATCGAATTTACCACCGATGGCACTATATTGACGGCCAATGACAATTTCCTGAAAACCCTGGGCTATACCCTAAAGGATATTGAGGGCCAGCATCACCGCATGTTCTGCGATCAGGCCTATACACAGTCAGCAGACTATCGAACCTTCTGGCAAAATCTGGCGCAGGGTGAGTTTCAGGCGGGTGAGTTCAGGCGTTTGAAACGCGATGGTTCGGACGTCTATATTCAGGCGGCCTATAATCCTATTTTCGATGATGCCGGCGCGGTGGTGAAGATCGTCAAGTTCGCCACGGATATTTCCGATGTGGTCAGAAAACGCCTGCGTAATGAAAGCCTGAACCAGAATCTGAGCGGGGTCATTGAGCAGATACTTATCTGCAACTCTATGGCAGGCAGCGCGTCCCATGCGTCTCATGAGACCGGGGCGATCATTAATTCGGTGGCGGCCGCGTCCGAAGAACTGAGCCAGAGCGTGCGCGAAATTTCCCATGCCATGACCAGCGCCAAATCAAGCGTCGAAGGGGTGTTCGATCACACCGCCCACGCCAACAGTTCCGCTGGCACACTCAATAACTCGGCCACAGCCATGAACAATGTCGTCTCCATCATTCAGGATATAGCCGGACAGATCAATCTGCTGGCGCTCAATGCCACCATCGAGTCCGCCCGCGCCGGTGAGGCGGGCAGAGGCTTTGCGGTCGTGGCCTCGGAAGTCAAGTCTCTGGCCAATCAGGCGGCGCGCTCGACTCAAACCATTGCTGCTGAAATCGCCAACATGCAGGCCGTCACCAACGAAGTGGTTGATGCCCTGGGGCTGATTACTCAGTCCATGACGGGTGTGCTGGAAAACGTATCGTCAGTCGCCAGCGCGATCGAGCAGCAAAATGCCGCCACTGGGGAAATCAGCCACAATATGCAAACGGCAGTCGGTGCCGTGGGTCAAATCAACGACAGCCTGAGCACCATCAGTGAGACCTTTACTCAGGTCGCGGACGCTTCGGCCAAGGTCAAGAGCGAGATGGAAACCTTAGTGGCCTGACCTCTAATCCGTCACGCCTTTGAGGCGGCGGGCGATGGCCTGCCGGCGTTCGGAATTGGCCTGACGCACGCGTTCAACCGCCACGATTTCGGTGGCGTTCAACAGATGCTCAATCACCCGGTCAAGATGGTCATGCATGGCCTGACGCGCGGCATTGCCTGACCGGCTTTTGAGCGCGGCCAGAATATCGCCGTGCTCATCAATCCGCGCCCCCATACCCAGATTGGCCGCCCGCGCCAGAATATTGCGCGCCAGCGGTGACCGGTAGCGCCAGTCCCACAGGTTTTCGACACAGGAGGCAATCGCCCCGTTACCGCTGATCTTGGCAATCAGGACGTGGAATTCACGATCAGCCCGCTCGGCCCGCTCAAGGTCGGCATGGTGCATCTGATTAACCAGCCCCTCAAGCTCCGTCACCTGCTCATCGGTGATCAGGGTCGCGGCCAGGGCGCACACTTCACCCTCCAGCAGACGACGGGCTTCGATCAGCTCAAATGCGCCGATCTCAGAATCCGAGAACGGCAGCGGATCAGGTTTGGTCTTGGTGACAATGATCCCTAAGCCATGCTTGGCTTCGATCATGCCTAAGATTTCCAGCGCGATCATGGCTTCGCGCAAGGTCGGGCGGCTGACGCCGTACTGCACGGCCAGATCCCGCTCCGGCGGCAGGCGGTCACCGGGTTTGTAGCGGCCGGACTGAATATCGGCCGCGATGGAATCGGCAATGCGCCGGTAAAGTTTCTTCGGTTCAGACATCTGTGTTCATGTATCCGGACGGCCCAGAGCCGCGTAAGTCCTCTACCTATGCCTGATTTGCGCCGCTTTAGAAAGACTTAACGCACTGAGTTCGTGATACAAAAAAGGGTGCAAAAAAAAGCGGCACACCCGAAGGCATGCCGCAAGGAAAGGACCATTTGAAAGGACGGTTTTTACCTTTGGATCAGAACTTACCGCTCCAGCCGATGTGGTACATGGCGCCGGGGTTGAAGTGGCTGTAGGCGGCATTTTCATAGCCGAACAGGGTGCGGAACGGCTCATTGGTGATGTTGGTGGCTTCAAAGGTGATCTGACCCTCTGAGCCCCAGAACGCGGTATTATAGCTGGCGGCCATATCGACCTGACCGCGGTCGGTGGCTTTGAGCGGCAGCATCAGCCCGTTCTGAGGGGCACCGGCCACGATACGCTCATCGAACCAGACATAGCTGAGGCGGAACGACAGCTTATCATTTTCATAATAGCCGGTGGCGTTGACGGTTTGCGGCGATAGCTGCGCCTTGGCTCCGTCAAAGCCGTCATCCAGATGGGTGTAGTTGGTGCTGAAACCCAAACCGTCGACGATGAAATCGAGCGGTTGCACCCAGCCCAGTTCAATGCCGGTCAGGTTGATCGAGTCGATATTCACCGGCGTATTGACAAATACCTGAGCCACCGACGGGCCGCCGCGATCATTAATGGCCTGCTGCTGCTGAGCCGTCAGACCGGCGAAATCAATGCCCAGATCAGTGAACAACTGGGTCGTCTGACGCACCTGCGTATAGCCGGTGACGTGCTTCTTAAAGATCGCCGCACTGACATAGCCCAGACCGCCGGTATAGTATTCGGCGCCCAGATCATAGTTTTCCGAATAGTACGGCTTAAGCGACGGATTACCCGACGAAGCGGTCTGCGCCGACGGGTCAGAGAAGCTGACGCCCGGCAGGAGGCTGTTCGGGTTGGCGCGGGTCACGGTCTTTGAGGCCGCCGCCCGCATCAGCAACTTATCGGTCAGCTTGGTCGAGGCGTTAAAGGATGGCAGGACGCCGCCATAGCTGGTTTCCAGCGTCTGGAAGGTGGTCACGCCATTGACGGTGATCGGCCCTGTCACGGTCTGATCGGTTTCAAACCA
Organism: Asticcacaulis sp. UBA2476; assembly: GCA_002342035.1. Classification (GTDB taxonomy): domain Bacteria; phylum Pseudomonadota; class Alphaproteobacteria; order Caulobacterales; family Caulobacteraceae; genus Asticcacaulis. Next base: position 32,331 of record DDPE01000075.1, on the reverse strand, counting down.
GCGTACGCCGTAATTGACCTTCACATCAAAGGACGCGATCGGGAAGGTAGCGGCATATTCGCCGTAGAGCCCTTGGGTGCTGTCGTTAATGCGGCCCGAGGGTGTGCCCAGCGCCGAGCTGTTGGTAGCAGGAGCCGCCGCATTATAGGCGGCATAGTTGGTCGCCGCTTTCAGCTTATCGAGGTCGGGCAACACATGCAGGGTAAAGCCCGGCGTCCCGTCCAGAATATGGGTGAAATTGGACGCAGGCCCCGTGCCCAAATACCCGGCAATGGCTGACTGCGGTACTGCGGCAAACGCAAAGGTCTGATAGTTGGCAGAGTTGTCATAGGCCTGAATCCGGCGATCAGCCTCATCATAGGCATAGCCGGTTTTCAGCACCGCACCATTATCAAAGTCATAGGTCAGATCAGCGTGCGCGCCTTGCGTATAGGTGCTGCGCTTGACATTCTGAATATTGACGCGGTTCCAGGTCCAGCCCAGATTGGGATCGGCCACATCGGCGCTGGGCGTGATGGTCGGGATATCGCCGTCATTAGTGTAGTTGACCGTCAGGCCTGAATTGAACGGCGTATTGAACAGGAAGCTGGGGGCCTCACGGAAGAAGACGCTGTGGGTGTAGTTTAGTTGCGCATCGAGGCGGAGCTTTTCGTTGATCTGCCAGGACATGCTGGGGTTGATATTGATGAAGTCGAGGTCTTCATCAAAGGTGCGCGCTTCGACAAACATGGCCGAGTTGGCAAAGGTGCCCGACGTCACGACATTGTTGGCATCGACCTCAAGGTTTAGCGGCACCATACCGCCGGTAGCCCCCGTCGATGAGTTACGCACGAACCAGTTGAAGCTGGAGCGGTCATATTCGCCCTTGGCCTTGGCACCCATGATATCGAGCGCAAAGCGCAGATCATCGGACGGACGATATTCAACCGCCGTCAGCAGGGTAATCCGGTCACGCTTGCCGTCGATATAGTTCAGACGGCCCAGACGCGGGATCATGGCATTGGTCAACTGATTGGCCGTCAGACCGGGGTTGAGCGCCAAAAGCTCCGTAAGACCCAGGGTCGCACCCGGCGTCAGACCATTGCCGGCATTGGCCGGAACCACGGTGGCGAAGCTGAAATTATTGCCCTGAGCGTTGCTGCAATCGGTGCTGCCGGTCGGGCAGGCCAGATTGGCATTGGTCCAGCCGACGGAGTCAAAGCCGTCAGAGCGGTTGCGCTGGCTCGATCCGGCAAGGCCGACCAGAACGCCCCACTTATCCCAGGTCTTGGAGAAGGTAATGGCGCCACGCGGGGCAAATTCTTCGGACGCCTGCCCATAGGTGCCGGACACGGAGACGCTGATGTGCTGGCCCTTGTTATCGAACGGGCGGGCATTGCGCATATCGACGATAGACATGCCGCCTTCAAGCTGGCTGGCCAGCGGGGATTTCGAGACGGTCAGGCGGGTGAACAGTTCGGACGGAAACAGGTCAAGATCGACTTCGCGATTGGATGATCCGCCATCGATACCGCCGTCAGACGCCACCGCCACCCCGTTGCCGTTCAGGACGACCTTGGTGAAGCTGGGGCCAAGACCGCGCACATTGACCTGCGTGCCTTCGCCGGTATAGCCGTTGCGTGAAATCTGCACGCCCGGAATACGTTGCAGGGATTCCGCCAGGTTCAGATCCGGAAACTTGCCCATGTCCTGCGCAAAGATGGAGTCGGTGAAGTTGACGGCATTTTGTTTGGCGCGAGCTGAGTTCAGCAATGAACCGCGATAGCCGACCACGACCACTTCGGTGACGTCTTCGCTGGCGGCGGGAGTTGCAGCTTCGGGGGCAGCGTCCTGAGCCCATACTGATCCGGCCATACCGGCGAGAATAGTAGCACCGAGAAGGCTGGCGCGAGCCATGCGGGTACGCGCACGCACAGAGCGTGAGAACCTGATATCCATTTGTTTCTCCATGTATATGGCCTGACCAGCCATTGGCTTTTTTTGTTTTTTTGAAATTTTCACGGCGAGTGTGACCGCTAACTGTTAGCGCTAACTTTCCTTACCGCATTTGTCAATATGGTCAGACCAATAATAGCACCTTAAGGCGCAAATAGCGGCGCGCGATATGACAGCTTTGGTCATTTCCAGTTGATATTATTAAGATTTTTTGGCCAGACATAGAGCTGCGAGACCCTGACCAATACCCACATTTCCCCACAGGCGTGTTTTTTCCGTAACACCTTACACGCCCTGAATTGACAGCGCTTACTTTATCATACAAATTCGTGTTTTATGGCACAAATATCTGATATTTCGTTGCCAGATATACCATCCAGAATGAATACAGTCTTTTATCAAGAAAAAGCTTGCACAACCGGGGTGGATTTGGGTTATATATAAAATAGGTCATACCAATTACGCGGCAGTTACAGGCCTCGAAGATCACCAAAAGGCACGGACTAAAGCTTACTAACAAAACTGATCGCGGCCCAAAGCCACGACACGAGGGAACGGAACATCTTTAAATATGACAGCCTGTCGAAGGTGAGCGTCCGCAAACATGACGCCCATCATCAGGGCTGCGGCTTCGGAGTATTAAGCTAAATGAAAATCACGTCCGCCAAGGTTATTGTCACCTGTCCCGGCCGCAACTTTGTGACCCTCAAGATCATGACCGACGAAGGTGTCTATGGTCTGGGCGATGCCACGCTCAATGGCCGTGAGCTGTCGGTCGTGTCCTACCTCGAAGATCACGTTATTCCGTGCTTGATCGGTCGCGACCCGCATCAGATCGAAGACATCTGGCAGTTCCTGTACCGCGGTGCCTACTGGCGCCGGGGGCCGGTTACCATGTCAGCGGTTGCCGCGGTTGATATGGCGTTATGGGACATTAAGGGTAAGGTTGCTAACCTGCCGGTCTACCAATTGATGGGTGGCAAGTGCCGCACCGGTGTCATGGTCTATGGCCACGCCAACGGCACCTCGATTGAAGACACCATTGAGGTTGCGCAGTCCTATAAGGCGATGGGCTATAAGGCGATCCGCATTCAATGCGGGGTGCCAGGCCTGGCCTCAACCTACGGCGTCTCCAAGGACAAGATGTTCTATGAGCCTGCCGATGCCGACCTGCCGACGGAGAATGTCTGGTCGACCGAAGCTTACTTGCGCGTCGTGCCGAAACTGTTTGCCGCCGCCCGTGACGCCCTCGGCGACGAGGTACACTTGCTGCACGATGTTCACCACCGCCTGACCCCCATTGAGGCCGGTCGTCTGGGTCGCGATCTTGAGCCTTACCGCCCGTTCTGGATGGAAGATGCCGTGGTAGCTGAAAATCAGGAAAACTTCCGCCTGATCCGTCAGCACACCACCACGCCGCTGGCTGTGGGTGAAATCTTCAACTCGATCTGGGACTGCAAGGATCTGATCCAGAACCAGTTGATCGACTATATCCGCGCCACGGTCGTCCATGCCGGTGGTTTGACGCATTTGAAGAAGATCGCCGCTTTTGCCGACATCTATAATGTCCGCACCGGCTGTCATGGCGCGACCGACCTGTCGCCGGTCTGTATGGCGGCAGCACTCAACTTCGACATCTCGGTGCCAAACTTCGGGGTGCAGGAATATATGCGCCATACCGACGCCACCGATGAGGTCTTCCCGCACAGCTACACCTTCGATAAGGGCTTCATGCAGGTCAATGAAACGCCGGGTCTGGGCGTGGATATCGACGAAGATCTGGCCGCCAAATATCCGTATCAGCGCGCCTATCTGCCGGTGAACCGCCTGCAGGACGGCACCCTGTTTAACTGGTAGGGGCCTTAAGTTTATGGCCGTGCTGAAACTGCATCCCGACCGGCTGCTACCGGCAGATCCCACCACCCGCGATATTGCCCGCAGGCTTTATCAAACGGTCAAGGACCTGCCGATCATCAGCCCGCACGGCCATACCGACCCGCAGTGGTTTGCCGACGACGAGCACTTTCCCGATCCGGCGCAGCTTTTGACCGTGCCGGATCACTATGTGTTCCGGATGCTGTATTCGCAAGGCGTGGATCTGGCAGCGCTGGGGATTGCCACGCACGACGGCACACCGTTTGAGGCCGACCCGCGCAAAATCTGGAAAACCTTTGCTGATAACTATTATTTGTTCCGGGGCACACCGTCGCGCATGTGGCTGGACTGGGTGTTCTCTAAAGTTTTCGGCATTGACGTCACCCTGACGCCAGAGACCGCCGATCACTATTATGAGGTGATGGACGCAAGCCTTAAAACCAACGCCTTTCGGCCACGCGCCCTGTTTGAACGCTTTAATATCGAAGTCATCGCCACCACCGAAGGGCCGCTCGATGACCTGCGCCACCATAAAAAAATCCGCGACAGCGGCTGGCGGGGCCGGGTCGTTACCGCCTATCGCCCCGATCCGGTCATGGACCCGGAGCATATAGGCTTTGCCGAGAATCTGGAGCGGTTCGGGCAACTGGCGGGCGAAGATATCACGACCTTTGCGGGTTATCTGAGGGCGCACCAAAACCGCCGCGCCTTCTTCCGCGAAGCCGGTGCGACCTCAACCGACCATGGCCATGTTCGGGCCACCACCGCCAACCTGTCGCCCGCTGAGGCGGCGGCCCTGTATGACAAAATCCGGTCAGGTGATTTTAGCGCCCATGAGGCCGACCTGTTCCGCGGGCAGATGCTGACCGAAATGGCGCGCATGAGCCTTGATGACGGCATGGTGCTGCAACTGCATCCCGGCGTATACCGCAGTCATAACCAGCATGTGCTTAATCGTTTTGGGCGTGATAAGGGTGCGGATATCCCGCTTTCGACCGAATATGTCCATGCGCTGAAACCCTTGCTGGATACCTATGGCAATGATCCGCGCCTGACCTTTATCGTCTTTACGCTGGATGAAACCGTCTATTCACGCGAGCTGGCGCCACTGGCTGGTCATTATCCGGCGCTGAAGCTCGGCCCGCCGTGGTGGTTCCATGACAGCCCCGAAGGCATGCGCCGGTTCCGCGATCAGATGACCGAGACCGGCGGCTATTACAACACCGTCGGCTTTAATGACGACACCCGCGCGTTCCTGTCCATCCCCGCCCGCCATGATGTGGCGCGCAGGATGGATTGTTCACATCTGGCGCGGTGGGTGGCGGAGCATCGCCTTGATGAAGATGAGGCCGCCGAGGTCGCCTATGATCTAAGCTACAAACTGGCCAAGCAGGCCTACAAACTATAATATCAAAATAAAAACGGGAGGTTTGAGATGTTGCGATGGATAGTGGCGATTTGCGCCCTTATGTTAGCGCTACCGGTACAGGCCGAGGACGGTTATGACCTGTGGCAGAGATACCGTCCGGTCGAGGCAGGCTATGTCATCCCTGCCACCTCAATCGTTTCCGAAGGCACCACCCCCACGCTGACCGCCGCCGCGCAAGAGCTGGAGCGCGGCTTGAGCGGTTTGTCGGGCAAGGCGATTGAGACCGGCACCCTCCGCGATAACGCCATCATCATTGGCACGCCGTCCGGTTCGGCGGCCATCGCCCTCCTTAATCCTGACCTGACCAAGGCTGGCGAAGAAGGCTATGTTATCCGCACCACGCGCCTGAACGATAAGCCGGTGACGATCATCGCTGCCAACCGCGATATCGGCGTGCTGTACGGTGTGTTTGAGTATCTGAAACTGATCCAGACCCGTCAGCCGCTGGATCACCTCAACATTTCCGATACGCCAAAGATCAAGCTGCGGGTTTTAAATCACTGGGACAATCTTGATGGCTCGGTTGAGCGCGGCTATGCCGGGACGACCATCTGGGACTGGTGGAAGCTGCCGGATGTCAGGCACCCGCGCTATACCGACTATGCCCGCGCCAATGCCTCCCTCGGCATCAACGGCACGGTGCTCAATAACGTCAATTCCAATGCCGTGTCGTTGAGCCCAGCCTATATTGCCAAGACCGCGGCCCTGGCCGATGTGTTCCGCCCCTATGGTATCAAGGTCTATCTGTCGGCGCGCTTTTCGGCCCCGATCGAAGAGGGCGGCCTTAAAACGGCCGACCCGCTTGATCCGGCGGTCAGGGCGTGGTGGAAGGCCAAGGCGGATGAAATCTATGCCGCTATTCCGGATTTTGGCGGCTTTCTGGTCAAGGCCAATAGTGAGGGCCAACCCGGCCCGCAGGACTATAGGCGCAGCCATGCCGATGGCGCCAATATGCTGGCCGAGGCGTTAAAGCCTCACGGCGGTATCGTCATGTGGCGCGCCTTTGTCTACAGCCACGAAAAGCCTGATGACCGCCACAAGCAGGCCTATGATGAGTTCAAAGCGCTGGATGGTCAGTTTGCTGACAATGTGCTGGTTCAGGTCAAAAACGGCGCTATCGATTTTCAGCCGCGTGAGCCCTTCCACCCCCTGTTCGGGGCCATGCCCAAGACGCCGCTGATGATGGAGTTCCAGATCACCAAGGAATATCTCGGCTTTTCGACCCACCTCGCCTATCTGGGCCAATATTACGAAGAGGCGCTGAAGGCCGATACCTTTGCAAACGGTAAGACTGGCAACACCGTCGCCAAGGTCGTCGAAGGTACGGTCGATAACCACACACTGACCGGTATTGCGGGTGTGGCCAATATCGGCATGGACCGCAACTGGTCGGGTTCTGATTTCGATCAGGCCAACTGGTATGCCTTTGGACGGCTGGCCTGGAACCCGCAGGCCTCATCGCGCGCGATTGCCGATGACTGGGCCCGCATGACCTTTTCCAATGATCAGGCCTTTGTGGCACCGGTTGTCGATATGATGATGACCTCACGCGAAACCGTGGCCGATTACATGACGCCTCTGGGGCTGCATCACCTGATGGATACCGGCCACCACTATGGGCCGGGGCCGTGGGTCGATAATCTGGAGCGCGCCGACTGGAACCCGGTCTATTATCATAAGGCCGATATCAATGGCATCGGCTTTGACCGGATGAAAACCGGCTCGAACGCCATTGCTCAGTACACCCCCAAGGCCGCCAAACTCTGGGCTGACCCTAAGACCATGGATGAACGCTATCTGCTGTGGTTTCACCATCTGCCGTGGGATTATAAGGTTAAATCGGGTCGCAGCCTGTGGGACGAGGTGGTCGTCACCTATTCAAAGGGGGCATCGGATGTGACCACCATGCGCAATCGCTGGGCGTCGCTTAAGCCTTACGTCGATGCGGATCGTTTTGACGCCGTGGCGACCAATCTGATGATTCAGGAACGCGAAGCCAAATGGTGGCGTGATGCGTCCGTAGCCTATTTCCAGTCGATTTCCAAACGGCCTTTGCCGCAAGGATATACCGCGCCGGAAAAGACTCTGGAATATTATAAGTCCCTGAAATTTCCCTACGCACCGGGGAATTAGTTTACTTAAAGCCAAAAGCACGTCACTTTCTCCGGGTATACGGAGGGTATCAGCATGTGTTTTTCGGCCCCGGTCAGCTTTGCCGCCAGCGCCTTTATTGCCACGGCGGGCGTTATGGCCCTGCGCGAAACCACATTAAAGTCTGAGCGGCCATTCGCGTCTGTACCCCTGCTGTTTGCCATCCAGCAATTTATCGAAGGCTGCCTATGGGTTTTGTTACCACAAATGGGAACGGGGGCGGCGACCCATGCGCTGACCCAGGGTTACGCCGTCTTTATAGGGGTGATCTGGCCGGTCATCATCCCCCTGTCGATCCTGCTGATCGAGCCTGACCTGATCCGCAAACGGCTGATGCAGGTGGTTCTGCTGCTGGGGGTTGCGGTCGCGGCCTTTACGCTGATGATCATCCTGAAATACGGCGTGGCCGTGCAGATGGTCAATCAGTGTCTGGTCTACACCAACCCGGTCGGCGGCGGGTTCTGGATCAGGAGCGCCTATGTGGTCGCCACCTGCGCAGCGTTCTTTATCTCAAGCCACGTCAGCGTGCGCGTGATTGGCATGGCCATGGTCGTCGGTTTTGCCGTGGCCTTCAGCTTTTTCAGGCTCAACTATCCGTCGGTGTGGTGTTTCTTTGCCGCACTGGTCAGCGGCCTGACCTACTGGCATTTCCGACGCAAAAAGACAGGTGACGTTAAGGAAACCCTTACGGTGTAATCATTCTGAACCGAATGTGATTGGCTTGATCTGGTTTTGAGGCCCTATTATAGTGGTGAAAAGTCGTTACGTCGCTTGCAGGCTCCAATTCCATGACCTCATCTGTCGTTACATCTGACCATTACCCCACACCTACGGAACGCCGCGCCGACCTGATCGTGCATGTGGTTGGGCTGTGCATGGCCCTGTTTGGGGGCGGCATTGCGCTCGGTCTGGCCATTAGCCACGGCTATCTGGGTAAGGTCGCCGCCGTCAGCGTTTATGCGCTCGGCTTTGTCGCCATGCTGGCCTTTTCGACCGCCTATAATTTCGCCAAGCCGAACTGGCAGCCGTTTTTGCGACGGCTGGATCATGCTGGCATTTTCCTGATGATTGCCGCCAGCTACACGCCCTTTACCACTCAGGCGCTGGAGGGCGGCTGGGCGATTGGCATGACGGTGGCGGTCTGGACGCTGGCGGGCTTAGGCATGGCGGGTAAACTGTTTTTACCCTCTTTGAGCAAGGTCATCTGGATCGTGTTCTACCTGGCGCTCGGCTGGCTGATCGTTATTGCAACCAAGCCCATGATCCGCGAAGTGCCCATGCCGGCTTTGATCATGCTAGCGGCCGGCGGCGTGCTCTATAGCGTGGGCACGATTTTTTACATGAATAAGCGCCTGAAATTCCGCCGCGCCATCTGGCATGGCCATGTGCTGGCCGGAGCCTCGGCCCACTATGTCGCTATCCTTGTTGGTATTGTGCTGGCGGTGAAATAGCCCTCACCTGTGGCCATAAAGGCGCAGCCCATATGCTGCTTTGCAACATTTGTCCGTGTTCACTCTTCCCAACGCTGTTATTTGACGTTAAGGTGTCATATTGGGTGACCGATGGGCAGGATTGCGACGGGCAAGTGTAATTTATGCTTAATTATCTATTATTTGCAGAATCCCGTCAGACCGCCTGAAAGTTGGCGTATATTATTTTGGGGTATTATCCAGACACTCGCGGAGTTTAGGCATAGTCCTTGCTCAGCGCTTCGCACCGGCGGGCTTATGTCCCGTTTCTGGTGATGCCGGAATATGGATTTTACAGGTAATTTTTAAAGCGGGCTGACTGACAAGTGCTGTTCAATTCAATTGAATTTATTGTCTTTTTTATAGCGACCGTCATCGGCTTTATGCTGATGCCGTCTCGTTTACGCCTACCCCTTTTGCTGATCGCCAGTCTGGTATTTTATGGCTGGTCAGGGCCTTTATTCCTGGTGCACTTGCTGGTGGCGGCGGGGCTCGTCTACTATTTCGCAATCGCGATAGAAAAGGCCGAGGATAAGCCCCGCAAGCAGATGATCATGACCATCGCCATTGTGCTGTTGGTGCTCAATCTGGTCGGCTTCAAATATACCTCGTTTTTCAATGAGTCCTTGCGCGGCCTGTTCGGCTGGTTCGGGGCGTCCTATGATGTCCCGGCACTCAACATCATCCTGCCGCTGGGGATTTCGTTCTACACCTTCCTGATGATCGGCTATCTGATCGACACCCTGCGCGGCGACAAGGCCGAGCGCGATCCGTGGGTATTTGGCACGTTCGTGTTTTTCTTTCCCAAGATGATCGCGGGCCCCATCGAGCGCGGGAAAAACCTGCTGCCGCAATTGCGCACACCCCTCAAAGGCTTTAACTACGCCCTGATGACGGCGGGCCTGCAACTGATGCTGTGGGGCGCGTTCAAAAAAGTCGTGGTCGCTGACCGCATCGCGCCCTTCGTTAACCGCGTCTATGATGACCCCCATGCCTTTGACGGCGTGGCCATGGTGTTTGCAACCTGGCTCTATGCGTTTCAGCTCTATTTTGATTTCAGCGGCTATACCGATATCGCGCTGGGGGCCGCGATGGTGTTTGGCATCAAGCTGTTGCCGAACTTCAACCGGCCTTATTTTGCCGTGTCCATTCAGGACTTCTGGAAGCGCTGGCACATTTCCTTAAGCTCATGGCTCAATGATTACGTCTATACGCCGTTTTCGCGCAGCCGCTGGACCGGGCTTAAGATGTATAATCTGATGCTGGCCGGGATGATGCTGACTTTTGTGGTGTCCGGTTTCTGGCACGGCGCCAACTGGACATTCATCGTCTGGGGCGCCCTGCATGGCACCTATGTGGTCGTGTCATTGCTGGCGCAAAAGCCGTGGAACAAGTTTGCCAAAAACTCCGGCCTGACCAAGCGCCCCAAGACTTACCGCGCGCTCAAGATCGGCGTGACATTCTTCCTGGTCTGCTTTGCCTATATATTCTTCCGCTCAGACTCGCTGGCCGATGCCGGCTATATCATCACCCATATGCACACCGGCTGGGGTGGATTTGCGGGCGGCATCCGCTCGGTGATCGACGGCAAGCTGGCCGAAATGGCGCTGGCGATCCTCGGCATCATCGTGGTCATGGCCCCTGAGTGGTATAAGGATCACGCCAAGGTCGGCACTATCTACCGTGCCCTGCCGTCATGGCAACGCTGGGGTCTCATCTATGCCGCCACGGTCGCCGTCGTCATTCTGGGGGCCTATTATAACCTCGACCAAAAATTCATCTATTTCAGGTTCTGATGATGGACAGCGAAACGCCAAAACCAAATGAAGGTGACGCGGCGCTGCCAACAGCGGTCGCAAAACCCAAGGGCGCCTTAAGCCTGCTGGCACGCCTTGGCCTGCTGAGTGCCGCCGCGGTCGCGACCCTGATGGCGGTGGTCCTGGGCATTCCCGATGATAACGACTATGCGCGCGCCACCGTGCTTAAGCACGACCGCCTGTCGACCTTACCGGGCAAAAAGATCGTTCTGGTCGGCGGATCGAACCTGTCCTACGGCATGGATTCGACCCTGATTGAGCGTGAAACCGGCTGCCCGGCCGTTAATATGGGCCTCAACGGCTATTTCGGTGTGCGCTATCTGATGCGCGAAGTGGCTGACGATGTGAGGCCCGGCGACATCATCGTCATCGCTTTTGAATGGGACAGTTTTGGCAAGCCGATCGAAGGGTCGGGCAAGGATCTTTACGCCATCGTCAAGACCAACCCCGCTGCCATCGCTTACCTGACCCCGCATCAGATGGGTGAGGCCGTATCCGCCATCCCGTTTGTCGCCCAGTCCAAGCTGTTGCGCATCGGCAATCAAGCGGCGCGCGGTGAACTGTTTAAGCCCAAAGGCGACAATCTGCTCGATAAGCTGATTGAGGTTGAGTCCTTCAAAAGCTTTGCCCCGACCGGCGACCTGATCGGCCATAAGGGCGTGACCTGGACCGGCGACATCGAAGAGGGCACCAAGCTTTATCAGACCGGCATTGACCCCACGGTTGTGCCCGCAATCAAAGCCTATGCCAAAGCGATGGAAGCCAAAGGCGTCCATGTGGTCATGTCCTACACCCCGACCATGCGTCACTATTACGCCGCCAACAAAACCCAGATCGACAGTGTTCACACCGCCCTTATCACCGGGCCTGATGCGGTCAAGGCGCCGCGTCCGCCGTCCGATTATGTATTCGATGAATCGCTGTTTTTCGACACGGTCTATCACCTTAAGGCCGAAACCCGTCACCTCCGAGTCCAGCAAGTCGTGGGCGATCTGCGCACCACGCTCAAAGACGCGGCCACCTGTTCTAAACCTAACTAAGGAGAACCCTATGACCGAAGACCAAATCTACGCCGCCATCGTTGAAATCATCAGCCAGACTCTGGATGACAAGGGCCTCGACGTGCCGGAAATCACCCCTGCGACCGAAGTTCTGGGCGATGAACTGGGTATAGACTCGCTCGATCTGGCCACCCTCGTGTCCGAGCTGGAAAAGAAGATCGGTTTCGATCCGTTCGCCAAGGGCTTTATCGAATTCAAAACGGTCGGTGAACTGACCAAGCTTTACGTGCGTTAATCGCATGCGGATGGGGCTGGATCTTACACCCGGAGATAACACGCCGCTGGTGGCGCGGGGCGAAGCCCTGTTCACCCGCGGCGATATCCGGGCACGCGCCGATGACCTGTCATCGGCCATATCAGAGCGCGGGGTTTCCCGTGTGCTGGTACGCAGTGACGATTCCGCTCTGATCCTTGAAGCGATCGATGCCTGTGATCGGGCGGGGGCGGATCTGTTCATCGCCCACACCACGATTGCGCAAGACCGCATTGAGGCCATTTGTGCTGAACACGGGATTGGGCTGGTGCTGAATGGTGAGCACGACTGGCGCTCAACGACCCAGACCCCCGCAGACGGCCGCATCTATATGATGACCTCCGGCACCACAGGCATGCCCAAGGTCGCTGGCCACTCCCTGCAAAGCTTGCTGGCCAAGGCCAAGGCCGGCGTCAAACGCCGCCCCGATCAGGGCGGGCGCTGGGTGCTGACCTATCAGCCGACCGGCTTTGCCGGTATTCAGGTCAGCCTGACCGCGGCCCTGTGGGGCGGGCTTCTGATTACGCCCGCTGAGCGCACCATCGGCGGATTCTATCACGTCAGCCGCCACTGGAACGGCACCCATATTTCCGGCACACCGACCTTCTGGCGGTCATTCCTGATGGTCGCCGATCCGGCGCAATTGAGCCTTGCGCAAATCACTCTGGGCGGCGAAGCGGCGGATCAGCCCACGCTTGACCGCATCCGCAAAGCCTTCCCTGATACCCGCGTCACCCACACCTATGCCTCGACCGAAGCGGGCGTGGTCTATGCGGTGCATGACGGGCTTGAGGGCTTCCCGGCGGCATGGCTTGAAGCCGCCCCGTCCGGCGTGGCCCTTCGCATCAAGGACGGCTTCCTGCAAATCAAGACCCCCAACATGATGAGCGGTTACCTGTCGGCCGCGTCACAGCCGCTATTGGATGATGGCTGGCTGGCGACCGCCGATCTGGTTGAACTAGCCGGAGACCGCGTCAAGGTCTTGGGCCGTGACGACAACACCATCAATGTCGGCGGCTCAAAAGTTTACCCCCTGCCGGTCGAGGCCCTTATCCTGAAACAGGACGGGGTGGTCGAAGCCCGCGTCTATGGCCAGCCCAATCCGGTCACCGGCGCGCTGGTCGCAGCCGATGTCGTGCTTGAGGCCGGGGCCGATGAAAAGGCGGCGCGTAAGGCGATCCTGACCGCGTGTCGCGAAGCCCTGCCCGCCTATTCGGTGCCCAGATCACTTAATTTTGTCGATAAGATCGCGGTCTCCGCCGCGAACAAAAAGGGATAGTTATGCGTCACGTTATTGTCACCGGCGGTAGCCGCGGTCTGGGTGCGGTGATGATCGAAGGCCTTCTGGCTGACGGCTATCGCGTCTCAACCTGTAGCCGCAAGAAAACCGACAATATTGCCCGCCTTGAGGCCCATCCCGAATATGGCCCCTACTTCTTATGGCAGGCGTGCGAAGTCGGTGAAGCCGATCAGGTCGATGCCTTCGTCGACGCCGCCGTCGCCTGGGCGGGTGACGATGGCCTGTGGGGTCTGGTCAATAATGCCGGGGTCGCTCAGGCCGGGATTCTGGCATCCTTTCCGAATGTCGAGAGCGAGCGCATTATAAAGATCAATCTGCTTGGCACCATTCAGATGGCGCGCGCCGCCTCCAAGGTCATGCTGGCGCAAAAGCCTTCTGAAAATCAGGGCGGACGGATCATCAATATCTCCTCGATCATCGGCACGCGTGGCTATAACGGCCTGTCGGCGTATTCGGCCTCAAAGGCCGGTGTCGATGGCTTTAGCCGGGCTTTGGCCCGCGAACTGGGCCGTCGTCAGATTACGGTCAACAGCGTCGCCCCCGGCTATGTGGCGACCGAAATGTCATCGACCCTGTCACCGTCGCAGCTCAAACAAATCGTCGGACGCACCCCGCTCGGGCGGCTGGCCGATGAAGAGGATATCTTAAATGCCGTGCGCTTTTTCCTGAGCGACGGCGCGCGGATGATCACGGGTCAGACCCTGATCATTGACGGCGGCATTAGTACTTAAGTTTAGTATTCAAGGCTTTATGAGTTTGAGTGGCGTGAGGTTGGATCAGGTTTTTGCCTGATCTTCAAAGGTTCATATGGCACAGGTGTTGCACCGCGTCATGGCCGCAACCCAATACGGAGCAAGTGACATGACGCGCAAACCTTTGCTGTCTCTGGTGACCCCCGCCTATAACGAAGCGGAAGGTATTCAGGCATTTCATGCGCGCGCTTTGGCCGTCATGGAAAGCCTGGATGGGCTCGATTATGAAATGATCTATGTCGATGACGGCAGCCGTGACGACAGTTTTAAGATCATGAGCGAATTTGCCGCCACCAATCCGCGCGTCAAGGTTGTTAAATTTTCGCGTAATTTCGGCCATCAGATTGCCATTACCGCCGGCCTTGATCACGCATGCGGCGACGCCATTGTCTTTATCGATGCCGACCTTCAGGACCCGCCCGAGCTGATCCATGAGATGGTCACCAAATGGCGTGATGGCTTTGATGTGGTCTATGCCAAACGCGCCCGCCGCGAAGGGGAGACCAGGTTCAAGCTGTGGACCGCGGCGATGTTTTACCGCCTGCTACGCTCACTTTCCAACATCGATATCCCGCAGGATGTCGGTGATTTCCGCCTGATCTCGGCCCGTGTAGCCAACGAGCTACGGGCTATGCGTGAAAAGGATCGCTTCATTCGCGGGCTGGTAAGCTGGGTCGGCTTCCCGCAAACTTTTGTGCTTTATGACCGCGATGAACGCTTTGCTGGGGAAACCAAGTACCCGCTCAAGAAAATGCTAAAATTCGCCTTCGACGGCATTACCTCGTTTTCCAACACGCCGCTGAAAGTGGCAACCTGGATGGGTTACGGCGCGTCGGCGCTGGCGTTCCTTTATCTGGCGTCCGTGTTTGTGCAGTGGGCCTTTGGCATCACGGTCGAAGGCTGGGCCACCATGATGGTCGCCATGTTGTTCTTAGGCGGCGTGCAGTTGATCTGTATCGGGATTTTAGGCGAATATCTCGGCCGTATCTTTAACGAGATCAAACCCCGGCCCGTCTATATCGTGCAGGAAGTCGCCAGTTCCGCTGAGACGGCCACCACCGACCTTGACACCGCCGCCCCGCTGGCGGCCTTTGCCGAACACGGCCGGAGATAGATTGTGACCTCTGACCTAACCCCCGTGACACCCAAATCCCTGCCCACCGCCCTGATCATCCGCGTACTGGCGTTCAATCTGCCGCTGGTGTTTGGGCTTTTTAGCCTCAAAGTCCTGCCGGAGGTGTTGCAGCCGTTTGTGGCGGGCCTGATGATGATGATCCTGCCGGGTCTGGCCTGGTCAGATATGCGCGGGCGTGATTTCGTGGTCCTGCTATTTCGGGTGGTCATTATCTCCATTCTGGCATCGGCAGCCGTGTGGTTGGCCCTTATGCCCCTGCCGGGCCCGACCAGCCGTATCGCGTTCGTGGTCGGTCTTGCGGTCATCGTCAATGCCGGTTTGTGGTTTGGCACTAAGCGCGACTGGTTCGACCTGACCGAGATCGTCAAGCCCCTGCCCGCCGTTCTGCTGGCAGTGGCGGCCCTGTTTTACCTGCAATCGTTCATGGGGGCGACGAAGTTCGTACCACAGCTCGAAGATCAGGACATGGAGCTTCAGGCGACCGCCTACGGCATGATCAATGACGGCACGCCCAACATGGTCACCAATCGCGGCACCCGGTTCTATCTGGCCCACCCGCTGATGCTGCATTTCTGGATCGGCGAAGGGGCTTTGTTTGAAGACCAGATCGACGGCTTCAAATATTACTATGACGCCTCCGTCGCGGCCAAGGACCCGGCTTTTGACCGCAAGGCGGCTTGGGATCAGTCGTTTGTGCAGTTCAATGCGACACCGCTATTGCTGGCGACGCGCACACCCAATATTTTCCTCAGCTTCCTGATTATCTTTCCGCTCGGCTTTCTGGTGTATCGCCTGTCCGGATCGCTGATTGCGGCGGCAGGTGCGGGGGTGTTTTACGCGACCTTCCCCGAAATCTATGTCAGGTCAAGTTATGGCGGCTACATGGCCATCAGTAACTTCTGGCTGGTGTGCAGCGCCTATTTCTATTTGCGGGCTTCGGGCCTGTTCACCCACGGCGCCGGTGTGACCGATCCGGTCGACAGCGATCGCCGCCGGGGTTTCTGGGCCTCGTTCATGTCGTCTATCTCCGACCAGAAGGGTGCGCTTTTGCCCATGGCCGTGCCGGTGCATGTCGGTTTGCGTTTCCTGATAGACGGCGGCCTAAAGGGCCTGTTTGTCGGGGGCATCAAGGGCGCATGGCAAAAGGTTATGGCGCGCACAGACGTGCTGGCCGGGCTTGGCATCTGTTTCGGCTTTCTGGCCGGGTGGATGGCGTTCATCGCCTATGGCTTTAGCGTCGATCCGAACGAGTTTTACGAAGAGCATATCTATGATCACCTGATCGGACGGCTCAAAGCGGCTGAGGATCAGGTGGTCAGTGACTGGGTCTATCCGTCCGCCGGTGAACTGTGGATGCAGTTCATCACCCACTATGGCTGGCTGACCATGATCGCCTTTGGTCTGGCGCTGATCTACGGCGGGCGTCGTATCCGCCAAGGCGTAGGGTTTCTGGTGCTGTGGTTTGCAATTGGCGCGATTGGTTTTAGTCTGGTTGACTGGCGCCAGACCAAGCATTTTGCGCACTTTGTCCCGGCACTGGTCATGCTGACCGCCGTTTACTGGGCATCACTCAAAGGGCGTTGGCAACAGGCATTTACCGCCTTTATGGTCGTGACCATTCTGTGGAATTTTTACCGTGTGATTTTAACCATGCAAAACTTCACCTATATTTCACCGCTGCCGATCTGGTAGCCTTAGTCTGATTTTGAAAGAGGCGTTTCAAGGTGCGTAAAATTGTGGTCGCGGGTGCGGCGGGTCAGGTTGGCAGCCGGTTGTGCGCCTTATTGGCAAACGCCGGTCATGTGGTGCTTGGCATTGACCGCAATGTCCGCCCGCAGGACGCCCCCAAAGGCGTGGTCTGGATCAGGTCAGACTTGCTGGAACCCCAAAACTACGCCCATGCGCTAAACGGCTATGAGGTCGTCATCGACTGTGCGGGGCTTGCCGGTAAGGCCCGCCCCGCCGACTATATGCGTGAAAATGTCGAGGCCACGCGCACATTGCTAAATGCGGCTGTCACCGCCGGGGTGACGCGCTTCATCTATATCTCCAGCATTGCCGCCAAGTTCACCGATCGTAAGCACTATGTCTATGCCGACTCGCGCAATGCCGCCGAAGCGGTGGTATCAGCCGCCCCGCTAAGCTGGACCATCATCCGCCCGACCATGATCTTCGGCCCGGATTCGGCGGTTCAGGCCAATCTGTCGAAGCTGGCGGGCCTGCCGGTGACGCCCGTGTTCGGGGATGGCCTTAGCCGGGTTCAGCCGGTGACCTCGGATGATGTCGCCAGCCTGTTGTCAGTACTGGCTTTCGCAGACGACGCCAAGGGTGCCACGATCGAAGTCGGGGGTGCGGAAACCTTTGATATGCATGGCCTGCTGATCAAACTGCGCGCACTTAATGGTGCCGATAAGCCCGCCACATTTGTGCATTTGCCGCTGGCGGTCATGCGCGCATCCTTGGCGGCGGCTGAGGGCGCGCTGTACACATTCCTGCCGTTCACCAGCGGTCAGTTAGCCGCCTTTGCCAATGATGCGGTCGCAAACCCGCACCCGCTGATGGCCAAATACCTGCCAGTACCTCAAGTCTTGGATGAACGGATCGTCCCGCCCAAAGGTGCCCATACAGTTTCGGATTCGACGCTGAGTAAAGAGTTTTACCTGTTCGCCCGCCACCTGACCCGGACGGGCGGCACGGCGTATCAGGAAGGCAAATATATCGATTTTCACCGCCGCCATCCCCTTGAGCCCATTGATGGTTTTGAGGGCCTGCTGCTCAAGGTCGCCCGCTCCGGCGCGTTTGGGGTGTGGCTGACCGACAGCTTCACCGGCCTGTTGGGGCGGCAATCGGTCGTGCGCGCTAAGGTGGTCTTGACCATGGCCCTGCTGGAATCGGCCCCGCCCAGTTTTCACGAACTGGATGCGCCTGACCCCAAGGGCATGGCCTGGCCGTTCATGGTTCTGCGTGGGATCGAAGCCGCTTTCGGGGTATTGCTGGGCGCGCTGATCTTCATTCCGGCCAAGCTGGTTTTGGGCAGTAAGGGTAAGGGAGACCGGTCATGAGCGATAACCTCGTCATCATCGGCGGCGGCGCGTCGGCCGTCCATGCCGCCCAGACCGCGCTTGAACGTGGCCGCACCGTGACCCTGATCGACATCGGGGTCACCGGCCCTGAATCGGCTCTGCCGGGTGCGTCGCTCAACGGCCTGAAAACCGACCTCGACGATCCGGTATCCTATTTTCTGGGTGAGGACTACTCATCCCTGATACTGCCCTCAAACGGCAGTGAATATTACGGTTTTCCGCCGTCGAAAGAATACGTCCTGCGTGATGTGATCGGTGCCGATCAAAAGGTCGCGGGTATCGCGCCCCTGTCGTCCTATGCTGGCGGCGGATTGGCGCAGGCGTGGACAGCCGGGTCCTATCCGTTCACGGACGGTGAGCTTGAGGCCTTTCCCATTGGCTGGTCAGATATGGAACCGGCCTACAGTGAGGTCGCGCGCCGCATCGGCGTCAGCGGGGTCACCGATGATGACCTGTCGGCCTTCATGCCGACTCACGAAGCCTTGCAAACGCCGATCCCTATGGATGAGCACTCGCAACATCTGCTGGCGACCTATTCGGCCAAGCGCGCCAAGCTGACCGCCAAGCACAATATGTATCTGGGCCGCGCCCGCATCGCGTCTCTGTCCCAGGATCATGGCGGCCGTCCCGCCTGTTCGCGCTGTGGCCGGTGCCTGTGGGGTTGTCCGACCCAGTCGATCTATACACCATCGGTCACGCTGGAGCACCTGCGCCGTCAACCCGGCTTTAGCTATCTGCCGGGCGTGCGCGTTGACCGGTTTGAATTTGACGATGGTGGTCGGGTGAAACAGATCATCGCCCACCGCCTTGAGGATGGCGTGGCGATTACCCTGCCCGTTGAGACTCTGGTGCTGGCGGCGGGCACGATCGGCAGTGCGCGCATCCTGTTGCAGTCGCTGCATCACACGGGGCAGGACGTGGCGCTATCGGGCCTGATGGATAATCGTCAGGTGCTGATGCCGTTCATCAATCTGGCGCGGGTCGGCTCACCCTTTGATGACAACAGCTATCAGTATAATCAGCTCGCCATCGGCGCGCCGATGGATCATCCCCATGACTATGTGCACGGCCTGATGACGACGCTGACCACAGCACTTATTCATCCGGTGGCGCAGTCCTTACCTGTCGGGATGCGCACCGCAGCCGGGATTTTCCGAAATATTCACGGCGCGCTGGGGCTGGTGAATATCAACTTCGCTGATACCCGCCGCGCAGACAACACCGTGTCGCTGGAGCCGGGTAAAGACGGCAAGCATCGGCTGGTGATCAACTATACGCCGTCGGCGGAGGAAGCCGACCGCATCAAGCGGGTGGTGCCAAAGTTCCGCAACTTCCTGATGGATATGGGCTGTTTTGCCCCGCCGCCGATGACGCGTCTGCGCCCAATGGGGGCCAGCGTGCACTATGCCGGTGTGATGCCGATGCTGAGTGATGGCGGCGATTTCACGACTGATCGCGCCGGGCGGTTGCGGCCGTTTGAAAACCTGATTGTGGCGGACGGTTCGACCTTTACGTCCCTGCCTGCCAAGAACCTGACCTTTACCCTGATGGCCAACGCCACACGCATCATGCACGAAGCGCTGGCTTAAAGCACATCCCGCAACATAATATCCTTAGTAAGGCGGATCGATCTTTGGGGGATTACCCGCCACGGTTTGCTTGGCGATATCGACCGCCGTGGTGAACTGACCGACATTGTTGATGCCGCCGCAGACCATGACCACCGCCGCCAGAGCCAGCGCCTTAAGCCGGTGCGGGCTGAACCATGAAAATGCCGCCAGCATGATCAAGGGCGGCAAGACATAGGGCGCATAGAGAAACGTCAGTTCGCCGTACAGCACATGCAGCACCCCCTCCGCCACGATCATCAGAGCAACCGCAATCGCCACCGGACGCAGGCGCTGATGGACAATCGCCCCCCAGATGCCGAGCGCCAGAACGGCAAACCATGCCACGGTCGCGGCTATGCCCGGCGCGGTGTGGCTAAAGCCCGAATGTTGATTATTGATGATATAATATTCTTTGTTGACCCACTGCGAGACCTCCATGACCTGCAGATAGGGGGCCGGGGAAATCTGGGTGGTGATATAGAGCGACTGAAGGTTTTCCCACGGCGTCCAGCCCGGTCGGCCCGCCGCACCTGCGACCGGCTGCACGAAATAGGCTTCGGTTTTCACAATGCGCGGATCAAAGAACAGCCCGGCCTCGTTAAAGGTGAAAAACTGCACCACCGCCAGCACAAAAATAATCCCCAGCGCTATGGCTGAGATACGGATCACCGGCGATTTCATCCAATAGGCCACAAACGCCTTTAGGGAAAACTTGCCGTGCGGGGCCGCTTCGCCATCAGGCCGCATCGGCCAACGCGCCAGGGTCGCGATCAACCCGAACATCCAGCTTGTGATCGTAATGCTGAGCGTGCCCGCACTCATCAGTATCCACCAGATATGCGATTTTGTGCGGCCATAGGCCAGCAGGACCAGCGCCAGAATGATGGTTATCTGCGACGGCAGGCTCTGCTCAATGACGCTGTTCCAGTGCAGGAACGTGCCGCTGGAGGCCATGACGCCGACAAACAGGGCCGACACCGCCTTGGGCATAGCCAGCAGCCGCAGGGCGGCATACATCAGCCCAAGGCTTAGGGCCGAAAACAGCAGGATAATATTTCTAGCCGCCTCATAGGGCGCCATGCCCAGCTTGGTGAGAATAATGCCAAAGGGCGAAATCAGGATCGAGGCCGCCGGGTGGACCGTTGTGCGGTAATGATCGCTGTCGGCATCGGTCATGTTCTGGGTGACGCGGTAGATATCGCCCTGAAACCACAGATCAAGTCCACGGGTGTCTTCGAGGGTCATCCCAAGCTGATGAAAGCCCCACAGGGACGTCATCAGCCCGCAGACCCCTAATGCGGCGGCGATGATGCCGTCCAGCCGGTCAAGTTTAACGCGCTCACCCGTATCGTGGCGGGCCAGTGTATCCTGTAGCTCAAGCGCCTGTTCCGGCAGCCGTAAAATATCTTTGGTCGCAAAGGTCATCGGAAGGCTTTCATTTTTATAGTTTTTTGAAAATGAACGCAAAAACTAACGGGCGCACATGCCGCGCTGCACCCAAAAATTAATAAAGCATAAACCACGTTATATGAACAAGATTCTCCAATATCAAACGCTTTGCGATAACGGTGATGTGTGACGGTCCTGCCACTGAATATTCATAGCTTAGCCCCCAGGGTGTAAGCCGTTGACTTTCACGGTATTGACAGGCTCAGTGCCGCTTACGCGTTTTTTGCGATTGCCAACCCGAATTGACTAAGGTGACCTCTTGATCCCTGGCCTTAAGTTCACACCCGATCCGGTGACACAGCCTTTGCTGCACCGCATCATGACGATGCTGGCGCTGCCCATGATCGGTCAATTCGCGCGCTTTCTGTTGGTCGGGGCCACAGCGACCATAACCCATTCGCTGATCCTGTTTCTGCTGGTGGAATATGCGCACCTGAAACCGCAGATCGGTAATGCCATCGGCTTCTGCGGCGGGGTGACGGTCAGCTATATCTTAAACAGCCGCTTCACGTTTCGCGCCAAGGCCGGAGCCCCTGCCGGAAATGCGGCCAATTTCCGCTTTGTGCGCTTTTTAGGTGTGACGGGGATTGGCTTTTGTCTGAACGGCCTTCTGTTTGGCCTGTTCCACAATATGGGTCTGCATTATCTGGTAGCGCAATTGATGGCGACGGCCATTGTCGTGTTCTGGAATTTTTTCGGGTCGCGTTTGCTGGTCTTTTTCCATCACCCGCATAAGACCGACGCCTGAGACCTAGAGCAAATTTCGATCATATTGGATCGAAAATTTGCTCTAATTTTTTAGTGGTCGCTCTTTCTGATCCATCAAGTGATCCCACTTGATGGGAAAATGCTCTAGAACGTGGGCACACTTAAGTGCAGAACGTCATCACCAGCAATGACATCGCCCGGTGCCAACGCCACCTGAGCCTTGATCCGAGCATACAGCGGCGCGAAATCTTCCTGGGTGAAGTGTAACAGCCGCTCCAGATCCGGCAGAACGAAATAGGTTTCCTGAAAATCATCGATACGGTAGCGCGTGCGCATAACCCGCTCCAGATCAAAGACAACCCGGTTCGGCACCGGGCTTTCGAGCGCGTAGGGCGTCTCGCTATGGGAAGATAAAATCCCCGCGCCGAAAATGCGCACTTCACCCCCTTCCCGCACCAGACCAAATTCGACCGTGTACCAGTAAAGCCGCGCCAGCGGTTCCAGCGCGCCTAACCCTTGGGCGCGCAATCCACCCTGACCATAGGCCTGAATGAAATCAGCCATGACCGGATGCATCAGCATCGGCACATGCCCAAAAACATCATGAAAAACGTCGGGTTCCTGCAAATAATCCAGTTGATCGGCGCGGCGGATAAACTGTCCGGCCGGAAAGCGGCGGTTGGCCAGATGCTCGAAAAACACCTCATCGGGCACAAGCCCCGGCACCGCGACAATCTGCCAGCCAGTGGCGGCATGAAGAATATCATTCAGCCGTTCAAAACGCGGGATTTCGTCGGCTATGTTCAGGCGGTCGAGACCCGCTATGAAATCGGCGCAGGCCCGGCCTTTGACCTGTTTGATCTGGCGCTCATATAGCGTTTGCCAGACCCTGTGTTCTGCGGGCGTATAGGCGTCCCAATCCTGCGGGATCGTCCAGTCAGGCCGGTCAGGCACATAGCCCCCCGCCTTGCCGTGCAGTTCAACTGTTGGCAATGGGCGCATGGATGGTGTCACCCTGATGTTCCGCCGCCGCATCATTAATAAAGCGCGCCAGCTTAAGGTCTTTTTCGGTCAGTCCCTTGGCGTCATGGGTCGTCAGGCGGATGGCGACGCGGTTATAGACATTGCTCCATTCCGGGTGGTGATCGACCGCTTCGGCATAGTGCGCGACCTCGGTCATAAAGGCCCAGGCGGCGCGAAAATCCTTGAATTGCAGGTGGCGCTCAAGGGCCGTATCGCCCGCCGCCAGATCCCAGTCGGGCAGGGATTTTTTTAAGCCCTTAAGGTCATCAGCCGACAGGCGGGTAACTAAAGCCGTATTCATATGGGCCTCCGGTAGTTACATTTGATCTTAATTTAGCACGTTTTTGGCATGATCGTCAAAAATCATAACCCCTTCGGCATAAAAGCATAATTATTTTTATTTTCCCGACTTCAAGGTCAAAGTTTTCACAATAACGTCAAATCCGGACGCTGATTAGGTCTGTTATTTCGGAAAGTATCATGTGATACTGGTTTCAATAACGACTATCAGCTTGCGGAGAGATCTTCCATGGCCCCCGACACTACCAATGATCCTACCAACCCCATCGGCCTGAACGGTTTTGAATTTGTGGAATTCACCAGCCCTGATCCGCACGCCATGATCGCCCATTTTGAGCGGCTGGGTTTCACCGCCAATGCCCGCCACCCGTCGAAAAACATCGTGCGCTATAAGCAAGGCCGCATCAATCTGCTGCTCAATCTGGAGCCCACGGGACAGGCGGCTGAGTTTCGCAGCCTCCACGGCCCGTCGGCATCAGGCATGGCCTTTCGCGTCGCTGATCCGAAAGCAGCCTTTGGGCTGGCCCTGTCACGCGGTGCCAAGGCCGTCGATGCCACAACCGGCGCGCTGGGCAAAAACGCCTATGTTCTGCAAGGGATTGGCGGCTCCTATCTTTATCTAACGCCGGACTATGCCGCCGGACACTCACTGTATGACGACTGGATCGCCATAGACGGGGCCGAGGCGGCTGAGCGCGAAAACAGTGTCGGCCTCGACCTTCTGGATCACCTGACGCACAATGTTAAGCGCGGTCAGATGCGCACCTGGGCCGCCTTTTACAATCAAATTTTCGGCTTTGAAGAACAGAAGTATTTCGACATCAAGGGACAAGCGACCGGCCTGTTCTCTCAGGCCATGATCGCGCCCGATAAAGCCATCCGCATCCCGCTCAACGAATCTCAGGATGACAAGAGCCAGATCGAGGAGTTTATCCGCGAATATAACGGCGAAGGCATCCAGCACCTGGCTCTGACCACCGCCAATATCTATGATACGGTTGAAAAACTGAGGGCGCGCGGCGTCAAGCTTCAGGACACGATCCTGACCTATTACGAACTGGTCGATAAGCGCGTACCCGGTCACGGCGAAGACCTTGAACGCCTTAAGAAAAACCGTATCCTGATTGATGGTAATGTTGAGGATGAGGGCATATTACTGCAAATCTTCACCGAAAATCTGTTTGGCCCGATCTTCTTCGAGATCATCCAGCGCAAGGGCAACGAAGGCTTCGGCAACGGCAATTTTCAGGCCCTGTTTGAATCGATCGAGCTGGATCAGATCCGCCGCGGCGTGATTGAGGTGGATGCGTAAAGCGCGAAACTAGGAGATTGCCATGTCGGACTATATCAGCGGTTTCGGCAATCATGTCGCCACAGAGGCCGTGACCGGTGCCTTACCTGTGGGTCAGAACTCACCGCAACACGTCCCGTTTGGGCTCTATGTCGAGCAGTTTTCGGGCTCGGCCTTTACCGCTCCGCGCCATGACAATCGCCGGACATGGTTCTACCGTTTGCGGCCATCTGCGGATCATCCGGCATTTGATCCGTACACGGTGTCAAACTGGTTGAGCGCGCCGATGAGTGGCCCTGCCCCGTCGCCGGATCGCCTGCGCTGGTCACCTTTGCCCTATCCGGATGAGGCCGTGGATTTTGTTGACAGCCTGATCACCTATGCCGCTACCGGCGATGTCGCCACGCAGGTCGGCGTGGCCTTGCACCTATATGCCGCGACCGCCAGCATGACCGGACGGGCGTTTGTCAATGCCGATGCCGAAATGGTTATTGTGCCGCAAGACGGGGCGCTGAAGCTCATTACCGAATGTGGGGTGATCGACATCGCCCCGCTTCAGATCGCGGTCATACCGCGCGGTCTGAAATTTCGGGTCGAGCTGCCGGACGGCCGTGCGCGCGGCTATGTGTGCGAAAACTACGGACAACCGTTTCGCTTACCCGACCTTGGGCCCATCGGGGCCAATGGGCTGGCTAATCCGCGCGATTTTGAAATCCCCGTAGCGGCCTATGAGGATATCGACGGCCCCCATGATCTGATCCAGAAGTTTCAGGGTGGGTTCTGGGTCACGCGCATGGATCATTCGCCCTTCGATGTGGTCGCGTGGCACGGCAATAATGCGCCCTATCGTTATGATCTGCGCCGGTTCAATACGATAGGCACCGTCAGCTTCGACCATCCCGATCCGTCGATTTTCACCGTACTGACGTCGCCGTCCGAGCATACCGGCACGGCCAATTGTGATTTCGTCATCTTCCCGCCGCGCTGGATGGTGGCCGAACACACCTTCCGCCCGCCGTGGTTCCACCGCAATATCATGAGCGAATTCATGGGCCTGATCGAAGGCCATTATGATGCCAAAGCGCAAGGCTTCGCTCCCGGCGGGGTCAGCCTGCACAACTGCATGAACGCGCACGGGCCGGATAAGGCGAGCTACGATGCTGCCATCGCCGCCGATCTGACCCCGCAAAAATATGACGGGACGATGGCCTTCATGTTCGAGACCCGATATGTGCTCAAGCCTGCGGTTCAGGTGTTGAACGCCCCCCATCTCCAGCCCGACTATGACCACGGCTGGGCCCGGTTCGAGAAAGCGAAACTGCCGAAATGATTGATCAGACCCACGACCCGAAACGCCAAAGCTGGGTGGACAGCGCAAACGGCCACAGTGATTTTCCGATCCAGAACCTGCCGCTGGGGGTATTTAGCGTCGGCGGTGAAGCCCCGCGCATCGGTACGGCGATTGGTGATTATATTCTTGATCTGAATGCCGCCTCCGGTCTGTTCCACGCTGAGATCGCGTCGGCTTTGTCGCAGCCGGTTCTGAATAACCTGTTTGCCCTGCCCGCTGCAGATCGCCGCACTTTGCGTCAGCGCCTGTCCGATCTGCTGAGCGATGACCGTCACCGCGCTGAGGTCGAGCCGCATCTTTATCCGACTGCCGGGTGCCAGATGCACCTGCCGACAGATATCGGCGACTACACCGATTTCTACGTCGGCATCCACCATGCGATGGCGGTGGGTAAGCTGTTCCGGCCCGATAATCCCCTGTTGCCCAACTATAAGCATGTGCCGATTGGCTATCATGGCCGCGCCTCCTCTATTCGTGAAAGTGGTGTGCCGGTCGTGCGTCCAAACGGCCAGACCAAAGCTCCTGATGCTGACGCCCCGTCATTTGGCCCGTCGCAGCGGCTGGATTATGAGCTGGAACTGGGCGTCTTTATCGCCGGCGGTAATGTTCTGGGTCAGCCGATTGATATCAAGGACGCCCCCGATCATATCGCCGGCCTATGCCTGCTCAATGATTGGTCTGCGCGCGATCTTCAGGCGTGGGAATATCAACCGCTGGGGCCGTTTCTGGCCAAGAATTTTCAGTCCACCATCTCACCGTGGGTCATAACGGGTGAGGCTTTGGCGCCATTTCGTACCGCGCAACCGGCCCGCCCCGATGGTGATCCTGAGCCCCTGCCCTATCTGAACGATGTTGATGATCAGGCATCCGGCGCGTTCACCATTGCGCTTGAGGTGCAAATCCTGACGGAGACCATGCGCACGCAAAGCCTGCCGCCGCAAACCCTTAGCCGGTCATCGACGAAAGCTGCCATGTACTGGACGATTGCCCAGCTCATCACCCACCACGCCGCCGGTGGCTGTAATCTGGTGGCCGGTGATCTGCTCGGCACGGGCACCTTGTCCGGGCCCCACAAAGAGCAGGCCGGTAGTCTTCTGGAACTAAGCGATGGCGGCAAGACGCCGGTAACGCTGAAAAACGGCGAAACACGGCGCTTCCTTGCCGACAGCGATGAGGTTATCCTGACCGCCCGCGCCGAGGCCGAAGGCTTTGTGTCTATCGGATTCGGTCAGTGTAAAGCGCGCATTTTACCTGCGATCTGAGGCCCTTATGACCACTCTGACCCTGCATGGCTATTGGCGTTCCGGTGCCGCGTACCGCGTGCGCATCGCCCTCAACCTTAAGGGCCTTGACTACGATCAGGTGTCCCATGACCTGCGTACTGGCGAACAATCGGCCGCCGATTACACCGCCATTGCCCCGCAAGGCTTAGTACCCGCCCTGCAATATGGTGACGTGACCCTGACCCAAAGCCCGGCTATCTTAGAGTGGTTGGAGGAGACTTATCCTCACCCGCCGCTATTGCCCGCAAATGCCGATGAACGGGCGATTGTGCGCGCCATGTCGGCCGTGACCTGTTGCGATATCCACCCGCTTAATAATCTGCGTGTACTGAAACAGCTCAAAAAACTGGGCCATGACCAGTCTCAGATCGACGACTGGGCGCGCCACTGGATCACCGCAGGCTTTGACGCGCTGGAAAAAATGGTGGCACGGCATGGACGCGGATTTTGCTTTGGACCGACCGCGACTTTTGCCGATTGTTACCTGATCCCGCAGCTCTATTCCGCCCGCCGGTTTGGGGCTGATCTGGCCCCCTATCCCCGCCTTCTGGCCGTTGAGGCGCGGGCATCTGAATATGAAGCGTTCAGACTGGCTCACCCATCCGTGCAGCCGGATGCCGACCCCGAATGAGAGAACGCCTGAGCGAGATCCGCGCCGGGATAGCCCTCGGCCCCCTGACGCAAATCCCTGACGGCACGGCACGCAACTATGTGCTGAAAATCGGGGACGCCTATTTCCACGGCTTTATTGTGCGTCAGGGCGAGGATGTGTTCGGCTATGTCGATGCCTGCCCCCATGCCGGATTGCCGCTCGCTCAGGAACTTGACAGCTACCTGACCTCCGGTGGCGACCTGATCATGTGCTCATGGCATGGCGCCCTGTTCAAAATTAATGACGGCGTCTGCATCGGCGGGCCGTGTGCGGGGGCAAAACTTACACCCTGGCACGTAATTGTGCGCGACGGTGAGCTATATACGGCTTGACAAGCGCCCCCAAGATTTGTGTTTAAGGACAATTATATAACCTGTTTCGGGAGATCCTATCGTGCTTAAGCCCGGCGCCCACCAACCCGGCACCCGCCTGACCCCCTCCGATGAGGTTCAGTTCTTCCTGCACCCGCATCCGCGTTCGCCTTTCTCTGAGGCCGTGCAGGTCGGCAACGTGCTTTATATCTCCGCCATGATCGGCCTCGACGCTGAGGGCAAGCTGGTCGAAGGCTTTGAGCCGCAGACCCGCCAGACCCTGACCAATCTGGCTGAAATCCTTGGCAAGTACGGTCTGGGTCTGGAGCATGTCTTTAAGGTCACGGTGATGATGACCGATATGACCAAGTGGGGCGAGTTCAACAAAATCTACCGCACCTATTTCCACCCCTCACGCCTGCCGGTACGCACGGCGTTTGGCGTGGCGGGCCTTGCGTTCGACGCTATGGTCGAACTTGAGGTGCAGGCCTATATCCCGACCTCAGCCGAGGAATAGCCTCCGATATGATGGCCGCGATCAGGCAGGAACGGTTTCTGGTCGCGGGCCTTATTCTGGCGCTGATCGCCCTAAGCCTCGAATACAGTCTGCTGGCGGCCGGGCAGACCGTGGCCATGATAACCGCCGCCGTTCTGATTGGCGGGATCATTCTGGTCTCTCTGCGCGTCGCGCACCATGCCGAGGTTCTGGCCGAAAAGGTCGGTGAACCCTACGGCACCATGATCCTTACCCTGTCGGCGGTGCTGGTTGAGGTGGTCATTCTGGCCATCATGCTGCAACACAATGCGTCACCGACGCTGGCGCGCGATACCATCTATTCGGCGGTGATGCTCGATATCAACGGCATACTGGGGCTGGCGGCCATTCTGGGCGGGTTTCGCCACGGCGAGCAGCCCTATAATGTCGATTCCGGCAATACCTATATCGTCATGATCCTGACTGCCATGGGCGTGTCGATGATCGTGCCGGAATTCATCCCGCAGGCAAGCTGGCACGTCTATTCGATCTTTTCTATCGGCTCCATGGCCTTGCTTTATATGCTGTTTTTGCGGCTACAGACCCATCAGCACAGCTATTTCTTTTCCTATGCCTATGAGGACAATCCCAACCACCACAAGCCGCAAACGGGTCACGCCCGACAATCAGCGATCACCCTGGTGGCCGGACTGGTGCTGATCGGATTTCTGGCGGAGATCATGTCAAAGTTCCTCAGTACCGGCCTCGAAGGCTCCGGCCTGCCGCCGATTATACCGGCACTGGCCGTGGCGACCATTTCGGCCAGCCCGGAGATTCTGACCGCCCTTCGCGCGGCGCTCAACAATCGGATGCAGTCCGTGGTCAATATCGCCCTGGGGGCTTCGTTATCGACGGTGATCCTGACCGTGCCGGTGATCGAGACTCTGGCCCTCATCCAGGGACACCCGTTCCAGATGGCCATGACCCCGCCGCAGACGGTGATGACCGTGCTGACTTTGCTGGTAGCCGGCATTAATCTGCGCGACGGCGAAACCAATGCCATCGAAGGCGCCACCCATATCGTGCTGTTTGCCGCCTTTATCATGCTGGCGGCTTTGGGGTTGTAAGCTGTAAAATATCTGCTATGTTCTATTTTTGTTCTTGCCAAGAAACAGGAATATGAACGCCGCTTTAAGAAAAATCATCCACGTCGATATGGACGCTTTTTATGCGTCGGTCGAACAACGCGATAACCCGGACCTGCGCGGCAAGCCGGTGGCCGTGGGTGGCGTGCGCGAACGGGGTGTGGTGGCCGCGGCGTCTTACGAAGCGCGCAAATGGGGCGTGCGCTCGGCCATGCCCTCGGTGACGGCGCGGCGCAAATGCCCGGAACTGATTTTTGTGCCGCCGCGCTTTGAGGTTTACCGCGCCGTTTCCAACCAGATCCGTGAGATTTTCGCCGCCTACACGCCGCTGATTGAGCCGCTGTCGCTGGATGAAGCCTATCTGGATGTGACCGAAAATCTGAAATCCATGCCTACGGCCACGGAAATTGCCCAAAACATCCGCGCCGAAATTCTGGCCACTACGGGTCTGACCGCCTCAGCGGGCATTTCCTACAACAAGTTTCTGGCCAAGATGGCGTCTGACCAGAATAAGCCCAATGGCCAGTTTGTGATTACGCCAAAGACCGGCCCAGCCTTCGTCGAAGCGCTCAAAATCGGCAAATTCCACGGTATAGGGCCTGCGACCGAGGCCAAAATGAACCGGCTCGGCATCTATACCGGCCTTGACCTCAAGGCCCAGACCCTGCCGTTTTTGCAGCATCATTTCGGCGTGTCTGGCCCGTACTATTATGGTCTGGCACGCGCCATCGACCACCGCCGCGTCAAGCCCGACCGGGTGCGTAAATCGATCGGGGCCGAGAACACCTTTTTTGAGGATATCCATAGCTTTGAGGGTGCGCAGGCGCGCCTGAACCCCATTATCGATAAGGTCTGGCGCTATGTTGAAACCCACGGCACCCGTGCGCGTACCGTCACGCTTAAGGTCAAGTTTTCGGATTTTCATCAAATCACCCGCTCGCGCACCGGCACCACCCTCATTGATACCCGCGCCGATATTGCCGCCATCTGTCATGACCTGCTCACCGGCGTGTTTCCCATCATGAAAGGTATCCGCCTTTTGGGGGTGACTCTGTCGTCCCTTGATGATGACAGCCACAACGATGACACCCCCGCACCAGCGCAAATGTCGTTAGCCCTGTAACTGGTCACCACAACTGTCATTGTGCGGTGACTACCCCAATAAAACGACATTTTATCATATTATTTTCATTGACCTTTTATGTGATCACGGCAGATTAACCTTAGTTCGCTTTAAGGGAGAACGATGGTGCCGCACAGGTCTTCGGGGATTGAAAGCCTTTCCCGCCGCCAAAAGGAGATCCTTCGGCTAATTGCACAGCATTTGCAGGCCAAAGAAGTCGCACGGCAACTCAATATCAGCGAACGCACCGTCAAAACCCATACCGATGCCGCCCGTAAACGACTGGGCGTTTCAACCAGCCGTGACGCGGCCCGTCTGCTGGTCGCTCACGAAACGGCTGAGGCCCTAGTCCCTGAAGGACGATGGCCGCCAAGGACGATAGTCAACCCCCTCCCACTTCTGCCAGTCTACCCTAACGGCAATGAGGGAGTACCAAACGATGACACAAGCTTACTTTTCGAGCGAACCTTACTTTCTGATACACTGGCAAGATCTGGAGGCGGCCTGGCGGATGCTGGCGGCACCGGGCAAACAGGACGAGATCGTCGAAACCCTGAAGGCGGTCCAGTCCTTGAGCCTGAGCAACGGGTCAGAGAAAATAGTGTTCAACATCATAGCGGCCACGGCCTGGCTGACGGACGACGGCCAGGCGGTTTCAGACAACAACTAGCCGCTTTTAGTCTCCTGAAATGGCTGGGCCTTATAGCACTCATTGCTGTAATGGCCCCGCTACTCATGGGCGGCATCCTTATGGCCGTCCTTGCAACCGTTGAAGCCATAGATCGCGCGCAAACCTATGTCAGGTGAAAACTGGGTCTGGTGGCTTTGGATCAGCGGATCGTCTATTGTAGCGGTCGCATGCGGTATTATTGCCTGGTGGCGCGGCGGGGCTCCAGAACGCTATGGGTTTACCTTGATCCTGATTGGCTG
This sequence comes from Asticcacaulis sp. UBA2476, assembly GCA_002342035.1. GTDB lineage: Bacteria > Pseudomonadota > Alphaproteobacteria > Caulobacterales > Caulobacteraceae > Asticcacaulis. The sequence continues at coordinate 420 of DDPE01000075.1, read as the reverse complement.
GACACTAACTCCATTCGTTCAGGATCGTGGCGGTCACGGTCCGGGGATATGGGTCATGCTGCTCGACATCATAATCTTTGTCGGCTTGATCGTGATATCTGTGTGGTCCCGGCGGATATGGACGCTGTTTGCCTGCGCCTTCATGCTCGATACGGTGGCGTCGCATCTCGTAGTCTTTTTGGCACCCCATGTGGATTTATACAGCTACATCACCAGTCTAGGACTTTGGAGCGGTTATGCGCTCGCACTCTCAATGGTGGCAGGGGTTTGGGAAAACGAAATATACCGGAAAACCCGTGCGAGCCTAAGCCAAGAGACTCATCAGAAATTATAAGCTGGTCTTCGGCATAGTTTGAGTTCACAGGCTATACCTGTTAAAGATCGCACACCTTTTTGTTTGTGTGCGTAATGACCCCGACT
>DDPE01000074.1 GCA_002342035.1 Asticcacaulis sp. UBA2476 | reverse complement strand
GGGCAGTTCACCTATCACGGTCCCGGCCAGCGCGTGATCTATGTCATGCTCGACCTCAACCGGCGCACCAAGGATATCCGGGCGTTCGTCAAGGCGTTGGAGAGCTGGGTGATTGATGCCCTGTGGCGGTTCAATATCGAGGGCCATATCCGCGACGGTCGCGTCGGCGTGTGGGTTGAACGGCGGGATAAGGGTGTAACTCCAGCGCCCGAAGATAAGATTGCCGCGATTGGGATTAAATTGCGGCGCTGGGTCAGCTTTCACGGCATCAGCATCAATGTCGAGCCGGACCTGACGCATTTTAACGGCATCGTGCCGTGCGGGATTTCTGAGCACGGGGTGACCAGTCTGGTGGATCTGGGCCTGCCCGCGACGATGGATGAGGTTGATTACGCCCTGCGCCAGAGTTTCGAGGCGGTGTTTGGGCCGACACTATAATCTCCGCCCCATTTTATGGGGAGGGGGACCACGAAGTGGTGGAGGGGTACAACGACGACAGAACTACCCCTCCGTCTTTTGGCTTAACGCCAAAAATCCACCTCCCACGCAAGCGTAGGGAGGAGATTAAACCGCTGTCTCTTCAACCACTACCCTGATCGGCGGACCATAGCGGTTCATGCCTCTTTCACCGGGCATAAGCGTCAGGTCGACAAACGCCCACACCAGAACCGCCACGCCGATAAAGTCGAAAAAGCCTTCCGGCTGCGGCCAGACCATCACAAAGGCCACCAGAATCACCGCTGACCACCAGCCCGACCGGCCCCGGTCATGCAGGCGCTTAGACAGGACGCAGGCGGCGCAGAAAAACAACACAGGATAGACCACCCACCCGGTCAGCAGTTTAAGCCCACCGGTGACCACCGACTCGTAAAAGGCGAGCGCGATCAGCAGGATCACACCGGCGATGACGAAGGGCATCTGGCGCCCTCGTCCGGTCGATGAGAAAAACAGCTCGCTCCAGTCAATCTTGGCGTTCATGCAGGGCCTCGGTTCGCAACAGATTGAAGGCCTTACACGATATTGCTTAAAGGCAAAAGTGCTGTTTATTGTTAAGTCGCGCATCTGATCCAAAAACCGCTACACACTTTTGGGGATGCGCTTTTACTGCGTCAGCCGCGTCTTTTTGATCGCCTCAAACACGCTGGACAAGGCCGTATTCAACTGCGACGCCGAGGTCAGGTCGTAATAGTATTCGTCCTTGGTGGCGCAGTCTTTCAGCAGATCGGAATTGCCTTCCATCACCCGCACCACAAATACCGTAATCCCCTGAGCATTGGCGGCCTCGCAGGCCAGCTTGGTGCGCTTATCGATATCCACGGTATTTTTAAACCAGCGACTGTCGGTGTTTTGCCCGTCTGTAATAATAATCATATATTTCAGGGTCGTGTCGTCCTTGAACGCCACTGTACTGGCAAATGGCTCGGCCGGTGACAACACTTCCATGCCCCACTGCACACCGATGGTGACATTGGTACTGCCGCCGGTTTTCAGCGCCTGTACATAGGTGTTGGTCGTTGTGATGTCGGTCGTCAGGCCCTTGACTACGCCCAGATTATTGGACGCGCATGACACCGCCTTATAGAGCGCCTTGGTGTTGACCGTATAGGCGTCCGCCGACACATCATAGCTTTGCTCACGATCAGTAATGCAGCCGGTCCAGTTACTTTTGGTGTCCGGCACCACAGGATAATGAACGATCTTTTTCGGCTGCTTGTTGTCATCTGAGCTTTTCAGCCCACTTTCTTCCTTGACCTGAGCCTCACGGCCGCCATAACCGCCGCTGTAGCTATTGGTATATTTGATCAGGGTCTTGTCACCGGCATAGGTAAAGCCCGACGTCGACGGTGTGCCGCTGTAGGTGCCGTTCTGCTTTTTCAGAGTATAGGTCGTGGACGTTGTGGTCTTGCCGCCCTGGGTGCAGGTTTCAACCCCCGTTTCCGAATTGGTCGAGCAGCCGCCAGTGCTCGTTGTTGTCTTGCTGCCCAGTTGAATCTGGTCGATATAGCTGAAATTTTTGCCGCCGCCACTGGCGGTCACCATGACATCGATCCAGTTATTCCCGCCAGACTTATAGGACTTATAATAAAATTTGGCGGTCGCCTTACAGGCCACGATATCGGACGGGGTATTGCCGCTCTGGTAACAGACCTTGCCATAGACATCGCGGTAGTAATTACACAAACCGTCGTCGCCCGGGCTAGACGTGCAGCCTTCGGAATTACTGCCAATCCCGTAATCTATATAGCTGTAGCTGATGCCTTTCTCGACACGCACCTGAGGATTGAACGGCACGATGGCGACCTTGGTTTCCGAGGCATTGACGCCATCGGTCAGCAGGCTTTTGAGCACGCTGTCCATTGAGCTTTTCAGGTTAGTAATGCGCGACGGGTCCGAACTCATCGATCCGGTGACATCGAGCACAAAGGCGATCTCGGATTTGCGCATCTGGGACTGAGCCTTGGCGACCACGGTGACGGTCGTGGTTTCCATGCCGATCATCTGCAGGAACAGGTTCTCAACCGTGGCTTCGACCTCATAGGTCACATGGGTGGTATTGCCGATGACCTGTTTGCCGACCGTGCCTTCGGCATCATATCGTTCCGCGTTATCAAAGCCGAAATTGTTGACAAAGGCCTGATCGGCGGCGATCTCGCGCTGCTCGTCGGTCATTTTAGACGACATAACCGCCCGCAGCACCGCCGCATCGGCCGCATCCTGCAACCGTGAGCGCACGTCCATCTGGCGCACCACGTCCGTGCCACCGCCTGCCGCCACCACCAGAGTCATGGCCGACAGCCCAAAGATCACCGCGACATTGCCGCCCTGATGACCACGGAAAGGGTTCAGGCGCTGCCACAGCCCGGAGAAGATGCTTTTTCGCATTTTAGAAATACCCCGCCACGAATTCTATCGTTCAGACCTTGATCTTAAAGAATAAAGCTTAAAATTTGATCTAACGGGGTTATGTGATGACCTACTTCGTCAGCCTTATCTTCTTGATCGACTTGACGATCGAGCCCAAAGCCCCGCTCAGTTCACTGGCGTTGGACAGGTTGTAGTAATAATCCGGCCGCGTGGCGCATTGCTCAAGCAGGCTGGAATTACCCTCCATCACCCGCACGGTGAAGATGGTGATGCCCTTGGCCTTGGCCGCCTTACAGGCCTCAAGCGTGCGCGCATCAATATCGGCACTCTTGGTGGTCCAGCGGTTCTGGGTGTTCTGACCATCGGTGACGACGATCATGTATTTATTGATGTTTTCCGTACCAAAGGCCACGCCGGTGTTGAATGGCAAACCGGGAGAGAGCACTTCCATGCCCCACTGCACGCCGATGGTGACATTGGTATTGCCGGCGGGCGACATCTTTTGAACGTGGGCGCGGGCCTCAGTGATGTTGGTCGTCAGACCCATGACCGGCAGCAGCGCATTGGTGGCGCATTTCGAGGCCGGATAGTTCTTGGCCGCTGTCGTACCGTCGGGCGAGTCGGCTGAGATATCATAGGGCTGGGTGCGATCGATGACGCAGCCGTTCCAGTTGACCGTGCCGACCCCCAGCAGGTCTGCGTTGGCCGAGACGGTATCGTTGTTCTTGATATCGGTCGTCGAGCCTGAGCCATAGCCGCCGGTGTTGGCCGCCGTTGACGTTACCGCCCCGGAATAGAGGCTGTAGTTGTTGTTGGGTTTATTGTAATAGGCCGACTGTGGATACTTGGTCGAGTTGGTGTCGACATTGGACGCCGAACCCGCCGCCGAACTGGTCACCTGATAGGTCGCTTCGCGCGACACCACCATATAATTACAGCTATTGTAGTAATTATAGCCGACGCTGCATCCGCCATTATTTGATTTATAATAGTAGGACGTGGCAAATACCTTAATATAGGATTTGCCGTTACTGCTGTAGGTATAGGTGTAGGTCTTCATGTTGGTGGTGCAGGCCGACACATCCGACGTACTGGCGCACAGGGCCGTCTGGGTGGTGACCAGGGCACTGCACCGGCCATCCGACAGGTTCGAGCAGGAGGTGATCATCTCTGCCTGACCATACTCAATGCTGGAGGCCGGCACGCCCTTGATATTGACCTGAGTATCAAACGGGACGATCGCGACCTTGGTGCCGCCGGAAGTCCCGTCACCGCCAACAAGGCTGGCCAAAGTCGTATCGACGCTCGATTTCAGATTGGTCATCCGGCTGTCCTTGGACATGGAGCCGGTATTATCGAGCACAAAGACGATTTCGGAATCCGATATGGTCACCCCGGCATTGGCCGAGGCGGTGATGTGGACCAGACCGGCGTCACTGCCCTTCAGCATGCCCATAAAGAGAGTGCTGACGTCCGCTTCGGCCAGATAGGTCTTAACGGTCGTGTTGTTCTGGGTCGAGGTCGACAGTTCACCCTCGGCATTGGTCAGATTGCCCGCCGCGGCGACATTGCTCTGAAAGGCTGCGTCGGCAGCGTCTTCCTGAGCTGACTCCACCGATGACGCCACCAGCGCCCCGGCAATGGCGGCCGTATCAGCAGCGTCCTGAAGCTTTGATTTGGCGCGAATAATGCCGACCGCATCGGTCCCGGCCCCTACCGCCGCCAGTATAGGCAAGGCCGAAAGGGCCGCGATAATCGCTACATTGCCACGGTTATTCGCGCCAAAGCGCTGCCACAGTTTCACCAAAGCCATCATACCACACCTGTCCCAGCCACAGGGATCAAAATACGGCGTCAGGTTTTAACAAAGTCAAAACTTATACGGTAAACAAAAATGGCTATACGGTTAAGGATAAGCCCGCTTAACTATTAAAATGTGTCAACCGTGTAATTTTCGATAACAAAGTCTTAATTTTCAACAAAATAGAGACCATTGTTATGTATAAATACCCATACCAAGCTCCAGATCCGCGCAAAGCCCTATGATGTCTTCGTGAACGGGCGCAGACAGCATCTTTTTACCACCTGCAGGATGCGGGAACTCAAGCTGAGCCGCATGCAACATAAGGCGCTTCACCGAACGCCCGCCCAGGCTTAAGGCGCCGCCATAGCGCGGATCACCGGCAATCGGACAGCCCAGATGGGCCATGTGGACACGGATCTGATGCATCCGGCCCGTGAACGGCTTGGCGACCACCAGAGCCGCCTCAGAGTTGCGGGAGATCACCTCATAGTGGGTGCGCGATTCCAGTGCGTCGGGGTGATCGGCTTCGCACACCCGCGAATAGGCCTCACGGCCGATGTCTTCGCGGCGCAGCGGCACATCAATCACGCCCCGGTCTTTCAGGTTATGCGGGTTGGACACCACCAGCAGGTAGGTCTTGTGAAACTGGCGCGCGATCATCGCCTTGCCCAGAAACGAGGCGGCAGGCTTGGTCTTGGCCACCAGAATAATGCCGGAGGTGTCGCGATCCAGCCGGTGGATCAGGCGCGGCTTCTTGCCGTTCGACTTGGCAAAGGCCCACAACAGGTCATCCAGATTATGAAAATCCGGCCCGCGCCCACCCTGAGACGACAGATTATAGATCTTATTGAAGCCCATGATCTCGGCGTCTTCATAGACCAGCATGGATTTGATCAGCGCCACAGCCTCTTCACTGAGCGCGATCGGCCGGTCGATGGCCTTAAGGTTTTTCGGCGTTTGGGGTTTGCGTCCACCACCCGCCTCACGCCGCGCGATGGCGGCCTGATGCTGGGGCGAATGGCGCGAGGCCTTCTTGCGGTTGATCTTGTCCTGCTTTTTCGGGGTCATGCCCGCGAAATAACAGGGTTGGGGGTTAAGGTCAAAGACCACCAAATTAAAGCTTGAAAAATGTACGTCAAAAGTGTACACATTCCATCACGTCGAACCCTTGTCGACGTACTTGCTGAGGCAAGCTTATACAGTTCATTCTGAGGAATAGCTGCAAGGAAGAAAGGTTCCCAATATGCAACACCTCTTAATAGGGATTCTCCTCCCATGCGCTTCCAATGGAACGAAACTAAACGACAGGCCGTAATCAAAGAACGGCAAGTCGATATTTTATATGCGGCGCTAATTTTCGAAGGCGACGTTTTAACCCGCGTCGATGACCGCAAAGAATACGGCGAAGAACGCCTCATTTCGATGGGCATGGTGGGTGACGAGGTTTTTGTTGTCGTCTATACCCTCAGAGATGACGAAATACGTTTAATCACAGCATGGAAAGGAGGTCGTGATGAACAAGAGCACTATCAAACAGGCATCCTTAAGCGATCTCAGGAAGATGCAGGAAAAGGGTAAGCTTTTTCATACCGCTGACGCCCCGGAAGGCGAAGCTTTAGGCGCCGAATTCTGGGCAAAGGCCGAACTGAAATCGCCGACAAAGAAATCAGTCCACCTGAAAATTGATTCAGAGGTTTTCGATTATTTTGTCTCCGAAACCGGTGGTAAGGGCCACCTCACCCGCATGCAGCAGGTCTTGAAGGCCTATGTAGCCGCCCATAACCGCGCTTAAGTTACCGCTTTTGTTTATATGCCCGCAACTGCGCCCAGTAGTCCAGCCGTTCCCTTACCTTGCCTTCATGGCCATCGCCCTTGGGGTCGTAGAATTTCGGGCGGGGCATACCGTTCGGGAAATAGTTCTGGCCTGAAAAGCCATCGGGGTCGTCAGGGTCGTAGATATAGCCCTCGCCGTAGCCCAAATCCTTCATCAGCTTGGTCGGAGCGTTGCGGATAACTTCGGGCGGGTCGAGGTCACCGGTGTCGCGCGCAGCCTTCATGGCGGCCTTAAACGCCACATAGACCGCGTTCGATTTGGGAGCTGACGCCATGTGAACCAGAGCCTGAGCGATGGCCAGCTCCCCTTCGGGCGATCCTAAGACTTCGTAGGTTTCACGCGCGGCATTGGTCATGATCAGCGACATGGGATCGGCGGCCCCGATGTCTTCAGACGCCATGCGCTGCATCCGGCGGGCGATATAGAGCGGGTCTTCGCCGCCTTGTAGCATACGCGCAAACCAGTACAGCGCCGCATCGGGATCAGAACCGCGCACCGACTTATGCAGGGCCGAGATCAGATTATAGTGACCTTCGCGGTCCTTATCATAGTTGGGCCGGCGTTTTTGCAGGTGCTGGAGCAGGCCCTCAGAGGTAATCGCGACGTCAAAGCCCATCTGGTCGATGGTCTCAATCAGGCTCAACAGATAGCGCCCGTCACCGTCAGCCAGCCCTTTGAGGGTTTCGCGCGCTTCCGGTTCCAGCGGCAGTGCGCGCCCCAGATGGGCTTCGGCGCGGGTAATGAGCGTTTCCATCGCCTCATCATCCAGCCGTTTGAGCACAAACACCTGACAGCGCGACAGCAGAGCGCCGTTCAGTTCAAAGGATGGATTTTCGGTCGTAGCCCCGATCAGAGTGACGACACCGGATTCGACGTAAGGTAAGAAACTGTCCTGCTGGGCGCGGTTAAAACGGTGGATTTCATCGACAAACAGCACGACGCGCTTGCCCATATTGCGCTGCATCTGGGCGGCCTCAAAAGCTTTTTTCAGGTCGGCGACGCCGGAAAAGACGGCGGAAATCTGCTGGAATTCATAGCCTGCGGACGACGCCAGCAAGCGCGCCAGGGTCGTCTTACCCACCCCCGGCGGGCCCCACAGCAGCAGTGACGGCAAGAACCCGCGATCAACGCTGCGCCGGATGGGGCCGTCCGGGCCGACCAGATGCCCCTGCCCCACGACCTCGGCAATCGACTGCGGCCGCAGCCGATCAGCCAGCGGTTTATAGCCGCTGTCGGTCTGGATCAGGTTCGGTGATTTCGGGGTGAGACCTGCGGCCTCAAACAAATCGGACATGCGAACATATATAGAACAGCAGAGCTGCCATGAAAAGTGGAGATTTACCCCTCCGTCATTTAGCTATCGCTAAATGCCACGGCACGGGCCGCCCCGCTCCCCACTGCGTAGGCAGGAGAAAAACTATACAGCCCACCGGCTGTGAAATCGTAAGCCTTGACGGGGCGGCCCGTGCCGTCGAATAATAGCCGGCAAGCGACGCGGGTACACTAAGTACCCGCAAGCGCAGACTGCGTATTAGTCGGCCAAGGATTGCGATTTCACATCGTCTTCTTTGCCTTCGGCGGTAAAGTACTTCTTCGTGTGGCGGCCAAAGAACTGGCTGACATCGTCGATGAAAGTATAGGCCACCGGCACAAACAGCAGACTGAGCAGGGTCGAGGTAATCAATCCGCCGATAACCGCAATGGCCATAGGTGAGCGGAAGGCGACATCGGCGCCCCAGCCGACCGCGATCGGCAACATGCCCGCGCCCATCGCCACCGTGGTCATCAGGATCGGACGAGCCCGTTTGTGGGCCGCGTCCATCAGGCCGTCATGACGGGTCATGCCGTGCTTGATGGCTTCAATGGCATATTCGACCAGCAGGATCGAGTTCTTGGCGGCAATCCCGGTCAGCATGATCAGACCGATTAGCGCGGGCATCGACATGGATTTGCCGGTCACCAGCAGCAGGAAGAACGCGCCGCCGAACGACAGCGGCAACGCGGTCAAAATCGTAACCGGATGGGTGAAGCTTTTGAACAACAGCACCAGCACCACATACATCAGCATGATGCCCGTTAAGATGGCGATCATGAAGCCTGTGCCCATTTCGGCCTGATCTTCCTGTTCGCCAGTGACGATTTCCTTGACCTGCGGCGGCAGGTTTTTCATGGCCGGCAGGGCGCGTACGGCGTCCTGAGCGATACCGGCAGCGATGCCGTTGGCGATATTGCCCTTGATGGTGGCAGACCTTGACCGCTCCGTGCGGTTGATCTGCACTGGCCCTGCGGCAAAGGTGATGTCGGCCACAGCCGCCAGCGGCACAGAGGTTCCGAATTTGGTCGGCACCTTAAGGTCGTTCAGGTTGGCGACATCGGTACGCGCATCGGTTTTCAGCAGGACGCGGATCGGGATCTGACGGTCGCCGACGTTATATTTGGCCAAAATCTGATCGAAATCACCGACGGTCGCCACGCGTGCGGCCTGCGAGATCGCCGCGGCTGATACCCCCATGAGGGCGGCCTGATCAGGCTTTGGCACCACAATAATTTCCGGTCGCGTCAGGTTATCGGCCGACGACACATTGGTCAGTTCGGGCAGGCCGCGCATCTGACGTTCAAGCTCACGCGACGCTTCGGCCAGCGCCACCGGATCGTCAGACACCAGGGTAAAGCTGGTGATGCCGCCCCCGCCGCCTTCCTGCCCGAAGGTTGAGCGGATGCCGGGATATTGCAGGACGAACTGGTTGAAATCGGTCTCGAAATCCTGCTGCGAGAAGCTGCGGTCGTGGCGCGGCACCAGATTGATGGTGAAGTTGGCTGAGTTGATATCGACCGACGCATAGACGGATTTGACGCCTTCGCGCTGGCTGATTTCGGCCATCAGGTCATTCACGACTTTATCGGTTTCATCAAGGCGCGATCCGGGCGGCAGTTCGACCTTAAGGAAGGAACGGCCATTATCGCCGACGGGGATGAACTCACCCGGTAGCAGGCCTGCGACCGCCATAGAGCCGATAAAGAAGCCAATACCAATGGCCAGCACCGCCCAACGGGTGCGCAGTTTTTCGCCGCGGGGTAGTTTTCCGGCCTTTTTAAAGCAGGCAAAGGCAATCAGGCCACCAATGATCAGCGTAATCGCCGGGCCGATGAGGGACATGGGGTTAAAGCCCGTGGGCGCTTTCAAGGCACCGCTTACACCGCCGAACACCATCAGTCCGGTCAGGGCCAGCACGATGACTCCGAAAATCGTCAAGGCTACCCGCGTGGTCGTAAAGCGCAGATGTCCGCTCAGGCCCCAGTTCAGGGTCTTGAGATAGTTCTTCATCCAGAACGGATCGGGGTGCTCTTTGCCGGGATCGGAGCGCATCAGATAGGCGCCCATCAGCGGCGTAATCGTCCGCGCCACCACCAGCGAGAAGAACACCGACACACAGGCCGCGACCGCAAACGATTTAAAGAACTGGCCCACTATGCCCGGCATGAAGCCAACGGGCGCAAACACGGCGATGATGGTCGCGGTCGTGGCCACAACCGCCAGCCCGATTTCGTCGGCGGCTTCGATGGCGGCCTGATAGGGTTTTTTGCCGTCACGGATATGGCGGACGATGTTTTCAATTTCCACAATCGCGTCATCGACCAGAATCCCGATGGTCAGGGACAGGGCCAGCAGCGACACGATATTAAAGCTTTCGTTCATCACCCACATGACAAAGAACGTCGGCAGCAGCGACAGCGGCATGGCGGTCGCCGAAATCAGCGTCGCCCGCCAGTCACGCAGGAACAGCCACACCACCAGCACGGCCAAAAGCGCGCCGATAGCCAGCGTTTCCATCGACGCGATATAGCTCTCATTGACCCAATCGACCGAGGCGGTAACTTCTTCGAGGACGATGCCCGGATGGGCGGTTCTGATCTCATCGATCGCTTCGCGGATACCCTTGGCGACATCGACTTCGGACGAGCCAATGGTGCGGTAGACGGCAAAACCGACCACTTCCTGACCATTAAAGCGGGCGCGGGTGCGCGGCTCAGACCAGGTGTCGCTGACCTGCCCCAGATCACCCAGACGGACCGACTGGCCATTATTCAGGTTGATGCGGGTGTCGCGTAAGATTTCGACCGAGTTGGCATTACCGAGGGTCCGGATCGATTGCTCAGACCCGCCGACCTCAAGGCGCCCGCCGGGCAGGTTGATGTTGATATTGCGCAGTTGCTGGCTGACTTCGGAGGCCGTAATCCCCTGCCCCGCCAGCAAGCCGGGATCGAGGTCGATGCGGATTTCGCGGTCAACGCCGCCGTCGCGGGTGACTTTGGACACACCGTTTTTGGCCAGAACCTTCTTCGAGATATCGTTATCGACAAACCACGACAACTGCTCAGGATTCATACCGTCGCCGCGGATGATATAGGTGATCAGCGGCTCACCTGACGCCTCTTCGCGCCGGACAATCGGGTCGAGTACATCGGACGGCAGATTGGCGCGCACACCGGCGACGGCATTGCGCACGTCATTGGTTGATTTTTCAAGGTCAACGCCCAACTGGAACTGCACGACCGTGGTTGAGACGCCGTCATTGACGTAGGAATTGATGTGCTTGACTGAACCCAGCCCCGCCACCGAATCCTCGATGATGCGGGTCACCTGAGTTTCCAGTTCGGCGGGCGCGGCCCCCGATTGCAGCACGGTGACCGACACGACCGGCAGGTCAACATCGGGGAAGTTGTTGATGCGCAGGGCGTTAAACGCGCCCCAACCGGCCACGATCATTACCAGAAAGAAGACAAGCGTCGGTATCGGGTTGCGGATCGAGGCGGAGGATATACCCCCGCGATCTTTATATGGGCGGGGCCCCGACTCACTTGAACCGGACATTATTTAGCCCCCGATTTAGCGGCAGCCGCTTTTTGTTCGGTGGCCACTTGCGGGCCCTTAATGCGCACCGTATCGCCATCAACAAGGAAGCCCGCACCGGCGGTCACGACCCGTTCACCCTCGGCCACGCCTTCGGTCACGACGACATTATCGCCCAGACGCTCACCGGTCTTCAGCTTGCGCAAAGCGACCTTGTTATTGGCCCCGACCACGAAGGTTGCGGGGACATTGGCCTGATAGATCACAGCTTTTTGCGGCACGGTCACCACCGGCTGATTGCCGACATTGACTTCACCGCGCGCGAACATGCCGGGTTTTAAGCCCGCATCGGCGGGGATAGACACCCGTGCATAACCCAGACGAGTCTCGTTTGAGACCATCGGGGTCACGATGCGCACGGAACCGGCGATCGGGCCGGAGGTTTCGCCACGCACGGTCGCTGGCATACCCGCCTTAAGCATAGCCAGTTCGGTTTCGACCACTTCCATATTCAGTTCAATGCGGTTGTCGCGAGCGATGCGGAATAGCTCATCCCCTGCACCCACAATCTGACCCTGCACGGCGGTGCGGGAGGTAATCAGGCCCGATACCGGCGCACGCACGGTCGCTTGCGATAGGCGGGTGGAGACTTCCTGCACCGTGGCCTGAGCGGTTGCCACGCCGGCGGCGGCGGTTTGCTGCTGAGCCAGCTTGGCATCAAGGCCAGACGCGGAAATAAAGCCCTTATCGGCCAGTTCCTTGTAGCGGCGATAGTCGTTTTCGGCCTGAGCTTGTTGGGCCTTTGCGCTCATCAACTGGGCCTGGGCCTGCTTCAGTTGCGCCTGAAGGACGGCATCGTTCATTCTCAGCAACGGCTGGCCCTGCGTAACGTACTGACCTTCGTCGACCAGCAGTGCCACGGCGGTAAGCCCGCCGGTTTCAGCACCGACCGGCGCTTCCTGCCAGGCTGAGACGGTGCCGGAGCCGGTGATCACGACCGGCACGGTGGCCGCACCAGCGGTCGCGACCTCAACCAGCGCCAGATGAGTGTCCTTGGCCTCAGCGGTCTTGGGCTTTTCATGGCAGGCCGAAAGACTGAGCGCCGCCAGAGCGGCCACCGCCCCCAACCTTAATCGTAAATCTGGGCGCGAAGATTTAGAAGTGTGCCGCAGCCATTGCCCTGAGCGCATCGAATAGCCCCAAAAAACTTGTGTTATTGGATACGAGATATATATTCATTGACTCACAAGTCAACGAAACTCGCATTACAAATTGTCAAGAAAACCCGCATCCTTAGATCATACCGCCGATAGCGCGCTACCGGATCAGTGCGTCTGCTCATTTGAAGCCGTCACCCAGTCTCTGGGTAAGCACTTTCGCTTAAAACCCGCGGGCATCAGACAGGCCAACAAAGAAAAACGACCGGCCCAGATCATGGCCGCGGCCTTTGAAGAATTCACCCAAAAGGGCTATGCCGCCGCCCGGTTAGAAGACATCGCCAAACGCGCCCGCATCTCAAAGGCGCTGATCTATGTCTATTATCCGGCCAAGATCGACCTGTTCTACGCCGTGGCCAACAGCTTTGTTGAGCCCATGCTGCAAAGACGGCTGGAGTTTGCGGTTGACCCTACCCGCTCCGCCGAGGATCAGCTACGCGAACAGCATAACTTTTTTTATGAGCGGCTGATCAATGATCCGCAGTCGATTGAGTTTTTTCGCCTGATCGTCGCGGAATGTGGGCGCGTGCCGGAAATCGCTGATTTTTATACCCAAAATTTTGTCGGCGTGAAAAAAGCCTATGTGTACGACCTGATCCGCCACGGCATCGCCCGCGGAGAGTTTCACCCACACGCTCACCACCACCTTGAAGGGGTCGAGGATATCTTAAGCGCCCCCGCCATCATGATGTTTGTCACCCGCATGGTGACCGGCAACCCGGATATCTATGAACTGGCCAAATGGCGTAAAACCCATATGACCATGGTGCTGGCCTTGCTTAAATCGAAACCGGCGGATTAGGTCTGAAACGGAAAGGCCGTGACGCCCTTGATCCACTCGTCAATCTGAAGCGGGCGGGTGACTGGCGGGGCGGCGCGTTCGCGGCAATAGGGTCGCTCACATAGCCGGCACATCGGCCCGACCTCAATCGCGGCCGGATTAGTCAGATCAAGCCCCTTGGCATAGATCAGCTTTTCGGCATATTTCAACTCGCACCCCAGGCCAATGGCCTGATCGCCCGACACTCCGCCTTCCCAGCCGCGCAAAGACCGGTCAATCGTGCGCGACAGTGTGAAGTAGCGGGTCTTGTCCGGCGTCTCAATGACCTGGGTGATGATGCGGCCCGGCGTCTGGAACGCCTGATGGATATTCCAGCGCGGACAGGCCCCGCCAAAGCGCGAAAACGGAAACTTGCCTGCCGCAAAGCGCTTAGAGACATTTCCGGCCTGATCAATGCGCATCAAAAAGAACGGCACGCCCCGGCTTCCCGGACGTGAGAGCGTGGTCAGGCGTTGGGCGGCCTGCTCAAAGCTGACACCAAAGGGGCTGCGCAAAAGCTCTAAATCGTAGCCGCAGCTTTCCGCCTGCGCCTGAAACCGCACGTAAGGCATGAGGGTCGCGGCCGTAAGATAATTTAGCAGCGACACCTTATAGAGCCGCCCCGACACCGCATCCGGCGCGCGCGCACGCTCCACCAGATCATTGATCATCAGCCCGTGCCGTTGCAGCACAAGCTGATAGAGCACCGCAAACACCCGCGACGACGCCCCTAAGCTTTCCGACAGCATCAGCCGCTTACGGTGCGGATCATAGCGGCGCTGATAGACCAGCATGATATCGGTCGGCATGAAGCGCACCTCGATGCCGTATTCAGTGCGTAGCGCCAGTTCGGCGCGGGCCTCTAACGTGTGGCTGTCACCGCTTAAGCTCTCGAACAGGCCCTCTCCCAGTTCATCCAGTTCCGGAAAGAAGTTAAAGCGCGACTGAATCTGGTCACGCACCCAATCGGACGGCGACTGATCATTCAGGCTGGCGACCGATCCGGGCTCAAGGGCTTCCAGCCCCCGCCGCTCGCCGTAAGCGCGGTAAAGCTTAAGCAGGGCCTCGGCCACCGACGGCGCAGTGGCGACAAGGTCTGCGATTTCGCGTCGCGGCACCTTAAGATCGGCAAACATCGGATCGGCCAGCACCTCACTAAGATGCGCCTCACCCGCCGGATCGGCCTCGCTGGTAAAGGTGCGCATATCCAGATCGTAGGTCGCGGCCAGCTTCAGCAGCACCTGCGCCGTCACCGGTCTTTGGTTGCGCTCAATATGGTTGAGGTATGAGGCCGAGACGCCCAGATCAGCCGCCATCTGGGTCTGGGTCAGGCCCAGATCACCGCGCAGACGCTTAAAGCGCCCCCCCAAGAACAGTTTGCGATCAAGTTCGGACATCACAACCTTTCTCCTCCCTAGCTTTGCTGGGGAGGTGGCACTGAACGTAGTGAAGTGACGGAGGGGGCATCGCGCGTTGGCGATGCGTGTCCGCGTCGCCCCCTCCACCGCTGCGCTTCGATGGCGGTCCCCCTCCCCATCTGAGATAGGGAGGAGAAAGACTTGTCACTTTGTCACAAATTTACAAGAATGCCAAGGTCATAATTTGCCCAATGACCGTTTGGATAGGGCTCGAAATATCGACTTCCCGCGTCCGTACGGGCTTAATCGGCTTATCGCCACAGCAAAAACGCTTAGGCCAGATCGGAGACAGATTATGACAAATTCGCATGATATTACACATTTGATGATTTCACCTGCGGATTTCGTCAATCTCTACCTGTCGTCGTTCGGCCTGTGCCTGACCGGATTTCAGCGTCAATCGCAGTTATTGTCACTGCGCGACCGCATCGCTCAAGGGCGTCAGGCGGTCGATGACGCCACTGAAATCGAGGCCGACACCCCGCCGCACAGCTTCGCTTAATCACCCTCACCTCCCCCAAAACGGATCACCAACATGACCACTTTTCAGGATTTAGTCCCCAGCGCCCCCGATGGCCGTTTCGACGGTATCGCGCGCCCCTACAGCCCCGAAGAGGCCCTGCGCCTGCGCGGTTCGGTTGCGGTTGAGCACACCCTGGCTGAGCGCGGCGCCAACCGCCTGTGGGAACTGCTGCACGATGAACCCTACATAAATGCGCTGGGCGCCGTTACCGGCAATCAGGCCATGCAGATGGTTCGCGCCGGATTGAAAGCCATTTACCTGAGCGGCTGGCAGGTCGCGGCCGATGCCAATACGGCGTCTGCCATGTACCCCGATCAGTCGCTCTATCCGGCCAATGCCGCCCCCGAACTGTGCCGCCGCATCAACCGCACTCTGCAACGGGCCGATCAGATCGAGCATGCTGAAGGGGGCGCCAAACGTGACTGGTTCGCGCCGATCGTCGCCGATGCCGAAGCCGGTTTCGGCGGGCCTTTGAACAGCTTTGAGATCATGAAGGCCTTTATCGAAGCGGGCGCGGCTGGCGTGCATTTTGAAGACCAACTGGCATCCGAAAAGAAGTGCGGCCACCTGGGCGGCAAGGTTCTGATCCCGACCCAAGCCCATGAGCGCAACCTGATCGCCGCCCGTCTGGCTGCCGATGTCATGGGGGTGCCCACGCTTACGGTGGCACGTACCGATGCGGAATCCGCGCAACTGATCACCTCAGATGTCGATGAACGCGACCATCCGTTCATCGACCGCGACAACCGCACGCCGGAGGGCTTTTTCCGGCTCAAGGAAGGCACCGGTCTTGATCACTGCATCGCGCGCGGTCTGTCTTACGCCAAATATGCCGACCTGCTGTGGTGGGAGACCTCGCACCCAGACCTGAATGACGCCAAGCGTTTTGCCGAAGCCGTTCACAAACACCATCCGGGCAAGCTTATGGCCTATAACTGCTCGCCGTCCTTTAACTGGAAGGCCAAGCTGGATGAGTCAACCATCGCCAAATTCCAGCGGGAACTGGGCGCTATGGGCTACAAGTTCCAGTTTGTGACCTTGGCGGGCTTCCACAGCCTAAACCACGGCATGTTTGAGTTGGCGTCCGGTTACCGCGACCGCGGCATGGCGGCCTATTCGGAGCTTCAGCAGCGCGAGTTTGCCAATGAGGCCACCGGCTACACCGCCACCCGCCACCAGCGCGAAGTCGGGACTGGCTATTTCGACGCGGTGGCCATGACCATCACCAATGGCCAGTCATCGACCACGGCCATGAAAGAATCGACTGAAACCGCGCAGTTTGAAGCGGCTGAATAGAAACCTCCGGATTGAATTTTCAATCCGGCAAGGCCGACCGGCCGCCCGAGCTTTATGCGAGGTAGCCATGCGGCGCTTGAGCTACAGAAAAGGAAAAAACTATGAACACCTATACCCACCCCGACGCCATCATCGATTTTTGTCTGGCCCCGTTGCAGCTTAATCCGATGTCGGACTCAACCCACGAGGTCCGACGCCGCATGGAACATGTCATCCGCACGTTCCAGCTTAAGGCCGGATCGGCTCACAATGGTCAGCCCGTGGCCGTTGACTTCTCGCAGATGCCAACGCTTGTGATCAACGAGGCCGCTCACGGATACGAATAAAGGCGCACCCAAATAAACCATAAGCGCCGATATGCCGCCTGCGCCCTACCCCCCAAAAGCCCCGCGCAGGCGGCAAACTCTTCTTTGACGCGCATCTCCCCCCAACACCGCTATACACTTTTGGGGAGCGGCTTATTACCCCCACCACCCCCAGATAATTATACCTCCCCAGTTTACTGGGGAGGGGGACCATGAGCAAAGCGAATGGTGGTGGGGTTTCTTAAGATCACCTAACCGGCTACAACCCAAGGATCTTCCATGCCCGCAGACTCCTACATGCCCAATCCCCGCTCCCACGCCGCCGAAGTCACCGCCCCCGTCACCGGGCGAATGGCCGAAATCCTCACCCCGGAGGCCTTATCGTTTATCGCCGAACTGCACCGCCGGTTTGAGCCAAAGCGGCGTGAACGACTGGCGGCCCGCCTTGAGCGCCAAAAGGCCTTTGATGCCGGTGCCCTGCCCGATTTTCTGATTGAAACCCAAATCATCCGTGATGGCGATTGGCGCGTGGGGCCTATTCCCGCCGACCTGATGGACCGACGCGTTGAAATCACCGGCCCGGTCGATCGCAAGATGATCATCAATGCGCTCAATTCGGGCGCCAAGGTGTTTATGGCCGATTTCGAGGACGCCAATTCCCCGACCTTTTCCAACTGCATCGACGGTCAGATCAATCTGAAAGACCGCTGGGCGGGTACTTTGTCCTACGATGATCCAAAATCGAGCAAGGCTTACCGGCTCAGCGATACGCCCGCCACATTGATCGTGCGACCGCGCGGCTGGCGATTGGAGGAGCGTCACGTTCAGGTCGATGGCGCGCCAGTCTCCGGTGCCCTGTTCGATTTCGGGCTTTACATGTTCCACAGCGCCCGCGCCGCCATCGCCGCAGGTTCGGGGCCGTACTTCTACTTGCCCAAGATGGAAAGCCACCTGGAGGCCCGCCTGTGGAATGAGGTGTTCGAGTTCGCGCAAAGCACGCTTGGCATCCCCCACGGCACCATCAAGGCGACGGTACTGATCGAGACCCTGCCCGCCGCCTTTGAAATGGATGAAATCCTGTACGAACTGCGCGATCATATGGCGGGGCTCAACTGCGGGCGCTGGGACTATATTTTCAGCTTCATCAAGACCTTGGCGGAACACCCAAGCTTTTTGACTCCGGATCGTTCCCAAATGGTCATGGGTCATGCGTTCCTGCGGGCCTATTCGCGCCAATTGATCAAGACCTGCCACCGGCGCGGGGCCTTTGCGATGGGCGGTATGGCCGCGCAGATACCGGTGAAAGGCGACCCCGCCGCCAATGACGCCGCCTTTGCCCGTGTCCGTGCCGATAAGGAACGCGAAGCCGGTGATGGTCACGATGGCACCTGGGTCGCCCATCCCGATCTGGTGCCGGTGGCGATGGAGGTCTTTGACCGCCTGATGCCGACGCCGAACCAGCTTCATATCCTGCGTGAGGATGTGGCCACCACTCAGGTTGACCTGCTGCGGATGCATGAGGGGGCGCGCACCGAGGCGGGCCTGCGCGAAAATATCCGCGTCGGCATCCAGTATATTGAGGCGTGGCTGCGCGGCAAAGGGGCTGTGCCGCTTTATAACCTGATGGAAGATGCCGCCACGGCTGAGATTTCGCGCACCCAGGTCTGGCAATGGATCCGGCACCATGTCGCCCTTGATGACGGCAGCCTCGTCACGCGCGAGCGGGTTTTAGCGCTGATCGACGATGAAATGCAGGCGCTGGATGCGTGGGGTAAAGGCCGGTTCGATGAGGCGGTGCGGCTGTTTACCGAACTGGCGCTGGCCGACACCTGCCGGGATTTTCTGACCGTTCCGGCCTATGGCTTACTGGATTAGAGCGGAATGATTTCTGGTGGAAACATTCCGCTCAAGCCGCCATTGCGGCGGCGGCCAAGGTGGCGGAGCCACCGCCCGGCTAGGGACGTAAACAAAATCTGGATCATTATGTTTCTACCAGAAATCATAATGATCCAGGGTGAGGGCCGGTTCATGTGAACCGGCCCTCAAATCCTTACTTCTTCTTTTTCTTCGACAAACTGTCTTTCAAGGCCTTGGCCTCTTCAAAGCTGACCGGTTTGAGCGTGTCTACAAAACAGGCCGATTTGAACCCCGGTGAATAGATCACCGACATCTGCACATCGATAGGGTTACAAATCTGGGTCGAGCCCCGATATTCAAACAACAGCGGATCAAAATTATTCAACCGGCAGCCGCTGACGGTCATGACCATAGCACCACGGCCGCGATCTTCGATCAGCAGGGTCTTTTCATCGATCACCGTGGTATCGAGGTCGCCGCCGCTAACGCATTGACGCAAAGGTTTTTCGGCCGGTTTTTCGGTTTGCGGCGCGCCCTCGGTCTGAGCAAGGGCCGCATGTCCGGCAATCAGGGCCGAACCAACCAGCAGACCGGCCACAACAGGGATAAAGCGGGACATAGAATTTCTCCGTTATTGGGCTTTAGGCTTGGGCGTCATATAGACCTTGGCTTCGTCCTTGGTCAGCGGCGTCATAGTATCGATCAGGCAGCGCAGAGGGGCTTCGGTATTGCGGGAATGCAAAATCTTGACATCGGTACGGCTGCACACTTGAGTTGAGCCGTTGAACTCAAAGCCAATCCGATCCAGTTCATCGATATTGCGGCACGGGGCGGTCAGTTTGAGCAGCACATACTTGCCGAACCCATCTTCGATCAGCAGGCTGTCCGGTTCAATCACCATGCGGGTGCGCATGTTGTTGAGGTCAAAACACTGCCTTGGGGCGTCCGGTTTCACGCTTTGTGCGACGGGCGCTGCCGCAAAGGCTGGAGCGGACAGGATACCGCCCGCCACCGCCAGCAGAGCCATTTTCGATGCGATTCTGATCATCATATCCTCCGGTTATTTGGGTTCGGCGGTCGCCGCCGCTTCCTTGGCCAGTTTTTTGTCGGCCTTGCGTTTTTTAGCCTTATCTGCTCCGGTCAGCACATCTGACTCGGCTTGAGTGACTGCGCGCACATCGGTAATGTTGCAGCGTTTCAGGCGGTTATCGCCGAACTCAGCATAGAGCACTTCGGCATCGAACGGCCCGCATACCCTCGTCATGCCGCTGCGGGATCGCAGGCCGATCCGGCCAGCATTGTCCAACCCCATACAGGCCGGCGCAATGGTCAGGGCGTAGTTCTGCTTGCGATGGGTTTCGACGACCATCACATCATCATTGGGGGTGAAATAACTGCGCACATCATCTACGTAGAAGCACTGGGCGTCTTTGCCCGAAGGATCGGGGGCCTGCGCTACGGTTTCAGGATTAGCGGCACATCCGGCCACAACCAGTCCTAAACCCGATACCATAGCCGCTGCGATTATACCGTTCCGGTGGCGCATTGTGATCTCCCTCATCCAGAAACGAACAGTTCGCCCGGATTCCGGCGAAATCATGTCACATGAGGTCGTTGGTGGTCAAAACACGTTCGATTTGAACAAGGTGTCGCGCCGATGCCATAAGCGATGACGGGATATCAAACACCTGCGCCACCAGATCCAGCGCCAAGATGGGGGCCAGACAAAAGGCCCGCCCCCCCAGTCCGGTCAGGACATGGATACCCGGCGACAATGTACCGGCAACCGGCAGATGATCGCGCGTCGTAACCCGCACCGAGGCGCGCGAGGTCAGGCGCGACGGCTCAATCCCCGCCGCAAGTTCCGGCAGGGCTTTGGAGAGGGTGTCGATGTTTCTGAGCCGGTCGGCATCGCGGATATCGGTCAGGCGGTCTTCTCGGTCGTGGGTGGCCCCAAACAGTACGCCCTCTGGCACCGGAATGGCATAACCGCCCCAGGCCTGTGGTGGAATATCAGCCTCAGCCGTTGCGACCTCGACCTGACCGCGCACCGGCCGCAAATCGAGATCAGCAGCAAAAGATTGATCCCACACGCCCGCACCGACCGCCCAGAACACATGGTCATAGCTGTCGATATCGCGGCGCGGGGCGGCATGGATCATGCGCCCGCCGATAAGGGCGTTGAGCACCGCCAGAGGCTCAACCGCCAATGCCTCAGCCATGAACAGGCCGTCGTCATGGGGTTGCAGGGCATCACCGGCAAAGCAGGGTTGGGCCGCAACCTTCTCAAAGCGCGTCCGGTCGCGTTCCGTCCGGGCACGTTGCAACACCCCGTCACGCAGGATCGCCTGCGGGCTTAAGCGCCGGTAAAGCTCCGTGGCATAGGCATGGGCATCGGCAAATAACTGAGAAATCGCCCCGCCG
This sequence comes from Asticcacaulis sp. UBA2476, assembly GCA_002342035.1. GTDB lineage: Bacteria > Pseudomonadota > Alphaproteobacteria > Caulobacterales > Caulobacteraceae > Asticcacaulis. The sequence goes on along the minus strand of DDPE01000074.1, from coordinate 81,215 downwards.
CCCGCATCCAGCCGCGAGGTTACCAGCGCCGCCCGATTGCCCGAAGCCTGCGCGCCCAAACCGTTGGGGTCACACAGGTCATGATCAAGGCCGACCGACGACAAAGCGTAAGATAGCGAACATCCGGCAATCCCGGCCCCCATCACCAGTATGCGCGGGATTTTGATCGGTGACGGCGTGACCTCACCGCCAAATACCGCCTCCAGCCGCTCGCGCTTTTTGCCAAAACCGGGCTGTTTGGAAACGGCAAAGCCCGCCTCATTCAGACCGCGCCGCACCGCCCCCGCCACTGTAAAGGTGGCCAGTCGGGCGGCGGGCTTTGAGCGTTGTCCGATCAGGCCCAGCACATCCTCAGCCCACATATCGGGGTTGAGCGCCGGTGAAAACCCGTCCAGAAACCACGCGTCCGCCTTGCCGTTCCACTGGGTCAGCGCCTCACGCACATCCATAAGCGCCAGCGTCAGGCGCGCACCCCACTGCGGGAACTCCATAATATGAAAGCCGTGACGTGATTTTGGCCACTGGTTAAGGATCGCCTCAGAAAACGGTGCCAGTTCCGGCCAGGCATTCAGCGCCCGCGCAGCCTCATCGCGAGTCATCAGAAAGGCTTCGATGCTAAAGATATGCAGATGGCTTTTTTGACGCGCATTTGTGTCCAAAAACCGCTGCACACTTTTTGGAATGCGCTCTGTCGCGCGATGCTCAGCCCACATTTGCAACAGGGCGGCAATATTCAGCCCCGTGCCAAAGCCCAGTTCAGCCACCGTAAACGCCGGACGGTCCACCCAGATATCCGGCATGTGACAGCCGCTTAAGAACACCGCGCGGGTTTCGCTTAAGCCGTCCTGCAGTGAGTAATAGATATCGCCGAACCGTTCCGAACGCGGATTGCCATCTTCAGCAAAATAAAGCTGCGGGTCGTGGACTCTAAGATCGCGGGCATCGGGCATGGTTACGGTTTACCAATAGAAAAAGGGCCGCCCCTATAGTAGGCGACCCTTCGTATTCTTGTCTAATCAATGGCCCAAGAGGCCGATTAATTAGTGAGCAGCCGGAGCTTCAGCAGCCGGAGCAGCAGCAGCGGCGTCGGCAGCAGCCGAGGCAGCTTCAGCAGCGTCCGAAGCAGCTTCGGTAGCAACTTCAGCAGCTTCCGAAGCTTCAGCAGCAGCTTCTTCAACAGGAGCTTCAGCAGGCTTCGAGCAAGCAGCGATCGACAGAGCAGCAACAGCAGCAGCGGCAACCAGGGCCGAGCGAACGATTTTGGAGGTCATGGATCCAGATCCTTATCTTAACGTTAAGAGGCGCCAGAGACGTAACTTAAAGTTACTACCTAGGCCCTGATTCAAGACATACCGAAAATGGCAGAGTCTCGCAAGAGGGTATTTCACAAATTTGTGATCGCATTCCATAAAGCCGCCATTATTTTCTCAAATCAGGCGAATATGATGAAAGGTTAAGGGCGCATATAAGCCAGACGGCATATACCGTAAATGCCGATACCGCTCATAATAAAGCGGCATCATGTCAAATAATGCGGCTTGAGTATGGCCCCAAGGCCGCCTCACCGTCAAGGCTCACCTGTTTCAGGCGTCGATTACCCCTCGGCAGGAATGGTGTTGAGTGCTTCTTCCATTTCAAGGAAGCTCGGCTGCATGGTTGACGGCACACTGCCGCGGCCGATTTCGACCGAAATCTGAGCGGCGTTGCCATGCAGGTGAGCCACCAGCACCGACTGGATGATCTTATAGAACGCGCCCTCTTCCTCAACGATCCCACTCAGGCGCGTGGCGAACGGCCCGACCAGACCATAGGACAGCATAACCCCAAGGAAGGTACCGACCAGCGCGCCGCCGATCATGCCGCCCAGAACTTCCGGCGGTTCGGTGATCGCGCCCATGGTCTTAATAACCCCCAGAACGGCGACGACGATCCCCAGCGCCGGCAGGGCGTCTGACATGGATTGCAGAGCGTGGGCCGGATGCAGCGCTTCGTGGTGGTGTTTTTCAAGTTGCTTTTCCATGGCGTCCTCGACCTGATGCGGGTCTTCGAGGTTCATGGTCATCATCCGCAGGGTGTCGCAGATAAAATCGGTGGCGAAGTGATCCTTCATGATCTTTGGGTAGCGATTGAAGATCGTCGAATCATGCGGCTTTTCGATATGGCTTTCGAGCGCGATCACACCCTTGGACTTCATTGTCTTGGTCAGCAGGAACAGCAGCGATAACAGATCACGGTAATCTGACGCCTTCCATTTCGGGCCGCTGAACACCTTTCCCATGCCGCCGCCCATGCTTTTTAGGGTATGCAGGTCGTTGGCAATCAAGGTCGCCCCGATAGCAGCCCCCAGAATCCCGGTCAGTTCGTAGGCCAAGGAGTGCAGGATCGGCGCCATAGAGCCGCCCGACCAGATATAACTGCCGAACACCGTGGCAAACAGAACAACAATACCGATAATCTGAAACATGAGACCCGCAACCAACCCGAACAAACGATTCGGATCAGGTTAAGGGCTAATCCTTAAGGGGCGGTTTCGATTAACCGTCTTTTTTTACCTTTTTACTGCGCAGAAATCATGACCTGTGCCGCTGGCAAACCGCCGCGATCGGGGTAAGGTTACGTCTGACGTTAATTCAAGGAAACCGGATATGAAGCGCGCCCTGCCCCTGATCACCCTGCTCATGTCCGGTGTCTTCGCACCGGCAATGGCCGCCACCGTCTATACCGGCGACCGGGTAGATGGATTTGCGGTCATTGATAAACTCGACAGCGCTGATTTCAAAGCGGGCAGCGTCACAAAGCTTTATTTCCGCGTCTCTGATCAATCGATTGGTCAGGGCTGGTACGTGCCGGTCGTGGTCATTAAGGGCGCCAAACCCGGCCCCAGGCTGTTGCTGACCGCCGCCATCCATGGCGATGAGCTTAACGGCATCCCGGTCGTTCAGCAGATTATCAAGGACACCGACCCGCAAACCTTAAGCGGCACGATTGTCGCTGTGCCGGGCCTTAACACCCCCGGCCTTTTGCATTCCACGCGGCAGTTTACGCCGAATGGTCATGGATCGGGGGGAGAAAACCTTAACCGCATCCTGCCCGGTGACCTACATGGTGGTGCTGCCAATATCTATGCCGCGCGACTGTGGTCCAATCTGTTTATGGGCAATGTCGATATCTCCATCGACCTGCATACCCAATCGGCGGGTATCAGCTATCCCATGTATGTCTTTGCCGAAACCCCAAAAGCGCGGCATCTGGCCGATCTTATCCGGCCGGATGTCATCAATATGGACCCCGGTATCGATGGCACGGTGGAGAACACGCTCAATGCCTATGGTTTCACCAGCGTGACCCTTGAGCTTGGCGTGGCCGAAAGCTTCGATCCGGTCATGATTGCCCGCGGCGTCAAAGGCATTATCAATGTCATGCGTGATCAGGGCATGGTGGCGGGAGCGCCCGACCTGAGCGGGCCTGAGCCATTTCTGGGCAACGAAATTCTCAATGTCAAAGCTCCGCGGGGCGGCTTTGCCCATGTGACCGTTAAGCTGGGCGACACCGTAAAAGCTGGCGACGCTGTGGCGACCATAACCAATGCCTACGGTGATGTGGTCGCAAAGATTACCGCGCCGCGTGACGGTCAGGTGTTGTCGGTGGCGACCGACCCGCGCCGCGATCCGGGCGATACCGTAGCGCGGCTGATTTATTGGAACGACAAAGGCGCGTGCGCGAAAACCGGTTGCCCCGTCAAGAAAAAAGCGCCCGCAACCACGGAATAACTATTGGGTAGGCGTCGAAGTCGGCCCAAGGATGGTGTAGCCCGTCACCTTGGCCGACAGTTCATCAGCCAGCATCGCCGACAGGTAACCATCGGCCGGCCGACCATTGGCGCGTTGCCATTCGCGCAGGGCCTTGCGCGTACCCACACCGATCACGCCGTCAGCTATGCCGGGATCGAAACCTTCTTTGAGCAAAGCTTTTTGAGTATTGACCCGCTGGGCGGTCGACAGCGGCTGCTCGTCCGGCCACGGGGTTTTCAGCGCGGGCTTACCCGCTATGCCATCGCCCAGAAGACCTACCGCCAGCGCATAGGCCGTCGAGTTATTATATTTACGGATCACAAAATGGTTCGGCAGGGCCAGAAAGGCCGGCCCACCCGCCCCTGACGGCAGAATCAGGGTCGCGTTTTCCAGTTTTTCACCGTCGGTCCACACAGCCCCATCAGCCCGCGTGACACCTTTTGCGGCCCACCAGTCGGGTGTCTGGCTTTCGGTTTCCGACAGATAATAGTCAAAGCCTGCGGGTAAGGTCACTTCGACCGCCCATGCCTGACCGGCCTTCCAGCCCGCCTTGGCCAGCAAGTTGGCGGCCGAGCCCAGCGCATCGGGATCAGATGTCCAGATATCGACCTTGCCGTCTTTGTCGGCATCGACGCCCAGCTTGACATAGTTTTCCGGCAGGAACTGCGTCTGGCCCATGGCCCCGGCCCATGAGCCTTTGAGGGTCGCGCGATCGACCTTACCCTCCCGCAAAATATCAAGCGCCATCAGAAGCTGGGTCTCCGCCCATGCCCGTCTGCGGCCATCAAAGGCCAGGGTCGCATAGGCGTTGATGACATCAAAATCGCCCTGGATACGGCCCAGATCGCTTTCCATCGTCCAGATGCCACCCAAAAGGGCGGCGGGCACGCCGTAGGTCGCCTCAATCTCCGGCACATGGGGCGTGGCCGCCAGTCTAGCGCGGGCGGCGTCAAAGCGCGGCACGGTCACCGCCCCCTTGACATAGGCGCTGATCGGCTTGGAAAATTCCGGCTGCTTGGTATCCAGCGCCACCACCCGTTCCGACGGCGCGGTCGTGCTGAGGGCCTCAGTCACAAAGGCGCGGTCATAGCCCTTGGCCACCGCCCGATTTATAAAGTCGTCGCGCCAATGATAGAATGACGGATAATCGACCTTACCCACGGTCGGCGACGGGCTTGAGGTCGCCGGAGCCGTCACCAGCGGATCAGGCTTTGCGGGCGTCGGTGACGGCGGATCAATCGGCGTCGGGATCGAGGTCGCCGAGGAACAGGCCGTCAAAAACAACGCCAATGTCAGATAGCGGCCCACCATGAGAACTCCCGTAAAGTATGTTATGAGTTTGAATCTATCTCAGAATATGATGACAATCCAAGCCTGCAATGTGGCGGTCAGACGGTTATGTCATAACAAAATCGGCATTAGCGGCAATTATTTTGGCAATCCGCGCGTGAAATCATCGTGAATCACGTTGACTTGATCAGACAGTTCGCCTAATTACCCGCCCTCATTCATCGCTGCTATGCGGTCTTGTGCGCCCTCTGCGGTGCCGGATTTATGGCAGCATCCGTTCACGCTTTTATAGAAATCAGGTTGGGACCAATGAAAGTCCGTAGCTCGCTCAAGTCTCTGAAAACCCGCCACCGGGACTGCAAGATTGTGCGCCGCAAGGGCGTCGTCTTTGTCATCAACAAGACTGATCCGCGTTTTAAAGCCAAGCAAGGCTAATTCGCGTCAGATCGGCTCTGGCTGATTTGCAGATTTCTAAAAGCGCTTAGGGCCAGCCTTAAGCGCTTTTTGTTATAGCCTTTAGCCCCTCGCCGGGCGGTGGCTCCGCCACCTTGGCCGCCGCCGCAATGGCGGCTTGAGCGAAATGATCCTCCCTAATCACTTCGCTCTAAATTCATACACCACCTTATCCACAGCAAAAGCCGATCACAAATTCCCCTGCGCATTGAGGCGGGCGAATCGCTCCGGTATGTTTAACGGGAATTTTAGAAGGATCTTCACCATGGCCGATGACGCCGCCAACACCATCACGTCGGACGACGTTATCAATGCCGCCGCACAAGGCCGCCTGCGCACGATCATCGAGCGCATTGAACGCCTTGAAGAAGACAAGGCCGTGATCGCTGGCGACCTAAAGGAAGTCTATGCCGAAGCCAAGGGCGAAGGTTTCGATGTCAAGATCCTGCGCAAGGTCGTATCCCTGCGCAAAAAGGATAAGGCCAAGCGCATGGAAGAAGAAGCCCTGCTTGATCTCTATCTGTCGGCTATCGGCGAAATCTAAGGCTAAATCTGATCTGGCTTGATTTTTAGATCAAAAGCCCGCCATCCTTAACCGATGCGGGCTTTTTTTGTGACATCTGAGTATCTGCATGGCGTTTAAATCGAAGACGCCATCCAAGGGCCTGCGCCAGAAGACACCGCTCAAAGCCAAAGCAGGATTTAAAGCCAAAGCACCTATGCAGGCAAAGACTGGCTTACAGGCCAAACCGCCCTCCCCCGCCGATCAAAAAAAAGCACTACAAAAGGCCACCGTCCGTCTGCTGGAAAAAGCCAAACGTGAAGCCGCCGAACAGGGCGTGGACCTCAGCGAATGGGAAGCTGAATTTATCGATAGCGTAAAGGGCCGTGTTCAAACCTATGGCCGCGCCTTTGCCGACCCGGATAAGGGGGCGATGGAGGGCATCCTGTCGCTGATGCAGGGCCTGAAACTGAGGGAAATCCGCAAAAAGGTCAAAACCAAAGCCACAAAAAATCAGCCCGCTCCGCCTGACGAAGAGTAATGACAGCGCTAACATTGCCTGTTATCAAATCTCTAAACACAAAAAACATCAGGGAAGCGGTACATGAACACTATGGGGAACACGGGGTCACCCGTAAAAGTCGGCCTGTTTGAAAAACTCAGCTACGGCGCGGGCGATGTCGGGTTCAATTTCTACTGGACGACCATTTCTGCCTTTGTGATGATTTTTTATACCGATGTGTTCGGTATTCCGGCGGCGACCGCCGGCACCATGCTGCTGGTCACCAAGATTATCGCCGCCATGACCGATCCGGTGATCGGGGCCTTTGCCGATCGTACCAAAACCAAGTGGGGTAAGTTCAGGCCCTATATCCTGTGGGCCGCTTTGCCGCTGGCCGCCGCAGGGGTGCTGACCTTTACCACACCGGATCTGGATCAGGGCGGTAAGATCATCTACGCCTACGCCACCTACATGATCCTGATGCTGATCTATACGGTCATCAACATCCCCTATAATGCCCTGTCAGGGGTGATGACGGCGGACGGTCAGGATCGTTCGACCCTGATCAGCTTCCGGTTTATCGGCGGGTTTTTAGGTGGCACCATCGTCACCTACTGCACGCCCAAGATGGTCGCGTTTTTCGGTCAGGGCAACGAAGCCCACGGCTGGCAGATCGCCATGATCGTCTATGGCGCGGTGGCGACTTTGTTATTCCTGAATATGTTCTGGCAAACCCGTGAGCGGGTCGAACCTATCAGCCAGACGGTCAACAGCCCCCTGCGCGATGTGAAGGATTTGACTCAGAACGGGCCGTGGGTGGTGCTGTTTTTCCTGGCCCTGATCATCATGATCACCATTACCCTGCGGATGAGCACATCAGCCTACTACATGAAATATTACGTGGAACGTCCCGATCTGATTGGTAGTTTCTTGACCGTCTATGGCATTGCCCTGGCCGTCGGCTCGGCCTGCACGCCGATCCTGACCCGGTTTTTCGACAAAAAGCATATTCTCATGGTGCTGATGGCGATCGTAGGCGTCCTGTGCATCCTGTTCTATTTTGTGCCCAAGGATCAGATCGAGGTGATGTTTGGCCTGCAAATCCTGATCGGGCTGGTGCTGGGGCCAAAATCACCGCTGGCCTATTCAATGTATGCCGATACGGCTGACTACAACGAATGGAAAACCGGAAGACGGGCCACGGCCATGACGTTTGCGGCGGCGACATTTTCCCAAAAGCTGGGCGGGGCCCTGGCATCTTTTGTCATCGGCCTGGTGTTTTCAGCACTCGGCTATGTCGCCAATCAGGCCCAGACCGGCGCATCACAATCAGGTATCATCATCCTGATGACACTGGTACCGGGGGCAATTGCCCTGTTTGCCGCCATCGTCACCGGCTTTTACAGCCTGACCAAACTCGAACTTGAAACCATCCAGATTGACTTAGCCGAGCGTAAATTAGCGTCACATGACTGATTTGATACTCAATACCGGGGCAACCTGCACCCTGACCTCACCCATCGCCCTGCCGCGGGCCTCGGGGTTTCTGTGGAACCGCAAGATGATGCTCCATATGAATGCACGCGGCTTTGCCACGTCGCAGTTCATGCAGCCGGAACCGGCCAAGTACGCCTATGCGCCCAACCTTGAAGCCAAGACCTTCATGCAGCCGGAACAGCCTTATTATGCCCACCATCCGGGCCGTTTTTTCTACCTAAAGGACGAAGAGACGGGTGAGGTCTTTTCCGCTCCTTATGAGCCAGTGCGCACGGTGCCGGACCGGTTTGAATTTACGCTGTCCGCTCACGATATCACATGGCGCATCGAGCATTTGGGGGTGCGGGTCGATATCACCCTTAACCTGCCGGTGGAGGATGTGGTCGAGCTATGGGAAGTGACCGTCACCAACCTCACAAATCGGATGAGGACAATCGGATTTTATCCTTTCTTCACCATCGGTTACATGAGCTGGATGAATCAATCTGCGACCTTTGATGCGGGATTGGGCGGCATTGTTGCCACCTGTGTGAGCCCCTACCAAAAGGTCGCGGACTATTTCAAAAACAAGGACTTCAAGGACAAGACGTTCTTTTTAAGTGAGCAAACGCCCGCCGGATGGGAATGCCGGCGCGAAGCGTTTGAAGGCGAAGGCGGGCTGCATAATCCCGATGGTTTGCGTGACGGGTTAGCCTGCGAAGACGCGATCTACGAAACGCCGACCGCCGTTATGAAATTCAATCTGGCGCTGGAGGCCGGTGCATCGGTCACCCAACGCTTTCTGTTTGGCCCCGCCTTTGATGAAGCTGAGATCGCCACCATCAAGTCCCGCTATCTGTCGGCGGAAGGGTTCGATGCCGCCCGCCGCGACTATCAGACCTATATCGCCGCAGGTAGCGGTGTCGTTAAGATCAAAACGCCGGACGCGCACTTTGATCAGTTCGTCAATCATTGGCTGGCGCGGCAGGTCTATTACCACGGCGATGTCAACCGCCTGACCACCGATCCGCAGACCCGCAACTACCTTCAGGACGCGCTCGGCATGGTCTATATCCGCCCCGACGCGGCGCGGATTGCCCTGATCACCGCCCTGTCGCAGCAGCATGATAATGGCTCTATGCCGGACGGGGTGCTGCTGGTTGAGGGCGCAGAACTGAAATATATCAATCAGGTACCGCACACCGATCACTGCGTCTGGCTGCCGATCTTGCTGGATGCCTATGTGCGCGAAACCGGCGATTACGGCTTGCTGGATCAGGTGGTGACCAATGCCGCCACGGGCCTGAGCCTGACGGTGCATGATCGCATGACCGCCGCCATGAACTGGCTGCTGACCGCACGCGACCATCGTGGCTTGAGTTACATCGCTCAGGGCGACTGGTGCGACCCGATGAATATGGTGGGTTATAAGGGCAAGGGCGTATCCGGCTGGCTGACCCTGGCCAGCGGCTATGCCCTGAAACTGTGGGCGCAGATCTGCGCTGATGCGGGCGATGAGACCACAGCCACCACGATGCGCGCAGGCGTCGATGATCTGAACACGGCGGCCAACACCCACCTGTGGGACGGGCAATGGTATGCGCGCGGCATCACCGACGATGATGTGGTGTTTGGCGTGGCCTCTGACCCGGAAGGCCGGATTTATCTTAACCCGCAAACCTGGGCATGCTTGAGCGGGGCCGCCTCACCTGAAAATCAATCATTGATGATACGTGCGGTTACCGAACAACTTGAAACGCCCTTCGGCGTTGAAATGCTCGGCCCGCCCTATTCCAAGATGCGCGATGATGTCGGCCGCGTGACCCAGAAATGGATGGGTTCAGCCGAAAATGGCGCGGTCTATAACCATGCCGCCATCTTCTATATCTACAGCCTGTTTCAGATCGGTCAGGCCGATAAGGGCTTTGAATTATTACGCAAAATGATCACCGGCCCGGACGAGGCTGACTATCTGCAACGCGGGCAGATGCCGGTCTTTATCCCGAACTATTATCGCGGGGCCTACCGCCAGCATCCGCGCACCGCAGGCCGTTCCAGCCAGCTATTCAACACCGGCACGGTCGCCTGGGTCTATCACAGTCTTATTGACGGACTGATGGGCCTGAGCGGCACAAAGGACGGTTTGCGCCTCAATCCGCAATTACCCGCCCACTGGGATGAGATCGAGGTGACCCGTCAGTTTCGCGGGGCGAGCTTTAATGTCACCATTCGACGCGGTGAGGTTAAGGGCGTGACCTGCGACGGGGTGGCCCTGACCGAGCCCGTCATAATCAATATTGACTCAGGCCGCACCTATGCGGTCAGCGTCGTTATCTAGACGTTATCCTGAAGCCGCCGGTAGATGGTTGAGCGGTGGATGCCCAAATGGCGGGCGGCGGCGCTGATATTGCCTTTGTGGGCGTCAACCGCAGCGCGGATGGTTGACAGTTCGATGTCGTCAAGACTATGGCCCGTCACCGTTTCAAACGGCGCGGGCATGCCCCCTGCCCCCGTGTCCAGCCTGGCGGCAAAGGCGCGGCCATCCTGCGCCGTCAGGTGCCCGTCGCGGGCGGCCTGCTCGACATCGTGGGCAAACACATCCTCAAAGCGTAGTTCATCCAGAATATCCCAGCCGTGGCCAATCAGCGATAATCCGCGCCGGTTGGCACCGACGATCACCCCGTCCTTGACCACCAGTATGCCTTCGCGCGCCACCCCCAAAAGACCCGGATCGGTCTGAAAACGCACGGTTTCGCAACCGTCAAAGCCTTCGCGGAACAGGCGGTGCTCAATCTGCTCGACCGCCAGCCGCACCATGCCCAGCATGTGGGTATGGGCGTCGGTCGCAGGCGCCGACATATCAAGCACCCCGATGATCGCGCCGCGATGATCGATGATCGGCGTAGCGGCACAGCTTAACACCTTATGGTCGGTGAAATAGTGCTCACCGCCAAACACCGACACCCCGCGCCGCTCCGCCAAAGCCGTGCCAATGGCATTGGTACCGGTGCCGTCTTCGGACCACAGCACGCCTGGCCGCAAAGTGACCTGAGCGGCCCGGTCAGCAAAGGCGGCATCGCCCAGCGTATCCAGCACTATGCCCTGAGCATTGGTCAGGATAACTAGCCCCGACATCTCACGCGCTTCGTCATAAAGCGCATCAAGCTCAGCCCGGCACAGACGGCGCAGCGCTTCATGCCGGTCATGCAGATCGCGGACTTCCTGTGAGGTCGGGGTTTCGTGGGGCGGCGTACGGCGGGCATTCAGCCCCATGTCGGTGCAGCGCATCCATGAGCGCAAAATGGCGTGACTGACTTGATTTACCGGCAGGCCTTTGCCGTCAAAAAACTCACGGCGCGCCTGCTCGATCATCACGGGATTGGGCGCAGACATAGATAAGCAACTCCCTGTTTGTCCTAAGACGCATTTTTTAACGACGAACCGGCGTCCACTTCGTCGAAAAATGCTGTGAATACGACCTGCATAACGCCTGACCGTCGCATTCTGCAACAGGTGAAACGCGCCTGTTGCCGTTTGCGACAGGCTACGCCCAAGCGCGCATTTTTGTCCATCACATTTCCCGGAAGTCTCCGGAAGTTGATCGCGCACCGATTGACCTCGTCTGCGATCAGGGCGCAGCTTAAAGACCATAATCATAAAAAGCCTTACCTGTGGGGACAAGATTAACTTTCGGAAACATAAGGATAAATTACATGACAAAACATGACACCGCCATACATGCCGCCTCACCCTTCAAGGCCCGTTATGGCAATTTCATCGGCGGGGACTGGGTAGAGCCCCGGTCGGGCCGCTATATGGACAATCTGTCGCCCGTCACGGGCCGTAAGGTGTGCGAAGTGCCGCGCTCAGATGCCTCAGATATCGACGCCGCCCTTGATGCCGCCCACAGGGCCAAGGCCGCCTGGGGCCGCACATCGGTGACCGAGCGTTCGAACATCCTGCTGAAAATCGCTGACCGGATTGAGCAAAATCTGGAAACCATCGCCACGGCTGAGACCTGGGACAATGGCAAACCGTTGCGTGAGACGATGGCGGCGGACATTCCTCTGGCCGTCGATCATTTCCGCTATTTCGCGGGCTGTATCCGCGCTCAGGAAGGCTCGATTGGAGAAATCGACAATGACATGGTCGCCTATCATTTTCATGAGCCTCTGGGCGTGGTGGGGCAGATCATTCCGTGGAACTTCCCGATCCTGATGGCGGCGTGGAAGCTGGCGCCTGCCCTTGCCGCCGGTAACTGCGTGATCCTTAAACCCGCCGAGCAGACCCCGGCGTCTATCCTTGTGGTCATGGAATTCATCGCGGACCTGCTGCCTGCGGGCGTACTCAACATTGTCAACGGCACAGGCCTTGAAGCCGGGGCTCCGCTGGCCGCCAGCCCGCGCATCGCCAAGATCGCCTTTACCGGCTCCACCCCGGTCGGCAAGGCCATCATGCGCGCCGCCGCTGATAATGTGACCAACATCACGCTGGAGCTGGGCGGCAAATCGCCTAACGTCTTCTTTGCCGATGTCATGGCCGAAGATGATGCGTTTCTGGATAAGGCTTTGGAAGGCTTTGCGTTTTTTGCGCTCAATCAGGGCGAGGTCTGCACCTGCCCGTCGCGCGCGCTCATTCAGGAATCGATCTACGACCGCTTCATGGAAAAGGCCATCAAGCGCGTCGAAGCCATTTCTCAGGGCGACCCGCTCAACCCGACCACCATGATCGGCGCTCAGGCCTCACAGGAACAACTCGATAAGATTCTGAGCTATATGGAAATTGGTAAATCCGAAGGCGCCAAGGTTCTGACCGGCGGCGACCGCAATATCCTGAAAGGTGGCCTCAAGGACGGCTATTACGTCAAGCCGACCATCTTTGAAGGCCACAATAAGATGCGGGTGTTTCAGGAAGAAATCTTCGGCCCGGTGGTTTCGGTCACGACCTTTAAGACCCTCGAAGACGCCCTCGAAATCGCCAACGACACGGTATTTGGCCTAGGGGCTGGCGTGTGGTCGCGCGATATGAATACCGCCTACCGCGCCGGTCGCGGCATCGAAGCGGGCCGTGTGTGGACCAACTGCTATCACGCCTACCCGGCCCATGCGGCCTTTGGCGGCTATAAGCAATCCGGCATCGGGCGCGAAAACCACAAAATGATGCTCGATCACTACCAGCAAACCAAAAATATGCTGGTCTCCTATGCCCCCGGAAAGCTTGGGTTCTTTTAGGCCAGACCGGCGTGCGTGTGGTGCGGCGCAGATCTACCTCTGCGCCGCGAAATTACGGTCAATACCAAAGCAGGCGCCTATGTTCGGGCCATCTGACGGCGCCTGCGATCTTCAAGGCGGCTATGAAGAGACGACGTATCCCACCGCCGTCCGCCCATGGCCGTCACTTCGCTGTAGAACTGATCAATCAGGGCGGTCATGGGCAGGTTGGCGCCATTGCGGCGGCTTTCATCCAGCGCGATGCCCAGATCCTTACGTATCCATTCCACCGCAAAGCCGAAGTCATATTCACCCGCCGACATGGTTTTCCAGCGGTTTTCCATCTGCCACGAACCGGCCGCCCCTTTGGAGATGGCCTCAAACACCAGCCCGTCATCAAGACCGGCTGATTTGGTAAAATGCAGGGCTTCGGCCACCGCGGCCACGGTTCCAGCCAGCGCGATCTGATTGGCCATCTTGGCGGTCTGACCGGCACCGGCGTCACCGATGCGGATCATGGCGCGGGCATAGGATTTAAACACCTCTGAGGCCCGCGCATAGGCCGCCTCAGTGCCGCCGGCCATTACCGATAACTGGCCGTTTTCCGCCCCGGCCTGACCGCCCGATACCGGCGCGTCGACAAAATCGATGCCTTTTCCGGCGGCAGCACTCGCCATCTCACGCGCCAGATGGGCAGAGGTGGTGGTGTGGTCGATGATCAGACTGCTCGCAGGCATGATCTCAAGTGCGCGCAGCACCAGATTACGCACATCATCGTCATTGCCGACACACAGGGCCAGCACGTCCACGCCCGAAACCGCGTCTTCAAAGGCTTCAAAGACAGGGGCCGCATATTTTTCGCTCCAGGTCTGCGCCCGTCCGAAGGATCGGTTATAGCCCACAACCGTATGACCTGCCGTGATCAGATGTCCGGCCATCGGCCCGCCCATGGCGCCTAAGCCTGCGAATAGAATCTTCATAGTCAGTTGTCCCCTGTATCTGATTTAGTGTCTGGTGATTTCATTTTTTGGGCAATAAAGGCGCAGACGATCAACTGAATCTGGTGGAACAGCATCAGCGGCAAAATCACGGGCCCCAGCATGGCCGCCGGAAACAGGGTCGAGGCCATGGGCACGCCTGACGCAAGGCTTTTCTTTGAGCCACAAAACAGGATGACCACCCGGTCTTCGCGGGCAAAGCCTAACCGGCCGGAAATAAACCACGTCCCCCACAAAACGACTGCCAAAACGACCGAACACAGGATCAGAACGCTGATCAGATCGATGGCGGAGACTTTCGACCACAGGCCCTCAACGACCGACGCCGAAAACGCCGTATAGACCACCAGCAGGATCGAGGTGCGATCGACCCGTCCCACCAGCGTCTTATGCTTGGCGATAAACCCGGCAAGGATTGGCCGCGCTAGATGACCCAGCACAAATGGCAAAAGCAGTTGCAGGGCGATCTTTTCAATCGCCGCCATCGATACGCCCGACGTGGCTCCCATAAACAGCCCGACCATCAACGGCGTCAGGAAAATCCCCAGCACGTTCGACAGCGACGCGGCGCACACGGCGGCGGCGACATTGCCGCGCGCTATGCCGGTAAAGGCGATCGACGACTGCACGGTCGATGGCAGCAGGGTGAGGAACAGAAACCCGCTCAGGATCATTGGGGCGATAATACCGCTGAGGCTTATCTGCATGAAAAGCCCTATCAACGGAAAGACAATAAACGTCGTGGCCAGCACCACGCCGTGCACGCGCCAGTTGGAAAATCCGGCCACAATAGCCTCACGCGACAGCTTGGCCCCGTGCAGGAAAAACAGCAGCACAATCGCAGCATCGGTGACAATGTCAGCTACCACCGCCGCCTGCCCGCGCACCGGCAGGACGCTGGCCAGCACCACCAGCCCCAGCATGATCACGATGAACGGATCGATCACCCTGGCGGCGTTTTTGAGTTTGTTGATCATCAGTCTATCCGGTTACAGGTCAAGCACGAGCTTGGGCGAGCGCGATCCGGAGCAGCACACCATCATAGTCGTGTTGGCGGCTTTTTCCGCGTCGGTCAGCACACTGTCGCGATGGTCGGGGATACCCGATAAGACCCCACATTCACAAGCGCCGCAGATACCTTCGGCGCATGAATGGGGCACATTGATGCCGTGGGCCTTCAACGCCTCAAGAATGGTCAGCCCCGAAGGCACCTCATAACAGCCGCCGGTTCGGGCCAGTTCGACCTCAAAGCCGCCTTCGGTGGCCGCCGCCTCAACCCCGGAAAACCGTTCATAGTGAACATAGTCCACCCCACGCGCCGTACCGGCAGCGATATAGGCATCCAGCATCCCCGATGGGCCGCAGGCGTAGAAATGCGCGCCTTCCGGAGCGGCCTCGAAAATATCCGTCAGATTAAGCCGCGCACCGCCGTTGTCCTCAAATCGCGCCTCAAACCGTACGCCTGCGGCCTTAAGCGTCGCCTCAATTTCCGGCAGCAGCGCCGCCTGCGACCGGGCGCGGGCACCGTAGTGAAACTCAAACGGCCTACCCAGTTCCAGCAGGCGCTGCGCCATCGACCACACCGGCGTCACCCCGATCCCGCCGGCAATCAGCACCGTATAGGGGCTGTCTTCATTGAGGTGAAAATGGCAGCGCGGCGCACTGATGGTCAGAATATCGTCAGGCTCAACCCAGTCATGAAAATGCTTTGACCCGCCCCGGCTGGTCGCATCCAGCGCAATGGCCACCACATAGCGGTGACACTCCGACGGCGCATTGAGCAGGGAATATTGCCGGATCAGCCCTTCACGCGCCACAATATCGATGTGCGCACCCGCCTCGAACGGCGGCAGATCCGAACCCTCTTCGGCTCTCAGGTCAAGGATGCGCACACAACCGGCTTGGCCACTTTGGCCAACCTCAGTCAGTTCATGGACGCGCACCCGAAGATGGGTTTCCGACATACTCACTACCTCAAAGCAAAACTCGATGAGCCACCATAGCGAGACCCGTGGTGCGTGACTTGTCGATAAAGGCACATAATCTTGAACAGATATCCGTCCTCAAACGCGCCACCAAGTTTCAGGACGCGACCGATCAAGACCCGCGAGCGTACCCGATTTATGGGTAAGGTGCCCGCCTCCCCTCGAACTTGGGCCGGTCACAATGGACCCGGTGTAGTTTTCCCTCAGATGTTTTGCACCGGGCAGCGTTCCATTGTGACCGTTTTTTTGCATTTGCGAAAACGCCTGTGTTCCCTCTGCACGTTTTCTTGTCTGTACGCGCACAAACCCCTGCCTGACGTTGACAGATTTTGGGTTTAACCCGCCAATAACCTTACAGGCGACAAGGTGACGCAGGGGAGCCCCCGGTGCCGCCCCGCCCGTGAAATCAAAAATTACCATTATATTACAGTGCATAAGATGAAACATCTTAGGCAAACCCTGTCCCTTGCGTTCACCCTAACTGCCGGATAGCCCCATGTTGCGTTTTACGACCAATGCCTACCCTAAGGAACAACGCTGGGACTCCTGGCGCTTTGCATTGCAGCGTAAATCCCTGAAACTGGAGGCCTTGAGCACCGACACGGCCTACGGCGAACTGTCGAGCTACCAGAGCACTCAGGGCGTCGATTTCATCAGCGTGTCGTCCACCGCCCAGATCGTCAAGATCGACATGCAGGATCAGCCGGATCATATCTGGTTGCTACAACTGCTGGAAGGCGACCTGAAGGTCAGCCACGGCACCCATGTCCTGAATGTACGCGAAGGCGATATCGTCTTTGGTGACGGCAACATCGAAGCCGTCCTCGATTTCCACCGCGATCACCGCTTTCTGCTGATCAAGGTGCCCAAGCCCTATCTGGCGCTACGAGTACGCAACCCCTTGCCGGACGGAATCAACCTGATCGCCAGCGATACCGGCGCAGGACGGATATTGTCAGGCATGTTGCGCTCAGTGGCCGACACCATCAACGACCTGAATACCGACCGGGTGCGGCCGGTTGAACTCAGTTTGCCGGAATTTCTGCTGACCGCCCTGATGGAAGGCGCGCCGTCCAAGTCGCTGGGCGGATCAGCGGGGGCGCGGGCCATGCTGCTGGAGCGGGTGTTTCAGACCATAGAAATGCACCTGTCCGACCCGAACCTGAACCTGCAACAGGTAGCGTCCGAGCATGGCATCTCCATGAGGTATTTGCAGAAACTGTTTGAAACGGTTGATGAAAGCTTCGGGCACTATGTCAAACTGCGCCGGTTAGAGCGCTGCCGGATGGACCTGTTGAGCCCGCTCCATGCCCAGAAATCAATTTCCGATATTCTGTTCCAGTGGGGGTTTAATGACTCGGCGTCTTTCAGCCGGGCCTTTCGTGAGCAGTACGGCGTGTCCCCGCGTGAATACCGTAAATCGCCGCCGCTTGAAAACGAAGATGCCGAGGCCCCGCGCCGCGGCCGCCCGACCGCCCGTCAGGAAAAACCGCTGGCGGCCCCCGATGATGACGCTCTGGAAACCGAAGAGGCGGTGACGGTTGAAACTGATGTAGAAGACGCGCCTTTGCCGGTGCAATCCGGTGTGCGTCACCACTACCTGCCCGCCTCACCGGAGACCGTGCACTGGGGCTATATCAGCCGCAATCTTAAACCGACACTTAGAGTGCAGTCGGGCGATTATGTGACCATTGAAACCCTGACCCACCATGCGGCTGATGACTATGAACGCATGATCGAGGGCGATGCCGGGGCCGAAAGCGTCTATGCCTGGACACCTGAAGGTAAGGCGATCGAACGACGCGGAGCCGGGCCGATGGACGGCTCCGCGGTCGGGCGCGGGGCTGGCGAAGGCTTTGGCGTCCACATTTGCACCGGCCCGATCGGGGTCATGGGGGCCAAACCCGGCGATGTGGTTGAGGTGCGCTTCCTGGAGATCAAGACCCGCCCGTCAGCCAATCCGAAATTTGCCGGTCGCAGCTTTGGCAGCAATGTCGCCGCCTATTGGGGGTTTCACTACCACGACCTGCTGACCGAGCCGAAACCGCGCGAAGTCGTCACCATCTATGAGGTCGAAACCGGCCATGAGCGCTGTTGTGCCCACGCCGTCTATAATTTCCGCTACACGCCGCAGATCGACCCTTACGGCACAAAACACGACCGCTACGACTATCCGGGCGTGCCGATTGACCATACGACCATTCAGAAAAACTATGATGTCCTGCGCAATGTCGAAATTCCGGTGCGGCCGCATTTCGGGTTTGTGGCGGTCGCCCCCGCTCAGGAGGGGCTGGTCGATTCCGTGCCACCGGCCAATTTCGGCGGCAATATCGACAACTGGCGCTTAGGCCCCGGCGCATCGATTTTCCTGCCCGTCAATGTGGCGGAGGCCCTGCTGTCGCTGGGCGATCCCCATGCGTCACAAGGCGACTCTGAGCTGTGCGGCACGGCGATTGAGTGTTCGATGACGGCCCTGATCCAGATAGTCCTGCACCCTAAATCAACCCAGCGCGACCCGCTGCGCGATCTGGATTACCCGCTGATTGAGACCAAGGACGAATGGGTGATCATGGGCTTTTCCCAGCCCAATTACCTACGCGAACTGGGCGATAAGGCCCAGAGCGAAATCTACAAAAAGGCCTCGATCGAAGGGGCCATGCGCGATGCCTTTCGCAAGGCCCGCCGGTTTTTGATGACCACCAAGGGCCTGAGCGAAGATGAGGCCATATCGCTGTTGTCGGTCGGGGTCGATTTTGGTGTCACCCAGATGGTCAATGGCAACTGGGGCGCTCACGCCATTATCCGCAAGGGTATTTTCACCGGATAGTTCGCGGTAATATGCCACATGGCGAACGCGGGGCCTCATCCCGTAACAAGAGGTCATGCGCCCCAGGACAAGACCATCGTTTGTGGACTTGTCATATCATGAAATCCGTTTCCGGAGAGTGTCATGTCTACGCCCGCTAAAATTGCCACGCCTAAAATCGTCGTTGTTGGTTCGATCAATGCAGATTTCATCGTTGAGGTCAAAGCCTTGCCGCGCGCCAATGAAACCGTGATGGGCAAGAGCTTTACCACCGTCATCGGCGGTAAGGGCCTCAATCAGGCGGTGGCGATGGCGCGGCTGGGGTGTGACACTCGCATGGTCGGCGCGGTCGGTGACGATGCCTTCGGTCAGCAGGCCCGCGCCTATCTCAAGGCCAATGGTGTCAACGACCTGCATGTCGAAACCGTGGCTGCAATGCCGACCGGCACCGCCCATATCACCGTCGCCGCGGATGGTCAGAACACGATTGCCGTCGCCCCCGGTGCCAATGCCTGCGTCACGCCGGAGATGATCGAGGCCGCCGCCCACCTGATCGCCGTGGCCGATGTGGTGGTGGTGCAGCTTGAAATTCCGCTTGAGGCCGTGCGTAAGGCGCTGGAGATCGCCCGTGCGCATGGGGTGAAGACCATACTTAATCCCGCCCCCGTCGATATAGCGGCGCTGGCACTGATGCCGCTGGCCGATGTGGTCACGCCCAACGATACCGAACTGTCCAGCCTGACGGGCATAGAGGGACTGGGTGATGCCACCCTGCACGCCGCTCTGCACGCCTTGAGCAAGGCCGGGGCCGGTCAGGTGGTGGCGACGCTGGGCGCAAATGGTTGTGCTGCCCTGGTCGAGGGGACATTGATCCGCCTGCCGGCGTTTCGGGTTGAGGCCGTGGATGCCACTGGAGCTGGTGATGTGTTTAACGCCGCTCTGGCCTGCGAACTGGCGGGGGGACGCTCACTTATTGACGCGCTGGAATTTGCCTCAGCCGCCGCTGCCATTTCGGTGTCGCGCCCCTCAGCCAATTCCGCCCCGACCCGCGCTGAGGTCGAGGCGTTTTTGTCGGAGACGGTGTAATTATTTAGTTGTCGCCGCCTCAAGCGCATCCAGGCGGGCCTTGGCGAAATCCTTGACCGGCGCGATGCCGTCCTTACCAAAGTGCATCAGGGTGCGCGATTTGACCGTATAGGCGGGCCATGGCGCTAAACCCCCACCATTTGGCCCATCCCCATTCGGATTACCGGTCTTGGCGAAATTGGCCCAGTAGCGGTTCATGGACGACGCCATCTTCAAGTCCGCCGCCGTCCAGTCATGACGCGCGGTGCGGCTATCGCGGATGTCAAAGACCATCTCGATCTCGTTCTCATGGCCTGCCCCCGGCGTGGTCGCCCGCAGCGTTTCCGGCACATAAGAAAAGCGGTAGAGCCAGACCTTGCCACCGGATTTCGCGCGCTGATCGGCGCGCCAGCGGGCGGGCAAGGTCATGGCATATTCGCCCCACACCCGCTTTTCAGCGACCTCACGCGATGTGCCGTCGGCCATATAAAGCTTCACCACCGCCTCGCCTTTAGGCCCAAGGCTTTCGATCAATTTCTTTTCCGCCCCCGGCAGCCATTTGATCAGGCTTTCCTCATAGTCATTGGCCCCGACCAGATAAGGGATATCGGCAATCTCACCGGCCAGATAAGCCTCCGGCGTCGATTTTGACACGATCTGGCCGTCGGCAATGACGGTTTCGGGGGCAATGACCGGGGCGCCCAGCACGGTGGCGGCAGGCAGTTTGCGCAAATCTTCGGCGGATTTCGCCCCGACCTTTTCGCCCCAGGCGACCGCATCGGCATGGGCCTTAGACAGCGGTTTGACATAGGCATTGGTGCCGCCGGATTGAGCGATGGCCTTATGGAACAGACCCTTGGCTGCCGGTGACGCCATCAGGAAGTTGACCGAAGACGCCCCCGCCGACTCACCAAATATGGTGACATTACCGGCATCGCCGCCAAAGGCTGAGATATTGGCCTGCACCCATTTCAGAGCCTTGATTTGGTCCATCAGGCCGAAATTGCCAACGGCTTCGCCCGGCACACTTAACTCAGGATGGGCAAAGAACCCGAACCGGCCGACGCGGTAGTTCATCGACACCACGATGACATCCTGTTTGGCAAAGGCCGTGCCGTCATAGCTGGGGTAGGACGACGCCCCCATGATGAACGCCCCGCCATAGATCCACACCATGACAGGCAGCTTTTTATTGGCCGCATTTTCCGGCGCCCAGACGTTAAGATAGAGACAGTCCTCGGATTCAGGATTGACGAACCCAGGTCCCGGCGGGCTATCCATGTCCATCTGCACGCAATCAGGGCCATAGCTTCTGGCCTCAAGCACAGATGCCCACGGGGCCGGAGTTTGTGGCGCGCGCCAACGTAATTCACCGACCGGCGGCGCGGCGTAAGGGATGCCCAGATAGCGGTCGATGCCTGCCGCACTCACACCCTCAATCGTCCCTGCATCAATCTGAACCTTTGGCCCCGCCCACACAACAGGTGCGAAGGCCATCAGGGCCGCCGACATCAACATCGCTTTACGCATCTTCCGCTCCTTAAAAACACAGGAACAGGTCCGGCCCCAAAGGGAACCGAACCTGTTTCTTTACGCAACACACCACTGGCTGTTCGGGGTGGAACAGCCCTCACCGGCTTTAGAACGTCCGGCTGAGCTTTAAGCGCATCGTCCGACCGATACCGGGCAGGACGTTGGCATTGGCGTCGGTATCGCTGTTGGCCAGGAAATATTCCTCATCGAACAGGTTATCGACGTTGAAATCAAACCGGTACGGTCCGTGGATGTAATAGGCCCCGGCACGAGCCACCATATATTCCGGCAGGACGATCGAGCCCGGCAGGAAGCCGCCGGTTTCCGACGCATAGGTCACGCCGCCGGTGACACCCCATTTGCCGCGCTTATCATAGGTGGCAAACAGTGATCCGCTGGTTTCCGGCGTGGCGTGCAGGTAATAGCCGTCCTGCATACCGGGGAAGTAGTTGGCATTGGAGAAGGCATAACCGCCGTAGCCTTCGGTACATTCAATGCCGGCCAGACAGGACGGCACGGTGACGAAGAAACCAGCACCGGCGGTCGGCTGCATCTTGGTCTTTTGCTTGGTAAAGGTCGCCGTCATGCCAAAGCTTTCGGTGACGAGGTAGCGCAGTTCCGCTTCGATCCCTTGGGTGCGCAGGGCGCTGACGGTCTGCACACCCGACGGTGGCTGGCTCAGGTAAGAACGATCCTGATCATAGACGGCCAGAGCGGCAAACAAACGTCCGCCGAACTGCGAGGTCTTGACCCCGGCTTCACGCAGACGCGAATTGCCGAGATAAGCGCCGTTGAGGATCAGGCTGGGGGCCAGACCACCGCCCTGATCGACCTGCAGCGACTTGGCGCGGGCATAGGTGGTGTAGAAGGTCGCCCAGTCGAACTTATAGGCCAGCGACGCGTTATAGCTGTAAGCCGTATCGTCGTCAGCGCGGGTGACATGTACGCCTGCGGTTTCACGACCAATGTTGCGCGCCTCAACCTCATACTTGTCCGAGCGACCGCCGATGGTCAGGCTGACCGGCCCCCAGGTCGCATCGCCCAGCATGAAGACGCCGTAGTTGTGGATCTTGCTGGTCACGTCGGTGGCCCAGCTATAGCCCGCCGCAAACGGGTTATTGAAGCGGTCGTCAGGGGTCGGCCCGACGCTCAGGTCACGGCGATCCTCGGAGATAACAAAGTCATTCAGGCTGCCCTGAACATGGGCATGGGTGAAGCGATGGCTGACACCGGATACCGTCTTCCACTCCAGCGGGCCGGTCGTGAAGTCCTGGGTATAGGTGATGCGCTGCTCACTCAAGGTCGACATGTACTTGCTGCCGAAGCCGTAGCTTTGGTAGTTTTCTGAATCGAGCGTGTTGAGGAAGCCCTCGAACTTCAGCTTGCCGCCGCTTTCGAACACACGTGACACACCGGCATAGAGGGTGTGGGTCATGGCCTCGTTGAGGTCAACGCCTTCGTCAATGAAGGTGGTGCGCGGCGACAGCTTAACAAGCTTGACCGTGGCCGGATCAAGGGTGGTGAAATCGTTCGGTGTCGGAGTCACGCCGATTGAGGGCGCGGTAAACAACAGCGTCGATCCAAAGGCGGTGCCAAAGAACTGACCCGCCGTGATGAACGGCGTTGAGCCGTCATTGATCTTGGCGATGGGTGAGCCTGAGATATAGTTACCATTATCGATCAGGTCTTGCGTGACGCGGTTCCAGCCGATATTTTTCAGATAGCCGTCGGAATGGATGAACTGATAGCTGGTTTCCAGCGACCATTTTGAGCCCAGGTCACTGGCAAAGGCAATCTGCGCCACTTCGGACGACGGGTGCATGCCCTTATAGAAGCTGTCGGAATCTTCGGCCTTGGCAAAGATGTGCAGACCGGCACTGTTGCCTTTCCAGTCGACCGGCACCGACAGGTTGCCCGTGACAACCTTTTCACCGTAAGAGCCAACGGTGATCGACGCATCGCCGCCCAGTTCGTTGACGTACTTGGTGCCTTCGCCATATCCCGTCTTCGGGATAAAGTTCATGAAGCCGCCAACCTGACCGGCACCATAAACCGGAGAGGTCGGGCCGCGTACGATTTCAATCGATGAGGTCGCATCAACCGGCGTCGGGTAGTTGGCAAAGTTCGACAGGCCCTGAAAGCCGTTATAATAGTTGTCGGCCATGGTGCCACGGATGTTCAGGCTGCCCGGAACGCCGAAGTAGGAACCGGTATAGGTGCCCGCGGCCACCGCCGTAAAGTCATAGACGCTCTTGATCGAATAGCGCGACAGCAGCTTATCCGAAATTTCGGTCACGGCGCGTGGCGTGTCGACCAGCGGCTTGTCGATGCCGAAGACGCTGCTGGTTGAGCGCTTTTGCTTGACGCCTGCCAGATCGCGGGCACCGGTGACGACCACTTCGGTCACGGTGTCGTCCGTGGCAGCGGCTTCTTGAGCCATTGCCGGAGCCGACATGATTCCACTCAGGGCCGTCAGCCCCAGCAGATAGAATTTTAATTGTGTACGCTTGCCGTTCATCTTGCCATATCCCCTTGGTCAAAATTGAGCTTCTATTACCATGCTGCATTCGCCGGGAGGTGCGAAGGCCGCGTTCAGGTTAGGTGTCCGATCCAGCCGATCGTTGATAAAAATCTGTCACATTCAGGGGATCATCGTCTTGAGCCCCTGCGCCCTCTAACTTGCGCCGCCACCCTGCCTGCGCGCTAAACGATGTATTTTTCCCACATAGCCAATACGTCACCAGTACCCTTGCGTGCGCGTGCGGACAAGATTTGACGGGGCACGTGCTGTCTCCGGGCCCCTTGGCACAAGCCGATAGCGCC
The DNA here is from genome assembly GCA_002342035.1 of Asticcacaulis sp. UBA2476. GTDB lineage: Bacteria > Pseudomonadota > Alphaproteobacteria > Caulobacterales > Caulobacteraceae > Asticcacaulis. The sequence goes on along the minus strand of DDPE01000074.1, from coordinate 56,781 downwards.
GCCGAACAACAATTCAGACGCAAGCCATCAAGACCAGAACCTGCGGCATACAGATGATCGCGCCCGAATTCACAGGCGCAATACGCGTCCTCAACTCCCATGAGGCACACTATGAAATGGTTCATCACCGGCGTTAGCAAAGGCTTTGGACTGGCGATTGCTAAAGCTGCCCTTGCGCGCGGCGATTTCGTGGCGGGCACGGTGCGCAATGCGGCTGATCTTAAGGCATTTGAGGCCCTGCCCGGTGACACATTAGGCCTGATCGCCGATGTCACCGACCGCGCCAGCATAGATGCGGCCGTGGCCGCCGCCGAAAAAGCCTCCGGCGGCATTGAGGTTCTGGTCAACAATGCCGGTTTTGGTCTGATCGGGGCGGTCGAAGAAGCCAGCCTGGAGGAAATCCGCACCTGCTTTGATGTCAATGTGTTTGGCGCGATCAGCGTACTTCAGGCGGCACTACCCTATATGCGCGCCCGCCGGTCCGGCCACATCATCAATGTCACCTCGGTCAGCGGCTATGCGCCGTGGGCCGGGTCGGGCATTTACGGGGCGACCAAATTTGCCATGGAAGGCCTGGGCCGAACTCTGGCCGAAGAGGTCGAAGAACTGGGTATCGGCGTCACCAACCTCGCGCCGGGTGGATTCCGCACCCACTTTGCCGGCAGCTCACTTAATATCGTCACATCAAAGATCGGCGATTATGACGGCAAGGCCCGCGAAGCTGAGCGTACACTAGCGGCCCACGGCGGCCATGAACCGGGCGATCCGGCAAAGCTCGCGGCCGCCGTTCTCAAAATCGCCGGTATGAAAGCCCCGCCCCTGCATCTGCTGCTGGGGGCTGATGCGGTTGGCTACGCCGAAGAAGAAATGGCCGAGATCCAAAAAGACCTCAACCAATGGCGTGACCTGTCACTCTCCACCGCCTTCAGCTAACAACTTGTTGTGCGCCTAAACACAAGACCGGAAGCGGCTGCGGGATTTAGGTTTAGCTCACGATGGCATCCGCCTGAGCCGAGGACTCTCAGGGGCGCTGCCACGAAACGACCGAACACGAGGTGTTCAGCATGGCTTTGAAACTTCCCTCCCGCGACTTTATCGCCTCATTTGACTCGTCCGACACCGATCTGGCGGATGCGCAGACCCTGCCGCCCGAATGTTACACAGACGCGGATTTCTATGAGTTTGAAAAAGAAGCGCTCTATTATCACGAATGGCTGTGCGCCGGTCGCGAAAGCTGGGTGAAAAACCCCGGCGACTATTTCACCACCAATATTGCCGGTGAGCCCATCGTCGTGGCCCGCGGCCGTGATGGCAAGGTCAACGCCATGTCGTCGGTGTGCGCGCACCGCGCCATGCTGGTGGCCGAAGGCTCCGGCAATACGCGCATGTTCCTGTGTCCTTACCACCATTGGGCCTACGGTCTGGATGGCAAGCTGACCGGCGCACCTGCGATGGAAAAGACGTGTAACTTCAACAAAGAAGACCACGGGCTGACCCGTTTTGCGGTTGAAATATGGCACGGCTTTATCTTCGTCAATTTTGACCTTGATGCCGCCCCGCTGGCCCCGCGCCTGACGGACGTATCAGATGCCATCGCGGGCTATGATCTGGCCAATGCCGACGGCGACAAACCGGAAAAGCCCGGTGTGTTCCCGTGGAACTGGAAGGTCATGTTTGAAAACAACAATGACGGTTACCACGCTTCAAAACTGCATCAGGGACCGCTGCATGATTTTGTGCCGTCCGATCTGGCTGAGTTCCCAGAGGCTGATCCGGCCGATGCCGGGTTCCTGCGCTACAACGGCACGCTTCATGCCGACGCCAGCTTTAACGCCACCCAAAAGGCCCTGCTGCCGGTGTTCCCGAACCTGAGTGAGACCGACCGCAACCGCATGACCTTTGCCAACATCCCGCCAACCTTATCGTTGGTGATGATGAGCGATATGGTCATCTATCTGATCCTGCGTCCGACCGGCCCCGAGACGATGGAGCAGGACACCGGTGTGCTGGTCGCTCCCGGCGCCTCAAAGCATCCGTCGTTCGGGCACAAGATGGAAATGAACATGGTCGCGGCCATGCATATTATCGATCAGGACATGCACGTTGATGAACTGGTGCAGGTCGGCCTGCGCTCCAAGTTCGCGCCGCGTGGTCGCTATTCGTGGCAGGAAGGCGCGCAGATCCAGTTTAACCGCTGGCTGATCAAGCGCTACCGCGATGCCTATGACCGCCTAACGGGTTCCCACCTGAAAGCGGTCAAGGGCGCGGCCTGAACCACCTGAAACCTTATCGTTTTCGACTCCGTCCGGCTCGACCGGACGGAGATCGCCCTCCCCTGTTTTTTTTGCATAACCTCATGAGAGATCGCTTCCATGGCCTTTATCTGCACGCCCGGTGAGACCCGTCAGGACACCGAACCGAAAAACCTGCATATCTTACGCGCCACGCCTGAGACCGTGCACTGGGGCTATTTCCACCCGGAAGTGAAGCCGTCCCTGACGGTCAAGTCCGGCGACATGATCATGGCCGAAGCGGTCACCCACCACGCTGGCGATGCGCCGGAACTGATGTTCGATGAGGCGATCAAGCGCATCTTTACCGAAATCCCGGAAGCCGACCGTAATCCGGGCGTGCACATCATGACCGGCCCGATCTATGTCGAAGGCGCCGAGCCCGGTGATATGCTGGAGGTGCGCTACCTGCAGATGACACCGCGCTTTAACTACGGCTCGAACCTGGCGGCTAACTGGGGCCATCTGTACGAAGAGTTCGACAAAAAAGAACGGGTCACCATCTATGAGTTGAACCCCAATTCCAATACGGCGTCAGCCCTTTATGCCTACGATTTTCCGGGCGTTTACATGACCCCCGGCACCATCACCCACTGCGCCGAATGTGATCGCATGCCGGCCCTCAAAGGCATTTCCATTCCGGCTCGTCCGCACCTTGGGACCGCCGGTGTCGCGCCTGCGGTTGATCAGCGGGTTTCGACCATTCCCCCCGGCCTGCACGGCGGCAATATCGACAACTGGCGCATTGGTGCCGGGGCGACCATGTACTATCCGGTGCAGGTCAAGGGCGGCCTGTTCTCGATCGGCGATCCGCATGTTTCCCAAGGCGACGGCGAAATCTCCGGCACTGCGATTGAAGCCTCACTCAACTGCCTGTTCCAGATCATATTGCGTAAGGATTTCAAGTTCCCGTCGCCGCTGCTGGAGACCCCGAACAACTGGATCGTCCACGGCTTTGACGAAGATCTGAACAAGGCCATGAAGAATGCCTCGCTCGATATGCTGGAGCTGTTGACCGAGCATCAGGGCCTGTCGCGTAATGACGCTTACTCGCTGATGTCGGTCGCCGCTGATTTTGGCGTGACACAGGTGGTTGACGGCACCAAGGGCATTCACGTACGCATTAATCGCAATATCTTCCCCGATAAGGGCGTGGTCAAAGATCCGGATTAAAATGCCGCTTTGGAAGTTCTCGGTTGATCCGCTCCCGGAAACGGAGCGTCAGGCGGCGTGGGTAGATGTCCTGCGCCGCCTGAAACTGCCTGTGGCCGATATCGGATCGCTGGCGCGGGTGCGCGGGTCGGTCATGATCACCACCACGCCGCTGGGCTGTGAGTTTGCCGTGCTGGAGTCAACGCCGCAGACCTATTCCGGGCGCAATCCTGATCACAATTCCGCCGTCTGGCTGGCCGTGCTGGCACGCGGCGAAGGGGTTCTGGACGTCGGTGGCGTGGCCACAAAACTCAACTCCCGCTCGATCATTTTTGGCGCATCGGGCGTAGAGAGCACCCTGACGCTGACCACCGACTTTCGGATGCTGTTTATCAAGATCCCGCAACTGGCCGTCAGCCCGCGTCTGGTGACGCCCATGGGGCAGCGCGTCGGGATTCTGACAGGTATTACGGGGCTGGAGCGGATATTTCACGGCATGCTGATTACTCTGGCCGATACTTTGGAAACTCTGACCGACGATCAGTTCCAGCCGGTCGAACAGTCGATGATCGAGTTTTTAGCGGCCTCACTGGCCAATGATGGCCGAACGGAATCACGCGGTGGGGCTGCGGGTGCACGCGCCTTTCACCTGCGCCGGATATGCCAGAAGATCGAGACCCTGCTGCACGATCCGGAACTGTCGCTGATCAAGGTAGCCAACGAAAACGGCGTCTCACCTCGCTATGTCCAAAAGCTGTTTACGGCGTCAAAGATGACGTTTTCCAACTACCTTAAGACCCGTAGGCTTGAGCGGTGCTATGCCGACCTGATCAGCCCGGTCCATTCGCAGCTATCGGTATCGGAAATCTGCTTTCGCTGGGGGTTTAACGATGCCGCCCATTTCAGCCGCACTTTCCGCGAACGCTTTGGCATCTCCCCGTCCAAACACAGACAGTCGGCGCAGGGTAAAGCGATTTAAGCCTTTGCCGCGTCCGGAATGCGGATATTGACCAGCAAGGCCGAATTCGCGCAGGTCCGCCCGGCCGGATCGAGTATGGCGACTTCGGTGCCCGACGGCAGGTAGGGCCTGACCCTCTTGGCCAGATATTCAGACACCATCACCCCGCCCGACATCGACCGGAAACGCTCAAAATCATGATTGAGCTGAGTCCGGCCATTTATACCGACAGCTATATTTACCCGATCGATAGTTTTTATATAGTCGACAAGATCACGCACACTCGACATTCCAGCCTCCAGTATCAGGGGAATACGCAGCACTAAACGATTTCAACAATAATACGGGTACGCTTACGCGAATAAAGCACGCAGAAAATGCGCACCTGAAAAGCATTCATTCACAACAGAATGATAAGGATATTTACAACCTATGCTTATAATTTGGGATTATTCACCCAAATCCTGCACAATAATACCACCAACCAAGTAAATAAAAGCTTTACATGAAATGTCGACGTAAAACCGCACCAAAGTACACTGAGCAAAGCGAAGGACTTTGGTGCGGTTAACTATATCCCGCCGTGATTGACCTGTGCAACATCGGCGGCACTGACCTTGATGCGATACGGTGGGAACAGCATGATCAGACCGGCCACGATCAGCAGGCAGATACCGATGATGACGATCGACCCGAAATAAGCCTTATGAGCATCAAACCAGATATCCATCAGATACGGTGTCACCCCCTGGGCCAGCATCACCACCGAATAGATCACCCCGGTAATGACGCCGTACGCCTTAAGGCCAAAATAGCGGGAGATGAAATAGGGCAAGGCGCCGAACGCGGTCCCCAGCCCTACGCCCAGCAAGGCACCGGCCAAAATCAGCAGCGGCGTCGATGAGCCGGTTTCCAGCAGCCACAGGCCAATGGTCGCCACCACAAACGACGGAGCCGCCACACGCGGCGATTTGATGTGATCGAGCAGAGACCCTACCGCCACCTGCCAGCCGGAGGTCACCAGCGCCAGCACCACCATAACCGTGGTCGCAATCGTCAGGCTCTGGCCACGGTCGGTCAGCACCGGAATGACGTGAGAGAATATCGCCGTCAGACACCCTGCCCCCAGCCCCAAAGACGCAATGATCAGCCAGAACGGCATGGACTTCAGGGCCTCCTTAAGGGTCAGACCTTCCAGGGCTTCGGACGGCGCATTGGGATGATATTTCGGATTAGTCGCCTCAGTCACCACCGGGCGCGGCGCATCCTTAAGCAGGAAATAGGTCGCCGGAAAGCCGAGCGCGAAAATCAGAAAGCCGATCACCGCATAGCTCATCTGCCAGCCCATATAGCCCAGCAATATGGCGGCAATGATCGGCATAAGGGTCGCCCCCACACCGTTACCGACGCCAGCAGAAATCCCCAGCATCAGACCGCGGCGCTTATCGAACCATTCCGACACGACTTTTGAGAACATGGCCGTACAGGGTATGGCCCCTGCAATCCCGATCAGGGCAAACAGCAGATAAAAATTCATCAGGTTGTTATTGACCTGACTGACGGCGGCCACGCTTAAGGCAAAAAACAGATTGCCGACCAGCAGAACCTTACGGCCGCCGTAAATATCCATCAGCCGCCCGACCACCGGAAAGGCGACGATGCTGACCAGAGAGATAATCCCCAAAACCGCTGTCACCTGAGAGCGCTGCCAGCCGAAATCCTCAGAGATCGGCACCAGAAACACCCCAAACACCGCACTTACCGTCGCGGTCAGGCACACCACATTACCGATGGTACAGGCCACCACAACCCCAAGGGCCGTCTTGGCATTGGCTTTGGTCTCAATAGTCATTGGTCACTCCGACACGTAACCGCCCAAACCTTGGGCGGCCTAATCCCCGCCGTCAGAGAAACCAAGAACGGGCCGCCCGTCAAAGCCAATCGTCGCACAAAGCCCTTTTGACAAAAATCAGTGCGTTTGGCGTATAGTCCGCGCGCTCAACAGCCCGCAGGATAGGCACTGCCCATTATAGTGAGGATCGTTCATGCCCCGCACCGCCTGCCTTACCGCCCTAGTCATTATAAGTCTGTTCACATCGAGCGCGGTGGCCGATGAGGCGGCCAAGGCCCGCGCCATAAAGCTGGAGCAGGCCCTGACGCTGGAGGAACGCATCAGCATGGTGAATGGCACCTGGCCGGTGCCGTGGGTGCCGCGCACCACTGATAACCCGCAACCGGCCGAGGCCATTCCCGCCGCCGGCTATGTGCCGGGTGTGCCGCGTCTCAATATCCCCGCCCTGTTTGAAACGGACGCCAGTCTGGGGGTGACCAATCCATCTGATGTGCGCCCCGGCGACATTGCCACTGCCCTGCCGTCAGGCCTTGCGATTGCGGCCACCTTTAATCCGAAACTGGCCTATGACGGCGGGGCGATGATCGCGTCTGAGGCCCGCGCCAAGGGGTTTAATGTGCTGCTGACCGGCGGCGTCAACCTGACCCGTGACCCGCGCAATGGCCGCAATTTTGAGTATTTCGGCGAAGACCCGTGGCTGGCCGGGATCATGGGGGCCGAGTCCATTCGCGGGGCCCAGTCGCAAAAGATTATCGCCACCATCAAGCACTTCGCGGTCAATGACGCGGAGACCAACCGCGACTGGTCCAACAGCGTGATCAGTGAAGCCGCCATGCGCGAATCCGACCTGCTGGCGTTTCAAATCGCTATTGAGCGCGGCCAGCCGTTGTCGGTTATGTGCGGCTACAATCTGGTCAACGGGGACTATGCGTGTGGTAATGACCACCTGCTGAACACGGTGCTCAAAGGCGACTGGGGCTACAAAGGCTTTGTCATGTCCGACTGGGGCTCGGTCAAGGCGACCGATTTTGCCCTCAAAGGTCTTGATCAACAGTCGGCCAAGGAACTGGACGGCGCGTTCTGGTTTGGCGAACCGCTCAAAAAAGCGGTTGAGGACGGCACGGTGCCCGCATCTCGCCTATCGGACATGGTGCAGCGGATTCTGTATGCCCAGATCAGTTCCGGTGTCTTCGATAATCCGCCACAAAAAACCGCTATCGACTATGCCAAAAATGCCGAGGTCAGCCGCGCCGCTGCCGAAGAAGGCATCGTCCTGTTGAAAAACGACGGCGATATTCTGCCGCTGGCCAAGACCGCCCAGACCATTCTGGTCATCGGCGACTATGTTGAAAAAGGCGTGCTGTCGGGCGGTGGGTCATCGAACGTCATCGGCGATTCCGGCACACCGGGTCTACCGCAACCGGGCCTGCCCATGAGTGCCGAAGGCCAGTTCGCCCAGTATGTGAAGGAACAGTACCACGCCTCCTCGCCGCTTACGGCCATCCGTGCCAGAGCCCCGCAGGCCAAGGTTCTGTTTGACAATGGCCGCAGCCTGCCTGAAGCGGTGCGCAAGGCCAAATCCGCAGATCTGGTCATAATCTTTGGCAATCAGTGGATGACGGAATCGCTCGACGCCCCGGATATGTACCTGCCCAGAGGTCAGGACGCCCTGATCGCTGCGGTCACCGCTGCCCATCCGAAAACCGTGGTCGTGCTGCAAACCGGCGGGCCAGTGGCCATGCCGTGGATCGATCAGGCCCCCGCCGTAGTTTCCGCCTGGTATTCCGGTGCCAGGGGCGGCGAAGCGATCGCTGATGTCCTGTTCGGTGAGGTCAATCCATCGGGCCACCTGCCCATGACCTTCCCGCGCGATATCGCTCAAACCCCGCGTCCGGCAGTGTTGGATGGCTTTGACCTGCCCACCAAGGTGCAATTTGATGTCACCTATCACGAAGGCGCCGATGTCGGTTACCGCTGGTTCGCCAAGACCGGGGCGACCCCGCTGTTCCCGTTTGGGCACGGCCTGAGCTATACGACCTTTGGCTATAGCGACCTTAAGGTCAAAGGTGGCAGTACCCTCTCCGTCAGTTTCAAGATCACCAATACCGGCAAGGTCGCGGGTAAGGACGCGCCGCAGGTCTATCTGACCGATGCGGCGGGCAACAAGCTTTTGCGCCTGATCGGCTTTGATAAGGTTGCCCTCAAACCGGGTGAACAGCGCACCGTGTCGCTGACCGCCGATGCGCGGCTATTGGCCCATTATGACGAAGCCAAGCCGGGCTGGGTCATAGGGGGCGGCAATTATGGCGTCGCCGTCGGTCATTCGGCCACCGATCTGGTGCTGACCGGTTCGGCCCGCATCACATCCCAGCGGCTAAAACCCTAAGCGGTTTCCGACAAGTTTCAAAACGCCCTCAGACAAGACGCCCCGCGCCCGTGCGCGTTAAAGCAAACCTCACCTTAGTTATGGATGAGCCTCAATGCCCGATTCAGCATCACCTGCACCCGCGGCCACCCAGCCGACCCTGTTTATTCCGCATGGCGGCGGCCCGTGCTTTTTCATGGACTGGTCGCTGATGGGCGAGCCGGCCAATACCTGGGATAAGACGGCGGAGTGGCTGAAAAATCTGGCCGCGACCCTGCCGGAGCGCCCGAAAGCCATCGTCGTCATTTCCGGTCACTGGGAAGAATCCGTGTTTACGGTCGCGACCTCCCCGGCACCGGAAATGATCTATGACTATTACGGCTTCCCCAAACATACCTATGAACTTCAATACCCTGCGCCGGGATCGGCGGCATTGGCCGACCGGATTGTTGAGCTTTTGACCGATGCCGGGATCGCCGCAAAGACTGACGCCACGCGCGGGTTTGACCACGGCGTATTTATTCCGTTCCTGCTGGCCTTCCCGGATGCCTCCATCCCGGTCGTGCCGCTGTCATTGAAGAAAAACCTCGACCCGGCGGAACATCTGGCCGCAGGTAAGGCCCTGAAAGCTCTGCGTGACGAAGGGGTGCTGATTGTGGGTTCCGGCATGAGCTACCACAACATGCACGCCTTTCGCACGCCCTCAGCTACCGCGCCATCAAAGGCTTTTGACGACTGGCTGACCTCATCCCTGTCGCAGGACGAAAAGGCCGTGCGCATGGACGCCCTGTCGCAGTGGTCGCAAGGCCCGGCCGCCCGCAACGCTCACCCGCGCGAAGAACACCTGCTGCCGCTGATGATCGCCGCCGGTGCCGGTGACGACGATAAGGGCGAGCGCATCTTCTCCGACGTGGTCATGCAGGCCACGGTCTCCGCTTTCCGCTTTGGGTAGTTTTTTGCGCTCAGAGGCCGCGCAGGCTCCTCGTATTCACTCGGGCGCGCTGTCGCGCTTGCCGGGAGCCAAATTAGCTCCCGGAGTTCTTTTCAAGAAATGGACACATCAAAATGCCCTACCCTAATACCCTGATCTTTGTTGACCTGCCGGCTGAAGACCCCACAGCCGCCGGAATCTTTTACGCCGAAGTGTTCGGCTGGGAAAACGAGCCGCGCCCGAACGGCTTATTCCATCGTCTGGTTCCGGGCGGCTTTTTCCGTCATAAGGACGGTAGCGATAGCGAAATCGCTAATTTGCATCTGGCCATTTATCGCACAGACAATGCCCGTCCATATCCTGACGCCTACGGGGCACCACCCCATACGGTCGCAGGCCCTGGCCGCAAAGCCCGTACCTGGATACTGGTCAGCGATGACGATACGCCTGAGCGTATTCTGGAAGCGGCGGAAACACGCGGCGCAAAAATCCTGTGGCGCGATCATTTCTGCAAGGAATTTAATGGCTTCAACCACGCCTTCATGGACCCGTGGGGTAACGAAATTGTTCTGTGGGTCAAAGGTGGGGTAAACCCCGTCATACCCGACCACTACACGTCAGAATAATAAAAAGGGGCCGGAAACGGCCTCTTTTTTTGTCTCCGTGCGGGAAAGAGCCCCCCTTGCTACGCAAAGCGGTGGTGGGGGCCTTCTTATTTCGCCCAATCAAAAGCCGACAGCGGGATCGCATGGGCCATGGCCGCCGCCCCGGCATCGTTCGGGTGCAGATGATCACCCAGATCATAGCCAGCCTTGAGCCAGCCCGGACGCGCCGGGTCTTCCAGCGCCTTATCGAAGTCAAACACCCCGTCAAAGTCCTGCGATTGCCGCAGCCAGGCGTTAAGCGTCTGGCGCTCAGCTTCCTTATGGTCGGTGTAGTAATCCTTGAACACCGTGCCTTTGAATGGCGTCAGGGTCGCCACATAGATTTTCATATTGTGCGCCCGCGCCCGCAAGGCCATCTGCTTGAGGCCGCCGATCAAGTCCTGCGCGGAGACATAATCGGCGGCATCGGGACTTTTGGCATGGCCCAGATCATTAATCCCGATCATGACGATCACGGCTGATGCATTCTGGCTTAAAACATCACGGTCAAATCGCGCCAGTGCGCCGGTACCAAACCGCGCCCAAGTGCCGTGATGCAGCATCCGGTTGCCGCTGATGCCCGCATTGATGACATTGACCGGCAGTTTGGCATCCCGTAAGCGCGCGTTGAGCACATCGGGCCACGTCCGGCCCGTATCCGGTGTGATGCCATAGCCATCAGTGATCGAATCTCCAAAAGCGATAACCGTTGACAGGGGCTTCGCACTTTCGACCTCTACTGCGGAGATAAACGCAAAGGCATTGCCGATCCCGATATCGATCATCTCTGCCGGAAACTGCGTGGTCGCCGCCTGCGCCCCCGCCATCCGGTACAGCACCCCGCGCTGGATATCATGGACGGATTTCAGCGGCGCAGGGTCTTTCGCATAAACACTGACCGCCAGATCGCTGCCGGCCTCAACCGTGATGTCCGCCGGATCGCTGATGACATAGGCTCCCGGTGCAATAGTAACACCTGCCGCCCCATTAAAGGTCAGGCCCCGGTCAGTGGCGGCATCAATGCCCGATCCTGTGGTCCGGCGGGCGACGCGAACATCCTCAAGCCGCAAAGGTTTGTCGCCATAGGCGTTGGACAGGCGCACCCGTACCCGCTCACCACCGGCGCTGACCTTCACGATCTGGCGCAGGGTGATATCTTTGGCCGTGACATCTGCCCCCGAAGGCTCCGGCGCGGCATAAAAGGCCGGGCGCCACGTCGGCGTCGGCGACTTGGCCCACGCAGCGGGCGCCATCAGGGCCAGACTTAAGATAATACCAAGGGCACGGCGGGAAAGGATGAGCATGAGATGGGCCTGTCAGCGAAAGGAACAGCCGTCATCTAGCCTGATTTGCCCGCGTTCGTGAACGCCTTATTGTGAGCGCACCCGCACCGATTTTATCACGGCCGCGATATCCTCCGTGCCATAGCCGTCGGCTACGGCCGCATCAAAGGTGGCTATCGCGGCCTTGACGGTACGCAGATCGACCCCCAGCTTTTCGGCCTCGGTGACCGCATAGGCCATGTCCTTGGCCTGCAAACTGACCTGAAAATTCGGGCGATAATCCCCCGCCAACACGCGGGCGGTGATCATTTTCACCATTGGGCTGCCGGGCGCGCCGCTGATCAGGGTTTCCACAGACTTTTCAAACGCAAGGCCGCTTTGCTCGATCATGGCCAGCCCTTCGGCCAGGGCAGCAATCTGCACACCCCCGACGAAGTTATTGATCAGCTTGAACTTTGTGCCGCTGCCCGATGGCCCAAGATGAACGATATCCTTGCTCATGGCCTTAAGCGCAGGGGTGGCGCGCGCAATGCCGCCCGCGTCGCCACCGATGATGAACACCAACTCACCGGTTTCTGCGGCGACTTTTGAGCCCGTCACCGGCGCATCAAGCGGCACGCCGCCAGCCACGGCCACAGCCTGCGCCCACTCGGCAATCCAATCCGGCGATAAGGTAGAGGCTTCGATGCAGACCGCATCCGCGGCCATGCCCGTAATCGCCCCGTCCGCCCCCAGCCAGACCCCGCGTGAGGCTGCATCATCGGTCAGCATGGCGATAATCACATCAGCATCTTCGGCCGCTTCGCGCGGGGATGCCGCCACCCGCGCCTGATCCGCAAACGGAGCCGCCCGCTCAGGGTTGCGGTTATAAACACTCACCTCAAACCCGGCCCCGATCAGGCGGCGGACCATGCCCGCACCCATGATCCCAAGCCCCAGAAACGCAATCTTTAGTGTCATATTCGCCCCTCTTGATGCAAAATATCCCGGACCTTGGTCCGGGATATCGGTTATCTCTAATGCGATCAGCCGTGATCGGCCAGCAAACGCGGCACCGGCGCGTCCTTGATGCGGAAGAAGCCCTGATCATCGACCGTCTGACCTTCGCGGGGCTTGTGACGGACCTGAACCACACCGTTCTTGCCGAAGCCGTCGATGACCGGACGCTCGCCCTGACGGCTCAGCCACAGCCGCAGCAAGTGGCGGCGGCGCTGAGGCTCTGGATAGTCGTAGAATGTCGTGCGGGCATGAAGCGCCGCATAGTTCGACAACCACTGGATATCGCCCGGACGGAAATCCATCTCGATAGCCATGCCGGGCTCATAGGTGATCTTATCAAACAGTTCCAGCACTTCGATCTGCTCCGGCGTTAGCTTGGGCACGCCCTCATATTCCTGCGCGGTTAGGATATAAAGTGATCCGGCATACATCGAAAACACACCGTCAGTCAGGTCGATGATCGGCGAGGTATAGGTATCGGCAGGCGCGTTCTTGTCCTGACGGCGCCAGTCCCAGTGATAGGGCTGAAACAACAGCGGCGCCAGATCGGGGCGGCGACGCAAGATCTCGTTATAGATCTCAGCGCCGGACACCAGACACGACGCCCCGCCTTCCTTGGCTGGACGCAGGCACATCAGCGACACCACATCCGACGAATCCGAATGGAACACCAGATAGTCACGCACCTTGGACGACTTGGCGGTCGGATCGTCCATGGTCTTATCCGACGTGGCATAGACGGAATCGATCAGATCGCCCTTTTCGTTCTGGCGGATCGGATCGCCCATGTGCAGGCCCAGAATATAATAGATCGCCGCCGACAAGGCATCGGAATAGAGGTGAGTTTTCAGGCCCCGCACTAGTACGAAACCACGGCCGGAATCGACATCGCGGCCCCATTCCTTAACCGCCTCGGCACATTCGACCAGCGGATATTCTTCCTTTTGCACAAAGCGCAGGTCAGGATCGGCCTCAACAAAACGCGCGCCTAGGATTTCAAGCTCAGCGATCTGGGCGTCAGACAGCATGTAAACCCATGAATCGCCCTTTGACAGCACATCCCCGCGCCAGGCCGCCGAGGTGGTGATTTCTTTGAGTTCGAGCGGCGTTGCGCCCTCTGTCGTGGATATGGCAATATTCATCGGTTTAACCCTGCAACTGGCGTGGACATCAACTGAAGCGACCGTATCAAAGACAGCCTCCGGCTTCTTGTCCCCGCGGGCATGATTATTTGATCAAAACCGACTGTGTGCGCCTGGGGGCAAGCTCAGGTGTGGATGCGGTCAAATCTTATGGCACCTGTCATCAAGACCCCGCCCGCAATCTGTGGATAACTGCCGTTACTTTACGGGAGCGCGTCATGGCAATCATCAGCGAGACGGCAATGGCGGCAGACGCCCCCGCCGAGGCGGCATCTGATCTTGGCCGCACCCAGAAAAAAGTCCTGCTGGCGGCCACCATCGGCGCGTTCGTCAGCCCGACCCCGGCGCTTTTGACCGTATACGGTATTGTCATGGTGCCGATCGCGCAGGAATTTGACTGGCCACGGGCGCAGGTCGCTGGCGTCCTCAGCATCGCCGCCCTGTTGTCCGCCATAACCCTTATTCCTCTGGGCTGGTTGCTCGACCGGATCGGACCACGCCGGATCGTTCTGTTCGGCATCACGACCTTTGCCGCCGCTATGGCGGCGTTTTCCTTGGCCCCGCCGCAGGTCGGACCGTACTATGCCCTGTTTATCACCACCGTATTTTTCGGTACTTTTACCACTCCGATCATATATAGCCGCGCCATCGCCGGCTGGTTTGAAAAAGGCCGTGGTGCCGCCTTGGGGTTTTCCGCAGGCATAGGCAATGGCGCAGGCGCCACACTTATTCCCATACTGGCCGGCGTATTGCTGACCTATTATGGCTGGCGGGTTACCTATCAGGGGGTGGCGCTTTTGGTATTTGCGCTCGGCTTTCCGATCGTCCTGACCTGTCTGCGCGACCCACCGCTGCGGCCGCAGATGTCAAAAGACGCCCCCGTACCCGTCGACGGCCTGACCTTTTCTGAGGCCATGAAAACCCGGACCTTCTGGCTGTTGGCCATCGCAGTCGGATTATGCGCCGCCTGCCTTACAGCCATGTTCACCCAGATCGTACCGGTGGCGATGTCACGCGGCCTGACGCTAACCCAAGGCGTCATGGTGATCACGGTCTTTTCGATGACCTGCGCCTTGTGGCAATGGGCGATGGGGTTTTTGCTCGACCGGATTAAAGGCGCATGGATTCTGGCGCCGTTTTACGCCCTAGCCGCCGCAGGATTATTGCTGCTGCAATACGGCGAAGGCACGCCGATGCTTATCCTCGCGGGCATACTGATGGGTCTGGGGCTTGGGGCCGAATACAGCGCTTTGCCACTTTTGGTATCGCGCTATTTCGGACTGCGCAGTTACGGGCGCATCGTCCTTACGATCTATTCCGCCATCGCCATCGTGCGCGGGATCGTCCCGCTCATGATGAACCTGCAATTTGACGCCACCCAGTCCTACGGTCTGGCCCTGCATGTCATTCAGGCCATTCTGATCGTCGCGGCCTTGAGTTTATTTGCTCTACCCGCGCGATCGTCCTTACTAACCGCAACCGAACTCACATCACGGGATAAATAATAAGCCCCCAAAGACGCCCTGCCCCGCAGGCTCAAACTCAAACGAACATGAAATCCGCAGCCGTCAGGGTCGGCGTATTGAGCAGGAACGCGATAACATTGGCTCCGCTTCCACCCGTGCCATCAACATCATACCACAGGGCTTTGGTCGCGGTATCAAAATAGAAGGTCGCCGTCTGGGCCACAGGCTGAACGCCCGCCCCTTGGCGCAGGCCAATCCCCTCTGTCAGAGTAAACCCTGCCGGTATGTTAAACGCCGCCCCTTCGATGACAAAACGGTCCCCTTCAGTGGCGCTGAAGTCATAAATGCGGTCTGCCAGTTCAGTGCGTGAATTATAAAAGAAATAATCGCCCCCGACACCGCCCACCAGTTCGTCTTCGCCCGCACCACCGACGAGGAAATCACCGCCCTCCCCGCCTTCAAGCACGTCATTGCCTACCTCTCCAAAGAGAGTATCAGCGCCGCTTTGGCCATAGATGCGGTCATTGCCCGCCCCGCCGTAAAGATAATCGCCCCCCTCTTCGCCGAACAGAACGTCAATCCCCTCCTGACCATACAGGGCATCGATGCCGCCGCCCCCCACCAGGGTGTCATTATCCAGTTCACCAAACAGGGTGTCATTGCCCTGACCGCCATATAAGCCGTCATCGCCAAGCCCGCCAATAAGCATATTATCGCCGCTGTTGCCCGTTACCGTATTGGCCGCTGAATTACCAATGGCTGTACTGTTCGCGTTTCCAGTCAGGGTAAGGTTTTCGACATAGGCTGACAGGCTATGGCTTATCGACGACAGCACCGTGTCAATGCCGCCGTAGGTGCCATACAACTCCTCCACCACATCACCGGCATTATCAACCACATAAATATCCGAACCGCCGCCCCCGATCAGCGTATCCGCACCCGCCATGCCGTCCAGGCGGTTATCGCCTTCGTTGCCGGTTATGGTGTTGTTAGACGCATTGCCGGTGCCGTAGACGTTAAGATAACCTGTAAATTCCAGATTCTCGAAATGCTCAGACAGGGTAAAATCGATACTCCCTAAAATAATAGTATCAATACCTTCGTTAGCGGCCTCAGTTATGACAACACCGGCATAATAGTAATAAACATCATTACCAGCACCGCCGATGTAGGTGGCACTTTGGATAGACGTTGCATAGGCGTTCTTAAATGTATCGTCCCCCCCATCACCATACGCGATCACCACGCCGCCACCGACTTCGATAAAGTCGTCACCTTCGCCGCCATGTACGGTGGCGTGGATACCCCCGCTGGCCCACATCATATTAATGTGGTCATTACCCGCGCCGCCATTGATCGCCTGAGTACCGCGGCCAATGATCTCAAGACGATCATTACCATCGCCACCGTCTATGTCCCCGGCTGAGAAAATGTGGTCATTACCCGCGCCACCAGAGGCATATGCGGCATAACTTCCACCGAAAATCGTGTCATCGCCATCCTCACCATATAAGGCGTTCTGGCTTATAACATCGCTTTCATACTCAGAGAGAACATCGTTACCCACGCCACCATATATAGTGTCATTTCCCCCCTGACCGGCCAGATAGTCATTTCCAGCCCCGCCATAGAGTGTATCATCGCCAATACCCCCGTAGATCTGGTCATCATCATCGCCACCGTCGATGATATCGTTGCCCCAACTGCCGCTAAGAGTATCTTTCCCACCAAGGCCATTGATAGTGTCGTAGTCGTTGGTCCCCGTATAGGTGTCATCCCCAGCGGTTCCGGTATAGGTGGCCATGTCAGCATCTCCTAACTTCAACATTTGGAAGAGCCAGCAGACCACCACAAAAATCGTGGTTATGCCTAAGCGCAAAAGCCCCATTAAAGTGAAATATTACCGATTTACTGACCTATTTCAAGTTCGTCGAACATCTTTTTCAGCAGCCTTTACAACAGCATAAGACGTTTGATCCGCATCCGGATCATTTTGCGCCCCTCAATGACGCCCAGCCCGCCTTGGGCGACATGTCGTCAAGGTTCCAGTCGGCATCGACAAACGGCGCTGAAGTCGGCTTATATTTCGGATAGCCGCTGGACTCCGCTTCGCTATCGATGATCTTGCCGCGCCCTTCGGCCACGTCTGAGATGATCTTGAAGTCGATCGGATCGCGCGCCCACGGCCGCATACCCGCGCTGACATAGATGGCGTTTTCCAGCTTCGCCGCCGGAAGGATGCGGATATCGGTGGGCAGGTACGGGGTCTTGGCCGTCAGAATCTTAGCACCCGATGCCGAATAACGCCCGGTCTGGGGCAGCTTATTGCCGTTTTCATCGGCGGCGATATTGTCCTTAAGGTACAGACTGACATCGCCCGAACCACCGAGCGCAAACAGAGGTACGCCCGGACGGGTATCAGGGCCGGCGCGGTAAACATTGCCGATCAGGGTGATGATGCCGGTCTGCGGTGCCACCTCACCCCATTCATGGGCGATCAGGTTATAATGCACCGCCTTACCGCCCGGATTGTGGATCAGGTTATTGACGATGGCGACATGGGCACCGCCCTTGATCAGGGGGCTGCGTTCCTCATTGGAATTATAGAGATTGCCGTAGATCAGGATTTTTTCGGCATTGTCGTGGATCAGGGTGCCTTTGGAATGCTCGCCCTTTTCGTGGACGGAATTGGCCAGCCCCTCTGCGATAATATTGTGGCTTAAGGTGACGCGGTTGGAGGTGCCTTTGCGCCATTCATCAGGGGTGGCGCCTTCAAAGCGCGGGCCTGATGCCGACAGGTTCTCATCGGTCGCCCATGAGAACGAACAATGGTCGATGATGACATTATAGGCACTGCGGGTCGACAGGCCATCAAGACCGCCACTGCGCGGGGCCTTATCATTGGCACCCGGACGAATGGCGACATGTTGCAGGATGACGTCATGGGTGGCGATCCCGAACTCGCCGCGCACAAAGGTAATGCCCGGATTGGGCGCAGTCTGACCGGCAATGGTCACAAAGGGCTTAGCGATACGCAAGGTGGCACCTTTGAGGTCGATCACCCCGCCGACTTCAAACACGATGATGCGCGGGCCGTCGGCGGCAATCGCCTCAGCAAACGATCCGGGGCCTGTAGCCTCAAGGGTGGTGACGCGGATAATGCGCCCGCCCTGACCGCCCTTGGTGTCTGCAGCCCAGCCCTTTACATCGGCAGTCGTCTGGCTGAGGTCATGATCCTCGGTAAAACCACGCGCCGGTTGCGATGGCGCGGTGGCGGCAAAGGCAGCCCCTGTGAGCAGCAGGGCCGCACATCCTGCACCTAAGAAGGATTTCAGATAGTTCGGCATGGTAACCTCCAGTATTTTATTGTTATAGTTTTATGGGATCAGATCGCGGCGCAGATCCGGCACGGCAGCCGCCAGCTCGCGGGTGACGATGGTGGCAAAAAAGTCCGCCCCGTCACGGCCCAGATGGGTGTAGTCAAAGCTCAGTTTCGCCTGTCCCATGGGTTCCAGTGAATCACGGGTTTGCGCTTCGGTCAGGGGCGGCGCATTAGGTGCAGGCGCAACCCCGGTAGAACCGGCTATGGTCGTGCCAGTCTTTCCGGCCTCAAGCACCTGTGGCGACGGTGGTTTCTGGGCAAACTTCATGGCCTCAGCCGCCCCCATGGCCTGCACAGCTTCCTGTGAGCGGGCATAGAGATCAACCAGCGGCACGTTCATCTCCTTGGCCGCCGCGCGGGTCGCTTCGGCCCACGGCCCCAGATCGTTTTCAACCTTACCGTCTTTGAAACCGCGTCGCGTCAGGGGCGTCACCAGAACCGGAATGGCTCCGGCGGCACGCACCTCATTGACATAGGTCGCCAGATTTTGCGGGAACTCGGTCTTAAGATCGGTCGAACGCCCCGGCTTACCCGGCTGATCATTATGGCCAAACTGGATCAGCACATAGGTTTTGGCAAATCCACCCGACTTCATTTCAGCCAGTGCGATATCCCACGATCCTTCGGCGCGGTAGTTGAAGGTAGACCGCCCGCCGCGCGCCAGATTGACGCACGCGGTAAACGACGTCAGGTGATAGCCGCAAAAGCTGGGGCCCCATCCCCCGACCACCGCCGTTGTCGAATCCCCGACCAAAACGATCTTCTTGGCGGTGATTTTCTTGACCTGCGCGCGGGCCTCGGCATCGGTCAGCACGGGCGGTGCGGCGGGTGTTTGGGCCGCGGCCCCTCCGGCATACAGGGCCGTCAGTAAGATGAGCCACTTCATCACTTTGTCTCCGGATGCTTGGCGCGCCACGCTTCATAGGCAGTAATGGCCTTTTGCGGACTGGTCGAGAACCAGGCATAGCCGTTACGACGACCGGCGCTGACGTCGTCAACCGTATCAAAAATCTGCTTTGAGCGGTCACTGAAGATCGGCTTGAAGGTTTTCATGTCGTAATAGCGTGACCACAGCGGCGGGGCATCTCCTTGCGCGTGCAGACGGCGGCCATCGTCGCCTTCGGCTTTTTTAAAGACATAGCCGTCGATCTTAAGCTGTTTCAGCATGGCCGCACCGGCATGGATGGCCTTGACCTCTTCCGGCGACGGATCGGGACGCTGCATCAGATACATCAGAATACCGGCACTTTCGGTCGAGGACAGCGACGGCGGCTCATAGTTACGCGCCGAGGTCGGTTGCCCGGTCAGAGGGTCATACTGTTGCGGCCACAGGGTCAGCTTGCCGTCGATCACCACCTGCCCGGCCAGCAGCGCCTTAAGGCCTGCCTGCTCGGCGGCACGGGCGCGGGCTTTCAGGGCGTCGGCCAAAAACGCGAAATCACCCTTCCCTGTGCCTGCATCGCGCATCAGACTGATCACGCCTTCCATAGCGTTGTCATTGAGGGTGACCATGTCATGATAACCACCTTGCAGCGGCCACACCTGCGGCCAACCGCCGTTCGGAAACTGAGCGGTCAGCAGGTATTCAATCCCGCGCACAATGCTGCTCTGATAAGGGGCGGCGTCTGCCGGATTAAGGGCAGCCACCCGCGCCAGATAGCGGATTTCGGTGATGGTTGCGCCATTGTCGGTCGTGCCGACATAGCTCCATTTGTCGATCAAAGGCCGGTCGAAATTGGCCGGATCGTTGACGCGGCCCTCATTGCCGCCAACATAGGCCTGTCCTTTCTGGCGCGGCGGGACGTTATAGGGCTGGTTCTTGCCCCAGCCGCCCGCGGGAGTCTGGTAACTTACGATCGAATCCGCCACGGCGCGCGCCTCAGCGGTTTTGTACCACCCGGCCTCGGCTTTAAGCGGCATGGTCAATTCACCATTGCCGGTCGCCGGTTCCGCCGGAATGGCGGTCAGGCCCTTACGCTCAGCCATCAACGCGTCCTGATCGGCAGTCATCTGCGCTTTGGACCGCGCCAGATAGTCGAGCCAGACTTTAGACTGCGGGCCCGCCAGTTCGGTGATGCGGGCCTCATTGAGCGGCGGCGACGGCACGTTCATGCCGATTTCCTTGGCCTGCGCCGTGGTCAGGAAGGCAGCGGCCATGAGGGCGGCCAGTGACGGTACGATATATTTTTTCACGATAGTCTTCCCTGTGTTCTAAGCACTAAGCCAGTTGATGGCGTTGATTAACAGCCGCGTTTGCAGTGGCGCGACCATATCCGGCAGACGATGAACCATGACCTTCATGGCATTTTTTTGCACCACAAAGGTCGCCGCGCCATTATGTCGGTCGTGGTCGCGACTGTAGGCCGCGATAACCTCGATACTGTCTCCGTCGATAATCAGACCATTGGACGGCTGGCCTTCGATCTGGTGAAACACCGAGGTCGCCTGATCGACCGGCAGGCCGTCGAAAATCGCGTGGGCCCGCAAGTAGTTCCAGTTGCCCATCCACGGGGCGCGTAAGTTGCCGACCGCCCCTGAATAGCTGAACAGGCCTAAGCCCGACAACTGCTTGGCCACCCCGTCGGCCAGCCCATCTTCGGGCACATACGCCATCAGCGGCGTGCCGGATTTGACGGCATTCAGCACATCGGCAGGCAACTCACCCAGCACCAGCTTCGGCTTTTCATCCTTGCTCGGCTGTGCCTCAAGGCCGGTCTGTTCCCCGATCTGGCGGCGGGCGATTTCATCGGCCTTCAAGCCCGACGCGATAATAGCGTCATATTTGCCGCCCGCTTTGAAATCCTCAAAGGTCACGCCCTTGATCGCCGTCAACTGATCGCGGAAGGATTTTGACACGCCCGACAGGCCAATCCGCACGGGCTTGGTGAAGGCCCGTTGGGTATCGACCACCCATATTTCGCGCACAAAGGACGGATGGCCCTTAAGTTCGATCTGGATCTTGTTCAGGCCCGGCTTAGTTAGCGCTGGTGTTTTGACGCTTTCAGCCAGCAGATAGCGATATTGATCGCGCACATGGGTTGGCGCCGGAAAGCTTGTGATAGCGGTTGCCTTACCATCCGGTTCGATCAGGCTCAGTTTCAATTCGCCGTGCACCTGAGCGTCCGTATCATTGAGCAGGTAGGTATCCAGTTCCGCCGCCTCACCGACCGCGTAGACCAGCTTTCTTTGCTTGGCGATCGGCCGCACCGGCAACAGGCTCTGCTTGATCAGGTCGGGATTGGCCTTGAAATATCTGAGGTTATCGACAATGCCGGAATGGTTTTCGATCGCGGTGGTTTCCCAGCCGGAAATGGCGGCAACATCGACCTCATCACCAATACGGATGTTTTCCATATAGTTCTGCCAGCCGTCATAGACCTTGCGCCCGACCGATAAAAAAAGGCTTTCGGTCGTCGGGAACGCCTTGCGGAACCCCCATTTATCCAGATAGGCCGAGGTGTTTTCGACAATGACCTTATGGTCCTCAAGGTCATAGGATTTGCCACCGCTGGCCAGGATATCGGCCACCATCTTCACATGGTTGTCGGCGACCGCGCAGCCCTGCATTTCACCAAATTCGACGATGAAGGGCTTGCCCGTCTGGCGATGGACATAGTCGTCTTTGTTGACGTAAAACCGATCATACCACTGATCGCCCGCGGCCTGATGCTCAACCCACCAGCCGCCCCATTGTTCGACATCCGAGCGGTAATAATGGTCGTTATAGGCCAGATACATGGCTTGCGCTGCGCCGCGTTTAACAAAGCCGTCATTGAGGATGACCGTGCGCGATGGATCGGTATCGTGAATGGCCTTGAGCACCCGCTGCACATCGGGGTTTTGCAGATTGGCCCCGATCTCGTTTTGCAGGGTGTAATGCGCCAGTGACGGATGCGAGCGGAAGGTCTTGGCCATCGCCACGCATTTTTCAAACATGAAGTCGCGGCTGAACTGATCGGCTTCATTGAGCGTTTCGCCGGGTTTCAGGTCTTTGCCGATAGCATGGCGGCCACCACCCGGTTCCATCACCCGCATCAGGCCCAGTTCGTCCTGCGCCGTAAAGACATCGTGCTTACCGACATTGCGATGGGCGTGCAGGCAGTTGAGCCCCAAGGCCTGCGCCGCCTCGACCTCCCGCCGCGACAGGGCCTTGGTCGGCCACATGCCGTTATAGGCCCAATAGCCCCAGGAAATGGCCGAATAGAGCTTGATGCGCTTACCGTTCAGCCGCAGCAGGGCATCGGTGCCGACGCCATCCACCACAAACCAGCGGAACCCAAAACGCACGGTCTTGACCGACGCGCCCTTACCCGCCTGCCATTCAAAACGCAGACGATAGAGGTTGCGGTTGTCCAGATCCCACAGCTTCGCATCCGGCTTAGACAGCGTGAACTTCACCACCGCGCGATTGCCGGTAATGTTGAGGCTATCGAGTTTGATATCAGCGGCCTGCGGCGTACCGTGATCATCCGTCAGCGTGATCTTAGGCTTGCCGGTTTTGACGGGTTTGCTTAGCGCCACTTCCATATGGGCCGTGACCGTGTGCGCCTCCGGCGTGTTCAGTACCCATGCGTCCCCAATGTGCGCCGCCAGCGGATGCACACTCAACGACAGGCCGCGATCCAGCCCGCCAAAGCCGTGCGACGCAAACAGCTTCAGCTTGCCCCACATCATGGTGGTCGAGTCGCGCCAGTCATAGCGCCCGCCCGGATTGGTGATGCGGATGGCCAGCCGGTTGGTCTGCCCCGGCTTCATGGCCGCCGTCAGATCACAGTCGATCGGCAGTTCCGACATGATCGAATAGCCGACCAGTTGTTCATTGAGGAACACTTCGGCTCGCAGACGCGCCCCGCGGATATGCAGCCGCACGCGCTTGCCTTTGGCCGTGGCCGGAATGGTAATATCGCGCCACCACCACGATACCCCGCGATAGGCACCGTTTTGCGGCACATCGTCATCGGCGGCATAGCGGTATTCATCACCCGTATAGGGGCGCAAACCGAACCGGCCCCAGAAATACTGCTCGACCGTCGCAGGCAAGGTCACCGTCACTTCGGGTTTCAGCGCCCCCCACCCGCCCGTCGGTGGATTTATGGCTAAGGTTTTCAGATCAACCTGCGACGGCAGAAAGATCACATCGTCCTTATAGGCGGCTTTTTCATCGATCCACAGGTTCCAGCCGTCGTCGGGGATATCGAGGAGGTTGGATTCAGCGGCTTGAGCGTTGCCCGCAAACGTAGCGGCGGCTCCGACGGTGGCAGATGCGCCAAGAAAATGACGGCGGTTAAGGTTCATGGTTTTAACCTTCAATCCAGCTTGTATCTTTGAACACGGCCTTTAGCCGCCATTTCGCCGCCTGATCCGGCGTCAGGGACTTCGCCCAGAACACCCGCTGGCTCATATCGCCGCCGGGGCCGGTCGAATTAAACTCAGCATAGTGGGCCGTGGCATAGGTTTCGGTCTTACCCGGCGTCCATTCGCGCCAGCCTTCGGGATGGATGGCACCGTCGATTTGGGTATCGAGGAAAACCACCTGCGCATGAGGCCGCCACGCCCGCCCGAAATAGTAATTTCCCGTCCCCGCCGTCGTGATGCGGCAGTGGTCAAACACATAGGCCGAAGTTTCCGTCTCCGCCGTGCGGCTATGGGCGGTGATGAAGGCCGTATCGCGCTTCAACACATGCAGGTGGCAGCGATCAAAATACGCCAGTGCATTGCCGAAAATGAAATCGACATGGCCTTCGATATAGCAGTCCTTATAGTATTGGCGGCTGGGGTTATTCTTATCCTTTGAGGCCGCGTACAGCGTGTCCTGCGCCCCCAGCAGTATCACCTTGTTCAGCACCGCCCGGTCGGCGGTCAGATAGAGCGCCACCGCCTGCGACGGATCAGCATCATGATCATAGTCATTGGCGATGGTCAGGTTTTGCGCCCGAAAACCATCGCCGGTGACGGTAAAGGACGATGACTTGCCCGTGCCACCCGCCATCTTGGCGCTGTCACCCCAGACAATGACCGTATCATCGGGCCGTTCTCCTTTACCGATAATATGGACATCGGGTTTAGAGAGCGTCAGCTTTTCGCGGTAGGTGCCCGCCGACAACTCAATCACACCTCCGGTTACGGGCAAGGCCGCAAATGCAGCCGCCAGTGTTTTATGGTCGGCGGGGACACGGATGACGGGGCGGTTTTGCACCCCGGTTTGCGATTGAGCCCACACGGAAGTAACCGGTGTCACCGCCACCGCAAGGCTGCCTAAAACTAATCTGCGTGAGATCATGTTGAGCATTCCGTTCTTAAAAGGCTGGCAGGGTTTTGGTGCCGGACACGGTGATTGTGCCTTTGGCACCCGCGACATCCGGCAAAGGTTGACCACCGCCGACCCACAGATCAAGCGGCCCGGCCACCAGCACCCGTTCCCCCGCCTGATTGACGATGCTCATGGCCTTGGCATCGAGCATGAAACTGACGGTTTTCGTCTCACCGGCCTTGAGCGAGATCCGCTCGAACCCTTTCAGGGCGCGGATCGGTGCATCAGCACCAGCACGCGACACATAAAGCTGCACAACTTCATCGCCGTCCACCTTGCCCGAATTGGTCACCTCGACACTGACGCGCACCGAATGTCCGGCCTTGACCTTAGCGCGATCCAGCTTGAGCTTACCATAGCTGAAATTTGTATAGCTAAGGCCATGACCGAACGGATAGAGCGCTTCTCCCTTGAAATAGCGGTAGGTGCGCCCATCCATGTTATAATCCTTGAACGGCGGCAACTGGTCGGCGGATTTGTAAAACGTCATGGGCAAACGGCCCGCCGGACTGAAATCCCCGGCGATCAGCTTGGCGACCGCATGGCCGCCCTCACCGCCCGGATACCAGGCTTCAATGATGGCGGGCAGGTTCTTGTCGGCCCAATTGACACTCATGGCGCTGCCGTTCATCAGCACCAGAACGACCGGCTTACCCGTCGCGTGCATGCGTTCAATCAGCTTTTGCTGTGGCTCCGGCAAATCGAGGCTGGTGCGGTCACCACCGGCAAAGCCGGGCGCGAGCACCTTCATTTCCTCGCCTTCGAGGCGGGCCGTCAAGCCGGCGGCAAACACGATCAGATCGGCATCCTGCGCCGCGGCTATGGCCTTGGTGTCATTGGCACCCGGCGGGCTCCATTGCAGGCGGTGATCGCCGCGCTGGCCTTTTTGGGCGGCTTCGATACGGATCTTATAGGTCTTACCCATCTCCAGCGGCACGGCGGTGTCCGAAGTCGGCCAGGCGATATCCCAGACATCAGCAATCAGCTTATCGTCAATATAGACCCGGTATCCGGCATCGCCGGTATAGCGGAACCGATAACCACCCGTCTCCGTTGGACGAATATAACCGCTCCAGCGCACCGAAGCCTCACGCGCCACACGGTCAGGCCAGCCCCAACGGTACTGGGCGTTGGTAACCGTGGTCGTGGCCACCGGCGTACCTTCGGGCTTGGGGCCACTGAAGTCTTCGAGCTTAAGCCCCGGCGTGGTGCAGGCCGCATCCTGACAAAAGGCAGTGTCGGGCACATTCTCCAGCGGTGGCGCGACCCAGCCGGTGCCTTCAACAAAGGTGACTTCGGCCTTGGGGTAACGCGCCTTAAGGCCCGCATAGATGGTGACCGGCTTTGACGGCGTGCCGTTATAATTGCCGACCAGTGCCTCGATACTGTTGGCATTGGGGCCGATCACGGCAATGCGGCGCGGATCACCCTTAAACGGCAACAGGCCATCGTTTTTGAGCAGCACCAGCGATTTTTCGGCGGTCTCCAGCGCCAAAGCGCGATGTTCGGGCGTGTCGTAATCGGTGGGTTTAATGGCCGCAAATGGCCCGGTATAGGGCTTGTCCAGCAACCCCAGGCGATAGCGGATTTCAAACAGGCGGACCAAGGCTTGATCCAGTTCAGCCTCGCTCAGCAAGCCCTGTTTGACGGCATTGACGGTGGTTTGCGGATCGAAGGTTTTGTTGGCGGCAAAGTCGCAATTGAGGTCGGTGCCCGCCTTCCACGCCACAGCGATCGCCTCTTCCGGCGTTTTGACATAGGCATGGGACTTCGGCAGATAAAAGTCAGCAATCGCCGCACAGTCAGAGACAATGTGGCCCTTAAAACCCCACTCGGTTTTCACACGGTCGCGCATATAGGGCGTATACCCGCAGGCCGGCACCCCATTGACGGCATTATAGGCGCACATGATGCCCTCAACGCGGGCCTCGGTAATGGCGGCATGAAAGGCCGGAAGGTAGGTGTCGATCTCATCGCGCTTTGACGGATGAATATCGTCGAAATGGCGGTCGGCTTCGGGGCCGGAATGTACCGCCAGATGCTTTACGGTCGCCGCGGTTTTGGGATGAGCCGGATCGGGCCCCTGCAAGCCCTTGATGAAGGCCACCCCCATACGTGAGGTCAGGTGCGGGTCTTCGCCGTAAGTTTCCTGCCCCCGGCCCCAGCGCGGATCACGGAAGATATTGACGTTCGGTGACCATACCGTCAGGCCCTGATAGCGCTTGGTGCTGCCGTCCGAGGTGCGGAACCCAAGGTTCTTGGCACGGAATTCAGTGGCGATAACATCGGCCACGCGCTGCATCAATGGTGTGTCCCAGGTCGCGGCCAGCCCCACCGCCTGCGGAAATACCGTCGCCTCTCCGGCGCGCGCCACCCCGTGCAACCCCTCGTTCCACCACTCGTAGGCGGGCAGGCCAAGACGGGGAATCGCCGCCGCATTGTTCTGAATCTGAGCCGCTTTTTCCTCAAGCGTCAGGCGCGACACTATATCTTGCGCCCGCGCTTGGGGGCTCAAGGTCTGGTTCTGATAGGCGGCAGACGGCGTCTGGCCCGCCACGGGCACAGCCAGCGTCATCAACAGGGTCGAGGCCATCATCAGGGTGCGGATCGATGTCATGGTGTTCACCTCAAAGGGCTTTATAGGTGAAATTCCTGAAGCGGGCTTCGCCCTTGCCCGCCGCGTAAAAACCTGGCTTGAGCATCAGGAAACCGCCGCGCACATTGTGATGATAGCCCGACACTTCCATGCCGCGATCAAAGCGTTTCCACGTCTTGCCGTCACTTGAGGTATCAAACGTCACGATGTGGCGGTCGTTACGCAGACGCATGAACATGCGATTGCCATAGGGGTGGGCCGGACGCCCGCGTTCAATGCCGTACTGGTGGGTGACGAAGTTCTTAGTGTCAAACCCAAGGCCGCAATAGAGTTTGGTGTCGTAAAACAGGATCAGGCCCGCCCGCGCACCGTCATCGATTTCGATCTCACATTCGATCTCATAGGCCGGATCGCCGACAATAGTGATCAGCGGCGCGCCTGAGCTTGGGGCCTCACCGGCAGCTTTAAGGTGCAGGACGCCCCCCTCCAGACGTATACGGTCGCGCTCACCGGCGGGCGGGTTGAAAAAGTTCCACTGGACGCCGTACTTGTCGGTTGAGAAATCATCCGAGCGGGCAATGCCGTGGGCGGGTGTAAAGCCATGCGGTTTGCCGCCTTTGGGCTTCGGGATCGGCTTTGACAGATCGCCGCCGCCATAGTCGAACCAGCCGTCCTTGGTCCAGGTGATCGGCGCCAGAAGCGTTTGCCGCCCCAGCGTCCAGAAGCCGTTTTCATAGCCGTGATAAACGCTCCACCAATCGCCGGCTGGCCCCTCAACTAAGGTGGCGTGGCCGCGCGACCACCACTTTTCCGAGTCACTGACGGTGCGCACCAGCGGATTGCGCGGATGGTCTTCCCACGGGCCGTTGATCGACTTTGAACGGGCGGCGATGACCATATGGCCGGTCGGCGGGCCTGCCGTGCCACCCACAGCGGTGATTAGGTAGAAATAGTCACCATGCCGGGTGATTTTCGGGCCTTCAGGAGCGAACCCCTCAACGATCCAGTCCGACGGATAGCGCCACGGCTTATAGACATTTTCCGGCGCACCGACACGGCTTAAGCCATCATCCGACAGGCGCACGCGGTCGCCGCCCGATAGGAACAGCCAGCGCGAGCCGTCTTCGCCGACCGCATGACCGGGGTCGATATGGCCGGGCAGGTCAAGGTCGATCGGGTCGGACCACGGCCCTTCGATTTTGTCGGCCCAGATCACCCACGAGGTGGTTTTACTGTCGGGGGCTGTGGTCTTTTTGGTCGGGATATAGAGGAAATACCGGCCCTTGTGCTTGATCAGTTCCGTTGCCCAGACCGAGCCGATGTTCTTCGTCAGGGTCGCCGTCACCGGCCGCCAGTTGACCAGATCCTTTGAGTGCCAGATCACCAAACCCGGATAGGCATCAAAGGTCGAAAACGTCATGTAATAGTCAGGGTCGTCTTTTGGGCCGTCCTTCAGGATCGACGGATCGGGATGGTCACCGGCCATGATCGGATTGAGGAAGGTGCCATTGCCGAGGTCGGCCTTACGCTGCCCCTCGACGCCCTTGGCCCACGGTGATCTTTTGCCGGTGAGGTGTTGCAATTCGTCCGTCTGCGCCTGTGTCTGGGCTTGGGCGACCTTGGGCGCGCCAAATAAAAGTGCGCCAAGGCTGAACGATTTCAGGGCATTACGCCTGCTGGTGTCTGACATTTCCGGTTCCCTTATTTCATTTTAGGTGTGTCGGGCCGGGTAACCCCCGACCTCTTGTTCTGAATGGATAATCCGACCCGTACCGGCTCTGGCTTGGGCTACAATACGGGCATCGATGGCATCGCGGCGATCAGGCCGCGCACCGCAGGTCTTATAGACGAAGTCTTCGACGGCCGTGGCCGGATGGGCGTTAAGCCCCTGCGGCCAGAACATCTCCTTTGGCACCGAGCGGATGAAGGCTTTGGGGTGATACGCAGCCCCGGTGTCATGTCCGTCGGGGCGAGCCTGATAATAGCCAATAATGGGGGCCTGACTGCCATCGGCAAAGCTTGCGATATTATCCGCCGCATGCAGGTGCAAATCCCCTGCCCCGCCAAAGGTCAGCATGGCCAAGCCTGCGCGCGTATCAGCACCGCCGCGCATGACATTACCGCGTAAGATCATGCCACCGGCCTCACGCGTCCGCCACGCCCACTGATCCTCGACCAGCGTATACTGGGCGCAGGTATGGCCCGGATTGACGAAGACATTATTGATGACCGCACATTGCCCACCGCCCTTAACTAGCGGATGGCGCTCATTATTATGGGCATAGAGATTGGCGTAAATCAGCACGCCGGTCACATTATCGTGCACCAGCGAGCCCATCGAATGCGGGCCTTTTGAGTGGCTGGCATCGTGCAGGGATTCGGCGATCAGATTATGGCGGAAGGTAATGCGGTGCGACGTGTTGCGCCGCCAGTCCTCAACCCCCGCCCCCTCAAAGCGCGGCCCTGATGCCGACAGGGCTTCATCGACCGCCCAGGTAAAGCTGCAATGGTCGATGATGACATCATGCCCGCCGACGATGGATAATCCATCCGGCTCAAACCCACTGCCCTTGGCCATACCCGCCGTACCCGGTCGCACGGCCATATGGCGGATAATGACATCATGGGTCGCCACGCGCACGCCACCCTTGATCAGGGTAATGCCGGGATCAGGGGCCGTTTCGCCCGCCACGGTCACAAATGGCTCACGGATATCGAGCGAGGCCTTATCAAGGTCGATCACACCGCCAACCGCAAATTCGATCACGCGCGGGCCGGTGGCCTCAAGGGCGGCTTTGAGCGAGCCTTCACCCGATGGATTGAGATTGGTGACGCGAAGCACGCGCCCGCCCGCGCCACCGCGCGTCGCCGTATAGAGCGACGGTGACGCCGCCACCACAGATCCCGCCACGGTCAGGCTTATCGCCCCTGCCAAAAGACCGCGCCGGTGGATCATGCCGACACCAACTTCATGCCGTCAAAGGCGTAGGACGCGTTTTGACCGGCGCGCAATTTGACCTCAATCACCTGATCACCAAACACCAGATGGGTGGCCGCACCCAGACGGCTGGTCAGGGTCACCCGTTCCGGCTTGCCGTCTTTCCAGCTCAGGTCGACGCCGTAGCCCGCCCGCGCCTGCAGGCCCTTCACGCTGCCGGTCGGCCAGGCCGAGGGCAGTGCGGGCAGGAGGATAATCTCATTGTTATAGGACTGCATCAGCATCTCGACCATGCCGGCGGTGCCGCCGAAATTGCCGTCGATCTGGAACGGCGGATGGGCATCGAACATGTTGGGATAGGTGCGCTCCGGCCCCAGCAGCAGTTTCAGGATGCTATGGGTGCGCTCCCCCTCGCCCAGCCGCGCCCACAGATTGATGCGCCAGCCAATCGCCCAACCGGTCGACATATCGCCGCGCAGATCGAGGGATTTTTTCGCCGCCGCCGCCAGTTCGGGCGTGCCGCGCGGGGTGATCTGGGTCGACGGATAGAGCCCATAAAGATGCGAAACATGACGATGGTGCATGTCATAGGCGTCCATATCCCAGTCGTCTTTCCATTCCTGAAGCTGACCGGCCTTACCGATCTGATTGGGCACCAGTTGACCGCGCAGGGTCTTGATCTCCCTGCGTAAGCCCGCATCGGTTTTCAGGATTTCAGCGGCCCTGATGGTATTGTCGAACAGGTCGCGGATGATCTGCATGTCCATGGTCGGCCCGGCACAGATCGAGGTGCCGAACTTATGGCGATTTTCCGGCGAGATTGACGGGGCTGTAACCATGTAGCCGCTGGCGGGATCTTTCACCAGCGTATCGACAAAGAACAGCGATGCCCCTTTCAGGATCGGATAGATCTGTTTCAGGTATGCCTTATCGCGCCCGTAATCATAGCGATCCCACAGGTGCAAACACAGCCACGCTCCGCCCGTCAGCCACGTCCCGTAAAAGGCCGCATCGATGGGCGCCGTCGCGCGCCACAGGTCGGTATTGTGGTGCGTCACCCAACCGCGCGCGCCGTACATGATTTTGGCGGTCTCGGCTCCGGTGACCGAAATATCTTTGACCATAGCAATCAGCGGATCAACCAGTTCCGGCAGTGCCGTCGGCTCTGCGGGCCAGTAGTTCATCTCGGTATTGATATTGATAGTGTATTTGCCACCCCACGGCGCTGAGGTTTTTTCGTTCCACAGCCCTTGCAAGTTTGCCGGTTGCGTGCCGGGACGCGAACAGCCGATCAGCAGATAGCGCCCGTACTGGAAATAAAGCGCCGCCAGTGCCGGATCGTCCTGAGTTTGCGATTTGGCGATGCGTTCATTGGTCGGCTGATCGGCAAATTCCGTGCGTCCGAAATCGACCGAGACACGGTTGAACAAGCGCTGGTGCTCGGCGATATGATCGGCCAGAACCTGCGCATATGGCCGCGCCACTGCCGCCGCGATCTGGGCTTTGGTGATCGCGGTCGGATCGCCCGACACATCGCGGTAGGTTTTATAGTTGGTGGCTGCGGCCGAATAGATGATGACCTCATCAGCCTTCGAGACGATCAATTCATCGACGCCCGTAGTCTGCTGACCACCCTTGGCCACCACGCCCACTCGGTTTTCATATCTGAGCGCGCCATCCTTGCCGTT
Source organism: Asticcacaulis sp. UBA2476 (assembly GCA_002342035.1). Taxonomy (GTDB): domain Bacteria; phylum Pseudomonadota; class Alphaproteobacteria; order Caulobacterales; family Caulobacteraceae; genus Asticcacaulis. Next base: position 24,784 of record DDPE01000074.1, on the reverse strand, counting down.
ATGGGGGCTGTTGCGCCCGGTGAGAACAATGTCCTGTGGCCCTTCAACGGCTACCGCCGCCGCCATCGGCGTCTCAAACCCAAGCTGGAACGAAATACTGCCCGGTTTATCGGCGGTCAGGCGCACCACCAGAACCTGATCAACGGGGGAGATAAAGGCTTCGCGGGTATAGGTCACATCGTTCTGACGATAGGTGACAGTCGATACCGCCCGCGTCAGGTCAAGGGCGCGTCGATAACCGCTGGCGTTCGACGACGGGCCAAAGGTCAGGATCAGTTCACCGATCGTCTGGTACGACACCTGACGGATCGGATTGGCCATCATCTTGGCCTGAATCAGGGCCTGCGCCTCAAGATACTGGCCGTCAAAGATCAGCTTGCGCACCTCCGGCAGGGCCGTCAAGGCATCCGGATTCGCCGGCTGATAGGGCGCGCCGGCATAGAGGGTGTCCTCATTAAGCTGCAGCCGCTCACGCGCCACACCGCCAAACACCATAGCCCCCAACCGGCCATTGCCCAACGGCAGGGCCTCCGTCCATTCGGTCGCAGGCGCCTTGTACCACAGGGTCAGATCACCCGGTAGCGAGGGCTGGCGAGGTTTATGGGACGCCGGGTCGGATTGGGCCAGCACATGGGCGGGAATGGCGGTCATACCCGCAAGCACAGCGGAAAACTTAAGGCCGGTTCGCCGGGTAATGCCTGCCATAGTGAACGCTCCGTACGGACATAAAAACTAAAAAAAAGCGGACACCCTGAACAAAGGGTTTCAGGACATCCGCTCAGTCAGCCAGCTTGTGTCAAACTCAAATGAGGCAACAACGGGGAGCTGGTTTCGAATAGCAAAGGCCGGGCAGGCCTTCGCATGGGAAGAAACTTACGCCCGGCACAGCTTTCGCCGTGCCAGGCCGAAGGCTTAGTACTTGAAACGCACGCCCAGGGTGTAGGTCGGGCCGGTCGAACCGTACTGGCTGACGACCGATTGTGAGGTCGTGCCATAGGCATAGCGGTTCGTGGTCTCATCGGTGATGTTCAACCCTTCCAAGGTGATCGAAACGCCCTTAGACGGCTTATAGCTCATCGAGAAATCGACATTGAGGGTATCAAGGCTGCCCGCAAAGTCGTTGATCAGTGGTGAGTTACACGGTGTTCCGTCCGCATTCAGACCCGGCGAGCAGGAGCCCGACGCCAGCGGATAGGTGGTGTAATAGCCTTCGCGCTGAGAGCCGGAGATACGGGCGCTGAACTTTTCGGTTTCGTAGTACAAGGTCAGGTTCATGGCGTCAGGCGATGCCCCCAGCCAAGGGCCCTTGCCATAGGTCGGCGCAACGGTTGCCGTGCCCGGATCAAGGATATAGGTCAACTCAGAGTCGATATGGGTCGCATTGAACTGAATGCCGGTGTTCTTGAAGTACCAGGGCAGGAAGGTGAAGTCCTGCTGGTAGCTGAATTCCCAGCCCTTGAGCGTGCCGCCCGGTGCATCACGGAACTGACGGGCAGTAGCTTCATAATTGCCGTCAATATAGGCCAGACGGGCATTGTCGGCGACGCTGCCGGTGTTAAACTGCTGCTTCAAGGCGTCTATGCCCTCAGCATCAAGGAAGGTGTTAAGCGGTGCCGAGAACAGAATGGTCTGCGGATAAGAGCCAATGTCCTTCTTGAAGTAGGCAAACGACAGCAGCCCACCCTTAGCAAAGTACCATTCCGCGCTGAAATCGTAAGTATTGGCCCGGAATGGCGACAGTTTCGGGTTGCCAATCGTAAGCGTCGCCCCCGTTGTCGTCCCGGAAGTCCCAGGAATGGAAATCGCGGTGATCGAGGGTGACAGGTTGCCCAGCAGCGGACGCGCCATCACCTTCGACGCCCCAAAGCGCAGATAGAAGTCATTCATGACTTCCCACGCCAGGTTGAACGATGGCAGGGTGTCGGTGTAGCTGTTCTCACCGGTAATCGGCCGGCCCGCTGAGGTTGCCCCATAGGATGTCAGGTTGGTTTCGACCTGACGCACGCCGATGTTCCCGAACATGTTACGACCGAAGACATCGTAATCAAAGTTCAACTGCCCATAGAAACCCTGGGTCTTTTCATCGACGCGGAAGTTTTCACGGCCGCCGTTACGCTTACCATGGATGCGCCAGTCGCCGTATTCGTTGATACATTCACAGGTAAAGCCAAATACGGAATCAAAGGCTTTGATGCTGGGGGCGAAGAAGCTGGTCGACGTGCCCGCCGGCAGATCTAGCCCCTGACCGAATTCGATGACCCGGCCCAAAGACGCAACCGAGACACCGGCCTCTTTTTCGGTCGGGTTCAGCAGATCGTTTTCACGCTCCGTCAGATTGGTCTTAAAGCCAAAAGTCCGGCCGATAGCCCCGAACTTGAACGTCAGATGATCGTCAAAGTCAAAGGCAAAGTCTGCCCGCAGGCTTTCGTAGTCATTGGTGACAAAGCGCTGATAGTGGCGCATGCCGGAAAAGCCCTTGACGATGCCCCAGTTGGCCGGGTTGGCCGTATCAAAGCCAATATCGAAGACTGGCATAGCCCCATCGCCACGCTCGTCAAACGTGAAGGTTTCCGGGGCATCCATGCGGTTGAACTCAACCAGAAGACCCTGATTCTTGTTTTCCGAACGTGAGCGGCCATAGGTGAAATCACCCCGGAAGCGGTCGGTAAATTCATGGGTCAGGTTGAACGACAGTTGCTTGAACTCAGTCGTGTAGAAGTTCTGATCCGCCGCCGAGCGCCAGTCAACATTGCGCAGTTGCAGATAGTCCGCCACGCCGTCTTCGACATTGGCCGCCAGCACATCCACGCCCTGACGCCCGATCAACTGATTACGGAAGCCAAGGCCGTCGGCAGACGCTATGTAACCCGGAGAGGTTGCGACGTTGTAGTAATCGTAGGGGTCTAGGTTTTTTGGGTTGTAGCTATAGTTATAGCCTGGCACCAAAGCCCCGCCGTAATAGCTTTCACCACAATCAATGCCCGACTGAAGTGCCGTTTCAGCACGTGACGTACAGGTACCGGGATAGAGGCCGCGACGGGTGTTGCGCGCCGCCGTCGTATTAACCGCCGTATTGGCGGAGATAGCATAACCGGCATTGGTGTTGTCGCGGTTCAGGCCGACCGACGACACCTGATAGATGGTGCTTTCGTTCTTGAACTTAGAATAAAGCCCGTCGACCGTCAGGCGAGTCTTAGGGGTGATCTGCATCTGGAAGGCCGTGGTGATGCCCAGACGTTCCTGATACAGATCCTGCTGCTCGATCGAACCCAGCGCCGGGATACGCACTTGCGATGCGTTCATATTCCCCTGAGCATCGGCCGGGTGAAGCAACGCGTATGCGGCCGGATCAGAGCCGGTCACCGCATTATAGTAATTGGTGTTGGTGATCGGCAAAGGACAGGTATAACCCACCGGACGCACGGGCGTCGTGGTGCCGGGGCAAAGCCCCCCTGCGGTCAGCACTGTTGCCGGGAAGACCGTGCCCGCGGGTGCCGAGAAGCCCGCACGCATCGGCATTTCGTTCGTCGCCCAGGTCGAGTTGCGGTACAGATAATCCGACTGACCCGCCCCGCGACGGTACTGATCGTTCTCCGCCGTGCGCTCTGAATAGGCTACAGACGCCAGAAAACCCAGACGGCCATCGGCCCAGCGCTTGGACACCAGCCCGGTGACACGCGGATTGTGGGTTTCGCCGTTCTGGTAAAATGCGTCCTGCAGCGAGAAGGCGAGTTGATCGTCCTTATAGTCGAACGGACGGCCGGTTTGCAGGTCAACTGTGGCCCCCAATGAGCCTTCGTCGGTTTCGGCCGAGGCGGTCTTGCGCACCTTCAGCGAGTTAAACAGTTCCGACGCAAAGGTGTTGAAGTCAAAAGAGCGCGAACGGTTGGGGCTGGAGCCCGCGTCATTGGCGCCACCGGTCGACAGAGCCTCAAGGTTGTTGATGCGGACGCGGGTAAAGTCGCCGCCTAAGCCCCGCACCGAGATGGACCGGCCTTCGCCGTTGTCACGGTCGATCGAAATACCGGGGATGCGCTGCAACGATTCGGCCAGGTTGGCATCAGGGAAGTCAGCAATGTCTTCGGCATTGATGGCATCCAGCATGACATCGGCTTTACGCTTGACGTTCAGCGCGCTCTGCAACGATGCGCGATAGCCGGTGACCACGACCGTTTCGACATCATTTGCGGCATCAGCCTCAGTCGCGTCCTGAGCAAAAGCCCCCGATGCCGCCGCCATAGTCATCATGGCCGCAATCGAAATACTGCAACGCAAAGCATTAGACACACTTCGCCCGTTGGTTTTTAAGTAATTCATTATGTCTCATCCCTGTTTGAACTGCTTTGAATTAGCAGCCCGTTGCCGTTTTATATTTTTTTGGCCCGGCTATTTGTTTTGATACCGGTGTCATTCTCATGAACAACGCATCAAACCGGACATGAGCGGGATGGTACCGTTATCTTTTTAAACTTGGCAAGGCCTAAAATATGACAATAGGGACATTTGATCGGTTAAAAAGCCGCTTTATGGCCTTAAAACCACACAATTTTTCATGCTTTCCTTTATATTATAAAAATATTTTTACATATAAAAATTAACACATTTAATTATTTGAATATTTAAATTGAGAATGCGAATACAATGGCTCTCCGTTCACTTTACTTTATTCTCCTGCCAGCGCTGTCATAAAGCTTACCGCACAGCCAACAGAAATAAATTACCCTAAACAGGATAGTTGGCGACTCCGGAGGGATTCGAACCCCCGACCTCTGCTTTAGGAAAGCCTTGCTCTATCCGACTGAGCTACGGAGCCACTTAAGGTGGGCTTAGCACAGGCATTAAGGCTTTGAGAAGCCCGCCAAGCCCCGCCCCGTCAAAAATCTGTGAGCGGCACCTCTGGACTTAAGCAGAGACTCAGCCCAAAAGAAACTTCATCATTTATGGTTAATGGCATTTTGAGCCACCATATTTAGTATAGAACAAATCAGGCATCTATGAATGTCACTGATTCGGTCATGATTCGTTTCCATGCTGTTCCGCACCCTGATAACGCCTCATTAATCTTACGCTTGCACTCGTTTTAGCGCACTTTCGTCTTTGCAAAGCCACATAACGGCACTACATCCCTATCGTGCCCGATACTCTGTCCCCCGCCCCTGCCTTTTCCGCCCATAAGCCGTACGATGGCCGGCTGGTGGCTGTACTTGGCCCGACCAATACCGGCAAGACCCACTATGCCTTAGAGCGGATGATGGGCCACGCGACCGGCATGATCGGCCTGCCGCTGCGGCTGCTGGCGCGCGAAGTTTATGACCGGGTAGTCAAGGAAAAAGGCGCTCATGCCGTCGCCCTGATAACCGGCGAAGAAAAAATCATCCCTAAATTGCCGTCCTGGTTCATCTGCACAGTTGAGGCCATGCCGCTGGAGCGCAAGGTCGATTTTCTGGCAGTCGATGAAATCCAGCTTTGTGGTGATACCGAACGCGGCCATGTCTTTACCGACCGTCTGCTGAACGCCCGCGGGCGCTATGAGACGCTGTTTATGGGCGCCAAGACCATCGCACCTTTGTTCCGCAACCTGTTCCCCGACGGCGAAATCATGTTCCGGGAGCGCCTGTCGCAGTTGACCTATACCGGCCCGCGCAAGCTGACCCGCCTGCCCAAGCGCACCGCCATTGTCGCCTTTTCGACCGAGAAAGTCTATGCCATCGCCGAACTGATCCGGCGTCAGCGCGGCGGGGCGGCGGTCGTGATGGGGTCGTTGTCGCCCAAGACCCGCAACGCGCAGGTGGCGTTGTTCCAGTCCGGTCAGGTCGATTTTCTGGTGGCGACCGACGCCATCGGCATGGGGCTGAACATGGACATCGACCATGTCGCGTTCTCTGGCCTGACCAAGTTTGACGGTAAGCGCACCCGCCACCTGTTTGCCCAGGAAGCCGGTCAGATCGCCGGGCGCGCCGGTCGCTTTACCAATACCGGCACCTTTGGCGTCACCGGCGACTGCGACGACATGGACGAAGACCTGGTGGCCGCGATTGAAAACCACCGCTTCGACAGCCTGATGGCCGCCCAGTGGCGCAACCGCGATCTTGATTTCAGCAGTATCGAGACCCTGCTGCGCAGTCTGACGCGGCCAACGCCCTCACCGTCCCTGATGCTGGCTAAGGAAGCGCTCGATGAAAAGGCGCTGCGCCATCTGGTGCAGATTGACGATATCGCGTTCAAGGTCCGCAACCCCGTGTCATTGCGCACCCTGTGGGATGTCTGCCAGTTGCCGGATTTTCGTAAAGTCAGTCTGGATGAGCACTTAAAAACCGTCGAATTCCTGTTCTGGTCGCGGATGAGCCCCGATGGTTTCGTGCCGGAAGACTGGTTTGAGGAACAACTGGGCTATCTCGACCGGCTGGACGGCGATATTGACACACTGGCTGGGCGGCTGGCGGGGGTACGCACCCTGTCCTACATCGCCAACCGGCCTAACTGGTTGAAACATATTGAGCTGTGGCGCGACCGCACCCGTGACCTTGAAGAACGGCTGTCGGACAAACTGCACGAAGGGCTGATGAAGCGCTTTGTCGATGCGCGCACCTCGGCCCTGCTGAAGGTGCTCAATACGGATGATGACCTCAAACCCGAAGTCACGCCGGAGGGTGAGGTGCGCCTTGAAGGGCAACTGGTCGGCACCCTGCGCGGGCTGGAGTTTACCGTCACGTCGGGCGAGAGCCTGATCGAAGATAAGACCCTGCGTCAGGCCGCCCACCGCGCTATTCGCCCATTGCTTAATGAGCGGTTGAAACAACTGGCCCATGCTAAATCGAACGAACTGCGCCTGAAAGACAGTGGTGTGATTACCTGGAAGCACCAGCCGGTGGCCCGGCTTGAGCCCTCCGACTGGTTTTCACCGCGCGTCAGCCTGCTGCAAAGCTTTGATCAGACCCACCTGACCGAGATTGCGGTACGCCGGCTGAACGACTATGTGCGCCAGACCGCGCTCAAGGATCTGAAAGCCCTGAAAGCTCTGCTGGACGCCTCAAAGGATGAGGCCGTCGCCGCCCAGGTCCGCGCCATCGCCTATCAGCTTTATGAAAACGGTGGCGTGCTGCTGCGTGGCAACGATACCAAGCTGTCGCCGGAAGACAAGGTGACCTTACGCGCCCTGCATATCGCCGCCAACCGCTTTGTCTATAGCCTGCCGGATCTGAGTAAACCGAATGCCCGCCGACTGTTGCAGGCCTTTGGCAAGGCCGCGACCAAAGGCGACCACCCCGCCCGCGCCTTAAGCCTTAAAGGTCAGATCGACCTGCCCGGTTATGGCGTGGTGCCGCTTAAGGTTCTGGACGCCGCCGATAAGGCGATGGACAAGGCCGTGCGGATCAAAGGGGCTGCCTTTATCCGCGATCAGGATATGGCCGCCATTCCCGGCAACCCTCGTCAGCGCGATAAACTGATGGCCTCACTCGGCTATGCCAAAACCGACACCCGCGATGTGGCCGAAGGTGACACCCGCACCGGCTGGCGGCTTAAGGCCGAGCCCTCCCGTAGCACCCGCAAAAAAACGCCTGAGCCGGAATATATTAATCCCTACTCGCCGTTTGCGGTGCTACGGCAGAAGGGCTAACGCGCGGCCTTGTGAATTGACATTTCGCGCGACGGGAAGATGATGCCTTTTAGCCCTTTGGAAAGGTTTTAATGTCCACCGATCTCCCGCAAACCTGCCGCATCGATGTCTGGCTGTGGCGGGCGCGGTTCTTCAAAACACGGTCGCTGAGCGCCAAATTTTGTGAAACCGGCCACCTTCGCCTGACCCGCCTTAATCACACCCAACGCGTGGATAAGGCCGGGGCCTTTGTGAAGCCTAACGACAGGCTTGTGTTCGCTTTGGGGGCGCGGCTGATAGATATCACCGTAGTGGATATGGGCGAGCGCCGCGGCCCGGCCAGTGAGGCGCAACTGTTATACCGTGTCAACGCGCCCTCGGATGCAAACTAATGCACTTGTTTTGCATTCGCACAAAAGCCAGCCGCGTTAGCAAAATTAAACCCACACCCTCCCAATTCTGCCTTGACAGTTGCGGCTCAAAAAAGCCAAGACGACGCCTATTCAGATGACTGCGTATTCTTGATGAGGCTAAAAGCGTTCGATGACCTATATCGTCACTGACCCCTGCGTAAAGTGCAAGTTCATGGACTGCGTGGAAGTGTGCCCGGTGGACTGCTTCTACGAAGGTGAAAACTTCCTCGTCATCAATCCGGATGAATGCATTGACTGCGGCGTCTGTGAACCTGAATGCCCGGTCGATGCCATCAAGGCCGACACCGAGGATGAGCCCGACGGCAAGTGGCTGGAGGTCAACTCGAAATATTCGCGCACCTGGCCGAATATTTCGGTAAAGGGCACCCCGCCTGCCGATCGCGAAGACTTTGAGCGCGAAGAGGGCAAGTTCGAGAAGTATTTCTCCGAAAAACCCGGCGACGGTAAGTAGGCGGCAGCGCCAAATGAGGCAAAAATAGGGCTAAGAATTCCCTAAGAATCTTAGCCCCTGTTAATAAATCTTCCCGGCAACGCTTTATTTTTGCGCATTTTTGTGATAGATACGTGTCTGTTATGTCGGCTGCGCGCTCATCAGCGCTCGCCTGATACCGTTTCTTCACTCCCCGCGCCTCTTAAATCCTTTTAAGGACGCATCATCGACAAAGGTCGGATGACAGGCTTGTCTTAGTCAGGAATTGGCACATATCCGCATGTCTTTAAACCCCAAACGGTTTGCAGGCATCGGTTTTTTTGTGCCTCAATTGCCCTCAGCGCCGTCTGCGCCCTGAGTTGCATGGCTGATACCTCAAAGACAACCCCGATCCCCACCTTGCCTTAACGAAAGGACCGCAATGTCGTACGCCGCTGCAAACTCCGATTACAACGTAGGTGATAAGGTCGTATACCCCGCCCATGGCGTGGGCCAGATCTCCGCTGTCGAGGTTCAGGAAGTCGCTGGCATGACACTCGAAGTCTATGTCGTCACCTTCGACCACGAAAAAATGACCCTGCGCGTCCCGACCAAGAAGGCCAAGACCGCCGGTCTGCGCCATCTGGCCGCTGAAGCCGTCATGTCTCAGGCCCTGACCACGCTCAAAGGCCGCGCCCGTATCAAGCGCACCATGTGGTCGCGTCGCGCACAGGAATATGAAGCCAAGATCAATTCCGGCGATCTGGTGTCCATCGCTGAAGTCGTTCGCGACCTTTATCGCTCTGGCAACCAGCCAGAGCAGTCCTATTCCGAGCGTCAGCTTTACGAATCGGCTCTGGATCGCATGGCCCGTGAAGTGGCCGCCATCGAACAAATCGACCGCGACGCCGCCGTCGCCATACTGAACAAGTCTCTGCATAAGGTCGCCGCGTAAGCCGCACTGGCCTGATGCCGTTCAATCTAAAGCCTTCCGGTAACCCGGAAGGCTTTTTTCGTGCCTGCCTTTAACTCGAAACGCTAAAATTAGTATCAATTGATATTTATTTAGTTTCATAAAAAACATTATTGCATTGCCGCAAAGCTGTGCTATAGCTGCCCTCAGATACCGAACGTCACTCTTCGATATCTAATCCCCTTGGAGTCAGGCCGCCGCTTCCCCTGCAGGCGGTCTGCCCTTCCAAAACGATTTTATTAGTCTTCGGATTTTCGGGTTCGCTCCATTTGAGCGGACTCTTTTTTTGTCCGGCGACGGAAAGCTATTTGAGCCTTGGTCGTCGTGTAAAAATCGCTATTTTCACTTGACCAGACGGCGGGCTTTGCCTATACACCGCACCTCTTGCGTGAGGGACACGTCTCCCGTCGCGCCTAACATTATTTTCGACGAAGGTGAATCCTATGTCGCGTCGCTGCGAACTCACGGGTGTAGGCCCTATGGTTGGCCACTCGGTGAGCCACTCTAACATCAAAACCAAGCGCCGCTTCCTGCCGTCGCTGCGTCAGACTTCGCTTCAATCCGAAGCCCTGAACCAATCGTTCCGCCTGAAGATTTCCAACGCCGCTCTGCGCACGCTGGACTTCCGTGGTGGTCTGGACGTCTTCCTCATCAAGGCTGACGATGCTGAACTTTCTTTGCGCGCGCGTCGCCTGAAGAAGCAGATCAAGGCAAAGCTGGCGGAAACCGTCGCCGCTTAATCGCTGCGTACGACCTGTTTAAAAACCCCCGAAGCTTTATGCTTCGGGGGTTTTTTGCATGCGCGTCTACCCTTTAAAGGCCCAGTCGAAACCCAGCAGAAGGGTATATTCCTCATCCTCTTCGATCGGATCACTGATGATGTAGAGCCTGTAGCCGCCATCAGTGCGGATGGCTGACACGCCTTCATAATTGGCATAGGGCATGGGCGGAGCAATCGTCAGAAGCTCTGCCTTCGACACTAGACGCCCCGCCTCTAAGCGCAAATGCGTGAGTTTAGTGCGCGGCCCGGTCCACGGCGTATAAAACCGGTACAGCGCCAGAATATCATCCGGCCGATCCGGCAGCGCGCTCAGCGACACCAAGGCATAGCCAAACCCCGGCGTCTTAGGCCCGCGAATCGCGGCGCAGTTAAAGGTCGACAACGGACACAGCCAGAAACCACCCGATTCGGCCCCAAGCAGGAGGGACGCCGCCCCGTGCTCGCCCATCAGCAGGGTCATGGCCTCAAGGCCTTCATTATCGGGCAGTGACGGCAGGTTTTGCAATGGCAAGCGCTCAGCAGCCCCTCGGAAGCCGTCCGCCCTGTACAACATAACGCGCGGCTCGCCCTCAAAGGCAATGTAGTGATCGCCGGTGCGCTCATCGACCGCCAAGGCTTCGGCATCGGCCAGCACCTTATTGCCCAGCACCTGCCCGTCCGTGCCGCGCAATAGCTCAAACGTCAGGGGACCGCGCCGCTCATTGTTCGCAGGGATGGTAAAGGTCGCAAAACTACCCGCATCCGACACGGCCTCGACGCTCAGGCCGTCCGGCCCTTGGGTTGCCTTAAGGTCAGACAGTCCGATAAACAGGTCCGTGCCGATCGGCCTCAACTTATAGCCGACAGCATAGGTTACGGCATTACCTGCAGCGCCGTCAGTCGGCAGGCGCTCGATATCGACAAAGCGTTGCGGCGTATCATAGGGCTGGGGCTTAGGGTTCAGCAGCCCCTTCACCGGCTTGGCCAGAGACGCGTAGGCCGCCAGACACACAAAGGCCGACACAAACACCAGGCTTAAACGCATGACACGTCCCCAAAATCGATTCTAGAGCATTTTGCGAAAAAGTGGATACCGTTTTTTCGCTTAAAAAATGCGTCAAAACAAAAGGCTAGAGCGCATTTCGATTCAATGTGAACGAAATACGCTCTAGCATCGATGGCTAAAGATCAGCGCGTCTTCCCTGCAGATTTTGTTTTTTCCTCAAACAACTCTGCCAGCTTTTCAACCAGGGCGCCACCCAGATGCTCAACGTCAATCAGGGTCAGGGCGCGTTTATAATAGCGTGTGACATCATGGCCGATCCCAATGGCGGCCAGCTCAACCCGCCCGGAGGTTTCAATATCGGCAATCATTTTGCGTAAGTGATTCTCAAGATAATGGCCGTTATTGACGCTTAAGGTCGAGTCATCGACCGGCGCGCCGTCGGATATCACCATCAAAATCTTGCGCTGCTCCGGCCGGGCCAGCAGACGCGTGTACGCCCATTGCAGGGCCTCGCCGTCGATGTTTTCCTTCAATAACCCTTCACGCATCATCAGGCCGAGGTTCTTATGGGACCGCCGCCACGGATTATCCGCCGCCTTATAGATGATGTGGCGCAGGTCATTCAGCCGCCCCGGTTGCGCCGGCTTGCCCTCACGCACCCATTTTTCGCGTGACTGCCCACCCTTCCAGGTCTTGGTGGTAAAGCCCAAAATCTCGACCTTGACGCCGCAGCGCTCCAGCGTGCGCGCCAGCACATCGGCGCAGACCGCGGCGACCATGATCGGCCGCCCGCGCATCGAGCCGGAATTATCGAGCAGAAGCGTGACCACCGTATCGCGGAACTCGGTGTCTTTTTCCTGCTTGAACGACAACGGCGCCGACGGGTCGATAATCACCCGCGTCAAGCGCGAGGCATCCAGCACCCCTTCTTCGAGGTCAAAACTCCATGACCGGCTCTGTTGGGCCAGCAGACGCCGCTGTAAGCGGTTAGCCAGACGCGAGACCACATTGGAAAGATTGGCCAGTTGCTGGTTCAGGAACCCGCGCAGACGCTCTAACTCTTCGGCGTCACACAGGTCTTCGGCGGCAATAATCTCATCATATTCGCGGGTATAGACATCATAGTCTTTGACGATAGGGGCGTCGGTGTTCGGCCCCTGCCCTTCGTGCGCCTCGCCCGCCTCGCCATCAACCTCCTGATCGGATGAGGTTTCCGACATGGACTGCGGATCGCCGTCCATCTGGGTGTAATCGTCCTGCCCCTCGGCGGCCTGTTCCTGTCCGGCGGCATCCTGATCGTCCTGATCGGGCTTGGCCTGATCATCGTCCTCGGTATCGGCTTCGGGTTCGTTTTCGGCGGAATCGTCCTGACTGTCCGGCCCCTCTTCCTCCTGGCCGTCGTCGTTCTTTTCGTCCTGAGCGTCCTGACTGTCATCAACCAGATCCAGCGCCTTAAGGATATCGCGGGCCTTTTGGGTAAAGGCTTTCTGATCTCCCAAAACCTCAGTCAGTTCCCCCAACCGGTCGCCGAGCTTGGCCTCCAGCTCGTCGCGGAAAAGATTGACCACCCGCTGAGCGGACGCAGGCACCGGATCGCCCGTCACAGCCTCACGCGCGATCAGGCCCATGACATCGGCCAGATTAAGCTCGGACTTTTCTTCCTTGCGCGTCAGGCCGCTTTTTTCAAGATCGCCCTCTAACGCCGCCCGCAGATTAAGCCGCACCCCGCCCATAGCGCGCGCACCCAGTGCTTCGAGCCGCGCCTGCTCCAGTGCATCAAACACCTCACCGGAACGCTCATCCAATGGACGAGCGCGGGCATGGACCGGCTCATCGTGGTGGGCGATTTTCAGCGCCATACGGTCAGCGACACCGCGCACTTGTGCGGCCGCCCTTGGGGCCAGATCGCGCGGCGGATTAGGCAAAATCAGGCGGTTGCCATCCCGACGCGGGCCATCGGGGCCGAACACGACCTCAAGCTCAGCATCCTCCGCCAGAGCACGGGTGGAATGCACCAGCGCTTTGCGGAACGGATCAGACAGGACGGTAGGCTTTTGCGCCATCAGGAAATTATCGCCTCTTCTCCTCCCTTGCGAAGCGGGGGAGGTGGATTTGAGACCGCAGGTCTCGAAGACGGAGGGGGCAATCACCGCTGACATGCCCCCTCCACCACTTCGTGGTCCCCCTCCCCCGCTAGGCAAGGGAGGAGAGAATTAGATCACCTTAACTTTAAGCGCGCTTTCCTTCACATCCGCACCAAACGCGCGCTGATAGAACTCCGCCAGCGTCGGGCGCTCCAGCTCATCGGTCTTGTTCAGGAAAGTCAGGCGGAAGGCCACTTCCGGGTCATTGCCAAAGATGATCGTGTTTTGCGCCCAGGTGATGACCGTCCGCGGCGACATGACCGTTGAGATATCGCCATTGGCAAAGGCCGAGCGGGTCATATCGGCCACCCGCACCATGGATTCGATCAGCGGACGGCGCTCAGGGGTCGCAAACTCCGGCAGCTTGGCCAGTACGATTGCGACCTCGGCCTCATGCGACAGGTAATTGAGCGTGGTTACGATCGACCAACGGTCCATCTGGCCCTGATTGATCTGCTGGGTGCCATGATAAAGCCCCGACGTGTCGCCCAGACCAATGGTATTGGTGGTCGAAAACAGGCGGAAATAGGGGTTTGGCCGAATGACCTTGTTCTGATCCAGCAGGGTCAGTCGGCCTTGGGCTTCCAGCACGCGCTGAATAACGAACATCACATCGGGACGGCCCGCGTCATATTCATCGAACAACAGCGCCACCGGCCGTTGCAGCGACCACGGCAGGACGCCCTCTTTGAACTCGGTAACCTGCTGGCCGTCTTTCAGGACAATGGCGTCCTTACCGATCAGGTCAATCCGTGACACATGACTATCGAGGTTGATCCGCACCATCGGCCAGTTGAGCCGTGCGGCGACCTGTTCGATGTGGGTCGATTTACCGGTGCCGTGAAAGCCCTGCACCATCACCCGGCGGTCATAGGCAAAGCCCGCACAGATGGCCAGCGTCGTCTGCGGGTCGAACTGATAGGTCGGGTCGATCTCCGGCACATGCTCATCACGGTGAGAAAAAGCAGGCACCTTCATGTCCGAATCGACGCCGAACAGCTCGCGCGCGCTGACGGTGATATCCGGCGTCAGGGACAAGAGCGGATCGTTGAGTTCAGACATATTAAAACTTTCGGTAAAACAACGGCGGGGTCACCCGGAATATGGGGTTTCAGCTAAGACTTTACATGACCTGAGACAACCTAAAAATTCAATCCTCAGAGGATTTTTTGCCGCGTTTTAGTCGCCCTCGCCGGGCGGCGGCATCCGCCGCCTTGGCCGCCGCCGCAATGGCGGCTGAGCGGAACCATTCAAAGCAAAATTATTCCGCTCAAGCTCCCCCTGTCATCAATCCTTTTGACAGAGGCGGTAATTGCCGTAAGAAACCTTGAACTGTCCGCCCAACATTGAAGATTATGACCGCCCTCACCGATCTGCGCCACAAACTCCGCTCGCTATTCGACCATCCGGCCCTGTCGTGGCTGAAAGGTGAAAGCGCGCGCCGGGATGTGTGCGGTTTGTTGATCGTCTTAGTGGCGTGCATGACCTTTCTACATAACCTTAATGACCCCAATAAAGCCTTCTGGGATGAGGTCTATTATGTTACCGCCACAGAGCGTTATCAGGAAGGCGTCGCGTCGTATGCCTCGCACCCGCCGCTGGGGCTGATGCTGATCGCCGCCGGCGAAGCGATTGCCGGTAAGAACGATAAGATCGACACCCATCTACTGGCCCTGACCAAGAAAACCCAGAAAGAAACCCCGCTACCAGACGGCTATAACTTCTACGGGGCGCGGCTGATGTCAGCCCTGTTTGGGGTCATCGGCGCGTTCATATTTTACATGATCATGCTCACCCTGTGGAACCGGGCGCTCACGGCGCTGGCGTTCAGCCTGATCTATGTGCTTGAAAACGCCTATATCGTCCATTTCAGAGCCGCCATGCTGGATAGCTTTCAGTATGTATTCGTCATGGCCTCCGTCTGGGTATTTCTGGAACTGTTCCTAAAGCGCATCAAAAAACCGGCCCTGTGGTATGCCGCGTTTGGAACGCTGATCGGCCTTGCGGTCATGGTCAAAGTCAATGTGGTGGTGTTTGCAGCGCTTGGCGGTTTTCTGATCCTGCGCGATGCTTATGATAACCGCGCAGCGCTCAAAGCCTACATTCCGCGCGCACTCAAAGCCTCTGCGCTGATGGCGACGACCTTTGTGGCTGTGATCGCGGCCGTCTTTACCCTGCATGTGCTGATCAACCCGAACAATCCGGCCCCTGAAAGCGCTGCCGGTAATTTCGACCGCCAGCACATGCCGCAGTCCTATCAGGACTATCTGGCCGGTGAGCGGTCTCTGTCGCCGCAGATCGTGTGGGATGCTACCCGCGGCTATTACAGCTTTATGAACAATGACTTCACCCACATCGTGAAGACCGAGCCCAACGCCTCCACGCCTATCCTGTGGCCGCTGATGGCCAAGGCGATCACCTACCGCTGGGATTCCAGCAAGGGCATTACCTCCTACGTTCAGATGATCGGCAATGTCGCCCAGTGGCTGACGGCGTTCGCGGCCCTGTGGGTGGCATTAGTGATGATCATGCGAAGATTAAGTGGCACCAGCCGCTACCTCAAAGGGCCCGAATTTTCACGCGATATGAACCTGCTGATGGCGCTGATGGCCATGTATGCAGTGTTTATGGGCGTACACATGTACCTCGGCACCAAGCGGGTCATGTATATTCACCACTATATCCCGGCGTTGAGTTTAAGTTATTTCATCCTGGCGCTGGTGGTCAAAATCGGCTTTCAGCGCTTCAAAGTCGCCGTCAAATGGCAGGCCACCGGCATCGCCGCCATGCTGGCTGTATTTCTGGTCAGTTTTGCCTTTTACAGCCCCCTGACCTTCCATAAGCGATTGACGTTAACGCAGTGCGAGATGCGTAACGTGCCGCTTAAGGTCGTCAACTGCCATGTGCCGAAGAAGCCTATAAAATAGCTTTTTTGTCGCGCATCTAATTCCAAAAACCGCCTTACACTTTTTGGGATGCGCTTAGGCCGCAAACACAACCGTAACACCGCGCTTTTTGAAGAACGCCTGCATCAGCTTACGGCCTTGACGGTTGTTTTGCGCCAGACGGACGGGTTCAAAGGTCGCTTCCTTAACGCCTTCGCGGGCCATGGCGGCCTTCAACGCCACGATATGCTCTTCCAGTCCCGCATTGTCAGCGATCAGCGAGGTATAGATGTTCTCGATCGCGTCGTTCAGGCTCAAGTCGGTCATAAAGGGCTCCGTCAATATTTAAGATGCCGCTCATAACGCAGCTTGCTCAGATTTCAAAGGTCATCGTGCGAAATGGCCTTCTTTTTGTGATAGATGAAGCCCCAGGCCAGCGCCAGAATGACCACAATGATCCCCGCATTCAGCCACGCCGCCTGCAGGCCATGCCCCACCACCGGCTCCAGCAGGTATTTGACCAGATGGAAAATATAATAGCTGACGGCAAAAACGGATAAGCCCTCGACCAGCCCCTGCATCTTGATCTGCAAGGCCGATCTCAGGTTCATGCTCTTGAGCAGATCCTGATTTTGCAGGTCAAGACTGATGCTAATCTTGGCGCGCAACAGGTCAGAGGCGCGGGCGATACGCGTCGACAGGTCATCCAGCCGCCGGAACGCCGCCTCACAGGTACGCATGGCCGGCGTCAGGCGGCGTTCGATAAATTCCTGCATGGTTGAATAGCCGGGGGCGCGCTGTTCGCGCAGGGCACTGAGCCGGTCCATGGTCAGGCGGTAATAGGCTTCGGTCGCCCCTTGCCGGAAGCGCACCTCATTGACGCGGGTTTCAACCTCCGCCGACAGGGCCAGAAGCTGATCCAGAATATCGGCACGCGACGGCTGATCACCGGCCATGTCGGCGGTAATGCGCGCCAGCCGTGCCTCAGCTTCCGGCAACCACGCAAACAAAACGCGGGCCACCGGAAAGCCCAACAGCGCCAGTTTGCGGTAATTGCCGATCTCCAGAAGGGTTTGCAGCAAACGCGACAATTCGTCGTTTTTCAGGCCCTTATCCTGCACATAGATGCGTCCGGCACCCGGTTCGCCCGCTTTCGGGTGCAACCTGAAATCGCTCCAGATACGGGCCGCCCCGCCGAAGACATCGCAGCACACGGCCTGCTGCAAGCCGATGAATTGACCCAGATGTTCGGGCTTGGGCGCATGGGGCAGGACCGCGATTTCGACGCTGCGGAACACCTCACCGGCCGCCCCCTCAAGCCATGCGAAATCGGACGCGACAATGGCATCGAAACCCAGATTGGAACGGCCATAGGCTTTGGGCGTGTCGTGGCTGAATTTGAGCCAGGTCGAAAACTCGCCGTGGCGCTCCCACATCGCCCCGCCGGTGTCATCTGTCGCCACCAGCCGCCAGCGTTCCGCCGCTCCCGAACCGTCGGCATCGAGCGCATTAACCCAAGCGGTTTCATCGGCGCGATCAGACGGCGGCACCAGATAGACCCACGACCGAAGCGTCACGGGTGCGCGCGTGACGGGGATTTCACGTTCGTGCATCAGATCACTTAAGGGCTGACGCAACGGATGATCATCGGTTAGCATTGGGCTTGGCATCGCTGACCTTATGGTTAGGCTCTTGATCCCGGATATAACCTTGTTCAGCCGGAAGCATGGCATCACTTCCGACTACACAACGCAACAATTGTCTGACAATTATGGAGCCACAGGGCTTTCCGGCGGCCCCAGATAGGACGGCCTCAAACCACCGGTATCCAGCACCACCTTTTGCAACACGACATTGGCATCGATGCGCCAGAATTTCAGCGTGTGCGTCCCGGCCTTGAGCCCTTTCAGCGGCAGCTTGACGACATGGGCATTGTCAGACACGGCTTTATTCCAGTCCGGCTGATCGGGGATCAGATTATATGTCTGCACTAAGACCGGCCCGTCATCGATGGAGACGCCAAACTTCAGGCCGCCCCGCCCGCGCGTATCCAGCGTCGGTGACAAATATACATGCAATTGCGCATCGGCATCCTTGGTCAAGGTCAGATCGTATTCGAGGCGCATCCCCTTTTTAGGATCAGATGGCGCGGTATTCTGAGGCATGGCGATCACCGACGACAAAGCACGCCCCAAATGCGGAATCACTGTCCATTTAACAGAGGTGCCGTCGACCTTGCGGGCGAAATGCTCGGCCTCGATCGAGACGTAGCCGTTCTCTTCGATGAAGGGCTGGCCTGAATAGGGTGTAGGCGCCCAATCTTCAAACAAAACACTATCTCCATACCCTTTAGAAACAGCCTTGGCCTTGGCATCGACACGGTACAGTTTAGGAAGGATATTTTTTTCAGGTTGCTGCCAATTCGTATAACCAATATGAGTTTGCGACATCATATGGTTCCACTTGCCGTTAGCCAGTTTGTGATAGTGATCTGCTATCCACTGATCACTTTTAAAAGCGTCTTCAGCTTCATCCGCAAATACATTGGCCTTCGGGTTACTCAGCTCACTGTAATAATGGTTTAAAGCTGTGGCTTCGTACAAACGGTAGAGATTATTAGCGGCCAGAATGGGATGAGCCACTAATTGAAAATAGGCATCTCTGGATTTTTTAGGCAGCGATTTTTCAATGGCTGAAACCTTATCCGGCAAACCTCTATAAGCCGCCGTAACGCCTGCCATTTCGTAATAATTTTCGATATGATATGTGCTCTCGTCCAGCAACTCTGGTTTACGCCGAGCATTGTATTGGCTGTAGCGGGTCAACAACTCCCCAATGGCCTTGGCGTTCTCTTCTCCAAACTGCTGGGCGGCCCAGCGTTCGGGATAAGCCTTCAAAGCTTCCGGCGTCATGGCCTGCGGGTTCCAGGCCATGTCCATAAAGAACGACAGTGGATACTCCATCGGTTTGATGTCGCCGACATTGACGATCCACAGTTGATCGGCGCCTGATGCATAGGCCAGATCCATCTGCTGCCAGGTCTTTTCGATCTGGTTGGTGTTCAGCCATTTGTAATTGCGCGGCCCGCCAACATAATCAAAGTGATAATAGACGCCATAACCGCCAGCGCGGTTTTTATCTTTGGTCGTCAACCGCCGTATTTGCCCCCAGTTATCATCGGCAAACAGCAGGATGACATCGTCCGGCACGGTCATGCCCTGATCGTAATAGTCCTGCACTTCCTTATACAGCGCCCAGACCTGCGGGGTTTCCGAGGCCGGTTTGCCGGTGACCTCGGCGATGATTTTGCGCTGATCGGCGACAATGGTTTCCAGCAGTTGCGTGGCTGTGCCTTCGGTCATGGCCTCATCGCCGTCGCCACGCATACCCAGAGTGATGATATTGTCGCGTAAGCTTCCGTCTTCGCGCTGAATTCGCTCAATCCCGCCCCGCCAAAACGTGCGGAGGTTCCCGGCATTGGCGGTGTAATCCCACTTACCGCCGGTGACGCCCTTGTCTTTATTGCGGTGCCATTCATCGTGAGCGCGCGCCATGGGCTCATGGTGGGAGGTGCCGATAATTACCCCCATCTCATCGGCAAGCTGAGTGTTGTGCGGGTCGTCGTCGTTGAACGCCTTACCCCACATGGCCGGCCACAGATAATTGCCTTTCAGGCGCAGATTCAGCTCAAAGACATGCTCGTAAAGCTTTGCATTGATGCCACCGAACTTTTCGCGCGCCCAGTTGCCAAAGGCCGGTTCTTCGTCATTGATGAAAAAGCCGCGGTACTTAACCTTGGGCTGATCATGCACCGCGCCCGCCGTCACATAGACCTCAGACTTTTGCGCCACGGGCACATCAGCCCACCAGTACCAGGGAGATACGCCGATTTTGGCCGACAGATCGTATGTGCCAAAGATCGCCCCGCGCCGGTCAGACCCCGCAATCACCAGTGCCTGTTTGACACCCGGCACAGGATTATCAACCACCGTTTGTGTATAGGCTTCCCACTGGCCACGCACATTATCAACATTGATTTTTTTGTCGGCAATCAGCCTATCGATGACCGGGCTTTGACCGATAACGCCGATAATCACTACCGGCCCTTTGACGGTGGATATGTCACCCATCAACGTCGCCGGTTTGCCCCCGACCCGTTCAAGGTCGGCTTTAAAATCATCCGCCGCATGGCGCACCGCGCTATCAGCCCCGGAATCAACATAGACGGCGACGGGGTGTCCGCGGCGTATCAGATTGAAACTGCCCTTTGCGCTCTGCTCGCACACGCTCACCGGCGCTTCGCATGCCAGAGCCGTTACCGGTAACAGCATCAGTCCCAAGGATATCACAGCGATCTTCATTGGCATTTTCCCTGTTGCGTCTTTTTATAATTTACCCGCTATGTTGCGGATAAGCTTTTGAAAAAGCTGAGGCTTAGCGTGCGGCGGCACGGCCCCCAGCGGCCCTTTCATGTGGAGCGGCAGGTGGGCGACCGGATCGCCGTGCGAGCCAAAAATGTAGTAATCGAACATCGCCTTCCACGCCTGCTTCTGGTTATCCGGCATGTCCCGTATCGACAGGGCGGCGTGCAGCAGCGCGTCATAGGGTGAACCCATATTGGGCGCCCCGTCCTTCCACCAGTAATTGACCAGAATATTGAACGGCGCCTGCGACTGAACGTGGTGCCACCAAAAATAGGGAATGTAGAGCGCATCCCCCGGTTCCAGATCGGCAACTTCGGCGGCCTTCAGTGCCTCGGCAAAGCGGGGATAGCGCGTAAAATCAGGGTCTTCCAGCGACACCATGCTGACCGGCGGCCCTGCCAGGGTAAAGTCAAACGGCCCGACATAGAGATTGGCCAGTTGCTCCGGCGGAAACAGCGTAAAGCGCCGCTTACCGGCCACCAGTGCCGCCACATTGTTGGACAGGTCATAATGGGTCTGCACCCGCAGCGGATTACCGATCCAGATACGCGGCTGAATTTCCTTTGGGATAAAAGAGATGTGGTTATCGCCGACGAACTGCGGCAAGCAATCGGGTATCGGCACGGACTGGATATATACGGACGGCGGGCTATCCTCACCGCGCAGGCTCAGTATCCGATCAAGCGTAGCCGGAATCGGCAGACGCGCCTTATCGAAGTTCAGCCCTTTCAAATCGTCGCTGTAGAAAAACGCGCCCTTGATCAGGGGGTCACCGGTCAGGGTTTCAGCCGCATAGCCGATGTCGAAGCTTTTCAGGTAACCAACCACCGCTTCATCGCCCGCCAGCGCGGCCTGAACCGCCGGCCAGTCCTTGACCAGCCCGCGCATAACGGCCGGGCGGTTGGCGGGCACGATCTCTTGCGACAACATCTCAAACGTCACATTTTCATATACGCGGGTACGGGTTTCAATCACGCTTTCAATGCCTTATTTATCAACGCCATAGCGACCGGCGCCATCGTCAGGTATCCGGCGCGGTTGGGGTGAACACCGTCCAGCGCCAGGTCAGATTTAAAGCCATTTTGACCATTGTTGAGCACCGGCCAATAATCAACATAGCCAAACCGTTGTGAGGCGGCATAGTCCTTAAGCCAGCTATTGAGTTTGAGGATTTTATCGGTCGGATTGCCGACGCCCTTGCGCCACGGAAACTCAGTGGCGGGCAGGACGGAGGCGATTACAACCTTGATGCCATTGGCTTTGGCGATCGAACACATGGCGCTGATGTTGCCGGTTGTCGCCATCGGATCATAAAGCCCGTCATTTTCCGCGATATCGTTGGTACCGGCCAGAATGTGCACGACCTTGGGTTTCAACGCCACTACATCGGGCCAGAAGCGCACCAGCATCTGGGCCGTCGTCTGCCCGCCAATGCCGCGTCCGACAAAGCCATTGGGCAAGAAAAACTCTGGCTGATAGCCACGCGCGGCCCAGTTATCGGTCAGGGAATCACCCATAAACACGACCCGACGCTGAGACGCAGGCAAGGCACCGCTGACCAGATTGGCAGGACGATACCGGCCAAGGTTAGGCCAGTCGGTGGCTGGCTTACATATCGCAACCGGCATCCGCGCACGGGCAGGCTCAGGTACCGTCAGATCGGTCACCGGCGGTTGCGGCGTATGGGTTTGCGGTGTGGCAATGGATTGCGCCATTGCTGTGCTGCCGATAGCCGCCCCTCCGGTCACCAATCCGGCCAACAGGCCGCGTCGTTTCAGTGTGGTCATAGTAAAACCCTCCCCCAACAGTGATCATCCGCTTGCGTTTCCACGCACACGGATAAACAAATAAGCGCAGGCGGGCAGGTTTGTACAGAACCTGCCCGCCTTAAGGGGGTTACGCCACCGTCAGGGTCGTTTTCTTGAGATCGACACTGTTGGGGCCGGCCATGATGGTGAAGGTGCCGAGTTCAACCACCCGCTTCATCTCCATATTATAGAACTCAAGATCATGGGTGGTGATCTCAAAGCTTACGGTCGTCTTGGCGCCGGGCTCCAGCGTCACGCGCTTAAAGTGCTTAAGCTCCAGCACCGGACGGGTGATCGAGGAGAAATCGTCGCGGATATAAAGTTGCACGACCTCATCGCCTTTGCGGTTGCCGGTATTCGTGACGTCGATATCGACCTTGACGCTGTCGTTGGTGCCAATGGTCGCCTTGGCCAGACGCGGCTCGGAGATATCAAACGTCGTGTAGCTGAGGCCAAAGCCGAACGGATAGAGCGGCTTTGTGGTGTCATCGAGGAAACCGCGGCGGGCGGTCGGTTTGTGATTGTAATAAATGGGAAGTTGACCGGCGTGACGCGCAAACGTGACCGGCAGCTTGCCGCCCGGATTGGCGCGACCGAACAACAGATCAGCGGCGGCATGGCCGGTTTCCTGCCCCAGATACCAGCCTTCGATAATAGCGTCAGCGCGTTCCTGAAGCAGGTTGATCGACAGCGGACGGCCATTGAGCAGGAAGACCACGGTCGGCTTATTGAGATCAAAGATCGCCTTGGCCAGATCGTTCTGCTGACCCATCAGGTCGAGGCTGGAACGATCGCCCAGATGGTTGTCGGCCCAGGCCTCGCGTGAGGTTTGCTCATTGTCACCCAGCACCATGATGATGGTGTCGGCTGATTTCGCCGCCTCAACGGCTTCGGCAATCAGCTTGGCATTGACGGCGGGATCAATGAACTTGACCTCATCGGCAGACCATTCGCGCTTTTCGGTAATGCGGACGGCCTCAGAATAGGCGACCTCAAAGCCCTGCTTTTTGCCTTCGGCCTGCAAGCCTTCCAGCACCGACACCACATGACGCGGGATTTCGGAATAGCCACCAATCGGCGTGTCGCGGGCGTGGGTGCCAAGCACCAGCACCTTACCGACCTTCTTGGCATCGAGTGGCAGCAGTCCCTTATCGTTCTTGAGCAGCACCGCCGACTTAACCGCCGCTTCCCGCGCCAGAGCGATGGCTTCCGGCGTCGCCGTCAGTTTGGCGGCTTGCTTGGCATCAACATAAGGCGCTTCGAACAGCCCCCCCTGGAACTTGAGCATCAGGATACGCGCAACAATCGTGTCGATCTCCGCCTGAGAGATACGACCCTCTTTCACCAACTGAATGACGTTCGGATAGGTCTGGGTATCGGGGGTTTCTATATCGACACCAGCCTTCACGGCCTTGAAAGCAGCCTCCATGTCGTTGGGCACCAGCTTGTGACGGGTGACCATTTCGCGAACGGCAAAGTAATCCGACACCAGCACACCCTTAAAGCCCCATTCACCGCGCAGGATGGTGCCGAGCAGCCAGGTATTGGCATGGGACGGCACGCCGTCGATTTCGTTATAGGACGGCATAACCGCGGCGATATTGGTTTCCTTGACGATCTTTTCAAACGGCGGGAAGAAGTCTTCGCGCAGGATGCGTTCGGAAATATTGGCCGGCCCGACATTGGTGCCGTTTTCCGGCTGGCCGTGGCCGGTCATGTGCTTCAGGGTCGCAAACACCTTATCCTTAGCCAGCGGCAGGGTCTCGCCCTGAAAGCCCAGCACGGCGGCCTTACCCATCACGCCGCAGACATGGGGGTCTTCGCCATAAGTTTCTTCAATCCGGCCCCAACGCGGCTCACGCGCCACATCGACCACCGGTGCCAGCGCCAGATTGGTGCCGCGTGCGCGCATTTCCTTGGCGCAGACCGAGAAAATCTTTTGAGCCAGATCGGGATCAAACGATGACGCCAACGCAATGGCCTGCGGAAACGAGGTCGATTCCCGCGCCACATAGCCGTGCAGGCTTTCTTCATGCAGGAACAAAGGGATGCCCAGACGGGTCTTTTCAATCGCCCACTTTTGGGCGGCGTTACAATAGGTGGCGGTTTCCAGCGGGTTGCGGTTGACGACCCCGGCCTCAGCCCCGGCATTACCGGAGGTGGGCTTTACGCCAACACGGTCGCTGGGGCGGGCAATCATGCCAATCCCATTGGGGAAGGTCTCGGTGGCTTTCTTGGCGTCAAACTCACCGGCGTCAGTCTGGATCTTGCCCTTTTCCTGCCAGATACACATCATCTGACCGACCTTTTCTTCCAGCGTCATCCGCCCGAGCAGGTCATTGAC
>DDPE01000005.1 GCA_002342035.1 Asticcacaulis sp. UBA2476 | reverse complement strand
AATCTGTTCTTTAGGCGTTTTCCGGCGCGGAGGTTTAATGAGGTAACCCGCCCAGCCCAGTTCCCGCCATTGTGGGATCTCAGCGCGCTGCTCAGGTGTCAGCAGGATCAGGCAGCGCGGTCCGGGGGCGGTGATGGGCCCTTCGCTCATGTGGCTGCGATCGGCAAGGATTATGCTGGCCCCTTGCGTCGTGTCACTCAGATGGATCTCTGTGCCATAGGCACTCAGGTGAGCCTTTGCGCCCTTAAGCAGGCTTTGATTGGCCGACACCAGCGTAACCTCAGACGGCATGTCGGGGGCCGCTGTCTTTCTTCGCAGGCTGTAGGGGGCGCGAAATTCAACGGCAAAGGTCGAGCCTATGCCCATTTCGCTGTCGAGGGTGAGCGCGCCACCCATGGCCGCGACCAGTTTTTTGACGATCATCAACCCAAGGCCCGCGCCGCCGTAACGCGCTGCATCGCGTTTGGGGTCAACCTGGCCATATTCTTCGAAAATGCGGGTGCGAGCCTCAAGCGGGATGCCGGGGCCGGTATCGGTGACACTAAACCGGATAAGACCAGCGCGGGTAAGGCCAACATGAATAAGCACGCCGCCAGTGGTGGTGAATTTCAGAGCATTACCGGCCAGATTGAACAGGATCTGACGCAAACGGCCTTCGTCGGCCTGAATAGTTTCAAGCTGGGGATCAAGGCTCCAGACGATCTCAATGCCACCGCTATAGGCGCGCGGCGACAACAACTCGGCCACCCCTTGCAGCAGGGATTCCAGATCGACGCGCGTGGTTTCAAGCTCAATATGACCGGCATCAATGCGCGCATAATCCAGCAGGTCATTGACCATCGACAGCAAATGTTCGCCAGAATCGCGGGCGGTGCGAATATAGGATTCCTGTTCCGCGCTGATGTCCGTGCGCGACAACAAAGATAACATGCCCATGACCCCATTGAGCGGGGTGCGAATTTCGTGGCTTAACAGCTTGAGGAAATCTTCGCGGCCTTTGAGGCGTTCTTCGGCAGCAAGGGTTTCGGCAAGCTTAGCTTCAAACTCATCCGCACTGAAATTTTGCGCACCTTGGTGAGCGGTCATAGACTCCCCCATACAGATAATTCTTACCCGACCCTAATCTTAAACGTAAAAAGTTAATGTCCCGCCAAAAAGCTTGCCGCTTTCGGTGAAGAAACCATTTGTGCCCCTTCGCTTTGCGTGGTGCGACGATAAATCAGAGCTTCGGCCATATGGCGACGCAGTATGGGTGTGGATATACCTGACATAGCACTTTCCAGATCCGCAATGGTGCGCGCCAGTCGCACGCAGCGCGTCCAGCCGCGTGCCGACAGGCCTGATTGCTGTGCGGCTTGGGTGAGCAGATCGCGGGCGGTGTTATCCAACGGGCTAATGGCATCAAGGCCCGCGCCGTAAGCCGTGGCATTAAGTGTATTATCCGATGACAGCCCAAGCTGCTCCGCGCGCCTGATTTGCGTTTCGCGCGCGGCTACCACGCGCGCGGCGACCTCTTTTGAGCCTTCTACCGGCGGGGGCAGGGCCATGTCGGCGGCCGTGACCGGCGGGACATCGATTTGCAGGTCGATGCGATCCATCAGCGGGCCGGACACCCGTCCCTGATAATCGCGCAGGCATTTTGGGGCCTTGCCGCACGCGCCCTTACCGACACCGCCATAGCCGCAGCGGCAGGGGTTCATAGCGGCGACAAGCTGAACTCTGGCGGGATATCTGATGTGATTATTGGCCCGCGCCACGATGATTTCAGAGGTTTCCAGCGGTTGACGCAGCGAATCCAGCGCCTGTGGCGAAAACTCCGGCAGTTCATCCAAAAAAAGGACTCCGTTATGGGCTAAGGACACTTCGCCGGGTTTTGCGCGCATCCCTCCGCCGGTAAGGGCCGCCATGGACGCGGAATGGTGAGGGGAGCGAAAGGGGCGATCACGGGTCAGTTCACCCTTATTCAACAGGCCCGCCATCGACCAGATTTGCGAGGTTTCCAGCAGTTCACGGGATGTCAGCGGCGGCAATATGCCCGGCAGCCGCTGGGCCAGCATGGATTTGCCTGAGCCGGGTGGGCCGACAAACAACAGATTATGGCCGCCCGCCGCGGCGATTTCGAGCGCGCGCTTAGCCAGTTCCTGACCCTTGACCTCATTGAGATCCATGGGTTTAGAGGGTAGTGAAATTTCACCCGGTTCAGGCCGCGACAGCAGGCTGTGGCCCTTGAAATGGTTGATCAGGGCAATTAACGACCGCGGCGCAAGGATTGGCACATCACCAGCCCAGGCGGCTTCGCGGCCATTGTCTTCGGGGCAGATCAGCCCCATGCCAAAGCTTGAGGCGGCCATTGCGGCGGGCAGGGCACCGGTGATCGCACCTATGGAACCATCAAGTTTAAGCTCACCCACACAGACATAATTATCAAGCGCATCCGCAGGGATAATGCCCATGACCGACATCAGCGCCAGCGCAATCGGCAGGTCAAAATGTGAGCCTTCCTTGGGCAAGTCAGCCGGCGCCAGATTAACGACAATACGCTTACCTGGCCAGCCAAGACCTAAACCCGAAAAAGCCCCGCGCACGCGCTCCCGGCTTTCGGCAACGGCCTTATCCCCCAGACCGACGATGGAAAAGGCCACCTGTCCGCCGGTGAGCTGAATTTCGGCTTCGACCCGGCGGGCCTCTGCCCCTTCAAAGGCAATGGTAGTTACGCGCATGCAGGAATGCCTTTTACGGAATAATTATGCAGGGAGTGTGGAATCAAACGCAGAACTTATCCACAGATCATCATATTCTCAAAGACAAATCAAGAACAAAAAATGAACAAACGCGCAATAAAGCCTATACGCCGTTTAGGGCGTACCCAATAGGGCTTACGGATAACGATTTAGGGTCTGCTGAGGAGGCGTTTCTGCTCTATGCGATCCCACAAAATATCCCCGGCATCAACCCCCTCAAACGCCTTTAGTTGTACCGCCCCGGTGGGTGAGGTGACGTTGATTTCGGTCAGGTAATCGCCGATGACATCAAGGCCCACAAACATAAGGCCTTTTTCTTTGAGCACCGGCCCTACGGCCGCGCAGATGTCCAGATCACGTTTTGTTAATTGCACGGGCTCGGCCACGCCACCCACACGCAGGTTGGAGCGTACCGCATCTTTTGGGGGGACACGGTTGATGGCGCCGACAACTTCGCCGTCGACGAGGATGATGCGTTTGTCGCCAAGGCTTACGGCAGGGATGAATTTTTGTAAGACCAGCGGCTCACGGCTGATCGAGGCGTGCAGTTCAATCAGGGCGTCGAGATTGCGATCACCGGCTGTGAGCTTGATGATGCCTGATCCGGCCGCGCCGTGCAGGGGTTTAAGGATAACATCGCCATGTTTTTCGTGAAAGGCGTTGAGGGCGACCGGATCGGCGCTGATCAGGGTCGGGGGTTGAAGGCCGTCAAAGGCGGTCGCAAACAGCTTTTCCGGGCAATCGCGCACGGCGGTCGGGTTATTGACCACCAGGGTCTGCGGGTGAATGCGGTCCAGCAGGTAGGTGGCGGTGATATAGGCGATATCAAACGGCGGGTCCTGGCGCATCAGCACGACATCTATGTCGGTGTGCAGGTTCAGGGTTTCATAATTGCCGGCGGTGACATGATCGCCCTTAACGGGCCGCAGCGTGACCTTACGGGCGCGAGCATAGACCTTGCCGTCTTCGAGCGAGAGGTGGGCGGGATCGTAAACCCACAGGCTGTGACCCCGGTTTTGCGCGGCCATCATCAGCAGAAAGGTGGTGTCGGACGCGATATTGATATTTTCAATCGGGTCCATCTGGATGGCGACGCGCAAACTCATAACACACCTCTTTATGTTCAGGTTTCTATATAGGCCAAACAAAAGCCCGCGCAATGACGGCGCGGGCTTTTAAATGTGGTGAGGGCAGGTGATGCCTACTTCTTTCTCAATTCAGCCAGAATATCGGCCAGCAGTTCCTGCTCGGACGGGCCAGCCACGACTTCGGGCGGGGGCGGGGGTGGCATCAGGCGGTTGATCGCCTTAACCACCATAAAGATGGCCGCGCCAATAATAACGAACTGGATCAGGGTGTTGATAAACAGGCCGTATGAGATGGCCACTTCCGCCACATCACCGGCAGCCGGTTTCAAAACCAGCTTAAGCTCCGAGAAATCAACGCCGCCGGTCAGCATCCCGATCGGTGGCATGATGATATTGTCAACCAGAGCCGTCACGATCTTACCGAACGCGCCGCCGATGACCACACCAACCGCCAGGTCGATGACGTTGCCGCGCATCAGAAAGGTTTTAAATTCAGAGACAATGCTCACAACCGGCATCCTTTTGACGTTTATAAATTTCGGACGTTCAGGTTCAGCGTTCGCTAGGCTACCTGCGGCTATGATTATTCGTTGTCGTCGCCGCTCAGGTTCAGGCGTTCACGCAGTTCTTTGCCGCTTTTGAAAAAGGGCACATGCTTGGCGGGGACGTTGACGGATTCGCCGGTACGGGGGTTGCGGCCAACGCGGGCCGGGCGTGAGCGCACCGACAGGGCGCCAAAACCACGCAGTTCAACACGACCGCCTTTTTCGAGGGTGGAGATCATCGAGTCCAGAATCAGATTCACGACCCGCTCGACATCTTTTTGAGTCATATGCGGATATTCCGACGCCAGACGCTCAATGAGTTCGGACTTCAGCATTTACTCCCCCAAGAGTTTAAAGCAGATAATGGGTTAAACCAGCCAATGTAACCTTGATGAGGCGAGCATGATTTAAAATGAAAGGCAGTTCAAGGGGTTATTTAGTGTTAACGCTTATGTTACCGCTAACAAATGCAGCGGCTGTGCGGTTTAAGCGATTATACCTTGGTAAAAAATATGGAAACCATAAAAAAGCTCCCGCATCCGGTATCGGGTACGAAAACCCTATAGGATGCGGGAGCTTAATTGGATAATGCCGACAGAGTCGCGTAAGGCGGCCTTGTCGGCATTATATCAAGGATTACTCCTTGGTGGCGCCGCGCAGAGCTGCACCCAGGATGTCGCCGAGCGAAGCGCCCGAGTCCTGAGAACCGTACTGCTCGATAGCCTGTTTTTCGTCGGCCATTTCAAGCGCCTTGATCGAAACGCTGACCTTGCGGGCCGCCTTATCGATGTTGGTCACCTGAGCGTCGATCCGGTCGCCGACAGCAAAGCGCTCAACGCGCTGCTCGTTACGGTCGCGCGACAGGTCTGACTTACGTACGAAGGCGCTCATCGGGGCGCTGTCGTCACCGAACTTGACTTCGATGCCGCCCGTAGTGACTTCGGTGACGGTAACCGTCACGGTCTGGCCCTTACGGTAGGTGTCGCCGGTCATCGGATCTTCGGCCAGTTGCTTGATGCCGAGGCTGATGCGTTCCTTGTCGACATCAACGTCCAGAACCTTGGTCTTGACGACATCACCCTTCTTGTACTTGGCGATGGCTTCTTCGCCGGCCACGTTCCAGTCGAGATCCGACAGGTGAACCATGCCGTCGATGTCGTTTTCAAAGCCGACGAACAGACCAAATTCGGTCGCGTTCTTGACTTCACCTTCGATGGTCGAACCAATCGGGTGGGCCGAAACGAAGGCTTCCCATGGGTTTTCCTGAGCTTGCTTCAGGCCCAGAGACACGCGGCGCTTGGAGGCGTCAACTTCGAGGACGACCACGTCAACTTCTTGCGAAGTCGATACGATCTTGCCCGGATGGACGTTCTTCTTGGTCCACGACATTTCCGAAACGTGCACCAGACCTTCAACGCCTGATTCCAGCTCAACGAACGCGCCGTAGTCAGTGATGTTGGTGATACGGCCGGAGAACTTGCCATTGACGGGATACTTAACGTCAACATTTTCCCACGGATCGGATTGCAGTTGCTTCATGCCAAGGCTGATGCGCTGGGTGTCCGGGTTGATCTTGATGATCTGAACGCGAACCTGATCGCCAACCGCCAGAACCTGCGACGGATGCGAAACGCGCTTCCAGGACATGTCGGTGACGTGCAGCAGGCCGTCAATGCCGCCGAGGTCAACGAACGCACCGTAATCGGTGATGTTCTTGACTACGCCGTCACGGATTTCGCCTTCGGCCAACTGACCGACCAGCTCAGTGCGTTGTTCTGCACGGGCTTCTTCGAGGATAGCACGACGCGATACGACGATATTGCCGCGCGGACGGTCCATTTTCAGGATGGCGAAAGGCTGTTCCTTGCCCATAAGCGGAGCCACGTCGCGCACAGGGCGGATATCGACTTGGCTGCCCGGCAGGAAGCCCGAAGCGCCGTCCATATCGACCGTAAAGCCGCCTTTGACGCGACCCACGATCGTACCCATGACCGGCTCGCCCTTGTTGAAGATAACTTCGAGGCGGGTCCAGGCTTCTTCGCGGCGGGCTTTCTCGCGGCTGATGACCGCTTCGCCCATGGCGTTCTCGACGCGCTCAAGATAGACTTCGACATTGTCGCCGACCTTAAGTGCGGCGCCGGCTTCGGTCGAGCCAAACTCTTTCAGCGGGATACGGCCTTCGGTCTTCAGACCGACATCGACGATGACGAAGTCTTTTTCGACACCGACGACCAGACCGTGGACGACCTGACCTTCAAGCATTTCGCGGCCATGAAGGCTTTCGTCGAGAAGGGCGGCGAAATCGTCACGCGAGGGATTATAATCGCTCATATAGCTCTTAACTTTGTGGGCGCATGTCCTTGGGTGCGTTTGGGGCTGGCATCAGGATATAAGGAAAAACCTGAAGCGAGCCTGAACCTTAAGGGGGGGCGGCTTTGGTTGGGGTTAGTTTTAAGTTTGAGTCAGAGTCCGGTCGCTTACGCAATGGACGCACCATGAAGCCGCAGGCCGAAAATGACCCTGAAATGAGCGACCGTAGTGATCCTTATAAGCGCAGCGCCGGGTAAATTTGGTGACGTTTAAACGCCACCACGGCGGGCCTTCACGATGGATCGCGCAGCTTCGATGGCCGCCTCTATATCTAAATTAGTCGTATCAAGCAAGACCGCATCGCGGGCCATCTCCAGCGGGGCGCTGGAGCGCGAGCTGTCGCGCTCATCGCGGATGCGGATATCGCTTAAGAC
Source organism: Asticcacaulis sp. UBA2476 (assembly GCA_002342035.1). Lineage (GTDB taxonomy): Bacteria > Pseudomonadota > Alphaproteobacteria > Caulobacterales > Caulobacteraceae > Asticcacaulis. The sequence goes on along the minus strand of DDPE01000005.1, from coordinate 21,878 downwards.
ATCCTCAAACGTAAGCGCCGAATTGGCCTTGATCAATTGCAAAAAGCGGCGTTTGGCGCGGGTCTCAGGCTCTGCGGTCACAAACAGCTTAACCGTCGCATCGGGGGCGATGACCGTGCCGATATCGCGGCCATCGAGCACCGCGCCCGTGGATTGATGGGCAAAGTCGATCTGGAACTGTTTCAAGGCGGCGCGCACTTCGGGGATGGCGGCGACACGGCTGGCCCACTCACCGGCTTCACGCCCGCGCAAGGCATCGTCTTCGAGCAGGGTCGGGTGGATGAACTGTGCTGCCTCACCCAGAGCCTGAGCATCCTCCAGATCAAGGCCGCGCTCACGCGCCACATGACCGACCGCGCGGTACAGCAATCCGGTATCCAGAAACGGCAGGCCGTAGTCGGCGGCAATCACCGAGGCCAGCGTGCCTTTGCCGGACGCCGCCGGACCATCAAATGCGATCAGAAGAGGGGACATGGGAACCTTAAGATCAATAAACGGCATTACGGATTAAACCGGAATGGATTTTTAGCAAGGACATACGAAGTCGAACTTGTGAAAAAGCCGCGCGTAACAAATTAGGGTTACATTTTCAAAAGAGTTAACTAATAGTAAACCTGAGAGCCGTCGGGGGGCGTGATGGATTTAACATCAAGTCAATTTGTGTCCGGAGCTATTTTCGCTTTAAGCGTCATCTGCGGACTCCTGCTTGTTGCGTGGCCCTTTCGGATTAATCGCAAGCGTAAAGCCGAGGCCCTTAAAGCGGCTCTGGCCCTAAGCGGTGAGATTAGTGAAGCCAGAAAAGAGCTTAAGACGTATCTGGATAGAATTGCCACGCTTGAAGAGGCCTATAAAAGCAATAGTGCCAATATACCCAAGCAATTGCCGTCTCTAAGGCTACAGTTGGATGCTATAAAGCTGAGCCAAAAATACCCTGTAGATTGTGAAAAATTATCTAAAAGGGCTTGGCACTTCATCCTGCCCTACAACAAAAAGCACTTGTATATAAGCACGGCGGTCGCCGCCGTAATGTTTTACAACATGATAAACCTTTTGAAGACGTCAAAAGTCTCAGGCTTTATGCGGTCAACCAAAATGCTTGAGGAATATATCACGCAGCGCCACGCCAGCCCGTTCAAAAAGAGCAGGGTTGATACCTTTGCGGAAGATTATTTTGAAGAGAACGCTTATAATATTATGAGCACGCTCAAGAGTGAAAAGGCCATATTTGAAGCCAACGAACAGCTAATCGATGCCCTTTTGAAGGATCTTGATATTATCGTTCGCCACAGTCAGGCCCTGTTTTAGCTGGCTATTCAAACACCATCTCAACACCAACGCTGTTCAGGTCGCGCCAGTAGCCGGGATAGGTCTTGGCGGTGCAGGCGGGGTCGAGGATCCGCAGGCCCTCGATCACTAACGCGGCCTGTGAAAAGGCCATCGCGATGCGGTGGTCATGATAGGTGTGAATATCGGCTTCGACCGTTTTACCGATGAGGGTGCGGTCGGGCGTAATCAGCAAATCGTCGCCAATTTCTTCGGCCAGACCCGGCTGGATACGGTTCAGTTCGGTCGCTACGGCATTAATGCGGTCACATTCCTTGACGCGCAGGTTGGCAATGCCCACAAACCTGACCGGATGGTTATTAAAGGCGGCGAGTACGGCGATGGTCGGAATGGCGTCCTGCATCTGGCTGCCGTCGATCACCGAGGGCAGATTGGGGAACTGCGCGATAAAATCGTAAGCCTTGGCGTCGGGCTGCATCATATCTTCGGGCGCGATACCGATATTGATGTCAGTGCCCAGCAGCGCATTGATGCCCCAGATATAGGTGGCGGCACTGGCGTCCGGCTCGACCCAGTAGTCGCGGGCGGCGTAAGGCGTGTTGGCGATGTCCCAGCTTAACGGGCCCGTCTGGGTGATGTCAGCCCCGAACGCCTTCATACATTCTAGGGTAATGTCGATATAGCCGCGCGCGCCGATATCGCCGTCCTTGACCTTAAGGCTGAACGGTTTGTTGCCCTTGGTCCCCGCCATCATCAGGGCGGACACATATTGACTGGACAGGCTGGCATCGACCTCGATGGCGCGATTGGCAAACCCGCCATTGCTGGTGACCGTTACCGGTGGGCAGCCGGTAGGCGCGGTGGCCGTCACACCAGCCTCATTCAGGGCCTGAACTAGCGGCGCGATCGGGCGCTTTTGCATATGCTCATCGCCGGTGAGGACGGTCGTGCCGGTGATATTGGCGGCGGCGGCCGTCAAGAACCGCACCGCCGTGCCGGCATTGCCCAGAAACAACGGCTCAGATGACGGCGTAAGCGTGCCCGAACTGTCGATCACAAAATCGGTCTCACCCGCATCTTCGACCGTCACCCCCAGTTGTCTGAGGGCGCGCGCCATATAGGTCGTGTCATCGCTTTTGAGCGCGCCGCTGATGTGGCTTTTGCCGCTTGCCAGAGCCGCGATCAGCAGCACCCGGTTGGTGATCGACTTCGATCCCGGCAAGGCGATCGTGCCTGCGAGTTTGTGCTGAGGCGGGGTGAGCCTTACGGCTGTAGGGGCTTGAACGGTTGTCATGAGGGCTTACTAGCAAATAATGGCCAATTCACAATCATCATTTACGGCCATTTAGCGGCGCGTCATCAGGTGGCTTTGCGTTAACCCGCACGCTTGCGGCGCAAAAACACGATAAATTTTAGGGGCAGGGCATATTTAAGCCTTTGACAGACGGCCTCTCTAGTGGCATGGGCCAAGACTCAAAAATTTCTGTGTGCCCGGATGACCGCGGGCCGCAAACAAAAAGCTGAAATCCTGACGAAGCGTTTCAAAGGGTTTTTAAGCGCACATTCTAAAGAAGGACGTCTCGTGGCTGATCCCGCCTTAGGTACCAAACAGATTTGCCCGAATTGCACGGCAAAATTCTACGATCTGCAAAAACGCCCGGCCCACTGCCCTAAGTGCGCCCATGAATTCGACCCCGAAGAAGCGATCAAGGTTCGTCGCGTGCGCACGCGCGCCACGCCGACCGACTATGAGGATACTGAAGAAGAATCCGAAGATCAGGTCAAGGGTAAGGCCGCTGATGACGAGGATGAGGATGAAGAGCCCGAAATCATCACCCCGGAAATCGACGAAGTGGTTGCCGATGATCCGGTGCTGATCGACGAAGACGAAGACCTCGATCCCGCTGACCCGGCCCGCATTACCCCTGATGCGGTCGATATGGACATCGAAGATGCCGACCTGGTTGACGATGCTGACGATGATGATGTGCCGTTCCTCGAAGATGAGGATGACGACACCTTCGATGAAGATATCGACGGCATCGGCCCGGAAAAAGACGACGACATCTAAACATTCAGGCCGCATCCCGCAAAGGGTGCGGCCTTTTCTTCGGGTGCAGAGATTCAAGATAGCGGCTTGCGAAAAATTTGGAAAAGTTTGAAAAAGGGCTTGCGCTCCAAAATCGCCTGCACTAGAAGTCGCCGCCTCGGACGCGACACGCGGCCTGAGACCATTTTGATAATGGGGCTTTAGCTCAGTTGGTAGAGCGCTTGCATGGCATGCAAGAGGTCAGCGGTTCGACCCCGCTAAGCTCCACCAAAAACACCCCGCCATTGTGCGGGGTTTTTTGTGGCCAGACAGGTCATGCGACACGGTTACCCTCCGCATCAATCAGAAGCTCGCCGTCTTCCTTATAGAACGGCCCTGCCGGGAATTTATCAATCAGATCAAGGACGGCCTCGCTGGGGCGGCACAGCTTGGTGCCTTTGTCCGTGACGACAATCGGGCGGTTGACCAGTATGGGGTGTTCCAGCATCGCCTCCAGCAAAGTGTCGTCGCTGACTGCGGGATCAAGCAGCCCCAGTTCCTTTGCCGGTGATTTACTTTCGCGCAGCGCCGTGCGCGGCGTCAGGCCCGCATCGGCCAGAAGCCCCATAAGCTGATCGTGTTGCCAGCCAACTTTAATATACTCAATGATCGTGGGCGTGTAACCGGCAGCCTCAAGGATCGCCAGCACATTGCGTGACGTGCCGCAGTCAGGGTTGTGGTAAATCGTAATCGTCATATCGTAACCTTCACGGGGCTGTGTGTTCTGTTTCGGGTTTGAGAAGCCACGCACAGACCGCATAGGCCATAAGCGCCCCGGCGATCTGCGCCGCGATGAAGGCTGGGGCATCCACAGGGCGGATACCGGCAAAGCTATCGGACAGGCTGCGCGCCAGGGTCACGGCAGGGTTGGCGAATGAGGTCGACGCCGTGAACCAGTAGGCGGCGGTGATATAGAGGCCAACGGCCACGGCAATGAAATCGGCTCTGGCTCTGAGTGTCGCCAGTATGACGAAGACAAGGCCAAAGGTCGCAACCCCTTCCGACAGCCATTGTGACGGCCCTGTGCGGATGTGGTGCGAAACCTGAAGCAGGGGCTCATCAAACATTGCGTGGGCCAGCCACACCCCTGACACGGCGCCCAGACCTTGCGCGCCGACATAGGCTATCGAATGGGGGGGCGAAATGTCGCGCATGAGGGCAGAAATCAGGGTTACGGCTGGATTGAAATGGGCGCCGGAGATGGGGCCAAACACAGTGATCAGCACGATCAGCATTGACCCGGTGGCCAGTGCGTTGCCAAGCAAAGCCAAGGCGATATTGCCGCCCGACAGACGTTCGGCCATGATACCTGAGCCCACGACAGTGGCCAGCAGCAGCGCCGTCCCGATCCCTTCGGCCAACAACCTGCGTCCCAAGGCATAGGTCATACCGTCAGCACCCGCACATGACCTGATCGATAAACGGCTGGCACAGATCCTTATGGCCGCCACAGCAATCCTGCATCAGAAACCCCAAAAGCCCCTTGAGGCCATCATAGTCAGCAAAATAGCGGATGCTGCGGCCTTCGCGCACGAAGCGGATCAGTCCGGCATGGGCCAGCACAGACAGATTCGCTGACATCGTATTTTGCTTAACGCCCAGAGCGTCACCGATTTCACCGGCCGCCATGCCATCGGTTCCGGCTGTGATCAGCAGGCGCACGGCATCGAGCCGGGTTTCCTGACTTAAGGCACTGAAGGCGTTGAGAGATTTCATTTTATCCATATATCATGATTATTAGATATAAAATCTGCTGTCAATGCGGCTTGGATTATCCGCCTATGGCATCGCGGTCGAAACCGATTATAGATATTTTATCGAACAACCCTGTAGTCAGGTGCGGCTTAAAGAGGCCGAAGATGATTATCCTTTATTCGGGAAAGGCAAGCGCCCATGCACTTTGCGCCTAAACCGTCGTCGCCGGTAGTGCTGAAGCGCAAGGGCGGCTTAAATGTCTGGCAGTCGCTATGGCTGCGGGCCGTGCTGGTGATTGGGCTTTTGGGGATCGCTATGGCCGGTCACTGGTTCGACCGCGACGGCTTGCGCGACAATATCGATGGTGAGGTCTCCTTTTCGGATGTGGTCTATTTCACCGCGATTACAGTGACCACGGTCGGCTACGGCGATATTGTGCCGGTTACGGATCGCGCACGGATGTTTGATACCTTTGTGGTCACGCCGATCCGGCTTTTCATATGGATTATTTTCTTCGGTACGGCCTATACTCTGGTGCTTAAAAGTACATGGGAGCGGTTGCGAACGCGCATGATCCGTCAGGGGCTGAACAATCACATCATCGTCTATGGTTATGGCGCGACCGGCGAAGCCGCGGTCACCGAATTGCTGCGCCAGGGGGTAAAGCCGCAGGAGATCGTGGTCGTCGATCAAAGCCCCGCCCGCATTGAAGCGGCGACCGAACGGGGTGTCACTGGCATCGAAGGCGACGCCACCATGAATGCCGTGCAGGAAGCGGCTTGCATCAAAACCGCGCGGGCGGTCATCATCTCCACGCACCGCGACGATTCCACGGTTCTGATCGTGCTGAGTGCGCGCCAGATGAACCCGCACGTCTCGATCAGTGCGGCGGTGCGGGCCGCGGAAAACGAAGACCTGATGCGTCAGGCCGGGGCTGGGAATGTCATCAATCCGGTCAGCATGGGCGGGCATTTGCTGGCGCGGGCGTCCGAAGGCCGGCATGTGGTGGAGTACATCACCGACCTGGCCTCCGCCGATGGCAAGGTTGTCCTGCGGGAGCGCGAAATCACCGCCAAAGAGGTGGGCAAATCGCTGGACGCGCTGACCACCGGCAAGGGCGTGCGCATTTGTCGGCATGGTAAAATCTATGGCTACTGGGAGGTTGAGACCCATGCGCTTCAGGCCGGTGACGTGATTGTGGAGATTGCGCGAACCCATTCCCATGAGACGGCTCAGGCCTGATTATAGTGACCCTGACCGATTACATATCTGCGCCGATCCTAAGTTCGGCCATTCTGGTTATGGCGCTGGCGCTATTTGTGTCGGAAAAAGTGCGCCATGATCTGGTCGCCCTGATTGCGCTGATGGCCTGTTTGCTGACCGGGCTGGTGTCGCCAGATGAGGCTTTGCGGGGGTTTGCTGACCCGGCGGTCATTGCCGTGGCGTCTGTGCTGGTGGTCGGTCGGGCCCTTGAAATGACCGGCGTGGCGTCGAAACTGGCGCGGATTATTATCCCGCCGAAAGCCCCGTTTAGCCTGCAACTGATCCTGCTGATGGGAGGGGGTGCGCTGTTGTCGGCCTTTATGAACAATATCGCGGCGCTCGTTATCACCATGCCGCTGGCCGCCGAAATTGCGCGTCAGAATAAGCGCCCGGTCGGTTCAACCCTGATGCCGTTATCGTTTGCGACCATTCTGGGGGGGATGACGACCCTGATCGGCACACCTGCCAATATGATCCTGTCGTCGGTGCGCGAAGACCGGTTGGGTCAGGGGTTTGGCTTTTTCACTATGGCCCCGGTCGGGATCATCGTCACCGTCATAGGGGTGGTGTATCTGGGCCTTGTCGGCTGGCGGCTATTACCGGTGCGCAAAGGGGCGGGCCGGGCCGCCGATACGCCGTGGCGGGTGCTGGAACTGCAACTGACCGAAAGTCTTACTCGCACGCGCAAAGAGATTGTGGCCGAATTGCGCGGCACGACCTCACGGCTGCTGGCCTTTATACGGCGCGAAAAGGTGCTGGAATGGCCCGCGGATAATAAGCTGAAACGCCTTGATAAACTGCTGCTGTTGTCGCGCTCAGGCCGCTCACTGATCGAAGACAAGATCAGTTTCAAAGTCGCCCCGGCGCTCAGTGATCCTGATCACGTCACCGCCCGCATGGTGGTGGCGCACGGCTCCCCCCTGATCGGAGAGTGGCACGACACCATCCGCCAAAGATCGGAGGGCGATTTGCGGGTGACCGCCGTTGGCCCAAAAGCGGCGGTGATGCGCAAACCCTTATCGCAACTTACCATTCAAACCGGTGATCAGCTCTATATCACCGGCCGGTCGGAGGCGATTGCCGCGTTCGGCGCGCGGGAGCGACTGCTGGAAATCGACCGCAATGATCCGGTGCCGGTCAATTTACGCACGGCGGCTTGGACGGTCGGTATATTCGTGACGGCCATTCTGGCCATCGTCTTTGCCGATGTGCCGCCGTCGATCAGTTTTCTGGGTGCCGCTATTGTGATTGCCGCAGCAAAGCTTATTCCGGCGCGGGAAATTTATAAATCTATCGACTGGAGCATCATCGTTTTGCTGGCGGCCATGATCCCGGTCGGCGGCAGTTTTCAAGCCAGCGGGGCGGCCAATATTGTCGCTGAAACCATTGGCGGCGTCCTGACCGGTCTGCCTTTGGTAGGGTGTCTGGCGGCCATGTGCGCCTTGACCTTGTTGCTGTCGATCCTGCTTAATAATGTCGCGACCGCCGTGATCATGGGGCCGCTCGCCATCCAGTTGGCGGGGATTTTGGGCGTGTCGCCCGATGCCATGCTGCTGGCGGTTCTGGTCGGTACATCATCGGATTTTCTGACGCCCATCGGCCACCAGAATAACCTACTGGTCATGGGGCCGGGCGGTTATCAGTTCACGGACTATATCCGGATGGGCTTTTTGTTGTCGTTGATCGTGGTCTCGACCTCGGCCTTTGTGCTGAGTGCACTTTATGGCTGATAGCTGATACCCACATAAAGGGCGCACCCTTCGCCCGGATAAAAGTGACGACCATCATTGCCAAAGGCATTGGCGATGACATTGGTGGTGGTCACATAGGTCTCATCGCTCAGGTTGCGCAGGTCGGCATAGACTGACCATTCGGCATCGACAGGCTTCCAGTTGGCGCGCAATCCCCACACCGTATAACCTTCGGTTTTTAAGGAGTTTGCCATATCGACCGGATAGCCCTGCGGCGACCATTCGACATTGGGGGTCACCGTCACAGGCCCGATATTATAGCCCAGTTCGGCGCGCACATAATGTTCAGGCGCCCCTGGCAGGACATTATCGCCGTAAACCGGATCATTGCGGAACAGGAAGCGGCTATAGGTGTAGGCCGCGTTAAACGACACTTTCTCGCTCAACCGTCCGCCCGCGCCCAGTTCAAAACCGGCATGGCGGGTGCGGTTGGCATTGACGGCATCCGATGAGCCGTCCGGTTGACGCAGGATGATATATTCGCCGTCGATTTCACTATTATAGACGGCGGCCTGCCAGCGGATATCGCGGTATTGGCCGCGTGCACCGACCTCCAGTGTGGTGGCGCTTTGATCACCAAGGCTGTTGAAGCCCGGCCCGTTGCCGCCGGACAGTTCGCTCAAAGTCGGCGGCTCATAGGAGCGGCTAAGATTGCCAAACACCGTCATAGTCTCGCCGTCATATCGCAACCCAAGCCGCGGGCTGAGGCCGTTGAAATCACGGTCGCGTTGGTCTGATGTCGGGAAATGCTGCGCAATATTACGCTGAACTGTGGCCGCCTGAAGCCCGGCAATGGCGGTGGTATGGGGGGCGATCAGGTGTTCGTATTGCGCGTAGGCCTCGGTCGTCAGCGCCTCAAGATCGCGCCGGACAATAGGCGTGGTCGCAACCCCGCCCGCATTGACGAAACGCTTTTCTTTTTCTAGGCCATAATAGACATTCAGCCCCGCTGTAAAGCGATTGGGCCGCAGACCGTAGCCGTATTTAAGGCGCACACCGGTTTCGCGTGATTGGCTCTGGATCGCCACGGTGACGGGGGTGTCAAGGTCGCGGTAGCTGGCATAGAGGACGCCCTGCCATTCCGACAGACCATCAGTGTATGTGCCGCGGTACGCTACCCGCCCCAGATCGACATCGCGCCGGAAACGTCCTGCCACATTGGCCGGATTGGCGCGGCGCGGGTCAGTGGCGAGTTCGGCGAGGGACAAGGTGCCGGGTATTTGCGCTTCGGCGTGGCTAAGGGTCAGATAAAGGCGCTGCTCGAACTGGTCGGTGGTTTGCCAGCCGAAATTGGCGGCGATGCGGGTGGATTCCTGGCCATTATTGCGGCGATAGCCATCCTGCGCCAGATAGGTGGCCGCGATAAAGCCGTCAACGACACCATCCGAAAAACCATAGCGCACAAGATGATGCTGGTGCCCGTCCGGCCCGCCTTCAAGCCGCAGGCCGTAACCGCTGTCACGGCCCGTTGGCGTGATCATGTTGACGGAGCCGCCAAGCTGGGTTGCCCCCTGCTCCAGCGCATTGGCGCCTTTCAGGATCTGCATATTGGTAATTAGCCACGGATCGATGGTATTGAACTCAAACCCGCCGTCCGCCGTATTGATGGGAATATCGTCCTGAAGCAGCAAAATCCCCCGTCCCTGAAAGGTGCGGGTAAGCCCTGATCCGCGCACGGACAATCGCAGCGATTCCGCGCCATTGCGGGCCTGCGCGACTATACCCGGTGTGAAATCGACCATGTCCTTGAGCGTAACCGCCCGCCGGTCAGCCCAATCGCGCTCAGTCAGAAACTCGGTCGCCCCCGCCACATCGGCGGTTTTTTGGCGCAGAGTGCCTATTGGATTTTCTGAGGATCGATTGGCCTCAATAACCACCGTGGGGGTTTGGGCTAATGCAGAACTGCCCATAAGCAGCAGAATTAGGGGCAGTTGCCGCATTATATGTGTCCCCTCTAAAAACTCAGATCACCACTTTACCGGCTTTGGGTTGCGTTCGTCAAAGTCCATCTGGTGCCAGTACGGATAGGGTTTGGGTCGTGAGGACGCCGCATCCAGACGGGCGACCTGATCCGGTGTCAGATCCCAGCCAAGAGCACCCAGATTTTGCGTCAATTGGGCTTCGTTGCGGGCACCGACGACGATATTGGCCACAGTCGGGCGTTGCAGCAGCCAGTTGAGCGCCACTTGTGGCACGGTCTTATCGACCTCGGTTGCGATCTCGGTCAGGGCATCGACGACCGTATAGAGATATTCGTCTTCGACCGTCGGGCCACCGGCCTCACCACCCTGAGCAATGCGGCCTTCATTAGCCTGAACGCCGCGGCGTATTTTTCCGGTCAAACGCCCCCAGCCCAGCGGCGACCAGACCATCGTGCCGACACCCTGATCCTGAGCCAGCGGCATCAGCTCCCACTCATAGTCGCGCCCGATCAGGGAGTAGTAGCCCTGATAGGCGACAAAGCGGCTCAGGCCATAACGATCAGCCGTGGCCAGCGACTTCATCAGGTGCCAGCCGGAATAGTTCGACGCGCCGATATAGCCGACCTTGCCCGACGTGATCAGGGTATCGAGCGCCGACAGCATTTCTTCGGGCGGGGTGAGGGCGTCATAACCGTGCATGAAATAGACATCGATATGATCAGTGCCGAGCCGTTTCAGGCTGGCCTCGGCGGCGCGCACAATATGATAACGCGATGAGCCTTTGTCATTCGGGCCGCTGCCGGTGGTGAAGGTCGCCTTGGTCGAGATCAGCGCCTGATCGCGGCGGCCTTTGAGGGCAGCGCCTAAGATCTCTTCGGACGCGCCCGCCGAATAGACATCGGCGGTGTCAAAGAAATTGAGGCCGTGATCGAGGCAGACATCAATCAGGCGCGACGCTTCGGACACATCGGTAGCGCCCCATTTGGCGAACATGTCGCCCTTACCGCCGAAGGTGCCGGTGCCGAAGCTTAAGACGGGAACCTTGAGGCCTGAGCGGCCAAGTTGACGATATTGCATGGGGTGGCTCCTATGAACTGATGTTGTTCATCTAAGTCCGCGCGTCCGCGATTTAAACCAGCAAGCCGAATTAAATTATTTTACCGCGCCATATCGGGCCCTGGCGCCATCAAAGCGCACCTCAAAGCGATCAATGATCACGCCGGGATCGAGGGCATAGAGTTTAAGCGTATGGTTACCCGGTTTAAGTTTTAGGCCGGTCAGTTCGCGTACCGCCGTGTTCGATAGTACATTTTGCTTCCATTCATCGCTGCGACTAAAGGTTTCAAAATCGAGGATCACCGGTGGCTGACTATCAATGCTGACCGCAACCTTCACCCCCGACTGTGAGGTCAGGGCATGGACGGGCAGGGCTATGATTTTGAGCGTCGCCGTCCCGTCAGTGCGGGTCTCAAAATGATAGGTGGTGGGTGTTGCGGTCGTCAATCCTTGCGATTTCAGATCAAGCCGCGCCCGAAGGCTCTGACCCAGCGACCCCAGACCGGGCACAGTTTCCCAGTCCGCTGACGGGGTGGCTGTGGCAGCGGGTATGGTCACTACCTTGGCCACCTCGATATTATAGCTCACGGCAGGCGGCTTGGCGGCGGTGGTCAGAGGTTTATCGGTCGCCGGATTAGCCGCTGTGTAGACCGGAGACGCCGGTGCCGCGAATACCGGCAAGCGGCGCGGGGCGATATCCATCATGTGCCGCCACTTGCCGCTAAGCTGGCCATTATAGGTTTCAGCATCGGCCACGATACCGTCATGGGCGGCTTTGGCCTCGGCGCTGAAGGCATTGGCCACCGTGGCGCGGCCCTGACGGGCATAGAAGGCCGCCAGATCAAGTTTCAGGATACGGTGGTTGAGATTGGCCGCTGACCTGACCGGATAAAGCACCAGTTCAAAAAACGCAGGCTTGCGATCGTCCGGCAATTTGGCGGCGAGTGCCTCAGTACGGGTGGTAAGCGTCGCATAGGCTTTGATGCGTTCAATGGCCTCCGATCCATCGGCACCGATGTAGTCGGATTGGCGGGTCTGGGTGGTCGGTTCTGTCTGGCTCCAGCCCATAAATTCCGGGCGTCGCTCCCACGCCAGATCGTAATAGCCGGTCAGGATATCGGTGATCTCAGCAGCCTTATCTGCGCCGAATTGCTGCGCGCTCCACGCCAGCAGGTGGTCGCGCGGGGCCGCGTCAAGCGCCTTGGCATCAAAGGCCAGATCGAGGAAGTACTGCGTAAGGTACTCCGCAGGTTTAATGTCTCCGACATTGACGATCCAGATATCGTGGGCCCCCGTGACATGGGCGCGCTGCATCTGCTCACGGATCAGGGCCGGATGGGTCGTTCCCAGCCACAGATAATCATGGGGCCGCCCCCAGTATGAGATGTGGTAATAGACCCCGGCCCCGCCGGAGCGTTTGGCCTCATCGGGGGTGCTTAACTGGTGGATATAGCCGTAATTGTCGTCGGGCCAGACGAGCGTAATGTCGTCGGGCACGTTCAATCCGGCCATATAGACATCCAAAACTTCTTTATAGAGCGTCAGGGCCTGCGGGATTTGGGTGGCCGGTTTCTTTTGCGCGCTTGCCAGCAGATCGCGCTGGATGCCGATGACTTCGGCTACGCCGTCTCTGGCCTGTTCAATGGTTTCGGCACCTTCCATCGCGGAATCGTGCACCCCGCGCAAACCGACCGAATAGATATTTTCAAAGCCCTTCACCTCCTGCACGCGCTCACGCCAGTAGCTGATCATGCGCTCACGGTTGGTGAAGAAGTTGAAGTCGCCATTTTTAGCTTTGTCCCACTCACGGACATTGTTGCGCATCATCGGTTCGGCATGGGAGGTGCCGACCACGATGGCATAGTCGCGCGCCATCTCAGGATTGCCTTTGATTTGGTAAAATGGCTTTGTGGAATCGTGCATGGCCGGCCAGATAGTGTTGGCTTTCAGCCGCCACATCAGCTCGAAAATCTTGCCATAGGTCTTAGGGCCAATGTCTTTGGTTTCCGGTTCAAAGGTCTTGGCCGCCCACGGTTGCAGGCCCCAGTCCTCGTCATTCAGGAATATGCCGCGATATTTTACGGTCGGCGCGTCAGACAGGATGGTGCCGGAGTTCAGCATTAGCCGATCGACCCGGCGCGGGGTGACATCGGCCCACCATTCCCACGCAGACACGCCCAGTTCCCGCGTCAGATCCATAACGCCCCAGACCGCGCCGCGCGTATCTGAACCTGAGATCAGCACGATGGTTTGGTCAGGCGTGGCGATGACCGTCCGCTCATAGCGTTCCCATTGGCCGCTCAGGGCCGACAGGTCGACAGTGCGCTGTCTGGCCAAGCGCTTAGATAACGGGCTGTCGAGGGTCGTGATGACGACACACACCGTGCCGCACGCTTTCAGGTCACCGGATAGTTTCGGGGCCGTGCCGGTCAGGGCCTCAAGGTCGCGGCCCAAAAGCTCTGCGGCAAGGGTGAGCGGTATATCCTTATCGTGAATAACTGCAGGCCGGATGTGCGTATCGAACAGCACGGTGTCTGCGGCGTTAGCGACATTTGCGCAGGCCAAAAATACGAGAGCCGTGCTTAATAGCCTTGAAAATCGCATAGGGTTTCCGCCTGATGTGTGATTATGATTTTGCGCACTTTTGATCAAAAATGCGCGCAAATCAATTGCAAAAACACCTTGATCCATAACGCGTAACCGGCGTACCCCTTACGTTATCATGTTCGCAGGAGCGTTTTTATGGGACAGCTTATTGACCTTAATCGACCCGATGGCGGCACTTTTGCGGCCTATGTGTCCGACCTTGATCCGGCAAAACCCAGCGTCATCGTGCTTCAGGAATGGTGGGGTCTGAACGATCATATCAAATGGATCGTTGACCGTATGGCGAGTGAGGGCGGCTTTAATGCCATCGCGCCCGATCTTTATCATGGCCGGGTTACAGGTGATGCCGACGAAGCCAGCCACATGATGAATACGCTCGATTTTCCGGGCGCGGTCCATCAGGACATTGTCGCCACCCGCGATTACCTGAAAACCCAAGGCGGTAAAGTCGGCATCATGGGCTTTTGCATGGGTGGGGCGCTGACCATCGCGGCGGCCGCCCGGCTTGATGGGTTTTCAGCGGCGGTTTGCTATTACGGTGTGCCACCCAAGGAATTTGCCGACCCTAAAGATATCAAGATCCCGTTTCAAGGTCACTTCGGCGCCCAAGACGATTGGGTCACCCCACAGGTCGTGTCGGATATCCAGATTGCTATGGTGGGGGCCGGTAATCCGCCGGAACTGTTCAGTTATGAAGCTGACCACGCCTTTTTCAACAAGACCCGCCCGGAGGTCTATAAGGCCGAAATCGCCGAGCAGTCGTTTGCGCGTACTCTGGCCTTTTTCAAGACCCATCTGGCGTGAAGGCGTTTTTGATCTATGGGGCGGCGGCGCTGGCCGAGATTGCCGGATGTTTCAGTTTCTGGGCATGGCTCAGGCTGGACAAGTCGCCGCTATGGCTGATCCCCGGCATAGCGGCGCTGGCCGCCTTCGCATATCTTCTAACCCTGATTGAAGTCGATAATGCTGGCCGGTCATATGCGGCTTACGGCGGGGTCTATATTGCCGCCTCGCTGATGTGGCTGTGGCGGATTGAGGGTGTACGCCCTCTTATGACGGATTTCGTCGGAGCCGGTATTTGTCTGATCGGGGCGGCGATTATCCTGAGCGGCCCGCGTTTTGTTCGCCTTTAGGCGCCTTTAGCGGAAACCGCTTTGTAAACCCTTATGGACGCATTTAAATTTTATTTTTGGGTGCGTAGTTCTAAATACATAAACGCGGTCGTAAACTCCGTTCAGAAACGGTAAATTTGTCCGTGTCACGCCTCACAACCCACCAAGACAGGTCATGTCCATGTTAGAGAAGAAAAACACCATCCTTATCGTGGATGATGAGGAAGAAATCCGCAAAATGCTCAACATCTTTCTGGATGTGGCGGATTTCAAGGTCTGTGAATGTGAGACCGGCAAGCAGGCCCTGCGGATGAGCGCTTCGGTGCGCCCCGACCTGATCCTGCTCGATCTGGGTCTGCCGGATATGGACGGTAAGGATGTCATTACACAAATTCGCGAATGGTCGAATGTGCCGATCGTGGTTTTGACCGCCCGCTCCGAAGATCTCGATGCCGCACCGGCGCTTAATATGGGCGCGGACGATTATGTCACCAAGCCGTTCTCGGCCGAAGTGCTGCTGGCGCGCATCAATGCCAACCTGCGTAAGTGGGCCGTGAAAGAAGTCGGTGAGCCTGACATTTCCCACGGTCCGATCCGCATGGATCTGGTGCGCCACGAAGTCTTCATCAGTGATGAGCGCGTGGCCTTTACGCCCAAGGAATATGACCTGCTGCGTTACTTCCTGGTCAACCGCGGTCGGATGCTGACCCATAAGCAAATCCTCAAAGAAGTCTGGGGCCCGGCCCACCTTGATGATACGCAATATTTGCGCGTCTACATCGGTCAGGTGCGTGAAAAGCTGGAGACTGTGCCCGGTCTGGGCAAATCGATCGTCTCAGAATCCGGTATTGGCTACCGCATGGATCTGGTGATGTAAGCGAAATTTTACCCTCATGTCTAACAACCCCTTGGCCTGTGCCAAGGGGTTTTTTCATGTCTTACCGCTTACTTATATTCAGATTGAAACTAGGTTTTGTTTCTTTATCGGCGGAAATTTAGTGTGGATCTTGAGGCATCGCCGCACGCGTTACGGTTAAGCCGTTTACACTGAATTGCGCGCTTCCATCCTGATCATCAGGGTGGTGTGCTAAAGGAGGAATACCATGCTCAACTGGATTATCACGTTCTTCATTCTGGCGGTCGTAGCCGCGTTCTTTGGCTTCGGTGGTCTGGCCGGTACGTTTGCCGATATTGCCAAATTTATCGCGGTTATCTTTGTGGTGCTGTTTGTCGTGGGCCTGATCTACCGTCTGGTGACCGGGCGCAACGCCAACCCACCGCTCTAAAGCTACACTATTTTAAGCGACAAAAACCGGCCTGGGAGGGCCGGTTTTTTTATCGTTTGTGATACCGAAAGACTACTTCGGCCAGCACAGCTTGAATACGGCGCCGCCACCCTCATGGTTGGTGGCCGACACCTGTCCGCCCATCAGCGTCATGATGTGGCGGCACAGGGTAAGCCCCAGACCTGTGCCCGCATTTTGCTGGTCGGCTTTGGAAAGCCGGGTATATTTATCAAAGATCAGGGTCTGCTTATCGGCGGGTATACCCGCGCCGTGGTCGCGGATCCGCACGCACGGGTGGCCGTCTTCAAAGCCCAGGCTGATCTCGATGATCGGCGCTTCGGCCCCGTCCGGGCCACGGCTGCCGCCATGTTTCAAAGCGTTTTCTATCACCAAGCCAATGGCGCGCGCCGACAGCATGGGGTCGCTGATGAAGCCATCATCGCCAGCTCCGCGAATGACCTCTATCCGCCCGCGCGCCTTGAGCGGGCCCAGCCGCGTCAGAGCGTCCTGAATGAGCTGATTAAGGCCGACCGGCTGCGGGCGCGGCCTGACGGCCTCCGCCTCAAACTTGGCCATATCCAGAATATTGGTGATGAAGTTATCCAGCCGGTAAGCTTCGGTCAGGGCCGACCCGATCAGGGTTTTGCGCTTATCTTCCGACAGGCGCGCCCCCATCAGATTGATCACTTCCAGCGATCCGATGACGGTGGACAGGGGCGTCTTAAGGTCATGGGACACCGCCGACAACATCTGCCTATGCAGATGCTCACGGATTTCATCGTGAGACTGCCCGTCCATTGACGCCGTACCGGAGGCATGGCTCGTCGATGTGCCATTTTCACTGACTTTCGACGCGGGCGTGTGATCACTTTTCATAGGATGTCATTACCAATACAACGCCACCAAGGTCAAACAAAGACAGTGATCACGCGATAAGATTTAAGCGGAAAAAGAGGGAGCAAGCGGTGAACTTGCTCCCTCTCGGATCAGGTTTTGGACGCGGACGGGGACTGAGCGCAATCGCAAACCTGAATGGCTGGGTTAAAATACGCCGAAGACAAACAGCAGAATAATAACCGGGATCGGGATGCCTAATAGCCAAAGGAATAAGGGTTTCATGATGTTTACTCTTTAAGTTGCGGAATTGCCGTCCGTGGCATTTTCAGCCTTTTGTTCGGTGGTCTCAGCGCCTTCTTTGATGTTGTCGCCCAGACGCTCAGCCGGGGTGCGATCCTCAAGCTGTTCAGCGGCCTTATCCACCCCTTGCGGCAGGGTATCGACCGCATCACCGACCCGCTCTCCGGCGGTGCGGTTGTCGGGCATGTTCATGAATACGGCGGCGGCCACGATGACCAGCAGGCCAATGAGGGAGGCAATAACCAGATTCTTATTCATCGCGATAACCCTCCGCGCGCGTCACATAGAGCGCAATATCGTTAAAGTCGTCATGGACATCATAAAGGTCTTCAAACAGCGGTTCGGGCCGAACCTCAACCGCGTCATATCCACCCGCATAAGGCTGCACCACAGGATGCGCAGGGGGTATATAACGGGTCGCATTATAGGCCGTCATGGGTGTCTCCTTTTTTTGTTATGTGGGCTCAGGACGGCTTGATGGCCGAGGCAATACCGGTTGCGGGGCTTAGCTCGGTGGGCTGTCCGAAAGAATTTTCGATAGCGGGGATGAGCCTGTTGATCCGCTTAAGGGCGTGTCTAAGCTCATCAGTTTTGCGGGCGTCATCATCGGTCGACGGCTGGCCGCCTTCGTCATCGAGACGCAGATATTCTTCGAGGGCCAGCGAGATTTCCTTTTGGGCCTCATAAAGACCGCTCAGGCCGCGGTTGCCGATTTTGCGGGCGGCATTGAGCCCTTCGCAATAGGTCTTGGCCCAGCGGTTAAGGTTCTCGATGCGCGATTTCACGTCACCTTTAAGGGCGGTGTTTTCCACGCCATCCATCAGGCGGCGGATATCCTTAGCCAGACACTGGGCGGCATCAAGCGAGGTGGCGTAATCCGTAGTGGGTGCTGCGACCGTGTCTTCAGCCGGTTGCGGGGCTTGCGGCACAATTGATCCCATAACCTCATGGTCGGATGCGGTATCGAGCGTCTCTGTTTTTTGAACATCAAGCACGGCAGGCTCTCCTTGGTATGCGAGGTCGTTAAGCCGACTATAGGCGCAGCCTCACAAGGCATCAGTGCGTGAGTCGAGAGCGGAAAATCAGGGCCTCGTAAGCACCGGCGCTTACGGGTTACTTAGGGGCGGCTGTCCGATATTTATCGCAAAACAAAAACGCCTGCCGGATGTGCGGCAGGCGTAAGGTTCAGGGGGTTTAAGATGCTGGGCTATGCGGTGACAGGCTTGCGGTCACGACCGATCAGATGATCGATGCTGTAAAGGCCGCCCCCGTATACGGCGGCATAGAGGAAGCCACCGGCGATCGAGACGTTCTTCATGAAGTGGATGAACTGGTTTTGATCACCTAGGGCATTATGGAAAAACACGGCGGTCGCGATGGTAAAGCCAGCCAGCAGGAGCGCTACCAGACGGGTCTGATAGCCGAGCAGGAAAATCAGGCCGCCGACCACTTCGACAGCCACGGCACCGATATAGGCGACTTCCGGCAGGGGCAGTCCGACCGAGGCGATATAGCCGATCGTGCCTTCCGGGGCGGCCAGCTTAGAGAGGCCAGAGACGATAAAGATGGCCGCGATCAGAACGCGGGCAACGGCGGGGGTAGCGGTTTCTAACTTAGACATGACACAGGTTCCTTTCAACTCTGAGTAAAGACGGCCTGCGACTTCAGGTCGTTGGTGAATATGTACGCCCAACCCATGTGTTTCAGAAGATAATCAAATGCTGATTCAGTGTTGCATAAAACGCAACGAAAAACCCTCCCGGTGAGGGGAGGGTTGAGGGACGTGGCATCAAAGATAAGGCGGTTTATACCGTCCAGTCTCCGCCCAGCGCCCGGATCAGACGCACACTGGACTGGTACTGGGCCGCCTTGACCTGCAAGGCTTGCCGCCGGGTGCGCAACTCAGACCGCTGGGCATCGAGCAGATCAAGCTGCGACACATAGCCGTTACGATACCGCGACTGCGACAGGTTGAGTGCGCGGGTCGCGGCATTTAACGCGTCGGTCTGGGTGCGGGCCTGTGCCTCAAGGGTCTGGCGGGCGGCCAGTTGATCCTCGACATCGGCAAAGGCGACCAGAACCTGCTGCTGATAGCCGGCAAAGGCAATCTCAAGATCACCCTTGGCCAGAGCAATACCGGCATTGCGGCGGCCACCGTCAAAGATCGCCTGAGCCAGCAGACCGGTCAGTGACCAGTTGCGTCCGGCATCTTCAAACAGGTCGCCTAAGTCCGATGACGCATAACCGCCGGAGGCGGTCAGCGTCAGCGATGGGAACCACGCGGCCTTGGCGATACCGACACGGCGTTGGGCGGCCTGCATGGAAAGCTCCGCCGCCTGAACGTCCGGGCGGCGTTTCAGTACATCGGACGGGATACCGGCAGGCACCACCGGCACATGACCGGCCCACGGCTGGGAGGCCCAGCTTTGGGTTTCCACATCAAAGGTCGTCGCCACCTCACCGGTCAGGACGGCCAGGGCGTTTTCGATCTGGGCGCGTTGGCGGTCAAGGGCCAGCAGTTCGGACTCGTTGGACGACACTTCGGTCTGAAGGCGCGCCACATCCAGTTCAGCCACATCACCGGCCTCAAAACGCCTTTGGGTAACGTCTAAGGTGGTGCGGTAGGCCGTGAGCGTATCGCGCACAATGGCCCGTTCTTCATCAAGGGCGCGCAGGGCAAAGTAGGTTTCCGCCACAGAGCCTGTGATCAGAAGCCGCGTGTCGTCAAGCAGAGCTTCGGACGCCTGCGCATCCAGACGAGCCGCCCTGGCGGCACTGAACAGCTTACCGGTGATATCGACTTCGTAAGACAGGTCGATGCCAGCACTATGCAGGGTCGAGGCTTTAGGGTCCTGGCCGATCTCAGTGGCGCGGGACGCCCCGTAGCCGATACCAGCCTGCGGGAACAGGCTGGAACGGGCCGATTTGACCAGAGCTTTTGACTGCTCCAACCGGGCGGCGGCGATACGGATATCGGTGTTGCGGGCCAATGACCGCTCGATCAGGCCGTCAAGGGTCGGATCTGCAAACACCTTCCACCACTGACCCATAGCCAGAGGTGGAGTGGCGGCCGTTGCCGGGGCCGCTTCGCCCTTAAAGGCGGGCGGTGGCGCGGTCAGGGCGGCTGAGTTGAGGGGTTCGGTGGCGCACCCTGCGAGAAGCAGGGCGGCCAGAGATAAGGTCGTAATCGATTTAAGCATGAGGATTTCCCTCTGAATTTGCCGATAATGATACCGGCGTACCTTCGATGACCGGATGTCCGGCATCATCGGTGTGCGGGGTGTGGGCCTTGAGCGGACGATTGCCGCTTAAGGCGCGTAAGGTGACGTAGAAAACCGGCGTCAGGAACAGGCCAAAGATGGTTGCCCCGATCATGCCTGAGAACACCGCAACCCCCATCGCATGGCGCATTTCCGAACCGGCACCGGTAGAGGTAACCAGCGGCAGCACGCCCATGATAAAGGCAATCGACGTCATCAGGATCGGCCGCAATCTGAGGCGCGAGGCCTCAATGGCGGCGTCGAGCGGTTTTCGTCCCGCCAGTTCCAGTTCGCGGGCAAATTCCACGATCAGAATGGCGTTCTTGGCCGATAGCCCGATCAGGACGAACAGGCCGATCTGGGTGAAGATGTTGTTATCTCCCCCCGATACCCAAACCCCGAACATGGCCGCCAGCAGACCCATCGGCACGATCAGGATGATTGATAGCGGCAGGATAAGACTTTCGTACTGGGCCGCCAGCACCAGAAAGACCAGCAGGATCACCAGAGCAAAGATGATGGTCGATGAGTCCCCGGCCAAGATCTGCTGATAGGTCAGGTCGGTCCATTCATACTCAATGCCGGGCGGCAGAACTTCGGCGGCGATCTTCATGGCCGCCGCCTCAGCCTGACCGGACGAGAAGCCGGGGGCTGGGCCGCCGTTGATATCCGCCGTCAGATAGCCGTTATAGCGGCTGGCGGTCACCGGCCCGAACGACGGGTCGATCTTCATCAGGGCCGACAGCGGGATCATCTCACCGGTATTAGAGCGCACCTGAAGCTTACCGATGTCTTCGGCGCGGGCCCGGTAAGGCGCATCGGCTTGCAGACGGACGGAATAGGTGCGGCCAAAACGGTTGAAGTCGTTGACGTAGAGTGACCCCAGATAGATCTGCATGGTCTCAAGTACGTCATTGACGTTGACGCCCAACTGACGGGCCTTGGTGCGGTCGATGTCGGCATAGATTTGCGGCACATTGACCTGATAGTTGGTGAACACACCGGCCAGTTCCGGAGTCTGATAGGCCTTGGCGACAAAGTCCTTGGCGGCCTTATCAAGCACGTCGGAACCTAACGCGCCGCGATCTTGAAGCTGCATCTTAAAGCCGCCGGTGGTGCCAAGCCCCAGAATAGGCGGGGGCGGGAAGACGACCACATAGCCGCCGGCAATCGACTGGAACTTTTGGTTCAACGCTCCGGCAATCGCCCCGGCACTGGTTTCCTTGGAGTTGCGGTCATGGAAGGATTTCAGCGGCATAAACACTACCGCCTGGTTGGAGGCAAGCGTAAAGCCGTTGATCGACAGACCGGGGAAGGCCAGCGTATCGGCAACCCCTTCCTGCTTCATGGCAATGGCGCTCAGTTCGCGGGCAACGGCTTCGGTGCGATCCAGCGTGGCCCCTTCGGGCAGTTGCA
>DDPE01000017.1 GCA_002342035.1 Asticcacaulis sp. UBA2476 | reverse complement strand
GTTGGGGGAGTATATATTTCACTAGGCCGCGTTGGCACCTGACTGCGGGGCGGGCACGGGCACACCGGCGTCGGAATATTCTTTCAGCTTATTGCGCAGGGTGCGGATCGAAATCCCTAAGATATTAGCCGCATGGGTGCGGTTGCCCAGGCAGTGCGACAGGGTATCGAGGATAAGAACCTGCTCAACCTGCGCCACGGTAGACCCGACAAAGGTGCGCGCGGCACTTTCGGCAGCTTGCGCGGCACGGCCGACATAATCAAGTCCAATCGGGGCCTCGACATTGAGCGGCTTACCGTCGGGCAGGCGGATAGCCTCGGCATCAATCTCAGAGCCCGAAGATAACAAAACCGCCCGGTGCATGGCGTTTTCCAGTTCACGGACATTGCCCGGCCAGTTATGGGCCTGCAAGCGGCGACGCGCTTCATTCGACAGGGGCTTAAGCGCAATGCCGTTGGCCTCTGAGTACTTCTTGGCGAAAAATTCCGACAGGGCCATGATATCCGCCGGACGTTCCCGCAGCGGCGGCAGCGCCAGATTGATGACGTTCAGGCGGTACAGCAAATCCTCGCGGAAAGTGCCTTCCTTAACCGCCGTGGCCAGATTGCGGTTGGAGGTCGCGAGCACCCGGATATTGACCGGCACAGGCTTGGCACCACCCACCCGGTCGATGACCCGCTCCTGCAGCGCGCGCAGCAGCTTGGCCTGCAAACGGGCATCCATTTCCGAGATTTCATCAAGCAGCAAGGTGCCGCCATCGGCTTCTTCGAACTTACCGATCCGGCGCGCCATGGCACCAGTAAACGCACCTTTTTCGTGGCCGAACAGTTCCGATTCCAGCAGGTTATCAGGGATGGCCGCGCAGTTGACCGAGATAAACGGCTTTTGGGCGCGTTTTGATTTTTCGTGCAGGTAGCGGGCCATGACCTCTTTACCGACGCCGGACTCACCGGTGATCAGGATCGAGGCATCGGAGGCCGCGACCTGATCGGCCAGTTTCAGCACCTGCTGCATGGCCGGATCTTGCGTCACCAATGGACGCTGATCATCGGCTACGGCGGCCAGCACCGCCGCGATCAGTTCCGCATCGGGCGGCAACGGAATGAATTCCTTGGCACCCGCGGTTATGGCTTGCGCGGCCTTGCGCGGATCAGGATTGACGCCACAGGCCACGACCGTGATGTGGATATGCTCCAGATCGCAGGACGCGATAAGCCCCGCAATATCCAGCTCATAATCGACCATCAGCAGATCAGCGCCCTGACCTTTGCGCAGGGCATCCAGCGCCTGCTGGCACCCCTCGACATGGGACACCTTGGCCCCCGTATCCATCACCATCTTGACCGCGACCGACATCTGACCGCTTAATTTTCCGACTACTAATAGTCTCATGGGTTTTTCCTTTGCGGTTAGCTGTTGCTGTCTTCGGACTTGATGATTTCGGTCATGGTCACGCCTAAGCGCTCATCGACCACCACCACTTCACCGCGCGCCACCAGCCGGTTATTCACATAGATATCAATCGCCTCACCGACCTTGCGGTCCAGTTCAAGGATCGAGCCCTGCCCCAGCTTAAGCAGTTGCGCCACCGACATATATGACTTACCCAGCACCGCCGAGATATTGACCGGGACATCGAACACCGGTGCCAGATCAGCCGCGGTTTTATCGCCGTCGTCCTCGCCGCCCATAGCCGGCATATTGTTTTCGCTAAATTCTTCCAGTGAGAAGTTCTCGGCCATGGTCAGGCCTCCCTTTTCATGGCCGGTGTGGCCTGATGATGGTGTTGATCCGCCGCCAGCGCTTCACGCAGGGCGGTATCGAGTGTGTTCAGCACGCGCTCAGGGTCGAATTCGGCGCGGCCATCGGGCCACATCACCTCGAACGCCCCAACCGGCATGGTGGTTGAGGTGCGAAAGGTGATAGCCCCCGTAAAGCCCGCCAGGGTCACGGCTTCACGCGCCGCCCCTTGCAGGGACGCATCGGGATTAGGCACCGAAACCACCAGACGCGGGGCGGTATCGATCTCATGGGTCAGGGCCTCTAATGTTGCCTTGAGCGGCGCTTCGGGAAACTGGTTGAGGGCTTCTGCGCTGATTTTTTGCGCACAAATCAGCGCCAATTGCGCGCAGGCGGCCTTGTGTCTGGAGATGGCGTCCTGAAGGTGCGATAAGCCATGATGGGCCGCATCGGCCAGGGCCTGAAGCGCCTGCGCCTGCGCCAACTGAGCGCGCGCCAGCGCCGATTGCTCACCGTCATGATAGGCGTTGGTACGTAAAGTCTCGACCTCTTCGGGGGTGTAGCTGCGTTTTTGGACCGGGGCACGCGTCACCTGACCGGCGTCACCAAAGACGGTGCCAAAATCGAATTTTTTATGAACCGGCTGGGTCATGACGATATCTCCTCCCCTGCACAGCGGGGGAGGTGGATTTTGCGTTAGCAAAAGACGGAGGGGGCATTACCCGCCGCCATTGCCCCCTCCGTCAGTCCGCTGCGCGTACTGACACCTCCCCCGTAAACAGGGGAGGAGGAAGTTGAAAAACTAATAAATAAGCTCATCATCGCCTCCCTGACCGGCCAGCATGATTTCGCCCTTAGCCGCCAAATCCTTGGCGACCTGCACCATGGCCATCTGCGCACCGTCAACATCCTTAAGGCGCACAGGCCCCATCGAATCCATATCATCGCGCATGATCTTAGCCGCGCGTTCGGACATGTTGGACATGAACATATCGCGCAACGCATCGGACGCCCCCTTGAGGGCCATCGCCAACTGGTCTTTCTCGACCGCCCGCAGCAAGGTCTGCACCCCGCCCGGATCAAGCTTGGACAGATCCTCAAACACGAACATCAGCGCGCGGATACGCTCGGCCGACTCGCGGTTGCGTTCCTCAAGGGAGGTGATGAACCGGCTTTCGGTCTGACGATCGAAATTGTTGAAGATTTCGGCCATCAGTTCATGACTGTCACGCTTAGAGGTCCGCGCCAGATTGGACATGAACTCGACCCGCAAAGTCTGTTCGATCTTGTCGAGGATTTCGCGCTGCACCGGCTCCATACGCAACATCCGCTGCACGCACTCAAGGGCGAAATCTTCCGGCAACGCAGCCAGAACGCGGGCGGCGTGGTCGGTTTTAACCTTGGACAGAACCACGGCAACGGTCTGCGGGTATTCGTTTTTCAAATAGTTAGCCAGCACCGCCTCATTCACGTTGCCGAGCTTATCCCACATGGTCCGGCCGGCCGGGCCTCTGATTTCTTCCATCAGGGCGTCGACCTTATCCGACGGCAGGAAGGAGGCCAGCATTCTCTGGGTCTGCTCGAACGAGCCCATGATCATGCCGCCATTATTCAGGCTTGAGACAAATTCCAACAACAGGTCTTCGACCACGTTCGAGGTCACGGTCCCCAGCGCCGACATGGCCTGAGAGATCTCCTTGATCTCCTCTTCGTCGAGCGCCTGCCACAACTGTACATGGTCTTCGCCCAGCGCCAGTAACACCACGGCGGCCTTTTCGACCCCGTTCAGCTTTTTGGCATCATCGATAAGATTCTTACGCGCCATGACTGCCCCTTAGCTTTCGTGCAGCCAGCTACGCAGGATCGACACCGACTCATCAGGGTGACGCTCCACGAACTCAGACACCTTTTTCACCGATGAGGCCTTCACCTGACCTTCGATCTTGGCCATATCGATGCTGGAGGTTTCAGCTCCCGGCAGGGCCAGACCACCGGCCTGCGCCGCCAAGGCTGCCTGTTGGGCTTCCGGCAACATGGCCGCCTGCTCCGGCGTCAGGGCGACGGTGAAGTTATTGGGCAGTCCTGCCGCGCCGCCGGGGCCTGCGGTGCCGTTGATGAACTTCATCAGCGGACGGGCCACAAAGAAGATGATCATAATCGCCACGATCGCCAGGATCAGCATTTCAATGGCGCGCATGATGTCGTTTTTGTCGAAATCAAACATGCCGCCCGCAGCGCCCGTACCTTCGGCAATCTCACCCGGATCGCGGCTGAAACGGACATTGGCGACCGAGATCACATCGCCGCGTTCGGCATTAATGCCCACGGCGGCGCGCACCAGTTCTTCGATTTTTGCCATGTCCTCAGCCGAGCGCGGCGCATAGGCCGGTGCGCCCTGACCACCTGCGGGCGGGGTCAGCACGCCGTCCACAACCACAGCCACAGCCAGCTTTTTGACCTGACCCGGTGCCGTCACTTCGGTCGTAGTGGTGTTGGAAATTTCAAAATTGGTGGTTTCTTCGGTCGCCCCGGAACTGTTGGTCGCGGTCGCAGCGCCATTCGCTTCCTGACCACCCGGAATATTGGCGGCCGCCGTGGTCACACCATTCGGGTCAGGCTGAGAGGACGAATCATTGGTTTCAGAGGTCTTGGTTGAGCGCACCACCTGACCGTCCGGATCATACTGTTCCTGTTTGCGGGTCGTGGTGGTGGTATCAAGCTCTGCGGTCACGGTCACACGGGCGGCGCCCACGCCGACCACACCTTCGACAATATCCTTGATGCGCTTACGTAAGGTCTCTTCGACCTCGTTCTTGCGCTCAGCCCCCGCCGCTCCCAGCGCCGGATCATCCTCACCGCCCGCCGCCAGCAGACGGTTTTTGTCATCGACCAGCGTGATGTTTGACGGCTTAAGGTTCGGCACGGCTGACGCCACAAGGTTGCGGATCGAGCGCACTTCATCGCCGGTCAGTTGACGGCCCGACAGCCCAACCACCACGGAGGCGGTGGGTTGGGCGGCGTCTTCTTCAAATAACTGGCGCTTGGGCATGACCAGATGCACCCGCGCCGAGGTCACGCCTTTTAACGAACGAATGGTGCGGGCGAGTTCCCCTTCAAGGGCGCGCTTGTCGTTCAGGTTCTGCACAAATTCGGTCTGGCCCAGCGCCGGGGCATTATCGAAAATCTCATAACCGACAGATGCCGCCGTCGGCATACCCTTTTCGGCCAGCATCAGACGGGCGGTAGCGACCTGATCGCGCTCGACCATAATGGTCGATCCATCGCCCTTGGCAGAATATTTGATACCGGCCTGATCCAGCGCCGCCGTGATTTCCGAGGCTTCTTTGAGGTCAAGGTTGGAAAACAACAAGGATTGCGGCTGGGCGGCAAAATGCAGCATGACGGCCGCCAGAACCGCAGCGATGCCAATCGACACGCCCACGATGGCGGCCAGACGGCCTATGCCAAAGCGCTGAAGGAAACCTCCGCCCTGCTGGGTAATATTGAGTGTCTGACCCTGTGCCGCCACGCTGTAACTGCCCCATTGAACTTATCTGGTCGCGCATTTGATTCCAAAAACCGCTAAACACTTTTTGGAATGCGCTTGAGGCGAAGCAGCCTTATGCTGATCACCGCTAGGCAGTAATTTCCCAGTGAAGAGTAAACGACCCATTAATAAATGGCGTTAAGAAGTTAAAAAGGCCGAAAATTCAGCACTTTTATCCACATATCCTTAAAACGCATTAAGGATCACGGGTCGCGGTCAACCCTACTCTATCCTAAAAACGCGAAAATTCCCACAGGGCTTAGCCCGCGGGAATTTTCACCGTATTAAGTCCGCTGAAAACGTATTGGGCGTTCACGCCCAAACTTTTCTGCGAGTTTTAACGGTACTGCTGGATGCGCGTGGTGCGCAAGCCCGCCATACCGTGCGATTCAATCGACTTCTGCCAGGACAGAAATTCTTCCGAGGTAATGCGATAACGCTCGCACGCCTCATCGAAGGTCAACAGCCCGCCGCGGACTGCCGCCACGACTTCTGCCTTGCGCCTAATTACCCAGCGTTCCGTCCCCGGAGGGGGCAGATCATTGAGCGTAAGCTTTGCTCCAGTTGGACCAATCACGTATTTTTCGCCTTTGTTATCGCGGCGTTGCTCTTGCAGCATGACTTTTTCACGCCTTTCTTACCATCACCATTGAGAGCCAATATACCCCAAGGGCTTAAACATCAGCTTAATCGCCATAGTAAATATATTACTAACGCAACTATTTCTGAAATTAACCAGTCGTTTACCGAAACCGGGATGATTACCGCAAGCTTAACGCGCTATACTTACTTACCTCTTGATGCTAATCAACTCAGCCAGCATGTCGTCTGCTGTCGTGATGATCTTTGATGCGGCGGAGTAAGCCCGCTGCGTTGTAATCAAACCTGTGAATTCCGTAGACAAGTCCACCGCCGACGCTTCGAGGGTCGAAGGGCTCAGCAACCCGGACCCGCCAACGCCGGGCGACTTAAGGTTAAACGTGCCGGAATCGCGCGACATGATGTAGGAGTTGCCGTTGACCGGGATCAGGCCGTCCGGATTGACAAAGGTGGCCAAAGCGACCTGAGCAATGTTGCGGGTCACGCCGTTGTCGTAGATGGCGGTGACAATACCGTCCTTTGAGACCTGAACGGTGGCGAGGTTGCCAAAGGCCGTACCGTTGGTGACGACCGACTGCACGATCGATGTGGAGTTAAGCTGGGTCAAACCGGCGGTGGCGTCTTCGAGGTCAAGCGAAATGGTCTGGTCACCGACCCCCAGAATATCCATCCAGCGCGGCGTACCGGCGGTGCCCGAAGCGCCGACCGTCAGGGTCGAGTTATAAGGCGTACCAAACAGGGTTGAGTTGGCGGTATCCAGACGACCGTCCTGGGTAAAGGTCAAGGTTCCGCTGGCCAGTTGTCCGGCGGGCGTACCCGTCGTTATGTCCGGGGACACCATTTCGGCATACCAGGTGTTGGCGGTTTCCGACTTCAGCAGGCGCATAGTGATATTGCGCTGACCGCCCTTGGAATCCGACACCGGGATGGAGATTTCAAAGTCGGGCTCGACGCCTGTGCCCGCGTCAATATCATATACGGCCATCGAATTGGTGGCTGAGGCCGGATCATAGGCCGTCGCCGCCGGTGCCGCCGTAAAGTTGCCCGCCGCATCGACCGTACCTACGCGGGCCGACAAGGCCTGACCGTCCGACAGGTTGGCATTGACGACCACGCGGGTCGTGGCTTCGGCCGCACCACCGACGCTGGAGACGTTGATCGAGCCCAGCTTTGACATATCCGATGGGTCAGTGACCACATTGCCAAGCGCATCAACCGGCCAGCCCTGGAGATAATAGCCCGACGCGTTTTGTAGATAGCCATATTTGTCGACCGCGAACGAACCGGCGCGGGTAAACAGACGGGTATCGGAATTGGTCAGGTTTTCCGACTTTTCCGTCACCACGAAAAAGCCCTGACCGTCGATGCCGAGATCCATGTCCGAATTGGTCCGCTGCAACAACGCCGGGCTGGAAATCTGCTGGCGCGTGTCAGCAATAACACCGCCGGCGCTATAGCCGCCGGAGCTTGATGAATCGGTGACGATCGCGGAGAAATTGGTCGCCACGCGCTTATAGGCCGTGGTGTTGACGTTGGCGATGTTGTTGGAAATCGCCGCCAGAGCCGTTGAATTGGCCGCAAGCCCCGAAACCCCGGCCAGCATGGCGCTGTTGATACTCATGAGTTTTCTCCGTTACTTATATTGTGAGCGCATTCCGAAACGTGTGACGCGGTTTTGGCTCCGCCGAACTTCGTTTCGGATACAAATGCGCGTTGAGGGTCTGAACATTGGTCATCAGGCGGCTGCCGCCTGCTTGACCGACAGAATTTTGTAGAAAGGTACGCGGTTGTTGCCGATGGTCAGGATGATCTCGCCGTTTTCGTATTCGGCGGATTTGACCGTGCCCTTGACCATGACGGTGGAATTGATTTCGGTACCCGCCGTGTTTTTAGCGGTGACGCTTAAGGTATAGTCGCCCGCGGGCATGGCCTTGCCATTGGAGCCCTTGCCGTCCCATTCAAAGCTGTGACTGCCTTGAGTCTCATTCTCAATGCTCTTGGTGTAGACGATATCGCCATTAGAGTTTTTGACGGTCAGAAGCGTATTGGCGACATTGCCGTCGAGCTTATAGTCCCACGAAGTTCCGCTGCCGCTGGCCGCCACCGTGGCGGTATCATGCTCAGCGCTGACGTCCTTGCCGATATAGTTGACGGCGGTGGTCATGCT
Organism: Asticcacaulis sp. UBA2476; assembly: GCA_002342035.1. Lineage (GTDB taxonomy): Bacteria > Pseudomonadota > Alphaproteobacteria > Caulobacterales > Caulobacteraceae > Asticcacaulis. Next base: position 27,868 of record DDPE01000017.1, on the reverse strand, counting down.
GTCGCCGCCCTGATTGGCGATGGTGGCCAGATATTCGTTGGACTTAAGCTGCTGTTCGACGCTGGTGTACTGGACAAGCTGGTTGGTCCACTCGGTCGTATCCATAGGCGACAGCGGGTCCTGATTCTTGATCTGGGCCGTCAGCAGCGACAGGAAGGTTTCGTATGTTGACGCGAGGCCGGTCGATCCCGCCGCCGCCGTCGTATTGGTCGGTGTACTTTGGGTCGAAAGATAATCGGTAATGCTGGTTGCCATAGCCTGTTTCCTAAACCCTTACATTGAGCGCGATACGCCCGCCCATACTGTCAAAGCCATCCATGCCCGGCAGCCAGTTATTCCCTGACAGATCATCTGCCGTATCTTCGGTGCGTGAAAACTGCGTGCTGGCGGCGGTCGCCGTCACGGCGGGCTGATCAGCTTCATCGCGGCCTGAATCACGCCCCGACTGCTGCGGGTTCTGATCGCGCGAAGAAAAGCTCAAAGAGCCGTCTTCGAGATTAAAACCTGATTGTTCCAATTGCCGGCGCAGTTCGTCCTGACGGCCACGGAACTCGCTCTCGGCCACCGGGCTATCGAAGCTTAAGTGCGCCGACAACTTACCGTCGGCATTGATTTCCATACGGACATCGACGCGGCCCATGTCGCTTGGGCGCAGTTCCATGTCAAAACGCATCGACTTGCCGTCCATACGTTTGTGAATGTTCGCCGCCAGAGCCGCGATATTATCCGCCGTCTGGTTTGACATGACATAGGCCTGAGCCGTGGCGGCGCTTGATGCACTCGACGCCGCCGTGGCCCCGTTAAGGCGCGCCGACAAATTATTGACCAGGGCCTGAGCCTCGCTTTGTGACGTCGGCACCTGAGCCGTTTGCGCGGCGCCGATAGCTGGCTGGGCCGCATCAGCAGCCGCTTCGGCGGTGGCCATTACATCCTTGACCGCGCTTAAGGCCGGATCAGTCGATATATCAGCAGCCTTAGCGGTCAGGGTGTCAGCCTCCGCAGAGGTTCCGGCAAAGGCCTTATCCATCAGGCTTTTGCCGTTCAACGGGGCGGGCTCGGATTTGGGCGGAGCCGCTTTGGCCTGACCATTCGCCGGGTTGGCCGTCGCTTGCAGCAGAGCCTGAAGCTCCGGTGGCAGGGTTTTCAGCAAGGCGTCCAGATCAGCATCGCTCGGCGGCGTTTGTGCAGCATCGGCAGCAGCCTCATCAGATTGGGCCAATTGCGCCGCCATCAGCACCGCCGCCAGATCAAGAGCGGGCGCATCCGCGGCGGGTTTTGTGGAATCTGTTGCTGTCGCCTCCGACGCGCCGGTCGCCTGCGCCGCCTTAAGCGCATCCATCAACGCCTGAACGATGCGGGACGGCGCAGGCGCCTCCGTCGCCCCTTCCGGTGTCGCGTCTTCGGTGGGCACAGTCAGCCCGGATTCTGAAGCCACCGTGACATCAACCGTCTGCGGGGATGCTTGGGCCAGAGTTGTGGCCAGAACTGGAGTCGATGTTGGGTTTTTTGCATTTTCAGCATAAACCGCCTGAGCCAGCATATCGATCAGGGCGGGCAGTGCCGGAACGGTCGTCTCTGCGCCATCCACAGGCGCAATCGGGGCTATAGCCGCCACTGGGGGTGTCGTTTCGTTTGGGATCTTTGCTGGTGTCTCAACCGTTTGCGATTGCAGAACCTGATCAAAGCGCGACTTGATCCCGGCCTGTTCGGCGTCTGACAGGCCCTGCCCGTCCGCGGAGGGTGCCGCGTCGGCGGAGGTCATAGCCCCCGGCAGGATCAGATTGTGCGTGTCAAACGACATGAACGGCTCTTTAAAAGCGGAAATATTCCGGCAAAACCCATCACCCACATTCAGCCGGGACGGACTATTTTTCTCAGAGCGCATTTTGCGCAGGATCAGGTCACTGCCGTAGCAAGCGTCAGGCCAGATTTAAAATCATTGTTTTTATTGATTTTTTACATGAAACACGTGGGGTGCGCCCTGATCAGTTTCTTCCCTGTGCGGCCAAATCTGCCGCCTTGACCGGCATCATTCCTGCCTAGCGCCCTCCGGTGGAACCCCGCTAAACCTCACCTGCAAAGCGCCCCGCATCATAGCTTTATAAGTGTGGCACCTAACTTGCGAAGGTTAGGACCATAGTTAGCTCACGCACGGGACGGTTTTTGGTATCCATATGAAAAACAACAGGTTTTCATTTAAGCCCTCAGCACAGGTTAGGCAGAAATTGCCTGATGGTGCGCAGGCTTTGCCTAAAGACGCGTCATCGGCGTATGCGCTCAATGGTTACGGAGGCTAGGTCATGTCGCTGTCGACCATCCTGAATATCGGTGTTTCGGGCCTGATGACGGCCCAGAACCAGTTGAGCATTGTCTCGGACAATATCTCCAACCTCAACACGCCGGGCTATATCCGTAAGAAACTTGAGCAAAACGCGGCCACGGTTAATGGCGTGGGCGCCGGGGTAACCACCGGTCAGGTTAATCTGTCGACCAGCACCTATCTTCAGAGCGCCTCGCTTAAGGCCAATTCCGCCTCGTCTCAGGCCCAGGCCTATTACGAATTGCTGGACCAGATTCAGGGCCAGTTCGGCGACATCAGCGAAGCCGGCAATGTCTTTAATCTGGGCGATGAAATCTTCACCACCTTCGCCAAAGCCGCCGAAAGCCCGCAATCGACCGCCAGCCGTCAGGAAATCGTCACTAATCTGGAAAATTTCCTCGATGAGACGACGCGCATCGCCGATCAGATTCAGACGATCCGTAAGGATGCGGATTCGCGCATTTCTTCGGGCGTCAAATCGGTCAATGACCTTCTGAAAAACATCAGCCAGTTGAACGGCGTCATCTCTCAGGCCTATGTCACTGGCGGCGACGCCTCCGGCGCTCAGACGACCCAGTCGCAATATATGGATGAGCTGTCCAAGCTAATCGACGTTGGCGTCTCGTCCAACGGCACTGGCGGCGTGACCTTACGCACCCAGTCGGGCTTTAATCTGGTCACCAAGGACTCTTATGCGACCTTAAGCTACCAGTCCGCCGGCAATGTCGATGCCGACACGACCTTCAATTCGATCTATGTCACTGGCCCGGACGGTGAAAAGCGTGACTTTGGCGACCATCTGGGCAGCGGCGAGCTTATGGGCCTGACCCAGTTGCGGGATGACACATCGGTCAAGATTTCCGAACAGCTCTCCGAATACGTCTCGGCCTTTACCGATCAGTTGAACGCCGCCCATAATGCCGCCAGCGCCGTACCGGCCCCGACCGCGCTCAATGGCAAGGCAACCGACCTGACCCTGGCCGAAGCCGCTACCGGCTTTACCGGCACCACCAATCTGGTGGTCACCAATTCATCGGGGGTTATCCAGCGCCGGGTTGAATTGAATATGACCGCAGGCACCTGGACCGCCTATAATGCGGCCGGTGCTGCCGTTGGCACCGGCGGCTATGCTGCGGCAACCTTTGATACCGACATCACCACCGCCATGGGCGGCTACGGCACGGTCAGCTTCGCCAATGGTCAGCTTAGCGTTGCCGCCGCTCAGACCGCACCGGGTTCAGCCGGAAACGGCATTTCGGTGGTTGAGCCCGACACCGGCGCCTCAACCAAAAATGGCCGGTCATTTTCGCACTATTTCGGCTTGAACGACCTGATCACCTCATCGGGTCATACTCAATACGATACGGGCCTGACCTCGACCTCCAACCATGGCTTCACCGCCGGTGATACTATCCGTTTTGATCTGCGCGAAGCCAATGGCTCCATACTGGCCAAGGTCGATTTCCAGATACCGGCCGGCACGCAGATGAGCGATCTGCTGACCGCGCTCAATTCAACCACGACCGGCGTCGGCTCCTATGGTCAGTTTGCGCTGTCCTCCGAAGGTGAGTTGCAGTTCACCGGCTATGGCACCCCGTCTAACAAGCTGAGCGTATTGTCGGATCAGACCTCACGCCTTAATGCCGGTGGTGCGAGCTTCACTGAATTTTTTGGCGTCGGCGGCACACCGGCCACCCGCATAGGCAACTTTTCCGTCAGCGACCGCATCTCTAACAACCTTTACAATCTGTCGATGGCCCAGGTCGATCTGTCCGCCCCGGCCGGAGAATCGGCCCTGGTCAGCGGCGACGGCTCCGGCGCGCTGTTGATGTCAAAAATCGGCGACGCCAGCTATAATTTCAATAAGGCCGGTTATTCCGGTGTCGGTCTGTCATCGCTGTCGCGCTATGCCTCAGACCTAGCCGGTCAGATCGGCACCCTGGCCTCATCCGCCGAAAAGCGCCGCGATTCCGCCGAGGCCTTATCAAATGAGGCCACCGCCCGCCGGTCTTCGGTCGAAGGGGTCAATCTGGATGAGGAACTGGTCAACCTGACCACCTTCCAACAGGCGTACAACGCTTCATCTCGCGTCATTCAAACCGCCAAAGATATGTACGATATCCTGCTAGGATTGGTGTAAGTCATGAGAATCTCGACCTCGCAAAGCTGGAACAATGCCTTATCAAACCTGATGCAGGCGCAATCGCGCCAAAATCAGGCCAATGAGCAGGTTCAAACCCAAAAGGTCGCCACCGATCTGCGTGGCTATGGCCGCTCTTCGGAAATCGTGGCCTCTTATCAGTCTTCGGTCACGCGCATTGAAGGCTATCTCAGCGTCAACCAGACGGTCGCTGACCGCCTCGATACCCAGAATCTGGCGCTGGAGCGCGTTGGCGAAGGTGCCGAAGGGGCGCGTCAGACCATCCTTGATGCCCTGGCAAATGGCAGCGCCAACACCATGATGCAGGCGCTCAATTCCGATTTCGCCGCCGTGGTTGATGGCCTGAACTTCAAGCATCAGGGCCAATACCTGTTTGCGGGCGGCAAGGATGACACCGCCCCCGTCAATGTCTCAACTATCGCCGAAGCGGCGGCGCTGACCAATGTCGCTGATGCTTTCGATAACGGCACCATCAAGAAAAGCTCCCAGATTGATGCCACCACCAAGCTGCAGACCGGCATGCTGGCTGATGATCTCGGCAGCGAAGTCATGCAGATCTATAAGGATCTTTATGACTACCATGCGTCTGCCAACGGCCCGCTGGACGGTGAGCTTAATGATGCTCAGCAGACCTTTCTGACCGGCATCGCGTCGCGCTTTGCGACCGCCTATAATAATGTGCTGGAATCGACCTCGCTCAACGGCACCTATCAGAACCGGGTCGAAAATGCGGCCACCTCTTTGACAGCCCAATCGACTTCATTGCAGGGCCTGTTGTCCGATCGCACCGGCGTCGATCTTGCCGAAGCCTACACAAAGCTTGAGATGGCGACCGTGTCGGTCAATGCCTCCGCTCAGGTCGTCGCCAACCTCAGTCAGACGACGTTGCTGGATCTACTGCGGTAGGACTTATACCCTCACCGCCTCCACCATCAGGTCCATGCCCTCAGCGATATCCTCGGCCATAGCTTTGCGGGCCGTCTCAGCATCGCGGGCGGCAAAGGCCCCGATCAGTTCCTGATGGTGATCGCGGGGCAGTTGCACCGTGCCGAGCTTATTAAACACCACCCGCATAAACGGCCCGGTTTGCAGCCACAGGGTGCGCGCCATATCGTAAAACAGGTCGGCATGAGCCGCTTTATAGATATGGAAATGAAAAGCGTGGTTGGCCTTCATATAGCCTTCGACATCGCCTTTGGAGAGCGCGACCATCAGGGTGTCGTCTTCTTCTTTTAAGGTCTCAATGAGTTCGGGCGTAGCCTTAATCGCCGCAATCGCCGCCAGTTCCGGCTCGACCCAGGACCGGGCCTTGGCCAGTTGATGCAGGCGATCTTCGGACAATGACGGCACCCGCAGGCGCTTATTTGACGGCTGCAACTCCAGCGCTTTTTCCGCAATCAGACGACGCACCGCCTCTCGCACCGGCATGGGCGACACATTCAATCCGCTGGCAAGTGTGCGCAGCGACACCGACTGACCGGGCGCAAACACGCCTTCGGTCAGGGCTTCGGCCAGGGCGTCATAGACCTGATCGTGGAAGGCGGCGTCATCGGCCTTTAGCAAATATGAACTCAACGCTTCCACAGCCAAAACGCATCTCCTGAAACGGAATATTCTTGCAGGGCCAGATGATGTGTGATCACAATTGCCGGTCGCCTGACTCATAGTGTCACATGTTTTACCACCCCGTCATCAGGGATTTTTCGTATAATGGATAATCTCAGCCCCAACCTGCCGTCGCCCGAAGCGCTCGACAGCTTTTGGATGCCCTTTACCCCCAATCGGCAGTTTAAGGCCCAGCCGCGGCTGTTGGTGTCGGCCAAGGACATGCACTACCAAAGCCATGACGGGCGCCAGATTCTGGATATGACGGCGGGTATATGGTGCTCGAACGCCGGTCACAACCGCCCGAAAATCGTTGCGGCCATTCAAAAACAGGCGGCGGAGATGGATTTTGCCCCCACCTTCAACATGGCCCACCCCAAGGTATTTGAGTTTACCCATAAGCTGTCCAAGCTTTTGCCCTATGACCTCAAGCGGGTGTTCCTGACCAATTCGGGCTCAGAATCCGCTGATACGGCGCTCAAGATCGCCCTGGCCTATCAGCGGGTGCGCGGCATGGCGGGCAAGGTACGCCTCATCGGGCGGGAACGCGCCTATCACGGGGTCGGCTTTGGCGGCATCAGCGTGGGCGGTATCCCCAAAAACAGATTATTTGGCCCGCTGCTCAATGGCGTTGACCACCTGCCCCACACCTATCAGCCCGAATGTGGCCGCTTTATCAAGGGCGAGCCGGAGCACGGTCTGGACTCTGCCGAAGCGCTGGAGCGGATCATCACCCTGCATGACGCCTCAACCATTGCGGCGGTGATCGTGGAACCTGTGGCCGGATCGACCGGGGTTCTGGTGCCGCCCAAGGGCTATTTGAAACGCCTGCGTGAGATTTGCGACAAACACGATATTTTGCTGATTTTCGATGAAGTCATCACCGGCTTCGGGCGATTGGGTGCGGCCTTCGGGGCCGATTATTTCGGTGTGCGGCCCGACATCATGTGCATGGCCAAGGGCATCACCAATGCCGCCGTACCGATGGGCGCAGTCGCTGTATCCAACCGCATCTATGACACCTTTATGCAGACCTCTGAGACGCCGATTGAGCTGTTCCACGGCTATACCTATACCGGCCACCCACTAGCCTGTGCGGCGGGGATTGCGACCTTAGAGACCTATGTCGAAGAAGGCCTGTTTGCCCGCGCTGCCGATATGGCCCCCTACTGGCAGGAGGCGATCCATTCCTTAAAAGACGCTCGTCATGTCATCGATATCCGCAATCTGGGCCTGATCGGCGGGATCGAGTTGGAGCCCCGTTCTGGTGCTGCCACCGCGCGGGCGATGGAGGTGTTCAACAAAGCCTTCGATGCCGGTCTGCTGATCCGCGTCACGGGTGACATCATCGCCATGTCTCCGCCTCTGATCCTAGAGAAAACCCATATCGATCAGGCAGTGGAGATATTGCGCAAGGTTCTGTCGGAGACGGAATAATAAGTGGCTGGAGGAAGTGCCCTCGCTGGAAAGGCTTCATGGACTCGTCCACTTCGCCTTTAGGCGCTCCTACACTTCCTCATCGAACTTATTCGCAGGGGACACCGAACCCATATTATAGGAGCAGCTTCCCGCTGCCCCATGAATCGTTGACGATGTATTTGCGAACCTAAACTCTTCTACAATTTAGGTCACTGTTTGATCTTAGCCTAACCCCATTCAGGAGCACCTCAAGTCTAGTAGAAGTAGTCTAGCCTTGAGAGATGGGGCATCAGAAACGCTTCCAAAAGAAACTCCTTCCGCCCCACTTGAGCGGTTCACTATATATAGCGTTAAATCAACCCTGAGTCAATATTAGTTGATTTAGTTACAGGCTATCGGATTTGTAGAGCGCCGGAAACAGCTTGACCCACGCGCCGGTGACAATCAGCGAACCGATACCGCCAAACAGCGCCGCCCCTACCGGCCCCAAGAACCGTGCCACGACGCCGGATTCAAACTCGCCCAGTTCGTTGGACGCCCCGATAAACAGATATGATACCGAGGCCACCCGCCCGCGCATGTAATCCGGTGTGACGATCTGCACCAACGTCCCGCGCACATAGACGCTGACCATATCCGCCGCGCCCAGCACAACCAAGGCTGCCACCGACACCCAAAAGCTCTGGGATATGCCGAAAATGATGGTGCAGATACCAAATACCGCTACCCCGCCATACATCCATTTCCCGGCATGACGCCGGATCGGCGAACGCGCCAACCAAGCCGCCGTGGCCATGGCGCCGACCGCCGCCGAAGACCGCAATATGCCGTAACCTTCCGGCCCGACATGCAAAACATCCTTGGCGAAAATGGGCAACAAGGCCGTTGCCCCGCCCAGCAAAACCGCAAACAGATCGAGCGACAAAGCCCCCAGCACGACCTTATTAGTCCAGATGTAACTGAGGCCTTCCTTGACCATTTCAGTTTTGGAACCGCCCGCATATTCCGGCTGGGTATTGGCCTTGATGTTCAGGATGATAATGCCCGCAAGGATAAACAACACCGCACTGACGCCGTAGGCAAAGCCGGTCGAGGCAGCCACCAGCACGCCCCCAAGGGCTGGCCCCAGCACGCCCCCGACCTGAAACGATAGCGAGTTGATGGCGATGGCTTTGGGCAGCATATCGCGCGGCACGATCATTGGCCCAATACTGGACCCTGCGGGGGCGATAAAGGAGCGCGTCACCCCCAGACAGGCCGACAGCACAAACAGCGCCCAGAACGGCGAGTCCGGCGTCACGGCCAGCGCAAAAAACCCAAGCGCAATCACGGCCTGAGCGGCAATCGTAAAGCCCATTACCTTCTTGCGGTCGTATTTGTCCACGACCACCCCGGCGGGCAGGGTCGTGATAAACATGGCGATAAACTGACACAGGCCCATCAGCCCGACATAGAGTGCTGATTGCCCCACCCCGGTGGTCTCACGCGCCGTTTCATAGATATGCCAGGCAATCGCCGCCGACTGAGCCGAATAGCTTAGAACCGAAATGAAGCGTGCCAGCAGAAAACTGCGAAAGGCCGGAATTTGCAGCGGCCCTTTATAGAGCGATGGCGATGGATCAATGGGCGGGATTTCGGCAGGGGGATTTGACACAAAAAAAGTCCCGAAATGGCGGGAAACCGGTCACATTGCGGCTTCCCTAATATAGCCGGAGGTCTTACACCAAGCCTCATGTCAAATACACAGAAACATTCCGATCCCGTTCAGTTAACGCAAGAGCTGATCCGCCGCCCGTCCGTCACCCCCGCCGACGAAGGGGCGATGGACGTGGTGCAGGGCTGGCTGGAAGAGCTGGGGTTTACCTGCACGCGCCTGAAATATGGTGAGATCGAAAACCTCTATGCGCGCCGGGGTACGGCCTCTCCCAATCTGTGTTTTGCCGGTCATACCGATGTGGTGCCTGATGGCGCGCGCGACGACTGGCGCTGCGATCCCTTTGCCGGTGAGATCACCGACGGTGTCCTGACCGGACGGGGCGCTGTCGATATGAAGGGCGGAATCGCCACCTGGATCGCCGCGGTAGCGCGGCTTGACAATGTTCCGGGTTCGCTGTCGTTTCTGATCACCGGCGACGAAGAAGGGGTGGCCACCGACGGCACGGTCAAGGTCGTTGAGTGGCTGAAAGCCCGCGGCGAGGTGATCGACCACTGCATCGTCGGAGAACCCACCTCATCGGCGGTGTTGGGTGATATGATCAAGGTCGGTCGGCGCGGCTCAATCAACGCCACGATCACGGTCACGGGCAAGCAGGGCCATGTCGCCTACCCGCAGCGCGCGCTCAATCCGGTGCCGGTGCTGGTCGATATCATGCAGGTGCTTAACGCGCGGGTATTGGATGAGGGCTATGAGCGGTTTTTGCCATCAAACCTTGAAATCACCACCTTTGATGTCGGCAATGCCACCACCAATCTGATCCCGCAAAAGGCCACCGGACGGATCAATATCCGCTTTAATCCGACGCATTCGGGGCAGTCTTTGGCCGACTGGATGCAGGGTGTGTGCGATGAATTTGCGCACAAAACGGGGGCACAGATCGAGTTCAAACCAACCATATCGGGGGAGGCCTTCCTGACCGAAGGCGGACCATTTGTCGATGTGGTTTTGGCCGCAATCCGTGAAGTTTTAGGCGCTGAAGCCGACCCATCGACCACCGGCGGCACGTCGGATGCCCGCTTTATCCGCACCCTGTGCCCCGTGGTCGAATTTGGTCTGGTCGGCCAGACCATGCATCAGGTCAATGAATCCACACCCGTCGCCGATCTTGAAAACCTGACCCGCGCCTATCAGCGTTTGATTGAACTCTATTTCGAGAAATTCGCCGCTTAAGAACTCCCCCTGTTGCAGGGGGACGGGGCCGCCCGTGCGGCTTTCATTTGAGCCCACATCAAATGAAAGAGGGGGTAATTACCCGCGCCCTATATCGAACTGCGCCCCTCAAAATCAGGCTCGTCCTCATAGGTGACATGGGTCAGGAACAGACCTTCCGGCGGGGCAACCTGCCCGCAGGCGGTGCGGTCTTTGGCCTCTAACGCCGCCTTCACATCGTCAACATCCCAGCGCCCGATGCCGACTTCGGCCAGTGTGCCGACCATAGACCGAACCTGACGATGCAAAAAGGATCGCGACGCAAACACCAGATGCACCTCATCCCCGACACGCGCGACACGGGCAATATCCAGCGTCTTGATCGGCGATTTGGCCTGACATTCCACATGGCGAAAAGTGGTAAAATCATGCAGCCCGATCAGGGCTTTCGCCGCCGTCTGCATGGCGGCCGCATCCAGCGGTTTCTTGACATGCCACACCCGCCCCAGATCAAGTGCGGGCGACGCACGGCGATTAAGAATGCGGTACAGATACATCCGCCCGGTCGCCGAAAACCGCGCCGAGAAATCGTCCGGCACCTGAGCGGCCTCCAGCACCGACACCGGCTCCCGCATCAGATGGGCATTGAGCGCATTGGCGACGACCTCACCGCGATAGGTTTTCTCTAAGTCAAACGTCACCACCTGCCCGGTGGCATGCACGCCGGTATCGGTCCGCCCCGCCGCCGTCAGTCGCAGGCGTTCACCCGAAAATTTGAAGATCGCGTCCTCAATCGCCCCCTGCACGGTCGGCAGGTTTTCCTGCGCTTGAAAGCCCTTATACGGCCGACCGTCATACTCAATAAGGCAGGAATAACGCGGCATTAATTCAGACAATCCCCGACGCTTAACCCCGCCCCATTCAGAAAGGATGCTGCATCCTGCGCGCCCTTGCCTTCGCGCTGGACGCGCAGCAATTCGATCACGCCGTCGCTGGTGGCGATGTTCAACCCGCTGCCAATAAGGGTTCCGGCGGGCTGATCTGTGGTCATGTCCGACCGCCGCGACATCAGAACCTTTAACCGTTGCGGCCCCTTGGGCGTTTCCAGCTCACACCAGGCACCCGGAAATGGCGACAGGCCGCGAATGTGGAAATCAAGTTCCCTGGCCGGACGGTTCCAGTCGATGCGGGCCTCTGCCGGGGTAATCTTGGCGGCATAGGTGACCTCACCGACCTGTTCCGTGCCATCCGCCCCACCACGCTCAATCGCTGCCAGGGCCACCGGCAACAAGGCAGCCCCCGTATGGGCCAGCTTATCATGCAGGGTTTGGGCCGTATCATCGGGGGTGATTTCGACCCGACCAGACAGGATGATCGGGCCTTCGTCGAGGCCCTCACTCATGCGCATAACCTGCACGCCGGTATGGGCATCGCCCGCCATGATAGCTCGCTGGATGGGCGCGGCCCCGCGCCAGCGCGGCAACAACGAGGCGTGCAGATTAAAACAGCCCAGACGCGGGTGATCCAGCACGGCTTTTTTTAAGATCTGACCATAGGCGACGACGATACAGGCATCGATATCCAGCGCCTGAAACCCGGCAATGGCCTCGGCTGATTTCATGGATACCGGCGTGCGCACTTCGATGCCCAGACTTTCGGCGAAAGCATGGACCGGCGACGGCGACAATTGCTGGCCACGGCCCTTGGGCTTTGGCGGCTGGGAATAGACGCACACGACCTCATGGCCTGACGCCACCAGTTCGGCCAGCGCCTTCACCGCAAACTCAGGCGTTCCCATGAAAGCTAATTTCATTACGCGTCCTCAAAACAAAAAGCGCACCGTTAAGATGCGCTTCTTTGGAATATATTGTGCCGCGGATCAAGTTTTATGCGGCGCGTTTCAGCTTCTTGACCTTGGTGATGGCCCGGTCGCGCTTGAGCTTCGACAGATGGTCAATAAACAGCACGCCATTCAGGTGGTCCATCTCATGCTGGATGCAGGTCGCATAAAGGCCATCGGCGTCTTCGATAATCTCTTCGCCCTGATAGTTCAGGTATTTGATCTTGACGCGGGCGGGACGCTCGACCTCATCATAAACTTCCGGCACCGACAGGCAGCCCTCATCATAGGGTGCCGTCTCTTCCGACGCCCAGACAATTTCCGGGTTCACAAAATAGCGCGGCAGCTTTTCTTCGTTTTCCTGAAGGTCCATGACGATTACGCGGATCGGCTCACCAATCTGGATCGCCGCCAGGCCAATGCCGGGGGCGTCGTACATGGTTTCCAGCATGTCATCCATCAGGGCGCGCAAGTCATCGGTCACGCCGCCTTCGACAGGCTTGGATATCTGCTTCAGCAGAGGATTGGGAACGGTTATGATTTCACGAATGGCCATAACGTAAAAATAATGATCGCGCCGCATAACGTCAAGCAGCGATCATTCCACTGATGACGATTCCAGTTTATTCAATAGCTTAGTTTGGACTTCAAGCTGGTTTAACTCCGGCAAGGTCTTGCCTTCATGGTCAACGCTTAAATCCTCGAACCGGCGCGCCTGTGTCAGCACCTTGGTCTCCAACGAGCCCACGAACTGATTATATTTGCCGACGGCGGTATTTAGCGACTTACCCAAGTCCGCCACATGCCCGCCCATGACCGACAATCGCGCATAAAGCTCACGGCCCAATTCCGCCACGGACTGCGCATTTTTCATCTGATCTTCGACCCGCCAGCCATAGGCCACGGCTTTACAGAGCGCAAACAGGGTCGTCGGCGTGACGATAATCACCTTGCGATCCATGGCCTCATTCATCAGGTTGGGCAACCGCTCCAGCGCCGAGGCCAGAAAACCATCGCCGGGGATAAACATGGCCACGAAATCGGGCGAAGCGTCCTTAAATTGATCCCAATAGGCCTTTTGCGACAGGTCGCGGACATGGGTTTGCAGGGCACGGGCATGGCGCATCAGGTGCATCTCACGCGCCTCATCATCGACCGCTTCCATCGCCTCAAGGAACGCCGTCAGATTGACCTTGGCATCGATGACAAACACCCCTCCCGGCAGTTTTACGGTCACATCGGGTCGCCGGCGGCCTTCTTCGGTATCGAGATTATGCTGCTCGGTAAAATCAAAGCGCGTTAGACCCGCCGCCTGCAACACATTGCGCAGGGTCTCCTCACCCCAGCGGCCCTGCACGCCCGCGCCGCGTCGCAAGGCATTGGCCAGCTTGGCGGTCACATCGCGCGTGGCGGTTGAGGCCGTCATCAGATGCTCAATCTGCTGTTTCAGACCGCCGGTATCCTTATGGCGATTTTCTTCCATTGCTTTCACCTGCGCCTCAAAGCGCGTGAGGGTTTCCGACACCGGTTTCAGGCTGGAATCCATGCGCTCCAGCGCCAGCTTTTCGCGCGCCACAAACGATTCTTCGGCGCGTTTCAGCAGCCCGTCCGCCGTCTGCTCCATCGCCTGAAATGACGCGGCCTTGAAATGCTCACTCATCGCCGCCTTGGCGTCCTCAAGGTTTCGTGCCCGCTCCTTGACCTGCGCCAGTTCACCAATCGCCGACAGCAAACTGTCGTTCAGGTCTTCGTTTTTGGCCCTTAAACGCCGGTTGTCAGCCACGCTGACATACCATCCACCGGCAAAAGCCAGCGTGACCACGATTAGAATAACGGGCAAAATAATTTCGTTCATGTTACGTTCTTATTTGATTTTTATGTTTGTGGCAAGCATGATAAACAGATTCTAGGCGATATGGGGTTACGGCGAATGCATACGGCTGAGTTTTTCAAAAAGGTCTTTAGCGGCCGCACGCCGTGGACTTATTTCTACGTCTTTCTGATCCCGTTCGTGAACTGGTCGTTCGCCCATGTGCCGTCGATCCCGATGCCCGACGGTGGAGCCTGGCCGCCCCTGGCGATCGTCACCGGCTTTATTCTGGTGGCGCGCGATTTTGCTCAGCGCGAGGTCGGCCACCATATTTTCGTCGCCGTCTTTATCGGCATGGCGGTGTCGTTTCTGATGGCACCACCCGCCATTGCCATTGCCTCCGCCGCCGCGTTTCTGGTCTCCGAAGTCGTTGACTGGGCGATCTATACGTTCAGCAAACGCCCTTTGTCCGAGCGGGTGCTGATATCATCGATCGTCGCCGCCCCACTCGATACCACCCTGTTTTGGGGGCTGGCGTCCTTAAGCGCCGAGGCATCAGGCACATTTACGCCGCTGACGCTTGTGACCGCCGCGGCATCCAAGCTGGTCGGGGCCTATGTCGTCTATCTGCTGCTCAAACAACGGGAGAAAAAAGCGGCGATTACACAGGAAAAACTGCCGGATTTGTTTTAATATGTATCGCAGTCACAATATAATTGACCCGGAGAAGGAAGCACGCTGGTGGTGGGCCAAAATAATATTCTACACACGCATGTATGTCGTTTTATCTGCGCTTCTAATCAGTGCGTTCGCATATTTTATATATGATTTAAGAGGTCGTGTTGCCTTCTATTATGTGTTCATAGACGCCTTATTCTCATTAATTTATCTGCCTCACATATGGCCTGCTGGTTTGCGAATTACCATTACACATTTAACCCTTAGTAGCCTATGGGTTACTGCACTCTGGCAAGTTGCTCCCTATGCCTGCGCATGGATTGAGCACTTAAATTAAGCCTTCAAGGTCTCTTCCAGCCATTCCATGTCTTCATCCGACAGCCCGAAATGATGTCCGGCTTCGTGGATAAGGACGTGGCTGACGAGGTGATTAAGGTCAACGCCGGTCTCGATCCATTCCTCTAAGATTGGGCGGCGGAACAGGTGGATCATGGCAGGCAGATCGCCGGTCATCGCCTCAGTCTGCGCCGGGCGGCCACTATAGAGGCCGGTCAGTTCAAACGGATCATCAATGCCCAGATCGGCCAGCAGATCTTCGTCCGCAAAATCCTCAACGATCAAGATGACATCTTTGAGGTAGCCCGCAAACGGTTCGGGCAGCTTATGCAAAGCTGCCCGCGCCATAAGTTCGATATCATCAAGAGAAGGCGCGGAACCCAAATTCACTTTCATATCTCGTTCGTAAAACCTGAATTTTGGATGAGATGCTAGGCGTCAAGCGCCGCAGGTACATATAGTACCTGCAAGCGATGACAACGCAGCAGATCGCCTAAAGGCAGGTTTTACCCCCCGATGTCTTCGGGCAGACCCACTGCATGAAAGCCCGCATCGACGTGGATGACTTCGCCGGTCGTCGAGAAACCGAGATCGGAGGCCAGCCACAGGGCCGCCCCGGCGACACCCTCCATTGAGGTCTCTTCCTTCATCAGGGAGAACTGGCCCGACTTAGCGTGCAGGCCGCGACCACCGGAAATACCGGCCAGCGACAGGGTGCGCATGGCCCCGGCTGAGATGGCATTGGCGCGGATGCCCTTGGGGCCGAGGTCGCGGGCGATGTAGCGGGTTGAGGCCTCAAGCGCGGCCTTGGCCACGCCCATAGTATTGTAGTTCGGGATAACACGCTCTGAGCCCAGATAGGTCAGGGTTACCAGCGAGCCACCGTTGGGCATCAGTTCAGCCGCGCGGCGCGACACATCCACAAACGAAAAAGCCGAGACATTCAGCGCCAGCAGGAAGCCTTCGCGGGTGGTGTTTTCAACGAAGGAACCTTGCAGTTCGTTCTTGTTGGCAAAGGCGACCGAATGGATAACGAAATCTATCTCGCCGTAGATTTCTTTAAGCTTGGCAAAGGTGGCGTCCATTGAGGCGTCGTTGGTGACGTCACATTCGATCAGGTGCTTGACGCCGATCGAGGCGGCCAGCGGTTCAACACGGCGCAGCAGGCTGTCGCCCATGTAGGAGAACGCCATGTCGGCACCTTGCGCTGCCAATTGTGAGGCAATGCCCCAGGCGATGGACTTGTCATTGGCTACGCCCATGACTAGGCCTTTTTTGCCCTTCATCAGGTCGCCCTTGGGGAATTTCCATTCGTCAGACATGATTGGCTCCTTGCTATGACTCTTTGGCCGTTAAGAGCAAATAACCACTGCAAAAGCAAGACCTCGCTGTCAAACAGCCATAGCAAGTCTCGCTTTTCGCTCCGGCCACACCGCTAATAACAGCACAAAACACATACCGTACACCCTCATAAGTTCCATCGCCTCAAAGCTTCCCGGAGGCATATCCCATGTTTGCGGCGCGATATCGCTAAACAGCCACCAGCTGCAATACCGAATCAGAACACCAAACCCCATCGGCAAAACCAACCAAGGGCTCCAGCCAAGAGCGCGCGATCGTAAAGCGGCAACCGCCATCAGGGGAAATACCAGAGCGTAATAGAGAATGTTCACGCCCGTGAAAACCCAGCCGTCATTGGTCGAATTGATCACTAGACCTATGAGCGCATTTCTGATCTCGATACCTACTATAGTATAGAGAATTACCGCCAAAGGCAGCGCCAGCAGGACATATCGCAAGCGCGATAAATAGCCTGATTTTGATTTCATTCTACCCTCCCCTGTCTCAGGAGAAGGTACAATCGGAATGACCGTTTGGCAAAGCCTCTACAAATCCGCCTGCGACAGGATCAGCGATCCGTTGGTGCCGCCAAAGCCAAACGAGTTCGACATGATCGACTCCAGCGCGCCGTCGCGACGTTCTCGCAGGATCGGCAGGCCTTCAAACGCCGGATCGATCTCATCAATGTGCGCCGATTTGGTCGCAAACGATGAGCGCATCATCAGCAGGCAATAGATCGCTTCCTGCGCACCTGCGGCCCCCAGACTATGGCCCGTCAGAGACTTGGTCGAGGAAATCAGCGGCATAGCCTCACCGAACACGTTTTTAATCGCGCCGATTTCACGTTCATCGCCAATCGGGGTCGAGGTGCCGTGCGGATTGAGGTAGTCGATCTTACGGCCACCCGCCATCTCCAGCGCCATCTTCATACACCGTTCAGCGCCTTCGCCACTTGGGGCCACCATATCATAGCCGTCGGAATTGGCGGCGTAGCCTACGATTTCCGCCCAGATATCAGCGCCGCGCGCCTTTGCGTGCTCATATTCCTCAAGCACCAGCATCCCGGCACCACCGGCGATCACAAAGCCATCGCGGTTTTTATCATAGGCGCGAGACGCGACCGAAGGATTGTCATTATAACCGCTCGACATCGCGCCCATGGCATCAAACAGGTTAGATAGCGTCCAGTCGAGTTCTTCGGTGCCGCCGGCAAACATCACATCCTGCTTGCCCCAGGCGATTTGCTCTGCCGCCGCCCCGATGCAGTGCACGGAGGTGGCGCAGGCCGAGGAGATCGAATAGTTAACGCCGCGGATTTTGAACCAGGTCGCCAGCACACCCGACGGGCCGGAGCACATGGCCTTGGGCACCGCAAACGGCCCGATACGTTTAGGCGAGCCCTTTTCGCGCGTGATATCAGCGGCTTCGACGATAGCACTGGTTGACGGGCCACCGGCGCCGAAAATAATGCCGGTGCGGTCATTGGAAATGTCTTTTTCCTCTAACCCGGCCATGGCAATGGCCTGATCCATCGCGATGTGGCCATAGGCCAGACCCGGCGACAGAAAGCGGGCAGCGCGACGGTCGATCAGTTGCGTCCAGTCGCCAATTTTCGGCGCCGCATGAACCTGACACTTAAATCCGCGATCCTTATATTCGGGGGCGGCTATGATACCGGAGCGGGCTTCACGCAAAGATGCGGTGACCTCATCAGCACCCGTACCAATGGAGGACACAATCCCAAGACCCGTTACGACGACTCTACGCATATTCAATTATCCTCGCTGATCCTAAATCAATGCTCAGTTTGAGGGTTAATAAGCAAATTATACCAGATCTTTGGCGTCAAACAGACCGACCCGCAGGCCCGACGCGCTGTAGATCAGTTTGTCGTCGGCATAGACCGAGCCGTCGCCAATACCCATGATCAGCTTACCGGCCATGACGCGCTTCATATCAATCTTATAGGTCACTTTTTTGATGGCTGGCGTCACCTGTCCGGTAAATTTCACATCACCAACACCCAGGGCGCGGCCACGGCCCGGATGGCCCGACCAGCCGAGGAAGAAACCAACCAGTTGCCACATGGCATCAAGGCCCAGACAGCCTGGCATGACCGGATCGCCGATAAAGTGACAAGCAAAGAACCATTGTTCCGGCGTGATATCGAGTTCTGCCTCGATATAACCCTTGTTGAACGCGCCGCCGTCCTTGGTGATCAGGGTGATGCGATCCATCATCAGCATCGGCGGCGCCGGAAGCTGCGCATTGCCTGCGCCGTACATTTCGCCGCGCCCACAGGCCAGCAAAGCTTCATAATCAAACGACGAAGGACGATCAGACATACGGCAATAAGACTCCGGGGGCGGCACAGCACCTGCATCACAGGTTGAGGGCGAACCGCTCAGGTTTGTAAGAACACGAAATGATGCGTTACACGACCGCGCGCGTCGTCTCAACCCTTTTTAGTAAGTGGCAACTTACAATTCCCGCTCAGGCCGCCACCAGCGGCGCGGCCAAGGGGGCGGATGCCCCCGCCCGGCGAGGGACTAAAGTAAAGCTGGATCACTATGGTTTTTATTTAAAATCATAGTGATCTAGCGGGCGGCAAAGGGATCGGGCCGCTTACAGATCGGCTGGGTTTGCGTCCCCCACAGGCTGTCCTGGGGCACCCAACCGCGCTCAGACCCGACCGAAATCTTACACCAGCCGTCCTTGCACTTATCCAGCGACGCCAGAGCGCGCGGCCGGATAATCGCCTTGGTACGGGCATCTGACTTAGGCGAGGCTTTGAGTTCCAGCTTATGGCCCTCCGGCGTCAGGGCATTGGTCTTACCTGACAACAGATTGGCCGCCACCCAGCCTGTATTGCCGTCCGGATCGCAAATCAACCGCCATTCGCGGGTCTCGGATATAATCTGCACTGGCAGGCCTTTGACGCGGTAAGCCCACAGGATTTTATGATCTTTCGACGGCCCGGCGCGGGTATAGATTTTATTGGATCGCATAATGCCCCAGCGCGGCACCGGATTGCCCGATGGCGTATCAGTGGTGACAGCGCTATCATCGGCCAGAGCCGCACCGCCGGATACGCTCGCCAGCATAAAAATCGCCGCCACAGCCAACATCCGGTTGATTTTCTTGCGAAATAGCAGGTTTTGCACGCTTAAGTCTCGACGGGCGGGGTAAGATTGATTAAGGACTGTAGCAGAAGTTTACGCAACGATGGGTCATTGGGGCTTCGGTCAGATTTAACGGCCGCAGGTTCAGATTTGGTTAACATAATCATAATAACCCGCCCCCGGATGACTTCGGCCATTGCTTGCGACTACCACCGGAGCCACAAGACCTCATCATGAGCGCCAAAAAGCTTAAAGTCTTCGTCACCGTCAAACTGCCCGACAGCGTGGAAACGCGCCTGCGCGAACTGTTCGACACGACACTGTGCCCCGACAAAAAGCCCATGCCGCGCGATAAGCTGCTTGAGGCCACGAAATCCGCCGAAGTCATAGTTTCGTCGATCAATGATCAGATTGATGCTGATTTTTTCGCCAGCGCCGGTGAACAACTTAAAATGGTCGCCAATTTCGGCGTCGGCTACGACCACATCGATATCCAGAGCGCTGCGGATAAGGGCGTGATCATCACCAACACGCCCGGCGTCCTGACCGAAGATACCGCAGAAATGACCATGGGCCTGATCCTGGCCGTGTCGCGCCGCTTTGTTGAAGGCGCCGAAACCGTCCAGCGTGGCGAATTTTCCGAATGGTCACCAACATTTATGATGGGACGTCGTATTTACGGCAAGCGGCTGGGGATTATCGGCATGGGCCGCATTGGTCAGGCCCTGGCTAAGCGCGCTAAAGCCTTTGGCATGAGCGTCCACTACCATAACCGCAAACCGGTCAGTGCCCGTGTGGCCGAAGAGATCGGCGCGACTTACTGGGACAATCTCGACGACATGTTGCCGCGGATTGATGTGGTCTCAATAAACTGTCCGCGCACGCCGGAGACCTTTCATCTTTTGAACGCAGAGCGGCTGGCCCTGCTTCAGCCCCATGCCATTCTGGTCAACACAGCGCGCGGTGAAATCATCGATGAGGCAGCTCTGGCCCATCTGCTGCGCGAACATAAGATCGCCGGTGTCGGGCTTGATGTCTATGAGCGCCTGCCGGGGATTAATCCGGAACTATTCGGCCTGCCCAATGCGGTGCTGCTGCCACACATGGCGTCATCGACCATCGAAGCCCGTCAGGATATGGGCGACCGGGTGATTTTGAATATCAAGACCCTTCAGGACGGCCACCGCCCGCCCGACCGGGTTATTCCGGCGATGCTATAGGGCCTCGGAGAAAAGCCCTTCTTAGAACCTCCCCTGTTGCAGGGGAGGGGGACCACAAGCGAAGCGATGTGGTGGTGGGGTAAACGGTCGCAAGTTTACCCCCTCTTTCATTTAAGCTCCGCTTAATTGAAAGCTCCCCCTGCACCGCGCGGGCGGCCCCGCAGGGGGAGTTCTTAAAGCAGTCCATATTGCCCGGCCAAGTCCTTAAGCGACACCAACGGGCGCGGGCCATAGTGGCCGATAACTTCGGCAGCGGCCATAGCGCCTAAACGGCCGCAGGTATAAAGATCAAGCCCACGCGACAGGCCAAACATTGCCCCCGCCGCATACTGATCACCGGCCCCGGTCGTATCGACCAGAGTATCGACATCAAACACCGGCACCAGAACCGTGTCATCCTTAGTGAGGATCACCGATCCCTGATCCGAACGGGTCACAAAGGCCAGATCGACCTTGGACCGCAGCGCGCTTTGGGCGGCAAAGAAATCCTCCGTCTCATACATGGCCAGCAGTTCATCTTCGTTGGCGAACACGATGTCGATATGCTGATCAATGAACGGCAGCAAATCCGCGCGCCAGCGATCGACCACAAAGCGGTCCGACATGGTGATCGCCGTCTTACGACCGGCGGCCCGCGCCAGCCCAGACGCCTTGACGAAGGCTTCGCGCCCGGTCGGCGTATCGAACAGATAGCCCTCAAGATAGACGATATTCGACGCCTGAATAAGGGCTGCATCGACATCTGCAGGGCCGACCTTGGCCGCAGCTCCAAGGAACGTCGCCATAGTACGCTGGGCATCCGGCGTGATGTTGATCAGGCAACGCCCCGTCGCCAGACCTTCATTCAGCAACGCAGTGTCAAAATGTACGCCCTGCGCCTTCATATCGTGGCGGAAAACCTTACCGAGTTCGTCATCGGCGACCTTACCGATATAGCCGCATTTGCCGCCCAGCGACGCTGCCCCGGCGATGGTATTGCCGGCCGATCCACCTGACGCCAGTTCCGCCTGCGCCATGACGCCGTAAAGGCTCAGGGCCCGATCCTGATCAATCAGGGTCATCGCCCCCTTGGCCAGATTTTGCGCGGCCAGAAACGCGTCGTCGGCCGGTGCCAGAACATCGACAATGGCGTGGCCAACGGCGGTGACATCATAGGGAGCAGTCATGAAATAATATCCGTTTGATTTTTCAATCCTCATGCGCATAAAACGCCTCATGAGCAAGTCTTTATTGATCCTGACCCCAAACCCTGACCACCCGTCCCATCATGGCCGCTGGCCCTATGTGCTGGAGGCACTGCGGGAAGCGCTGTACGATCTCGATCTGGATGTATTCGATCAACCGTGGTCTGAGCCGGTCACCACGCCCTATGATCTGATCTGTCCGCTGGTGGCGTGGGGCTATCATAATGCCCCCGATGATTTCAAGCGCACCTTGGCCCAGATCAAGGCCAAAGGCCACCGTCTGCTGAACCCGGCTGAGATCGTGGCCTGGAATGTCGATAAGCGTTACCTGCGTGATCTGGCGCAGGCCGGGGTGCGCACCATTCCAACCGCCTTTGTCGACCAGTTGACGCTGGAAAACATGGCCGCTGCCCGCGCGGATTTTGGTCAGGAGGCTTTGGTACTTAAACCCGTGGTATCGGCTGGGGCCAAGAATACCCTGATCTGGGAAGGCGCTGATGTGCCTGTGGATGCCCCGCCTGCCGAGGCCATGATCCAGCCGCTGATGCGCGCCATTCAGACTGAGGGCGAATGGTCGCTGCTATTTTTTGGCGGAGACTTTTCCCATGCCGTGCTGAAAACGCCCAAGGCCGGTGATTTCCGCTCACAGCCCGATTACGACGCCCATCTGCGGGTTGAAACTGCGCCGGAAGAGGCCCTGCAACTGGCCCATGAGGCGCTTGATTTTGTGGGCCGTGATAGCGTGCTTTATGCCCGCGTCGATATGGTGCGCGACGATCAGGGCCGGTTCTGCCTGATGGAGTTAGAACTGATCGAGCCTGATCTGTACTTAAAATATGACGACGGCGCGCCCGAACGGTTAGCGAAAGCCTTCGCCGCTGCTCTGCATATCGGCTGTGGCTGTCATTGACTTAAGAACTCCCCCTGTTGCAGGGGGAGCTTTCATTTAAGCCCCGCTTAAATGAAAGAGGGGGTAAACTGCCGCCATTTACCCCACCACCGCTGCGCTATCGCTTGCGGTCTCCTCCCCTGCAACAGGGGAGGTTCTTAGAGAGCCGTCTCAAACTTCAAAGGCCGCGACATAAGCGCCGAAACCGTGTCCTCGACATTAACCTCACCGGCCAGAATCGCAGCCACCGCCTCGCAGATCGGCAGTTCGACCCCCAGCTTTTTCGCCAGATGCACTACGGCCGGGGCGGATTCGACCCCTTCGGCGACTGAGACCTTACCGGCCAGCGCCTGTTCCAGTGTCTGCCCGCCGCCGAGTGCTAAGCCCACACTCATATTGCGTGACTGCGGCGATGAGCAGGTCAGCACCAGATCACCCAGCCCGCACAACCCTGCCACCGTCTCGGATCTGGCCCCCAGAGCCACGGCAAAGCGCAAAATCTCGGCAAAGCCGCGCGTGATCAGGGCGGCATGGGCATTGCGGCCCAATCCGCGCCCTTCGGAAATGCCACAGGCAATGGCCAGCACGTTTTTCAGCGCGCCCGCGGCTTCCGCACCAATCATGTCATCCGAGTGATAGGGCCTGAACGTCGGCGTCGCCAATGTATGAATAATCTGCGCGCCCAGATCGACATCGGGACAGGCTAGCGTGACGGCGGCAGGCAATCCCCGCGCCACTTCGGCGGCAAAGCTTGGCCCCGACAGGACGGCGGGCGTGGCATTAGGCAGGGTTTCCGCAAGCACTTCGTTCATCAAAGCATCCGTGCCGCGCTCGACCCCCTTGGCACACAGCACAATCGGCACACCGTCGCTGATGAACGGTGCCAAGGCTTTTAAGGTCGACCGCATATGCTGGGCGGGCGGCACCGCCAGTATCAGCTCACAATCGGCCAGATCGCTAAGGTTGGCGGTCGCCCTGACCTGCGGCAACAGGTCGATGCCTTTCAGGTAAATCTCATTGCGGTGAGCCGTGTTGATCGATTCCACCACGTCCAGCTCACGGGCCTGCAAGATCACCTCGCGGCCAGCGCGCGCGCAGACCTGCGCCAGAGCCGTACCCCATGCTCCCGCGCCTATAACGCCAACGCGATCAAAATGGTCCGCATGTTTGAGTTTTTTCACGCCTTCGCTCCCTTGCGACCGCTCAGTTTATGGACAGGTGACGCCGCCGCCGCCGCTTCATCCAGCGGCCAGCGCGGCCGCGCCACCGTCGCCATCGATCCCATCATGTCAGCACGCTCATCCGCATCCATCAGGCTGAACCGTTCCAGTCCGGCCAAGGCAATCATAGCCGCGTTGTCGGTGCAATAGGCCATCGGCGGGGCGACGAACCGAAAGCCATGTTTATCCGCAAGTTTAGTAAGCTCGGCCCGCACAGTTTTATTCGCCGCCACCCCGCCTGCCACGACAAAGGCCGGTTTGGCCTCACCGCGCGCGAAAGCTGCCATGGCCCGCTCCGATCGCTCACACAGTTGTCGGGCGATCGCGGCCTGCACCGAAGCACACAGATCGGCGCGATCCTGCGGGGTCTTGACCTGATCGGTGGCAACCTTGGCAGCGGCGGTTTTCAGGCCCGAAAATGAGAAATCGCAGTCTTTGCGCCCCAATAGCGCGCGCGGCAAAACAAACCGCGTGGCATTGCCGTCAGCGGCACATTTTTCCAGCGCTGGCCCGCCGGGATAGCCCAGCCCTAACACCTTAGCGATCTT
The DNA here is from genome assembly GCA_002342035.1 of Asticcacaulis sp. UBA2476. Classification (GTDB taxonomy): domain Bacteria; phylum Pseudomonadota; class Alphaproteobacteria; order Caulobacterales; family Caulobacteraceae; genus Asticcacaulis. The sequence goes on along the minus strand of DDPE01000017.1, from coordinate 3,309 downwards.
ATCGAACGCTTCGCCCGCCGCGTCGTCGATAGTGGTGCCCAGCCGCTCATAATCCCCGACGCCGCGCACGTTGAGCAACTGACAATGGCCGCCGGAAACCAGCAGCAGCAGATAGGGAAACGCCACCGGCTCGGCCAAAAGCGGCGACAGGGCATGGCCCTCCAGGTGATTGACCCCGATCAGCGGCAGACCGCGCGCCAGCGCAAAGCCCTTGGCGAACGACAATCCGACCATTACCCCGCCGATCAGACCCGGACCGGCGGTGGCGGCGACCGCATCTAACTCCGCCTCATCAAAGCCTTTGGTTTTGGCCTCAGATAATGCCCGGCGGCACAGGTCGTCGATGGTCTCGACATGGGAGCGGGCGGCGATTTCCGGCACCACCCCACCGTAAACCGCATGGGCGGCGATCTGGGAATGGATGACCGACGACAAGACCTCGACCTGCCCGCTCCGCTTGCGCACCACTGATACGGCGGTTTCATCACAGCTTGATTCCACCCCTAACACGCAAAGGTCAGGCACGCACAGGTCATCGTCCGGTGCGGGCTTTTGCGATGGATCGGAGATTGCTAAGGTCATAAGGCTCTTGTAACGGGTACATATTATAGATTGGCCACTGTCTTTCCCGTCAGATGGGCGTGCGTCAAGCGTTTTGCCAGCTTTTTTGAGTTAAACACCTCATGACACGACTGAAAATCGGCACCCGCGGCTCCAAACTGGCCACCACCCAATGCGGCCTCGTCCAGCGTCAGATCGTCGCGGCTCTAGGCGAAGATGTGGCCCGCGCCGATGAGATCGCCCCGCTTGTCATCATTTCGACTCAGGGCGACCGCATTCAGGACCGCCGCCTGATCGAGGCGGGCGGCAAGCAATTGTTCACCAAGGAAATCGAGGATGCTCTGCTGCGCGGCGATATCGATGTTGCTGTCCATTCGCTCAAAGACATGCCGGCCAATGAGGTTGAGGGCTTAAGCATTGCCGTCTTTCCGGTACGCGAAGACCCGCGCGATGCCTTTGTCAGCGTGAACTATCAAAGCCTTATGGATATGCCTGCGGGTGCGAAACTCGGCACCGCCAGCCTGCGCCGTCAGGCTCAGGCGCTAAACGTGCGCCCCGATATCGAGGTCGTCATGTTGCGCGGCAATGTCGATACCCGCCTGAAAAAGCTTGAGGCCGGTGACTGCGACGCCATCCTTTTGGCCGCAGCCGGATTGAACCGCTTAAGCCTGTCGCATCATATCCGATCCTATATCGATCCTGATCAGTTCGCCTGCGCCCCCGGTCAGGGCGCTTTAGCGGTGCAGTGCCGCACCGCCGATATTGATCAGGACTGGATCAGAAAACTGCACCATGTGCCGACCCATATCTGCATTTCGGCCGAACGCGGTGCGCTGGAGGCGCTGGAGGCTTCGTGCCGCACAGCGGTGGGCGCCTATGCGAAACTTAGCGATGATCACACCCTGACCCTGTTCACGGAAGCCTTAAGCGCCAATGGCACAACCCGCTGGCAGCGGCGGGCGAAACTGGCCAATCCGACGGTCGAAAGCGCGCGCACTCTGGGCATCCGGTTGGGGCACGAAATCCGCGATGAGGCGGGCGATGACCTCATTCAGTATCTGGGTTAGGCCATGAAGGTGTGGGTCACGCGGACGGCCAACCGGGCGCACAAGACCGCCGCCGCGGTTGAGACGCTGGGGTTCGAGACGGTGATCGACCCCGTGCTTAAGGTCGAGCGCCTGCGCGCGCCGCCGCTCAGTGAGGGGTTTGACGCCATAGCCTTCACCAGCCGCAGCGCCGTTGAAATTTTCGCCAAGACCTATGCCTTACGAAATGTGACAGCGTTTTGTGTTGGCGATGCTACCGCCGAGGCGGCTCGCGATCATGGTTTCTCTACGGTGCTGAGTGCGGCGGGTGATGCCGCCGCCCTGTTCGATCTGATCCGCCAACACAGGCCGCAGTCCGTGATCATCTGCGCCCCTGAAATACCGGCTGCTCCTCTGGCGCAGTGGCTGACTGACGCAGGCATTAGCGCGCACGAATTACCGCTCTATCGTACAGTCACCATCACGCCCGATACGGCGCTGAACGCCGTAGAGAGTATAGATATCATCCTGCTGCATTCCGCAAAAGCGGCACGGTTTATCGGCGAAATGCTGCGCACAAAAATGAGCCCTGAGACCGTAAAACGCCTGTCGTTTATAGCTATTTCCAAAGCCTGCGCTGAGGCGTTGATCGCTGGCCTTAACGAACCGGAAACCGCCTCTGGTGAGGCCGAACGCGAAAATGTGTCTGAAATTTCACCCAATGTGCTGATTTCGCAGTTCCCAGACGAAGCCTCTATGCTTATGCTCCTGAGCGATATCCCGCGTTAGAGCATATTTCGATCAAATTGATCCGAAATATGCTCTAAATATTTGTTTGGTCGCTCTTTCTTATCCAATAAGTGAAGACACTTATTGGGAAAACGCTCTAACCCTTTAAAGATACGCGAAGCCTTGATGACTGACCCGGATACAATACCTGTTGATACCCTACCGCCTTCAGGGCCTGATGCGGCCAATCAAAACAGCCGCGCCGTCCTGAAAGAAAAATGGGCGCGCACGCCGCTGATGATCGCCATCGCCATACCGCTGCTGTTTATTGTGGCAGCCTTTGTGTTCATGGGGCTGGGCATATTCAAGGATGTGGGCGGCAAATCCGCGCCTGCGACCGATGTGCAAACTCAGGCCGCGATTGCCGAATTGCGCGCCCAGGTTCAGGCGCTCAAAGCGCCCGTGCCTGCGGCCAACCCCACAACTGCGCAGACGACCACGCCAACCATCGACGCGCCCGCCGCCCCGGTCTACAGCGACCCTTCGGCTTTGGCACGTTTGTCGCAGCGCATTGATGAACTCGAAGCCCGCCAGCGTGAAGTCACCTCTGCCGCCGCCGCCGTCGAAGCGGCCACCGCCCTGCAACTGGCGGCCCGCAGCGCCCAGCCGTTTTCCGCCCAATTGACGGCGGCTGAGCGAACCCTGATCGACCCGGCACCACTGGCCGCCTTACGCCCCCATGCCGACAAGGGTGTCATGTCCGAAGCGGCGCTGGCCATCGAATTCCCGGCCTATGCCGCCAAGGCCCACGCCACGGTCAAGGCCCCCGAAGACCGCAGCACCATCTGGACCGGCATGCTCGATACGCTCGGCTCGATCATCTCCATCCGCCCCCTCAACCGCGTCGAAGGCAGCGATGTTGATGCCACCCTGCGCCGCGCCGAACTGCGGCTCAATCAGGGTGATCTGAGCGGTGCCATGACCCATATCGACG
>DDPE01000023.1 GCA_002342035.1 Asticcacaulis sp. UBA2476 | reverse complement strand
CATCAGGGCCTGCGCCTGCGGTTTATCGGCGGCCAGATGCAGGTAGGTGAACAGGGTTTGATGGGGGTGCAGGCGGGCACATTCGTGAAGCTGCGGCTCCTTGACCTTGACGATCAGATCACCGACGGCGAAGACCTCTTCGGCGGTGGCGACGATGACCGCACCGGCGGCCAGATAGTCCTTATCTGAAAAGCCAATGGCGGCCCCGGCCAGTGTTTCCACATAGACCTCATGGCCGTGATGGGTAAGCTCCGCCACCGAATCCGGCACTAAGCCCACCCGGTATTCGTGGTTTTTGATTTCTTTCGGAACGCTGATTTTCATGAGCGGCCTCCTGTCGGTTTCCAGTGATTATAGCCTGTTGTGATCACAGTGTTATTTCGTTGATAATGATACGAAAACCATAAGATGTTTTTGCAAATTTGCAGCTTGAATTGCCAAGTTGCGCCAGATATTCTCAAAAACATGGCCAATGCCGATAAATTTTCCGATCTCGATTCCTTCGACCGCGAACTGATTAAGGTTTTGCGGGCGGATGCACGCGCCACGGCGGCGGAACTGGGCGAAAAGGTCGGCTTAAGCCCGTCAGCGGCCCACCGCCGCGTCAAGATTTTAGAACAGCGCGGCATCATCACCGGCTACCGCGCCGTCATCGCTGAAAATGTGCAGGGCAAGCAGGGGACGGTGTTTGTCCACGTCACCTTGCAGGACCAGCGCCGTGAGACCTTTGAGAAGTTCGAAAAGGTCGCCTTAACGTGCGCGCCGATCGAAGAATGTCACCTGATGTCGGGTGAGGCGGATTATCTGCTGAAAATCGTGCTGCGCGATAGCCTGTCCTATGAGGACGTCCACCGTGATGTGCTGTCGACCATGCCGGGGGTCTCCAAGCTGGTGTCGCAGTTTTCGATCCGCACCGTGAAGATGCTTTAAGCACTCGCCGAAAAGTTTTTTGCGAGCGCAAAAATACGTTTTCGGCGGGGAAAAGATTGGGGGGACGGTTTTTAGCGACGTTCAGACGCTGGCATGTCTGTGCCGGTTTAAGCCTTACAGAGTTACCCGACTGAGGCTGACGATTTCGCAGTCGGCGGCTTAGGGCGGTACGTGATGCCTTTCAGCCAGATTTTCAGCGCTTCCCAGTGAATGCCGGCCATGACCCCCAGCGTCATCAACGGCAGGCCCCAAAACTGCTGCATCAGGGCCTTATCCGTTAACGCTTCGCGCTTGGCCGTAAAGGCCGCCAGCAGCATATTCTCCCCCTTTTGCCGCAACATGATCTTGAGCGCAAAGGTCTCACGCGGGGCGGTCAGGTCAAAATCATAGCTCATATCCATGTCCATGAACGGGGATACATGCAGCCGCTTGGCGCTGTGCTGATGGATGTGGCGGGTGTGGGGCTCAACCGGCAAAACATAAGAATGGCGGTCGCCAAAGGTGTTGTTGACCTCATAGACCACACAGCGGATCTGGCCATCCGGGGCCTGCACGAAATAGAGGCTGATCGGGTTGAACACATAGCCCAGCACCCGCGGCATGGTCAGCAGAAACAGCTGGTCGCCGTCGGCGTACATGTCTCGCGATTTCAGATGGCGCACCACGCGGTCCTTGAGCGGGCGGGCTGTGTCGGCCTGATCCGGGCCGTGGTCGGCCTCATGGAAACTAAGCCAGCCAAACCGGTTCAGCGATAACCATTTGAGGGGCTTTAAATCGGCGTCCAGATGATCCAGATCGAGCAGCACCTGAAACACTTTATAACTCAGCCGGTGTGATTTCGGCGCATAGCGGACATGCAGCACATCGCCCGCATAAAGACCTACGGCCAGCGCATCTGGCCGGTTGATTCTATGCTCAGCAGGGGCGAGGAAGGGCGCGTTCATTTAGCTACTCGGCAGCTATATCGGCCGCATAGTCGGCCGGTTTGGGCCGCCACGCAATGCGGCTTTGGGCCGCATCAAACGCCCACGGACGTTTCAACCCGCTCAAGGCTTCGGCTACCGCCAACCCGGATTGCAGGCCGTCTTCGTGAAAGCCATGCCCCATCCACGCCCCACAAAACCATGTCCGGCGCACGCCCTGAATAAGCTCAATATGCTGCTGAGACTTCAAGGCGCGAGCATTGAACAGCGGATGGTCAAACTCGGCCACCGATATGATATTGGACGGATCAACCGGCGTGACCGGATTGAGGGTGACGAAATAATCCGTGTCGGTTTTCAGGTTCTGAAGCCGGTTCATCCAGTAGCTGACACACAACTGGCGGTCATGGTCCGCGCCTTTGCCGATGTAGTTCCAGCTTGACCAGGCGTGGCGGCGCTTGGGCATCAGGTTCGCATCGGTATGCAGGACAACCGTGTTGGGCGTATAGCTGATGCCGCCTAGGATATCGGTTTCCATGTCATCGGGGTCACCGAGCATGGCCAGCGTATCGGGCGTATGGCTGGCAAAGATAACATGATCAAAGCGGTGAGCGCGGTCATATTCATCGATGACAATGACCTCACGCTCATGACGGATAACGGTTCGGATGGCGGTATTGGTTTTGATGCGGTCTGTGAATGTCGCCGTCAGTTTTTCGACATAGGCTTGAGAGCCATTCGTCACCGTCCGCCACGGCACGCGGTCTTTCAGACGCAGCAGGCCGTGGTTTTCAAAGAATGCAATGAAGGCCTTGAGCGGATAGTCCATGATCTCGCGCGCCGAGGTTGACCAGATCGCCGCGGCCTGCGGCAGCAGGTGATCATCGATAAACGCCCGGCCATAGCGTTTATCGGTCAGGTACTCGCCCAAAGTATAGCTGTCGGAGGTCAGGGCCTTGGTATCAATCGGCGCGTGTTTGTAAAAGCGCATGATATCGCTAAGCAGGCTCAAAAACCGGGGACGGATCAGGTTGCGGCGCTGAGCAAACAGGCCATTGAGGCTGGTTGAGGCATACTCCAAGTGCCCCGGTCCATCCTGATCGACACTGACACCGAACGACATGTCAGACGGCTCATGGGCCACGCCCAAATGATCAAACAAGGCCAATAGATTAGGATAGCAAGGGTTGTTAAAGACGATAAAACCCATGTCGATCCACAGCGGTGTATCCTCTGTCCCGGCATTAAAGCTGTGGGAATGGCCACCGGGGCGGTCGGATTTTTCAAATACCGTCAGGTCGTAACGATCTTTCAGCATCCACGCTGCCGACAGTCCGGCAATGCCGGTGCCGATGATAGCGACCCGTTGGCGATCCTCGCCCAGCGGCAGGCGGCTGAAGCTGAAGTCAGCGTGAGGGCCATGCGGGTCAAACGGCTTGATAGGATCATAAATATGGCTGTCGGACATGCACGGGCCTCACGGTTAGACTTACTCAACCTATACGCCGCCCTCCCGTGCATGGATCAAGCGGCATATTTTTTACGCTTGCGTGATCTGGCTGAAATCTTATGCCGTACTAACCGTCATGAAACAGCGCATGTCGACCCTGACCCTGGACCCCGACGCCTTCACCGCGGAAGGGTTTGACGTGCGCCCTCAGATTGGCGCATCATACATTATGTCTCATGACGACCTGCGTGGCGCCACGGTAGAGGCCCTGATCCTTAAAATCGCCGTTGATCGCGACCGGGCGGCCTATGCGCGTCTGTTTTCGCAATTTGCGCCTAAGCTCAAGGCCTTCATGATGGGGCGGGGGATGAATGCGACTGAGGCCGAAGATCTGGCGCAGGACACGCTTTTGAATGTCTGGCGTAAAGCCCATTATTTCGACCCTAGTAAAGCTCAAGGCTCGACCTGGATTTACGCCATCGCCCGCAATCTGCGCATTGATAATCTGCGTAAGCTACAGCGCGTCAAGGAACTGCCAGAAGACCTGTGGGCGCCGGAACCCGACCGCGCCGCCGATGACGCAGTGATTACCGCTCAGTCGGTAAAGTCCATGGCCGCCCTGATGCAGAACCTGCCGCCGGAGCAGATGGAAGTCATCCGGCTGTCGTTTTTTGAAGACCTGTCCCATGGTGAAATTGCCGCCGCCCTGTCGATACCGCTGGGCACCGTGAAATCGAGACTGCGTCTGGCCATGATGCGCCTCAAAAACGCCTATGAAGCCTCGCTCGCCAAAGACCCTGTGTTAAGATCATGAGTAGCGTTATGCACCACCCCGCCACTGAACTTTTGCTGGACTACCATAACGGACGTATGCCGCGCGGGCAGGGATTGACCGTGCGCGCCCATGTTGAGGCCTGTGCGGAATGCCGGGCCCAGCTTCGTCTGTTTGACGTGATCGGCGCGGCCCTGCTGGAGGACACGGACGGAGTAGATATGTCAGCTGATGCGCTCGATCTGGCGCTGGCGCGCATTGAGCGGCCGGAAGAGAGCGTGTCTCAGTCCGTTGCCAAGCCTGTTAAACCTAAGCCTTACCTTGAAGGCATCGCCCTTCCGGCGGGCCTCACTGCGCAGGATTTCAAGCCGCGCTATTGGGCGGCCCCCGGTGTGTGGATTGCCTCGCTGGATAATGAAACTGACGGCGCTCACACCTATCTGATGGGTGTTAAGGGCGGCATGAACATGCCCGACCATGACCATAAGGGCCTTGAACTGACCGTCGTGCTGACCGGACGGTTTTCGGATGTTGGTGGTGATTATCTGCCCGGCGATCTGGTGGCGCAGGCACCGGGCGACATTCACGCCCCGGCGATTGCGGGCGGGCAGGAATGTATCTGCCTGATCTCGGCGCTGGCGCCGATCGCGCCCAAGACCTTGCTGGGTAAACTGCTCAAACCGTTTGCGCGGATTTAGAGATGACCAGATTCGCCCTCAGCTACGGCGCGGTATTCATCGTTTTTGCGGTCCTTGATTTTCTGTGGCTGTCGAACATGGCCGGGCGGATTTACCGGCCGATGATGGGTGATCTTTTACTGGAAAAGTTTAATGTCCCGCCGGCGATCCTGTTTTACATTCTGTATGTCTTTGGCCTGACCTGGTTTGCGGTCTATCCGGCGGTCAGCGGTCAGGCCAGCCCCTATGGTTTATCGCCGCTAATGTCAGCCGTGACTAATGGTTTTATGGTCGGGCTTATCGGTTATGGCACCTATAATCTTACCGCGCTGGCCGTGGTAAAAAACTGGTCAGCGCCATTATCATACATAGACATAGGCTGGGGCGCTGTGGCCAGTGCGGTAGCATCCGGCATCGCTTTTTTGTGTCTTCGTCTCATTAAATAAGCTATATTTGCCTCATACATAGAGGAAGGGTGCCTGCGTATGCTTACGTCCCCAGTAAATCACTCTGCGTCAGATACATCCGCGCGCCCGTCACCTGCGCTTAAGCCCGTGGATATGTCTATCTTACCGGCGGCGGTTCGCAAAAGCCTGAAAATTCTCAATAAAAACTGGCGCAAAGGCCGGCTGGATATTGTGTTTCCAAATGGCGGCGTCTGGTCGCTTACGGGGGTAGAAGAGGGGCCTTCGGCGCAATTGCAGGTAAAGAATACTCGCTTTATCCGCCGGGTGATGGCGTCGGGCGATATCGGCTTTTGCGACGGATACCGCGAAGGCGAATGGGATACACCTGATCTGGCGGCTCTGTTGACCGTGCTGAGCCACAACCTTGATAAGCTTAAGATACTGCTGGTCGGCAATCCGCTGGTGCGGGCGTTCAACAATATCGTCCACGCCTTCAATAAAAACACCAAAGAGGGTTCCAAACGCAATATTTTCGCCCACTATGATCTCGGCAATGATTTTTATGGTCAGTGGCTTGACCCCAGCATGACCTATTCGTCGGCCCTGTTTGGTACCGAAACCGATCTGGAAAGCGCGCAGACGGCCAAATATGCAGCCCTTGCCAAACTGGTTGATCTCAAACCCGGCCAGCACGTGCTCGAAATCGGCTGCGGGTGGGGGGGATTCGCCCAGTACGCCGCGCAAACCGTCGGGGCCAAGGTCACCTGCCTGACCATATCACCCGCGCAGGCCGATTATGCCATCGCGCGCATGAAACGGCACGGGCTCGATAATCTTGTGGATATCCGTCTGATGGATTACCGCGATGTCGAGGGCGAATTTGACGCCATTGTCTCCATTGAGATGTTCGAGGCGGTCGGCGAAGCCTATTGGGATGCCTATTTCGATCAGGTCAAAGCGCGGCTTAAACCCGGCGGTAAGGCGGGCCTTCAGATCATCACCATCCGCGATGACCTGTTTGATGAATACCGTCAGCGTTCGGATTTTATTCAAAAATATATCTTCCCCGGCGGCATGTTGCCAAGCCTTGCAAAGCTTAAAGACCAGGCGGCGCGCGTGGGTCTGTCACCGCTTAAAACCTATGGGTTTGCGCTCGATTACGCCCACACACTAAAACTGTGGGCGCAGCGGTTTGAGGCGGCGTGGAAGGCGGGCCGCATCAGCGGTTTTGACGGGCCTTTCCGTAAGCAGTGGCTGTTTTATCTGGCCTATTGCGAAGCCGGTTTCCGCACCGGCCGCACCGATGTCATCCACTTCGGTCTGCAACGACCCTGAAAAGAGCCTTGTTTTGACGGGCCTGTCAGGCTACGAGCTTAGATCGTAGTCAATAACCATCGGGGCCTTAAATGGGGGTGTCGGCGTTCAGTCCGCAGTCTCTTGATACCCCGGCCGGGGGCAAGGTGACGGATAAGGGCAGCACATCGCGTCATAAGGGCGGAGCCATTACGCTGGTCCGTCATGGCGAGCCAGCATTGTCACGGCGGGTCAAACTGACCGCCAAAGGCTATGGCGAATGGTGGGCACGTTATGAGGTGGGCGGCCTGCTCGAAGGCCAGCAACCGCCGCAGGTGTTGAAAGACTATATTGCTCGCGCCCGCTATTTGCTGTCGTCAACCCGTCAGAGAGCGCTTGAGACGGCCCGCATGGCCTGCGGTGAGCGTGAGTTTGAGTCGCTTGATCTGTTTATCGAAGCGCCCCTGCCACCGCCAAATTTTCCCGACAGCCTGACCTTCAGCCCCAAGCACTGGGGGGCGATTTCGCGCTTCTGGTGGTGGGCGTTCAATAACCACAAAGGGCAGGAAACCCGCCGTCAGGCCGAGGTACGCGCCCGCAAAGCCGCCGATTTCCTGCTGGAGCGGGCGAGTGGCGGCGATGAAGTCGTGCTCATGGCTCATGGCTATTTCAACTACATGATTTCGCGCGAACTGAAGCGGTCCGGCTATGCCAAAACTCATGAGCAGGGCTTTAAATATTGGGGTTGCCGCCGCTACGAAGCGCGCTGATCAGCGGTCTGTTAGGCCCTAAACAGGGTTGATATGGTGAAATTTAGGGCTTAAAGCCTGTTATATAATTATCGCCGCAAGAGAATTTATCCGTGCCATGACCGAAGCTGTAAACGATATTTCCGCCTTGTCTTTTGAGGACGCTTTAAGCCAGCTTGAAAAGGTCGTGCAAAAGCTTGAGTCGGGTGCAGCGCCCCTGGAAGAATCGCTTAAGCTCTACACCTACGGAGCGGAGTTGAAAAAGCACTGCGAAAAACGCCTTGAGGACGCCCGTATTCAGGTCGAAAAAATATCCCTGTCCAAAACCGGTCAGGTCGAAGGGGTTGCCCCCGCAGAGTTCAATTAATACAGCGCTTTGCCGCGCGCTCATGTGACCCTTAAATGAGAAAGATCTAAGCCTTGACCCTGATGGCCGCCAATTCCGACCTTCCCCCCTTGCGCCAGCGGATGCAGGAGACGGCGGATTTGGTGACCATGGCGCTGGATGAGCTTTTGCCGCGCGCTGAAGGGCCGGAGCAGCGCCTGACCGAGGCTATGCGCTATGCGGCTCTGGGGCCGGGTAAGCGGCTGCGACCATTCTTTGCGCTGGAAACCGGGCGTTTGTTCGATGTCGATGAGCGCGCGGTGCTGCGGGCAGCCTGTGCGTTAGAGTGCATCCACGCCTATAGCCTGATCCATGATGACCTGCCATGCATGGACGATGACGATATCCGTCGCGGACAGCTAACCGTGCACCGCGCCTATGACGAAGCGACCGCCGTTTTGGCGGGCGATGCCCTGCAAAGCGTCGCCTTTGAAATCATGGCGTCGGAAGACACCCACGAAGACCCGCTGGTGCGCTGCGACCTGGTGACGCGTCTGGCGCAGGCGTCGGGCGCCCACGGCATGGCGGGCGGTCAGATGATCGACCTGATCGGGGTGTCGGACGATATGGGTGGGGTGGCGCGGATGCAGCGCCTGAAAACCGGCGCTTTGATCGTGTTTGCTTTTGAAATTCCGCTGATTATCGCCGATGCCGGTGACCGCGAATCCCATGCGCTGACCCACTTTGCGCAGGATCTGGGGCTGGCCTACCAGATTGCCGATGACCTGCTGGATGTCGAAGGCGACCCTGATCTTCTGGGCAAGGCGACCGGTGGTAAGGACGCGGCCAAGGGCAAGACCAATTTCGTGACCCTGCTGGGCGTCGAAGAAGCTAAGGCGCGGGTCAAAATTCTGGCCGATCAGGCCAAGGCCCGTCTCGATATGTTCGGATCGGATGCGAGGTTCTTACGCGAAAGTGTTGATTTTGTGCTTAATCGCCAGAGTTGATAGCTGAAGCCAGCGCGTATCGCCGCAAATGAGGCGATAATTTAGTTATTTCAAAGCGATTCAAAAATCTATATTCTTAAGCGTAATGAATATGTCGTCAGTAACGCCCGTCCTCGACACCCTGTCCCCGCCTGAGCGCATTAGGTCTTTGAGCTTTCATGATCTGAAAGCGCTAGCCGACGAGGTGCGTCTGGAAACCATCGATGTGGTCTCAAAAACCGGCGGCCATCTGGGCTCGGCGCTCGGCGTGGTCGAACTGACGGTGGCTTTGCACCATGTCTTTGAAACCCCGAAAGATATTCTGATCTGGGACGTGGGCCACCAGACCTATCCGCACAAGATCCTGACCGGCCGCCGCGAGCAGATGGGCACGCTACGGCAGAAGGACGGCATCGCCGCCTTCCCGCGCCGCAGCGAGAGCGAGTACGACACCTTCGGCACCGGCCACTCCAGCACCTCGATCTC
>DDPE01000022.1 GCA_002342035.1 Asticcacaulis sp. UBA2476 | reverse complement strand
GGATTATGCGGGCCACCCCATAGGCAGAAACATGAATGGACGCTTTAACACGGGGATACGATGTGTTATGAACGCCGTTCACGAATTGATATGTAGAATATATTTGAACTATGTTCAATAGATATTTTGAACATAGTTCATTTTTATCAGGATGTGCTCATGCCGCCCGCTGCCCATACCGCCCCAACCCAGTCCACAGCGACCACCGCCCGCCGTCAGGCCCAGCTAGACGCCCTGATCGATTCCGCCGAAAAGCGTATTGCCGCCGAGGGCATAGACAGTCTCAAGGCCCGCGATCTGGCCGCCGATGTCGGCATTGCTCTGGGCGGGCTATATAATCTGGTCGAAGATATGGAGATGCTGTATCTGCGGGTAGCCCAGCGCACCATGATCCGCCTTGATCAGGCCCTGACGGAAGCCGCAGGATCAACCATGGTCACCTCAGAAGACGCTGTGGCGCGCCTTGAGGCCGTGGCCCATGCCTATTACCGGTTTGCGCGCAGCAATCTGCTGCTGTGGCGCGCCCTGTTCGAGATGCGATTGAAAAGCCGCCCCCTGCCTGAATGGAACATCAGCGCGCAACTGGGCCTGTTTGGTCATGTCGCCGCGCCACTTAAGCGTCTGATGCCGGATGCCGATGATATGGCCGTGACGGTTACCGCCCGCACCTTGTTTTCAGCGGTCCACGGCATCGTGGTCATTGCGTTGGAGGAACGTATCATCGCCATCCCCAGCCACGCCGTTGAAGACCAGATAAGTTGGCTGATGCGCGCCACCTGCAAAAGCCTGTGATTATGACAACGCCTGATTTTACGCCCGAATTCAATCCGGCGGCGCGCCTTGAGGCCCGTCACATCGGCCGCGAGCGACAGCCCCTGCTGATTATCGATAATGTGCTGAAAAACCCGCAGGGTGTTCTGACACTGGCCACCCAAACCCCGTTCACCCGGCCCGACAACTCTGCCTATCCGGGGCTGAACGCGCCCATGCCGGTGGCTTACGGTCAGGCCCTGGCCATGGCCTTGCAACCCATCCTGCATCAGGGATTTGGGCTACCCAAATCAGCACCGCTGCAATTCCACAGCTTTTTGGCGCTGGCGACTCTGGCCGCCTCGGAACTCAAACCCTATCAGCGCATCCCGCATTTCGATTCGACTGATCCATTCCGGCTGGCCGTTGTACATTATTTTTGCGATGGCCCTCACGGCGGCACCGGCTTTTTCCGGCAGCGCGCCACCGGCTTTGAAACGGTGAGCCCAAGTCAGATGAGCCAATTCGACCAGCACGCCGCAGACGACCTGAGACGTGCCGTCCCCGACCATTACACCAGCGCCCAAACCCCGGCCTATGAGATGATTGCCGCCGTCGACGCCGTCTTTGATCGCCTGATTGTCTATCGTAATAACTGCCTGCACTCGGCCCTGCTCGGCGGCAGCCCCCTGACCGATGACCCACGCACTGGACGCCTTACGGTCAATACTTTTATCTCACCGGCCTGACGCATTATTGCAAAATCAAGCAAGCGCAATTACATTTTGACACATTTGTCAAAATGCTCACGGCAGGCTTATTTTTGATATTCAATTGATGCTGAAAATGGGCTTTTGGGTACAAAAAGTAAGGGCCTGTCTGAGGGGGATAATCTCTGACAGGCCCTTCTTTGTTATGCAGGCGTTTCCTCCCCGAAACGCCGGGAACCGACTTTCCTCTTCGGGGAAAGTTCCGTTCTCTTGAGACCGACAAAACAGTTTTTCGGCGGCGGTGTCAATAGATTTTATAACATTATGTCAAAAATAAAGTGGCCTTTTTCGGCTTGCGACATAATTACAACGCGTAACATTGTTACGCAGTCTATACTGCGCAGCATTTGACAACGCTGTCAAAGAATTTACGAAGATTTAACTATAGTTTTCAAATGATTAATAGCGTCCTGACGCGGCAGCGTAACCTGCCCCGGACGGCCTTCACGCCAAGCTTTGTTATCTGAAATTTCTGCAGCCATTTCGCGCCCAAGATCAAGATCTTTGATGGTAACCGTACCATTAGCCAGTTCGTCGCCACCAATCATGGCAACCGCCGGTGACAAACGACGGTCAGCATATTTCATCTGAGCCTTCATACCGGATCGGCCCAGATAAACCTCCGCCGGAATGCCCGCGGCGCGGATTTCTGACGCCAGTTTGAAATATTCTCCCATGTCCGAATCAGAAAAGGCAATGATGACCACCGGCCCGCGCACAGGTGCGGCCTTGCCGCCTTCGGTCAGAGCCAGAGCCGCCGCCAGACGCGACACACCGAACGAGAATCCGGTCGCGGGCACGCGCTCCCCCGTAAAGCGCGCCACCAGATCGTCGTAGCGGCCGCCGCCGCCGACCGAACCGAATTTGACCAGCTCACCCTTTTCATCGCGGGTTTCCAGCAACAGTTCGGCTTCGAACACGGCGCCGGTATAGTATTCCAGACCGCGCACAATCGACGGATCGAAAATGGCATCCGCCTCACCAACGCCCAGCCCGTTCAAGGTCGCGCCGATACGGCCCAGATCATCCAGCCCCGCCATGCCTTCGGGCGAATTGGCCAGAACGGCGGCCAGACGATCCAACACCACGGAACGCTCCGCATTACCCGCCGCCACAAAGGCCAGAACCGCCGCAATCGCCGCATCGTTTAGATTGGCACCCTTGGTGAAATCACCCGACTCATCCTTGCGCCCACCGCCCAACAGCAGTTCCACGCCGGTCAAACCCAGCCGGTCCAGCTTATCGATAGCGCGCAACACGCCCATCTGTTGTCCGGCATCAACCACCCCAAGGCTGGTCAGCAGGCCGTTCAGCAGCTTACGGTTATTGACCTTAAGCACGGTCGATCCGGCGGGCAGACCGGCTGCCTTAAAACCGGCCACAGCCAGGGCGATGATCTCGGCATCGGCTTCAGGGCGGTCGGTGCCGACGGTATCGGCATCACACTGCATAAATTCTCGCAGCCGACCCGGCCCTGGCTTTTCGTTGCGCCATACCGGCCCAAAGGCATAGCGGCGGAAGGGCTTAGGCAAACCGTCCCAGTTCTGGGCCGCAAAGCGCGCCAGCGGGGCCGTATGGTCGTAACGCAGCGCCATCCACTGCTCATCATCATCCTCAACCGCGAACACCCCGACATTGGGGCGGTCGGCGTCGGGCAGGAATTTTCCCAACGCATCGGCATATTCAAAGGCCGAGGTTTGCAGGGCCTCAAAGCCGAAATCTTCATAGACCTTAGACACCGCCGTGATCAGGCGGCGCTCGGCCGCGATCTGTGATGCGCGCTTATCGGCAAAGCCGCGCGGCGCGCGCGCTTCGGGGCGAAAGTCTTTGGGATCGGTTTCTGTAGATTTTGGGGCTTTATCGGTCATGCCGTGGCGATAGAACATCCGGCCTTAAGTGACAAGTTTTTTCAAACCCCTGTCTGAAGGCTCGCCACAATAACTATCGCCAAACGTGTGGTTTGTAAAATCAGCCGACATAAGCTGAGCGTATTCGCATGTTAAGCCCCTTACATAAACCTGCTGTGGCGGGCGGAACTTATAATGGCAACCTTACAAAGAGCCGCCTATCCATAGTTCCTAAAAAACTGAAGTGTGTGCGCCCGTTGCCTTGCGGGGGCCGTCTGATGAGGCAATAGACTTATGGCGTCGAAATTTTTACGCAAAGATAACAAAGCCCTGATGATCGGGCTGGGGGTTTTGGCTCTGGTTCTGGCCGGATGGGGCCTTAAGGCCGCTTTCTTTTCCAAGCCCAAGGCCCCGCCGGTGATATCGGCACCCGCTCAGATAGGAGATATCGAAAAGACGGTATTGGCAACCGGATCGCTGGAGCCCTACACCCTGGTCAGCGTCGGGGCCCAGACCTCCGGGCGCGTGACCGCGCTCAAGGTCGATCTGGGGGATCAGGTTAAAAAAGGCGCTCTGATTGCCGAGATTGACTCCGCCACGCAGAATAACGCCCTGCAAACCGCGCTGGCCAACATCAACAATGTTCGCGCCCAGCGAGCCGAAGGTGAAGCCCGGTTGGCGGCGGCCAAACTCAACTATGACCGTCAGGCCACGCTTTATAAGGCCGATGCCGGATCGAAAGCCGACTTCGAGAGTGCCGAAACCGAATACAAAAGCGCTCAGGCCAGCCTGAAAGCCATCGACGCTCAGATCGCGTCGGCTCAGGTCTCACGCAACACGGCTGAGGTCAATCTGGGCTATACCCGCATTACCGCCCCGATTGACGGCACGGTCCTGGCCATCGTCACTAAGGAAGGCCAGACCATCAACGCCAACCAGACGACCCCGACCATCGTCAAGATGGGGCAACTCGACCGCATGATCATCAAGGCTGAAATTTCCGAGGCCGATGTCATCAATGTCCGCGAAGGTATGGAGGTCTATTTCACCACCCTGGGCGATTCCCGCAGGCGCTATAAGGCCACGCTGCGCTCGATCGCCCCTGCGCCGGATTCGATCAAGGAAAGCGACAGCGTCGATACCTCGACCGCCTCCAACGCCATCTATTATTACGGCATTTTTGATGTCGATAATGCCGACGGGGCCCTGCGCACCTTCATGACCGCAAATGTCACCATCGTGCTGGGCAGTGCCCGCAACGTCCTGACCATCCCGTCAACGGCGCTAGGCAAACCTGACAGAGACGGCAATTACACCGTGCAGGTTCTGGGGGCCGATGAGAAAATCACGCCGCTTAAGATTACCGTCGGGCTCAATGACGGTAATAATGTCGAGGTCAAGTCGGGCCTGAAAGCCGGAGAACAGGTCGTGACCGCGCAGGCCGCCTCCGGCCCCAGCGACACCTCACAACGCATGCGGCGCGGCCCGCAGGGCGGACTGTAAGGGGCGCTGACCATGAAACCGCCCGTCTTAAAAGTAGAAAAGCTCCGGCGCGAATTTCCCGCCGGGGAAGGGACGATCACCGTCCTGAAAGACATCGACCTGACCATTGAGGCCGGGGAGATGGTCGCCATTGTCGGTCAGTCCGGTTCGGGGAAATCAACCCTGATGAACATACTGGGCTGTCTCGACCGCCCGACCTCCGGCGTTTACCGGGTTGGCGATCGCGAAACCGCCGCCCTTGAGCCCGATGAACTGGCCGAACTTAGGCGTGAGCATTTTGGCTTTATTTTTCAGCGCTATCACCTGCTGGGCGATTTGAGCGCGCTCGGCAATGTCGAGGTGCCATCGATCTATGCCGGTGTGCCGGTCGAGGCCCGCAAAGATCGCGCCCGTGCCTTGCTGGAACGCTTAGGCTTAGGCGACCGCACCCAACACCGGCCCGGTCAGTTGTCGGGTGGTCAGCAGCAGCGCGTGTCGATTGCCCGCGCCCTGATGAACGGCGGCGAGATCGTGCTGGCCGATGAGCCGACCGGCGCGCTCGATACCAAGTCCGGCGAAGAGGTCATGCGCATCCTCAAAGGGCTGCACGCCGATGGCCACACCGTCATCATCGTCACCCACGACCGCGAAGTGGCCGAACACTGCCAAAGGGTCATTGAAATCCGCGACGGTGAGATCATCGATGACCGCCCCGGTGCAGGCAAAGGCGAAACCGATCACGAGCCCTTGCCAGCCCTGACCGCGCAGGGGCGTGACGGCATCGGTGCCCTGATCGACAGCTTCCGTGAAGCGTTCCAGATGGCACTGCTGGCCATGAACGCCCACCGTATGCGTACCTTTCTGACCATGCTTGGTATCATTATCGGTATTGCCTCAGTGGTTTGTGTGGTCGCACTTGGCACCGGATCGCGCCAAAAAGTGCTTGAACAAATCTCCTCCATCGGCACCAATACGCTGGAGATCATGCCGGGCTCAGGCTTTGGCGACCGAAGATCGGGGGCTATCCGTACACTGGTGGTCGCCGATGCCGATGCGCTGGCAAGGCAACCCTATGTCGATAGCGTGACGCCAACCGTGCGATCTTCCGTCACCGTGCGCTACGGGGCTGTTGCCAATACCGGTCAGGTCAACGGTGTGGGCGCACAATATTTCCGCGTCAAGGGCGTCAAACTGTCCAGTGGGCGCCTGTTCGGGGACGAAGAAATCGCCACCACCGCTCAGGACGTGGTCATCGATCAGAACACAGTTACTACGCTCAAATTTGCGGGCGATCCGATAGGTGAGGTCATATTGCTGGGTTCAACGCCCGCCCGCATCATTGGTGTGGTCGAGGCCTCAAGCTCAGGCTTTGGCGGCGGCGGGGATTCTATGAACATCTACATGCCCTATACCGCCGTCAATGCGCGGATGCTGGGCACCACTACCTTGCGCAGCATTACCGTGCGGGTGAACGATGACACCGAATCCAGCATCGCCGAGGCCGGGGTGACGAACCTGCTCACCCAGCGACATGGCACCAAGGATTTCTTCATCATCAATACCGATGAGATTCGTAAAACCATCACCGCCACCACCCAGACCCTGACGGTGCTGATTTCGGCGATTGCGGTGATTTCCCTGATCGTTGGCGGGATCGGGGTGATGAACATCATGCTGGTCTCGGTCACCGAGCGCACCAGTGAGATCGGCGTACGCATGGCCGTGGGGGCCCGTCAGCGTGATATATTGCAGCAATTCCTGATCGAGGCGGTTCTGGTCTGCCTGATCGGCGGAGTGCTGGGGATTGTAGTTGCCTTGCTGTTCGGGGTGATTTTTGCGCAATTTTCGACCGATTTCCGGCTGGTCTATTCGATGTCATCCATTGTCGCGGCCTTTGGCTGCTCCACCCTGATCGGGGTCATCTTCGGCTTCCTGCCGGCGCGCAATGCCGCACGGCTTGATCCGGTCGCGGCCTTAGCGAGGGATTAGACTATGAAAAAACACCTTATTGCCATTCTACTGACGTCGGTAAGTTTAAGCGCCTGCCTGCACACACCCTATGAGACTCCGGCGGTCAACACCCCTTCCGCGTTTCAGCACGCGGCCTCATCAGGCGGCTATACGGCCTCTGAGCGCTGGTGGGAAAACTTTGGCGACCCGAAACTCAATGCCGTGATTGATAAGGTGCTGGTCAGCAATAACGATCTGGCCGCCGCCGCCATTCGCCTGCGTCAGGCACGTCTGCGCACGGACGTTTACCGCCTTGACCAGCTCCCGCAAGCCTCTGGCAGCGTCGATGCCTCAAAGCAGCTTAACGACACGGCCCCCGGCGACAACGGCGAATCCTACAGTGCCCGTGTCGGGGTGAGCTATGAAGCCGACCTGTGGGGCCGTCTGGCCTCTCAGACCGATGCCGCCCGTTGGGAGGCCGAAGCCACGGGTGAAGACCTTGAGGCCACCCGCCTCAGCCTGATCGGCACGGCGGCGACCTTTTACTGGCAGATCGCCTATACCCATGACCGTATCCGTAACGCTCAGGCCAGCCTCGACTACGCCCAGCGCGTGCGGGCCATGATCACTGTCCAGCATGACGCCGGATCAGTGTCCGGCATTGAGGTGTCCGAGGCCGACCAGACCGTCAACGCCCAGATCGCGGCCTTAAGCGAGTTGCAACAACAACAGGTCGAATATCGTGCCGCCCTGGCACTTTTGATGAACGGTGATGCCGTGGCACCGGAACAGGAGGCCACGGCCCTGCCCACCGCTGACCTGCCCGCCATAGCCCCCGGATTGCCCGCCGAATTACTAGGCAGGCGACCTGACCTTAAGGCCGCCGAATATCGCCTCAGATCGACATTATCGGGCGTGGATGCCACCCGCGCGTCCTACTATCCGGCGCTGTCCCTGACCGGCTCTGCGGGCGGATCATCGACGGCCTTATCGGACGTTGTGAAAAATCCGATCGGCACTCTGGGCGCGGGCCTGACCCTGCCGTTCCTGAATTTCGCCCAGAACCGCCTCAACATCAAAGTCGCCAAGGCCGACTATGAGGTCGCCGTCATCGACTTCCGCCAGACCCTGCTTGAGGCCTTCAGCGATGTTGACAATACTCTGTCGGCCCAGACCCAACTGGCCATTCAGGGGGCCCGGCTGGAGCAAAGTCTGGCCGCCGCGCAAAAAACGGAAGCGCTCTATGCTCTCAGGTATCGTACCGGCGCGGTCAGCTTGCGGATATGGCTGGATGCACAGGAATCTTTGCGCTCGGCACAGCAAGCGGTTGATGCTAACCGGCTTAACCGGCTGATAACGCAGGCCACCCTCTATCAGGCTTTAGGCGGTGGGGCGTAAGCGTTAACCCATTATTGGGCGGATTGGGGCATATCGAGACCATGAGATATGCCCTGCTTGCCCTGACAGTCCTTGCCGCGCCGCTTTGCGCCTGCGCGACGACGCCTGCGCCGGTAAATGCCATTGCCAAAGAACGGCCCTATGCAGGGATCATCAAACAGGCGGGCAAATTGAAAACCCGCAGCGATACATATGCCAAAGCCCCATCGATAACACTTCTGACCAACGGGAAGTTTCAGGCATTTGCCGCAGATATCGGCAGCTTGTCCGAACAGAACCTGAAAGCCCACTTCGATATGAAGGCACGCGGCACGGATAACGATTTGAAATGCGTGCTTAAGGGCGTGTCGATTGATTTAAAACTCAAGCACGACGCCCTGATCGCCGCCAAGACCGACGCCGAATTACAGCACACCCTGACCGAACTGTCGGCGCTTCTGAGTGATAATATCGACGTCATCACTACCCCGGCCACGGTCCAGTCCGGCATGGACTGCGTGCTGGAATTTGGCGCATCAGGCACCTAATCAGGCACCTGAACCCATCATCTTTATAACATCGCCCTTGTTCAGCAATTGCGGCAGGATGACCGGTTCAGCCCCATTCGGGCCATACCAGACATAGAGCGGCACGCCGGAGCGGCCATAACGGCTCAGGTACTGCGAAATACGCGCATCCTGATTGGTCCAGTCACCTACCATATAGACCGTATTGGTGGTTTTCAGCGCGGTGGCGAACTCATCAGTATGAAACACCAGCCGCTCATTGACCTTACATGACACGCACCAGGCGGCCGTCAGATCGACCATGACGCTCTTGCCCTCAGCGCGCAGTTGGGCGATGCGCTCAACCGAAAAGGCTTCATAGGGCACATCGGCCTTTACCGCAGCGGGGGTAGTCACGACACGGGTTTGAGCCGCCGAGGCAACCGCCAGCACAACACCTAACCCCAGTAACACCGGGCGCGTGACGGCAGGTATGAGGGTGCGCACCACGCCCAAAACAATCAGCCCAAGCGCTATGATCAGCGCAAACAGGCCAAGGCCGGAGACCTGCTGGGCAAACACCCACACCATCCAAAGCGCGGCCAGATACATCGGCACGGCCAGTATATGCTTGAATCTATCCATCCACGGGCCGGGCTTAGGCAGGCGTTTCGCCAGTCCGGGCAGGTAGGTGATCGCATAGGTCAGGCCCACGATCGGCAGGGCAAACCCGATGCCCAGCGCCAGAAAGATCACAAAGCTTATGAACCCGCCCTGCGCCAATGCCACCCCGATGGCCGTCGCCATAAACGGCGCGGTGCAGGGGGCGGCCACCACGACCGCCAGTACGCCGGTCAGGAACGCGCCGACGTATGGGTTTTTGACCGCCACGCCTGCGCCAAATCCCTGAACGCTGGAGCCAATATTGAACAGGCCTGACAGGTTTAGCGCCACCAGCAGCATGACGATGCTAAGGGCCGCCGTCACAAACGGCGACTGCAATTGAAAGCCCCAGCCGAGCGCAGATCCTAATGCCTGCGCCACGCTGATCATCACGGCGAGTGCCACGAAGCTTATGATGACACCGGCACCGTACAACAGGGCCTCATGACGCGCCAGTGCATGATCCTGACCGGCCCGCGACACCGCCAGTATCTTCATCGACAGGATAGGGAACACACACGGCATAAGGTTGAGAACAATCCCGCCGACAAAGGCCAGCCCTGCCGCGATGATCACGCCCACCAACGATACCTCGCCCGAGGCCGCACTTAAGCCCCCTAGGCCGCGGAGATTTAGGGGGATTGCGCCCACATTGAGCGTGACCTGATAGCTGTCGCCGTTCGGAAAAGCGACCACACCGGATATAGGGCCACTCAGTGGTTTATCGTCTGTCGTCGTGGCCTTAAGCGTAAAGCCATCGGCCCCGGTATCAAGCGCCTGATCTGCGGCGGGTGGGACGGCATTGGACGTAATGGGAAAGAAATAGGCACCGTTTGGCTTTTCGAACATTTCGGAATTATCAGGCGCCGGAAAGCCCAATTCAATTATATTGCCTGTTTTTTGGAAATATCCAGCCGGGGCCGGTTTCGGCAGGGCCTCAAACGCTTTCTGAAACACCCTATCCGCCCCACCCATCGGCCCGACCGGCAGGTTTAGACTGACATTAACGGTCTCCGGCACACAGACTTTTTCACAGACCAGAAAATCAACACGCGCCTTAATCGGCAATATATCACCGTCACCCAGCGCGGTGCCATTGCTAAGTTTGTAAAAGAGGTAGGTCTCACCGCTGTAGCCATAGTTGACCAGCCCCATATAGGGTTGACGCTCCGGCGTTTGCCACTGCGCGTCCCCGACCGTGACCTTATCCGGCAGCGACCAGGTGACCACAGGTGCCAGCCCCGTATCGCCGGGATTTTGCCAGTAGGTATGCCAGCCTTTGAGCGGTTCATGGCGGATGGCGATCCAGATTTCGCTGCCCTTTGCGACCGCCTTATGCTCGGCCACCAGTTCGGTCGTCAGGTGTGCGGTCTTCACCGGCTCGGCAGACACCGGAGCCAGCAGCGTGACCATGAACAGCAGGCACCAAAGAACCAAAGAACTCCCCCTCTTGGA
>DDPE01000044.1 GCA_002342035.1 Asticcacaulis sp. UBA2476 | reverse complement strand
GCCCGCGCGGGCACGCACCCCCAGATTGGCGGTCAGGCCGATAATCATCTGCGACAGGGCTTTTGGGTCCTGATCCGCACGGATAAAGCCCATGTCGCGGGCCTGAGCGAAAAAGGTCTCAAAGCGGATGTCAAACTGATCAATGGTGTTTTGCAGCATCTCAAGGATGCTCTCATGCTGCGGCGCTTCGTTCAGCGCCGTACACATGAAGGCACAGCCCAGCGGATGCTCGGCCTCTCCGGTATAGGTATCGATCATGATGTCGAAATAGCGCCGGATAATCGATCGCACCGTATCATTTTGCCCGCTGCAGGTCAGCACCGCATCCAGCTGGCTGTCCGTGCGGGCGCGGTAGCGCTGCATGGCCTTAAGGTACAGGGATTCCTTATCACCAAACCCGGCATAGAGGCTGGGGCGATTGACGCCGGTCGCTTCGACCAGATCATCCAGCGACGTGGCGGCAAAGCCCTTTTGCCAGAAAACCTTGAGCGCCTTATCCAGAACTTCACCCGGATCATAGGCGCGCGGACGGCCACGGGCACGGCTGACGCGGGCATAGGCGCAGGCGGCATCATCGACGGCTTTTCCGTCACACGGGGTCGCGTCTGGCAGTTCCAATTCCGCTTCAACCTCAATCCCATCGGGCTTAGGCGATGACTTGGACCAGACGTCGGCACGATAGTGAACCATGATACCCAATACTCCTAAACGCGACCATATCCGTGCCGCGCGTTACGCCCCTTATCTTATTATTGCTGGCCAGTGTTTCAAGTCACCGCCGACATTGCCTTAAGTGTAACCGCATCAAGTGTTAATTGCCAATGCGTAAATGCCGCACCGGTTTTTGAGCGGCAATCCACCCGTTATGAACTAATTTTGTGCGAATTAGTACAAAATTATTTACAAAACGAGATCCTAAGTCTATTAATTTGCGAACCAGTACATAAATAGATCACGTTCGCGGTTATTCAAGAGCTAAAATAACCCTTTTCCGCGCTGATGGCGGGCCTTGCGTGATCGCGTACCTTTTAAAAATTTACCCCTTTCTCCCCAAAGGACACTCACATGCGCACTTTTTCTGTTTCCCAGTTCTATAAGGAACGACGCAAGACCCTCGTGGTCGCCGGTGCGTCACTTCTGGTGCTCGGTGCCGCCACCAGCGGCCTGATCATCGCGTCATCGTCAACCGCAGCCTCCGACAAAACCGCCACCGCTGCCGCACCCGCCATTCCGGTCGGAGTCGCCATCACAACTGAGAGCAATGTCACGGCCTGGGAGGAATTCTCCGGTCGATTAGAGGCGGTTGAACGCGTCGAAATCCGCCCGCGTGTCGCCGGCCAAATCAAGTCGGTGCACTTCCGTGAAGGCGCGCTTGTCCGTCAGGGCGATCTTCTGTTCACGATCGATCCGGCCCCTTACGCGGCCGAATATGCCCGCGCCAAGGCGCAGGTGGCCGCAGCTTCCGCCCGCCTGAACCTGACCCGCTCCGAAGAGGCCCGCGCCCAGCGTCTGCTGGCCGACAATGCCATTTCCCGCAGTGAGGCCGAAAGCCGCCAGAACGACCTTCAGGAAGCTCAGGCCAATCTGGCCGCCGCTTCGGCGCAGTTACAATCGGCCAGCCTGAACCTCAGCTACACTCAGGTGCGCGCACCGGTCTCCGGCCGGGTCGGGCGCATTGATGTCACGCAGGGTAACCTTGTGGCCGCTGGTCCATCGTCATCCGTTCTGACCTCGCTGGTGTCGGTATCGCCGATCTATGCCAGCTTTGACGCCAACGAAGAGGTCATCACCCGCACTTTATCTGAACTTAAGGGCGCTAATGGCAGTATTGCCTTTGAGCGCGTGCCGGTAACGCTGGAGGTCGGCGGTGGTGAGCCTGTGACCGGCAAGCTGCAACTGATCGACAACCAGTTCGATGCCTCAAGCGGCACGGTCAGGGCCAGAGCGGTCTTTTCCAACGCCGATGGTGCGCTGATCCCCGGCCAGTTCGTGCGCGTCCGCATGGGCGAAGCCTCGACCAAGCCCGCCGTTCTGATCCACGAATTGTCGGTCGGCACCGATCAGTCCAAGCGCTTCGTGTGGGTCGTCGGTAAGAACAACGCCGTCGAATACCGCGAAGTCACGCTCGGTGCTTCGGTTAATGGCCTGAAGATCGTCACCTCCGGCCTGAAAGCCGGAGAGCGGATCGTGGTCACCGGCCTGCAAGCCATCCGCCCCGGTGCGGTCGTGGCCCCGCAGATCGTCGCCATGACTGACGTCGGTAAGCCGAAAGCCTAACACAAGAACTCCCCCTGCGAGGCCGCCCGTGCGGTGCAGGGGGAGTTCTAAGAAATCAAATTAATCAAATTCTCGCCCAAAAAGGGGCAACGCTATGAATCTGTCCAAATTCTTCATCGACAGGCCTATTTTCGCCGGGGTCTTGTCGCTTCTGATCCTGGTGGCGGGGCTGTTATCGCTTCGTACCCTGCCGGTATCTGAATATCCCGAAGTCGTACCGCCGCAGGTCGTCGTGCGCGCCGTCTATCCGGGTGCCAGCCCGAACGTGATCGCCGAAACCGTGGCCACACCCATCGAAGAAGCCGTCAACGGCGTTGAGAACATGCTCTATATGTCCTCGACCGCCACCTCTGACGGCGCGATGACCCTGACCGTAACCTTCAAACTCGGCACCGATGCCGACCTTGCCCAGCAGATGGTGCAAAACCGCGTCTCACAGGCCGAAGCCCGCCTGCCGGCCGATGTGCGCGCCCTTGGGGTGACGACGCAAAAGAGCCAGTCATCCTTGCCGCTGGTCGTGCATCTTTATTCGCCCAATGACCGCTATGATGTGAACTACCTGCGTAACTACGCCCTGATCCACATCAAGGACCGCCTGCAATCGGTGAAGGGGGTTGCCCCTGTGCAGATGTTCGGCGGCGGCGAATATTCGATGCGCATCTGGCTCGATCCGCAAAAGGTCGCTGAACGCGGCCTGTCCGCCTCTGATGTCGCGCAAGCTATCCGGTCGGAAAATGTGCAGGCCGCGGCCGGTACGATCGGTTCCTCCCCCGGCGTACCCGATATCACCCTGCAAATGTCGGTCAACGCACAAGGTCGCCTCAAGACCGAAGACGATTTCCGCGAAATCATCGTCAAATCCGAAAACGGTGCCGTCACCCGCCTGGGCGACATTGCGCGTATCGAGCTGGGGGCTGCCGATTACGCCCTGCGCTCCCTGCTGAATAACAAAGCCGCCGTCGGTATCCCTATCAATGAAATGGCCGGGGCTAACTCGCTGCAATTGTCTCGCGATATCCGCGCCACCATGGACGAACTGAAAAAGTCCATGCCCGAAGGCGTCGACTACCGCATCGCCTATGACACCTCGGAATATGTCCAGGAATCGATTGATTCCGTCATCCATACCCTGATTGAAGCCATCATTCTGGTGGTGATCGTGGTCATCATCTTCCTGCAAACCTGGCGCGCCTCGATCATCCCGCTGCTGGCCGTGCCGGTCTCGGTCATCGGTACGTTCGCCGTCATGCACCTGTTTGGGTTCAGCATTAACGCGCTTACCCTGTTTGGTCTGGTGCTGGCGATCGGGATCGTAGTCGATGACGCCATCGTCGTCGTCGAAAACGTCGAGCGCAATATCGAAGCCGGGAAAACCCCGCGTGAAGCCACCTATCAGGCCATGCGCGAAGTCTCAGGCCCGATCATCGCCATCGCTCTGGTGCTGGTGGCCGTGTTCGTGCCGCTGGCCTTCATCACCGGCCTGTCGGGTCAGTTCTATCGCCAGTTCTCGCTGACCATTGCGATTTCGACCGTGATTTCGGCAGTTAACTCCCTAACCCTGTCGCCAGCGCTTGCTGCCCTGCTGCTCAAAGGCCATGATGCCCCAAAGGACGGCTTAACCCGTTTTATGGACAAATGGCTGGGCGGGTTCTTTAATGGCTTCAACAAGCTGTTTAAGACCGGCTCAAACAACTATGCCAAGGGCCTCGGCGGTATCATTCCGCGTAAAGCCCTGATGATGGGGATTTACCTCCTTCTGGTCGGCCTGACCATGGTCATGTTTAAGACCGTGCCTAACGGCTTTATCCCGGCGCAGGATAAGGCTTACCTTGTCGGCATGGTGCAACTGCCCGAA
>DDPE01000053.1 GCA_002342035.1 Asticcacaulis sp. UBA2476 | reverse complement strand
CTATAACGCTCTGGCCAAGGACAATTTCGTGTCCGGCACCAAGATCGATTCGACTCGCGACGCTATCCGTGAGGCCGAAGCGACTTTGGCATCTCAGCAGGCCGGGGTGGCAACCGCCCGCGCGTCGCTGGCGCAGGCGCAGTACGATCTGGAACAGACCCGCATTATCGCCCCAGCCGATGGCCGCATCGTGCGCCGCTATGCCAATCCGGGGGCGGGGGCGTCGACCCTTAACGTCTCGACCATGTTCGATCTGGAGCCCAAGACCGAGCGCATCATCCGGGCCGAAATCGTTGAAAGCTCGATTCCTGACGTCACGGTCGGTCAGGAAGTCGAAATCATCCCCGAAGTCGAGCAAACCAAAACCTATATCGGCTCGGTCAAGCGCATTGCCGCCACCTTCGGGGCGCGCAAGCTGAAATCCGACAGCAATACCGAAGCGTCCGATGAGCGCGTGGTTGAAGTGGTGGTCACCGCCAACGACGCCCCGTTCCTGATCGGTCAGCGTGTTTTGGTTAAGTTCATGAAGCCTGGTGAAAAGGCTGGCATCAAGCGTGAGGCGCCCAAGCCGGTCGATCCGAAAGCGGCCAAGAAATAAGTTCGAGTAAGCCTAAAGCGTATCGTTTCTTTCGAGCCAACTGCCCCCGTGCCTTTACCGGCCGGGGGCTTTTTTTCGGCCCGCTTATTGCACAGCCTCACTGTTGAATATCTAAGAGGTTGTATGAGCAGCGATTCCCGCCCCCGCGATACCAAAGTTGAAGCGGTTCCGCGCAAAGGGGCCGCCAGCCTCGATGTCCTGCGGTTTATGGCGGCAGGGTTCATCCTTGTGTACCATTTTGGCCAGAACGCGCCGGTAATACTGCCTGAGATGTCGCCAGTGTTTGATCAGGGCTGGCTGGCGACCGATTTCTTTTTGATCCTGTCGGGCTTTGTGCTGTCGCGGGCTTATGGGGCGCGACTGGCCGCCGGACGCATAGCGACGGGGCCGTTCATGCTGCGCCGGATCGGGCGGTTGTGGCCGTCTCATATGGTGGTTTTGCTGTTACTGGCGGTGCTGATCGTCGGGGGAACGGCGCTGGGTTATCCACCGAACCATCCGGAAAAATATAGCCTGATCGACTTTGTGTCTCAGGTGTTCATGGTCCACGGCTGGGGCGGATTTGAGGAGCCGGGTTGGAACGTACCGACCTGGACGCTGTCGTCCCTGATTGTCTGTTACGCCCTGTTTGCGCTCTATGCCCGCCATGTGCAGGCCATGTCACGCGCGGGATTGGCAGCGCTTTTGACGGCGGTTATGGTGGCGGCGTTTGCGGGAGCACATGCGGTTGATCACGCCTTTGCCGACCTGCCGTTCCGGTTTGCCCTGATGCGGGCCGTGCCTCTGTTTGTGGCCGGCACCCTGATCGAGCGGTTACTGGCGCCGGTGAACATTGGCAAGCCCGCCTTTTTTGCAGGCCTTGCAGCGGCGGTACTGGCGATCGTAATGCTTGAAACCCACGGGCGCGGCCTGATCAGCGATGTGATCGGGCTATCTCTGCTGGCGGCGATTATTGGCCTTGGCGGCGCGGTGAGTTTGCGCGGCAATCACCTGACCCATCAGATGGGGCGGGTGTCGTTTTCTCTGTTTTTGACCCATTCGCTGGTCGGGGCAGTGTGGTTTGCGTTGATCCCGAAAGTCACCGAGCGGTTTGAGTTGTCCGTGACCGCGCAATGGGCCGTCTGGGGCAGCGGGATTGCCACAGCTATTGTGGTTGCGTTTGTATTCGAGGCGCTGGTTGACCGCCCCTTAAGCCAGTGGGTGCAGAGGCGGCTCAGTAGTGGTAGCGGCACTGGGCGATAAGAATTGCGTCATCCATCACGCGGTAAATAAACCGGTGCTCCTGATCAATCCGCCGTGACCAGAAGCCAGCCCAATCATGCTTGAGGGCCTCCGGTTGGCCGATGCCTTCAAACGGGTGGCGGCGTATATCTTTGATGAGCGCATTGATGCGTTTGAGTTGGGCTTTATCAGATTGCCAGAAAAGATAATCGTCCCAGGCATCCTCGGCGAATATGATCTTCATTCTTCGATCAGGTCGCGAACAGTGCCGCCCCCCGCTTCGAGTTCAGCAATCGACCGGCGCAGTCTTTCGGCGTTTTTCGGGCTGGCCATGAGATAGGCCGTTTCCTGCCAGGACGCGAAATCCTCCAGTGACATGACGACCGCCGGACGACCGTTCTGACGCGTAATCAAAAGCGGCACATGATCGTCATTGACCTTATCCAGCATATTGGCCAGATCAGCGCGAAAGGTGGAATAGGTTACGTGTTTCATGGCAAAATCCTTGTACTTATTTTTGTACAATCATTTGCCACAAAACACAAGGTCGTTGAATTAAACCGCATCCAGTCCGATATCGAACACAGGCGCTGAGTGGGTAAGCGCCCCGATCGAGATAATGTCGACCCCGGCTTCGGCGATGGCGCGCACGGTATCGAGATTGACCCCGCCTGATGCCTCAAGGATCGTCTTGCCCTTGGCGAGTTTGACGGCTTCCTTGAACATATCGAGGGTGAAATTATCGAGCAGCAACACGTCCGGAGAAAACGGCAAGGCCTGCTTCAACTGGGCGATGGAATCGACTTCGAGCTCGATCTTCATCAGGTGACCGGCGGCGGCCTTGGCGCGCTCCATGGCCTGAGCCACACCGCCACAGACGGCGATATGGTTGTCCTTGATCAGGATGGCGTCATCGAGGCCGTAACGGTGGTTATGGCCACCACCGCATTTGACGGCGTGCTTCTCTAAGCCGCGCAGCAGGGGCGTGGTCTTACGGGTACAGGCGATGCGGGCGGGCAGATCGGAAATGGAGGCGACAAATTTGTGGGTCAGGGTCGCCACCCCGGACAGGTGACACAGCATATTTAGAGCGACCCGCTCGGCGGCTAAAATGGCGCGGGCATTGCCTTCGACGCGGGCGATGACATCACCGGCCTTAACGTGGGTTGCATCGGGCGCTACGATTTCAAACCGCACCTGATGATCCATCAAAGCCATCGCCAGACGGGCGCAATCGATACCGGCGGTAACACCATTGCCGCGGGCGCGGAACTCAGCCTTAAAGCGCGCCTTGGGCGGGATACAGGCCATGCCGGTGACATCACCCGCCAGCCCCAGATCTTCGCGCAAAGCATCGCGGATAACAGGCTCGACCAATATGTCGGGCAGGCCCGTCATCATGCTTAGGGCTTTGGCGGGGGCTACGGCTTTGTCCATCAGAAGATCTCCAGTTGGGGCTCCGGCAGTTTCGGGCGACACTGTGCCCAGGTCGTGAATGTCCGAAGCGGCGTATCACTAAGCTGGGGGAAGTCGCTCCGGTAATGAGAACCCCGACTTTCCTTTCGGCGCAAGGCCGAAAGTGCAATCAGGCGCGCATTTATCAGCGCCAGCGATCCGGTATATTGGTTTTCGAGGTCTTCGATCTGATTTAACAGGGTTTTTAAGCCGGTTTCATCGCGCACGACCCCGGCATAACGGCTGATGGCCTCGCGTAAGCCTTGCAGGCTTTCCGACGGCAGCACCGGCGGCAGGGCAGGAATGACGGCGGCGGCTGTGTCCGGTGTGAACGGCGCGTCGCTTAAGGTCTGTGCACATTCAAGGCCGACCCGCTCCCCAAATGCGGCGGCTTCGAGCAGACTGTTGGAGGCCAGCCGATTGGCCCCGTGCACGCCGGTTGAGGCGCATTCGCCGACCGCATAAAGTCCTTTGAGCGATGAGCGGCCATGAATATCGGTCGATATCCCGCCCATGTGATAGTGGGCGGCGGGGGCGACCGGCATGACTTGGGTGCGCGGGTCGATGCCGACACTCTGGCACGAGGCAAATACGGTCGGAAATTCTGCAGGGAAGTGAGCACCAATCGCCGTGGTGGCATCCAGGTACGCGCCGCGGCCGGTGACATTGGCCTTATGGACCGCGCGGGCGACTATATCGCGCGGGGCCAGTTCGCCGTCTTCATGGTCTTCCAACACAAACCGGATGCCGTCTTTGTCTATCAAAGTTGCCCCTTCGCCGCGCAGAGCTTCGGTCGCTAAAGGTGCGGGGTCGAGGCCGACATTAAGCGCGGTCGGGTGAAACTGCACGAACTCAGGGTCAGCGATCACCGCACCGGCCAGGGCCGCCATCGCCATACCGTCGCCGCGCAGGTTGGGCGGGTTGGTGGTGACGGCATAAAGCCCACCCAGCCCTCCGGACGCCATGACCGTGACCGGCGCATAGACGTGCAGGGTTTTGCCCTCATGGCTGACGACCGCGCCGATGACCGCGCCATTTTTGTCGGTGATCAGACCGGTGGCGAAAGCCTGCTCCCAGATCTCGATATGGGCAGCGTTACGGGCGGCTTCGGCGACGGCGGTCAGGATGGCCTTACCGGCCAGATCGCCGCCGACGCGGGCGACGCGCGCCAGACCGTGGGCGGCTTCGCGGTTAAGCACGAAGGAACCATCGGTGTTGCGATCAAACGGTGCGCCAAGGTCAGACAGGTGCTCAACCACATGGCGGCCCATGTCGGTAAGGGTCTTGGCGGCGAGAGGATCGACGATACCGGCCCCGGCATCGAGGGTGTCCTTGGCGTGGGCTTCGGGGGTGTCCTGATCGGATAAGGCCGCGGCTATGCCGCCCTGCGCCCAGGCCGAGGAACAGGCGACGCCCAAGGCCACCGGGGCCAGCACCAATGTCTTCAGCGGGGCGGTGTAAAGCGCGACGGATAGCCCTGCTAATCCTGCGCCAATCACCAGCGGGCCGTTATGAATATAGGTCTCAGGCATTAGTGCCTCCAGCGGCCTTAGTGGCCCTGATATATTTAAGGGGTGTGGGGTCCGTGACCCCACTTAACTAATCAGTTCAACATCGACATGGTGGCGGGCCTTGATCATGTCATAGCGCGCAGGGACTTTCAGCGGCGGCATGTCGATCATGCGCTGCACGGCCAGGCGGGCCTTGTCGATGATGGCGGGATCGACGGTGACTTCGTACTGACGGTGCAGCAGCGACTGATAGATGCCGTCAAGCGTGATGCGCTTCATGTGCGGGCACAGATTGCACGGGCGCAGGAACTCAACGCCTTCGACATCGGCGGCGACATTGTCGGCCATCGAGCACTCTGTCACCAGCACGACCTGCTTGGGCTTATGATCCATCACATAGTCGATCATGGCGGTGGTCGAACCGGTGAAATCGCAGGCGGCGATCACGTCCGGCGGACACTCCGGGTGGCCCAGCACAATCGCATCCGGGTGAGCGGCGCGCACATCAGCAATGTCCGACGCATCAAAGCGTTCATGAACTTCACACGCACCTTTGTAGGCAATGATGCCGATGTTTGTCTGGCGCGCCACATTGCGGGCCAGGAACTCATCCGGCACCATGATGACGCGGTCGACGCCCCATTCGCGGGCGATGTGTTCGACGACCTGCACCGCATTGGCCGAGGTGCAGCAGATGTCGGTTTCAGCCTTCACGTCGGCGGTGGTGTTGACGTAGGTGACGACCGGCAAGCCGGGATAGCGCTGCTTGATCAGGCGCAGTTGCTCACCGTTGAGCGACGACGCCAGCGAACAGCCGGCGCGCAAATCAGGGATCAGCACGGTCTTTTCCGGGGCTAAAATCTTCGAGGTTTCGGCCATGAAATGCACGCCGCCCTGCACGATAATGTCGGCCTTGGATTTGGCCGCTTCGCGCGCCAACCCAAGTGAATCGCCTACATAATCGCCCACGCCGTGGAAAATCTCAGGCGTCATATAGTTGTGGGCCAGAATGACGGCGTTCATGTCGCGCTTGAGGCGGTTGATTTCGGCAATCAGCGGGGCCTGAAGCTGCCATTCGATGGGGGAGACCTTGCCTTTGAGGCGCGCATAGATATCGGCGGTGTCGGCCTCGACTTGCGGCGTGAACTCCAGAGCCACAGGCGGGGCCTTAGCGGCGGGCGTGAACTCAAGGGTAGTCGAAGGCATGGGCCTCTCCTGTACAACCGCAAGGGCAACACCTTATGCTCAATTTTAGCATAAGGTGTCATTAAAATAGTCCTATCTTCGAACTATTCAAGTGCAATTTAGGGGAGGGGCGCACAAATATGACGGTACGGTGAAATGACGCACCCTTTAAGCATCGGTTTTTTATGGCTCATTTCGGGTGATGCCGAAGGATTTAATTGCATATTTATGTGGGCATTATCATATATCCCATACCGGATTCATAAGGAGATAAACCCATGGCCGCTTCCAAAGCGTCTGCTGTTGATCACGACAAAAAAGTCGCCCACGAACTGTCGAAACTGCTGGCCGACAGCTATACCCTGTACCAGAAAACCCACGGCTACCACTGGAACGTGACGGGGCCGACCTTCTCGTCGCTGCACGCTCTGTTTATGGAGCAATATACCGAAATGTGGAACGCGATTGACGATATTGCTGAACGCATCCGCGCGCTGGGCGAACTGGCCCCGCAGTCGGGTTCGGCGCTCGGCAACCTGACCTCGATCAAGGATGGCGATCCGACATTCTCATCCGAAGAGATGTTGAAAGATCTGAAATCAGGTCATGAGACAGTCATAGCTACCCTGAAAAGCGTGGTTGAACTGTCGGAAGAGGTCGGTGATGTGTCATCGGCCGATCTGGCCACCCAGCGCCTGACCGCCCACGAAAAGCACCTGTGGATGATCAAGGCAACTCTGTCTTAAGTCTTTAGAACTCCCCCTCTTGGAGGGGGAGTTTCGTTTCGGTTTACCGAAGCGAAGAGGGGGTAACTATCTTCACTTGAAACATGCTCTGGTTTGGATACAAACCAGAGCATGATCTTTATCACCCCTCGCATCTCTGTTTACGAAGCTGAACTGACGGAAAATTTCGTCCGCTCATCGGGCGCGGGCGGGCAAAACGTCAATAAGGTCTCGACCGCCGTTGAACTGCGATTTTCGATTTTTGAAAACCTTACCATCCCCTATGACGCCAAGATGCGGCTGATCAAGCTGGCCGGTCGGCGGGTCACGCAAGAGGGCGTGCTGGTGCTGTTCGTGCAGACGCATCGCACGCAGGACATGAACCGCAAGGCCGCCCGCGAACGCTTTGTCGAGCTGCTGCAAAAGGCCGCCGCACCCCCGCCGCCGCCACGCATTGCCACCAAACCGACCTATGGTGCCAAACAGCGTCGATTGGTGGGCAAGTCCATTCGCGCCACCGTTAAATCCAACCGCCAGCGACCGCAAGATGAAGATGACTGATATCCGCCCCGCCACCGCCGCCGACATCGACGGCCTTTATCAGCTTTACCGGCAGGTGGCCCGCCAGGGCGAGGGTCTGGCGCGGACCGAGGCTGAGATTTCACGCGCCTATATCGAAGGCTTTGTGACGCAAGCGCTTGAGCGCGGCCTGATCATGGTGGTTGAGGGTAAGGCTGGCCTTATCGGATCGCTGCACGCCTATGCGCCGCAGCCCGCCCAGTTTGGTCACTGCCTGTCTGATCTGACCACTGCCTTAAGCCCGGAGGCGCAAGGCATGGGGCTGGGGCAGCGCTTATTTGAAGCCTATATTGCGCGGGTGCGCGCCCAACTTTCGCACATTAACCGCATTGAGTTGATGTGCCGCGAAAGCAATATCCGCGCGCTGAAGCTCTATGAGCGTCTGGGATTTGTCACCGAAGGCCGCCTCAAAAATCGGGTACGCAAGTCCGATGGCACCTTTGAAGATGACCTGATCTTGGGGCTCAGCCTATAGGCGATATTGCCGGATTTCATTAATATTACAATACCTTGGGTGTATTGACACCTTGTCCACATCTGTCATTGTTACCGCTAACAGCGCCCGATCTAAACAGAGGTGCTAACAACGGGAGAAAACAAATGACACAAACAACGGCACAAAATCGCCGTCGCTTCCTCATGGGTGCGGCAGGTGCAGGCGCTATGTTGGCCACGGCCGCCTGCGGTGGTGGTGGCGGAGGGGGCGGATCATCATCCAGTTCGTCCTCAAGCTCATCTTCATCCAGTTCATCATCCAGCGCGGGGAGTTTGCCCGATCCGGCGACGGCACCGGCGCTCAAGACCTTTTTTAATGGCAAGTTTAAGGTCGGCTTTACCGCCGATCCGGCGTGGATCAATGATGCCCCCAGTCAGGCCATACTGATCAAGCACGCGGGCTCAATCACGGCCGAAAACGTCATGAAGGCCCAGACGATTGGCACCAGTGCCGGTGTCTATAACTACGGTCCCGCCGATCAGGTGGTGAACTTTGCGCAGGCCAACAACATTGCCGTGCGCGGTCATGCTCTGGTCTGGCATTCGTCAACACCAGCGTGGTTCTTTGCCGGTGACCGCAGCGATATGACGGCGTTTCGGGCCATCGTGCGGCAACGGCTTGAGACCTATATCACCGATGTCGTCACCCATTTTAAGGGTAAAATCTACGCCTGGGATGTGGTCAATGAACCGACCAGCGATGACGCCGGATCAACCTATCGCAATTCGGAGTGGTACCAAATCTTTGGCGACAGCTATCTGGATATCGCCTTTCGCGCCGCCCGCGCCGCTGATCCCGATGTCGAGCTGTTTATCAATGACTACAGCACCGAAGACCCCGGCAAACGCGCCCGTTACATGACGGTTATTCAGACCCTGCTTGATCGCGGCGTACCGATCGACGGGGTCGGCCATCAGTTCCATATCTCGACGACCTACCCCAGTGCCGCTCAGGTTGAGCAGGCGCTGATCGAGGTCGAAGCCAAGGGGCTGATCAACCATGTCACCGAGCTTGATATCTCCTTCTACACTGATCCGGGCTCATGTTTTGCCAATCAGACGGGATGTGTGACCGGTCTTGCGGCGGGATCGGCGGCAGTGACCACAACCTTGCGCGCACAGGCTCTGCAGTACCGGGCGATGTATAATGTCTTCGCCGCCCGTGCCAGTGTGGAGTCGGTCACCACCTGGGGCGTGGCCGATAACCACACGTGGCTTTCGACATTTCCGATTACGCGCCTGAACCTGCCGCTGCTGTTCGATACGGCGGGAAATCCGAAGTCAGCCTTCTGGGCGGTGGTCGATCCGGCGTTTGTGCCTTAACCTTATACCTCCCCAGTTTACT
>DDPE01000042.1 GCA_002342035.1 Asticcacaulis sp. UBA2476 | reverse complement strand
ATGCCGGTATTGCCCGCCGTGCCTTCGACAATGGTGCCGCCGGGACGCAGCAGGCCCTTAGCCTCAGCGTCGCGGATGATCCACAGGGCCGCGCGATCCTTGATCGACTGACCGGGGTTGAGGAACTCGGCCTTACCCAAAATCTCACAGCCGGTGGCCTCAGACGCCGCCTTCAGGCGGATCAGGGGCGTGTTGCCGATCAGGTCGATGACGGAGGCTGCGGGCTTTTGCGAGTGTGACAAGACGGCGCTCCCTTTGAGGGTGATGGTTTTTCGAGTGTCTCTTTAATCAAAGGCTGATGACAGCCCAAGCGATAGTTTCTAATGGCGGGGTTTAGTGGTTCTGCGGCCTT
Organism: Asticcacaulis sp. UBA2476; assembly: GCA_002342035.1. Lineage (GTDB taxonomy): Bacteria > Pseudomonadota > Alphaproteobacteria > Caulobacterales > Caulobacteraceae > Asticcacaulis. The sequence goes on along the minus strand of DDPE01000042.1, from coordinate 47,710 downwards.
AAGACAAGCGCATTGAAAACCGTTCGCAGGAAAACCTGCGCTTAATCAGGAATTTTTACGCATCGGGTCAGCAAAAATGGTTGTTCTTAGCGCATCGCCTCCCCTATAGCTTGGCGAAACAAACAGAGGAACTATAAGGCTCATGGCCGTCTTTACGCCCGTATCTTTGGAAGAGGCCAGAGCCTATCTCAGCCAGTATGATATCGGCGACCTGATCCACCTTGAAGGGATCGAAGAGGGGGTTTCCAACACCAATTTCAAGGTCGAAACGACAACGGGTCTTTATGCTCTGACGTTGTTTGAGGCGGCAACCCCGATAGACGACCTGCCCTATTTCATGGACTACACCCTGCATCTGGATCGCAAGGGCTATCCGGCGCCGGGGCCTGCGATCATGACATCCGGTGCGACGATCGGCGAGGTTTCGGGGCGCAAAGCCGCGCTGATCAAATGGCTGCCCGGACGCTGGCCGCGCAATCCCGATACCCGCCATGCGGCCTCTGCCGGTGAATATCTGGCCAAGTTGCATAAGGTGGGTGCGGATTTTGCGCAAACGCGCGAAAATTCGATGGGGATTAGCGCATGGCCGCACCTGATCGAACGCTGTGAACCCAAGGCCGGTCAGTCGGCGCGGGCGATGGCGATCTTAGCGGATTTCCGTACGGAACTGGATTTCCTGAACGGAGTGTGGCCCAAGCCCGGTGCGCTGGAAAGCGGTGCGATCCATGCCGATTATTTTACCGACAATGTGCTGATGGACGATGACGGCAATGTCACCGGCGTCATCGACTATTACTATGCCTGCACGGACTTCTACGCCTATGATCTGGCGGTCAGCCTGAATGCGTGGGGCTTTACGCCGGGCGGGCAGGCCATGCCGGATATGATTTCGGCCTTCGCCAAAGCCTATCACGCTGAGCGACCCTTGAGCGATGCCGAGGTTAAAGCCCTGCCGCTGTTTGCGCGCGGATCGGCTGTGCGCTTTACCCTGACGCGGCTCTATGACCTGCTCAACCACGACCCGTCATGGGTGGTCAAACCCAAAGACCCGGAAGCCTTTTACCGCCGTCTGGATTATCACAGGGCGATCAAGGATGGCTGGGCGTATTTTTGACCTATTTTAGGAAGTCTTTAGGATGTGTTTGTGTGCGTAGCTTGAAATTACCGCACCTAATGAGCCGCTAAATAATATAGATTGAATTTTTGATAATTGTTCGGGCTTTAAAAATTCAATGGGCGTGAGTATATGCACGGCCCATACAGCTATAGCTGAGATAAATAAAATTGAAGCCATAATCATAAATATTGGAACAATATACCCAATTACTTTTATATATCTAAGGCTGTTTTTCTCTGTTGCATCTTTGAGTTTTTGCTCGTTATTCCAGTTTTTTTCTTCGCTTTTAGCTCTAGAATTGTCGGCCCAACTCGGGTTCGCACCCGCACTTTCCGGTGGCGGAGGCACCTCAAACGATGCGGAGCGATCCTCGAAAATTTCCTCAGACATGCAAAGTCCTAGCTATTATGTCTTTGTAATAGCTGAATATAGTGAGGTTTAATAATTTCATCCGAAATTTCGGCACCAATTTCATGGCCTCGATAGGCTTGATCCCAAGGCGAGCCAGACATGTGGGTTAATCTCGAAAGCGCTATTCCATCCAAGTGCCCATACTTTGAATAAACATCTGTGATAAAGGCAGTGGTTCCTGCATCTACATTCGAATGTGTATCTACAATATGTGATAATGGTATGGAATTTCGACCGTACTTTTTAGTTGCATGGTACAGATCCGGTATTACCGGCCCGTATTTCCAAGCCTCAATGCGATTTTCAAAAAGATCTATATCACGGATAGCGAGAGACCAACCGTGCGCGATATAGACAAGCTTCATCAACTGCATAGGGGTTAAGGTTTTACCATCCCGCTTTGCAGCCTTAAGCATCTCATCCGCAATGGTGATTACGTCGTAAGTCATATGCTTCCGATTAGGGGAACGTCACCGATTCGTTCAGAATTTTTAGTAAACTCAACGATTAAGCATTTTACGTTCAAACTTCTATGCACATTATATGCACAGATATTAAATCTTTTTCAAGACTGCGGGGATATTTTGTTCTCTTTTTGTTTCGTTGGTGGTCGTAATTAATGTGAGACATGACCCAATTAACCCACAAACCCCTTAACGGCGGCAAGGGCGGCGGCGTAGTCGTTTTTGATTGGGGTGATGGTTTCTGTGAGGCCGTGCAACTTCTGGATGGCCTCGGGGACTTCGGGGGCGAAACCTAAAGCCTCAGTCACAAATTCCGGGAACTTGGCGGCATGGGCGGTCGACAGGGCAATGATCGGCTTACCCGATTTCCGCTCCAAAGCCGCAGCCACCGCCACGGCGGTGTGCGGGCAGATCACCTGACCCCAGGCGTCATAGGCGTGCTTGATGGTCGCCTTTGTCGTTTCTTCCGACACGGTCGAGGCGGAAACTTCGGCCTTTAAGGCCGCCTGCATGTCTGCCGACAAGGTGACCTCACCGTCGGCGGCAAAGGTGTCGAACAGGGCCTTGGTCGCGGCACCGTCACGACCAGAGGCCTCAAACACCAGACGCTCAAAGTTCGACGGGGCCTGAACATCCATCGACACGCTGGCGGTCGGTGTGGCCTGATGGCGGACATAACGGCCGTTATTGATGGCCTGGCTAAGGGCATCGTTCGAGTTTACGGCGGCGTGCAGATGGCCGACATTGGCGCCAATCTTGCGCCCGGCCCAGCCGGCAAAGGCATCACCGAAATTGCCGGTCGGCACCACAAATTCCGGATGATCGGCACCTGATGCGGCTGCCGCAGCCAGATAGTACGGCGCCTGACCCAACAGGCGGCCCCAGTTGATCGAATTGACGCTGGAGATCAGGCCGCCTTCTTTGAGCGACGCCTCTCCCAAAAGCTGCTTCACAAAACGCTGGCAGTCATCGAAATCGCCTTCGACGCCGATATTGAGGACGTTGTCAGCCTCAACCGTCGTCATCTGCAAACGCTGCACCGGGGAGACGCGACCGAGCGGATGAAAGACCACCAGCCGGACATGCTCAGAACCCGCAAAGGCGCGCACGGCGGCGGCCCCGGTATCGCCGGAGGTGGCGGTGACCAAGGTCAGCTTTTCGCCGCGCTGCGACAGGGCGGCATCGGTCAGGGGGGCGATCATCTGCATGGCCATGTCTTTGAACGCCAGGGTCGGGCCGTGCCACAGTTCCAGAATCCACAGATTGTCCTCAACCTGCGTCAACGGGGTTTCGCCGTTTCTCAAAAACGCGGCCCTGGTCTTGGCGGCGGCGGCTTTCACCGCCTCAGCCCCAAGCACATCGACGCCGAACAGGGTCAGCAGCTTTTCGGTCAGGACACCGTAATCGCCCTTGGCGGCGGTGTTAAGCTCTGTGGCATCAAGGCTCGGCCAAACTTGCGGCACATAAAGCCCGCCATCGGGGGCCAGACCATCCAGAAGTGCGCCCGCAAAGGTGCGATGATCGTTAAAGCCGCGCGTACCGATATAATTCATCGTCAAAAGCCTGTACCTTTGGTCTTTGTCGGGGTGAAATTCGCCCATCCAGCCGGATTTAAAGCCGTAACCCGCAAAATGGTTCCAATGGATACCGCTTTGAGGGTGAGTTTTTCGATTTTAAGCGAAAAGGCTTCACTTAAGGGCTGTCACGAATTAGAAGTCCCGCAACCGATTTTAAGTCGGGCACGCCCTAACACTTTAAGCTGTCTGAGAAAAGACATTTATGACCGTCATGGCCGCAAAAACCGAAGTCCTGACCCTGCCTGAGCCCTTGCTTAAGGCCCGCCGCCTGACGGTTAAAATCGGCTCGGCGCTGGTGGTCAATGCCGAGACGGGTGAGGCTGACATCGACTGGATGCGCGGTATGGCGCAGGATGTGGCCGCACTGATGCGTGAAGGCAAGCAGGTCATGATCGTCTCTTCCGGTGCCGGTGCTTTGGGTCGGCGCTATCTGGGCCTCAAGGGCTCGCGCCTTCGGCTGGATCAGAAACAGGCGGCAGCGGCGGTTGGGCAACCGCGTTTGATGCAGGCCTGGGAAGGCGTGTTCAACGAGCTGGGCCTTAAGACCGCGCAGGTGCTGCTGACCCGCGAAGATACCGAAAAACGCAGGCGTTGGCTCAATGCGCGCGCGACGATCGAGACGCTATTTGATCTGGGCTGCGTGCCGATCGTCAATGAAAACGACACGGTCGTCACCGAAGAAATCCGCTATGGCGACAATGACCGGCTGGCGGCGCGCGCCGCGCAACTGGTGCAATCCGAAGCGCTGATTTTGCTGTCGGATATTGATGGCCTCTATACCGCTGATCCGCGCAAAAACCCGGATGCGCGCCATATTCCGCTGGTGGAAAAGCTCGATGCCGAGATCGAGGCCATGGCCGGTGGGGCCAATACGTCGGCTGGTGTCGGCACCGGCGGCATGGCCACCAAAATTGCGGCGGCCCGGATTGCGGGCTCGGCAGGCTGTTCGACCACCATTGCCTACGGGGCCATGCTGCGGCCTTTGTCGGCGCTAGGATCAGGGGCGAAGTTTACGCTTATTCGCGCTCAGGCGTCGGTGACGGCGGCCTATAAGGCGTGGATCGCGGGCACGGTGGTGCCAGCGGGTGAGGTCGTGCTCGATGACGGGGCGGTGGCGGCGCTGAAATCCGGCAAAAGCCTGTTGCCGTCGGGTATCGTTGAGGTGCATGGCAGCTTTGACAAGGGCGACAGCATCTCCATATTGGGTGTGGACGGGTGCGAACATGCGCGCGGGATTGTTGCCTATGGGGCCGACGAAATCCGCCTGATCAAAGGGCGTCCGTCGAAAGAGATCGAAGTTTTGCTGGGATATACCGCCGGTGATGCGGTCATTCACCGCGATAATATGGCGATGGTGTAGGGATGTCCGACAGAATCTGGACTGAAATTGACTTTAAGAACTACAGCAAGGTGAAATCATTACACCTGTCATGGCCTAAACCAGATGAGCAGCCATCGGTCTATAATTTGGAAATCATTTTACTGGATGGCGGTGGTGATGAAATCGGAATTAGATTTGAAGGCCTATCGGATTTCAAATTAGATGAAATTCATCCCGATCTTCATATTTGGCTGAATATTATTGATTTGAGGCCGGACCAACTCGAAGGGTTAAATTATCGTGTCGAGGAGCTAAATGATCATTATCTGAAATTTTACTGCAAGAATTTGATTTTGATCTAGTTGTACCATTAAGAGCTTGAGAGATTGAGTATGAGCGAAATGCCTTTGAAAGACCTGATGGCCTATATGGCGGGAGCCGCCAAGGCAGGCGCTGAGGCTTTGCGCCTGGCCGGGCCGGAGGTTCGCACCAAGGCTATCCTTGAGGCCGCCAAGGCCATCCGGGCGCGTAAAGCTGATATCCTGGCCGCCAACCAGGCCGATCAGGCCGCTGCCGCCACTAAGGGCATCACCAAGGCGATGATTGAGCGTCTTGTGCTCAATGACGACCGCGTTGAGGCGATGGCTAAGGGGCTGGAAGAAGTTGCCGCGCTGCCCGATCCGGTGGGGCGTGAACTGGCGCGCTGGAGCCGCCCGAACGGGCTGGATATCGCCCGTGTCTCGACTCCCATTGGTGTCATTGCCATTATCTATGAGTCCCGTCCCAACGTGACAGCGGACGCGGCGGCCCTGTGTATCCGTTCGGCCAATGGTGCGATTCTGCGCTCAGGGTCTGAGGCGCTGGCGTCGGCGCTGGCGATTTTTAAGGCCATTGAAGACGGGTTGGAAGCGGCGGGCCTGCCCAAGACCGCAATCCAGCTTGTGCCGGTGTCGGATCGCGATGCGGTCGGGCTGATTTTAGGTGGGCTGGACGGGGCGGTCAGTCTGATCATTCCCCGCGGTGGCAAGTCGCTGGTCGCGCGGGTGCAGGCCGATGCACGGGCGCCCGTCTTGAGCCACCTCGAAGGGCTCAACCATACCTATGTCCATGCCGATGCCGACCCTGATAAGGCCGTGGCGCTGACGCTGAACGCCAAGATGCGGCGCGTGTCGGTGTGCGGGGCGACCGAAACCCTGCTGATCGACAAAGCGGTGGCGGTTGACCTGTTGCCGAAGATCGCGCAGGCTTTGGTGGATGCCGGTTGCACCCTTAAGGGCGATGAGGCCGCGCAGGCTATATACCCGATGGATTTGGCAACCGAAGAGGATTGGAAAACCGAATATCTCGATACCGTGCTGTCGGTGCGGGTAGTCGATGACATTCAGGCGGCGATGGAGCATATCAAAACCTATGGCACCGAACATACCGAGTGCATCATTACCGAAAACGCCGAGGCTGCGGAGCTGTTTCTGAACTCGGTCGACAGCGCCATCGTGCTATGGAACGCTTCGACCCAGTTTGCGGATGGCGGGGAGTTTGGGTTGGGTGCGGAGATCGGTATTGCCACGGGCCGGATGCACGCGCGCGGGCCGGTCGGTGCCGAGCAATTGACAACCTTCAAATATCAAGTGAGAGGCACAGGCCAAACTCGCCCCTGATTTTTCGGGACCGCGTCTCATCCTTGGGTTTTATATTTGTATCCAGCGTGACCAGAGATTGTCATAAGCCTGTCGCAGAATCGGGTTAGGCGAAGTTTACGGATTTTTCGTTTCATTTGGCGTACTGTGATCCGTGTAAGGATAATCTTTTCGGATAGGTCATGCCGGACTATAAACCGCCCGCCAAACACTATGTCCCGCTGGGCGCGATTCTTGCGTTTGCGGGCCTTATTATCATGGCCGCTATTCCTGATTTCCAGCCCTATACGGCCTGGGCGTCGCTGATCCTTGTGGCCTATGGCCTGATCAGTTGTTACTCGCGCCTTCAGACCTATCTTGAGGTTCAGGCGGCCAAGCCCGCACAGGAAATCCGCGTCAAGGTTCAGCCCGAAGGCCCATCGTTTCAGGAAGTGCTGCGCGCCATGCCGGACCCGGTTCTGGTGGTCTCCGGCCTTGAGCCTGATGACATCGCCGGACGCTGGGTGGTGTTTGCCAACAAAGCGGCCATGAAGCTGTTCCGCATGGAGCGCGAAGGCGGGCTTTTGGTGTCCTATATCCGTAATCCTGAATTGCTCGAAGCGGTCGATGAGGCCCTGTTTGGCAATGTCAGCCGATCAACCCTGTTTGATGAAACCGGCGGGGCGCAGGACCGGTTCTGGCAGTCATGGACATCGCCCCTGCCGGTTGAGGGTACGGGTAAGCGACTGGCGCTGATGGTTATGCGCGATGAAACCGATGTGCGCCGGATTGAGCGCATGCGGGCCGATTTTCTGGCCAATGCCAGTCATGAACTGCGCACGCCGCTGGCGTCCCTGTCAGGGTTTATTGATACCCTGCGTGGTCACGCCAAGGACGATGAGGGCGCGCGTGATAAGTTCCTGAGCATCATGGCCGCCCAAGCTGACCGCATGGGTCGGCTGATCAATGATTTGCTATCGCTCAGCCGGATTGAGATGAATGAGCATGTCCCGCCGACGGGTGAGGCCGATATTCCGCTGGCGGTTAAGGATGTGGTCGATTCCCTGACGATACTGGCGCAGGAAAAAGGCGTGGCCATTTCGGTCACCGCCCCTAAGCCCGGTCTGTTCCCCGTCATTGGTGACCGTGATCAGATATTGCAGGTGGTGCAAAACCTGACCGACAATGCCCTGAAATACGCGCCCGAAGGCTCCGTCGTGGAAATCGAAGTTCTGCTCGATCAGGCCTTGCCGCAGGCGTCGGCTCCAGCGGAAGGACAGGCCTCGCGCTTGATGCTGCTGCGTCCTGACCGACAGTTGAACGATGTCTACACCGTTGTGCGGGTGCGCGATCATGGTCCTGGTATTCGCCGTGAGTTCCTGCCGCGACTGGCCGAGCGCTTTTACCGCGTCGAAGGCCAGAAAAGCGGCAATAAGCTGGGCACGGGGCTCGGTCTTGCTATCGTTAAGCACATCATCAGCCGCCACCGTGGGGGGCTGGTAGTCGAAAGCGTGGCCAGCGAAGTGCAAACCAGCGCAGAGGGTCAAAAATCAGAACGGGTGGCGGCTTTGCCGGTCAATGAGGTCAGAACCTTTACAGCGTTCAGCGCCTATTTCCCGCAAAAGTCGGTTTACGGACAAATTCCGGTCGGGCCACGCCTGCTGAATGATGACTTGAAACACACAGGTTGAGCTTAGTTTCGGCCTTTTCGGACTAATCACGGCCATTTGTGACGCATGTTATAAAACTGTCACAAAAAGTACTTAAAGGGCGCACCAAGACAGTCTATAGGCCGTCTTATCCGGGTGTAAGTCCGGTATACGCAATTTCAGGGTTTCCCAGTTTATGACCGGCTATCTCTTTCTCGCGCTGATCGTTTTCTCAGTCGCCAGCTTTATGTTTGGCCGGTCACTGGCGCGGCGTAAGGCGGCATCTCAGGGTGTGCGTGGCCATTCCTTGCCTGCCTTTTCGGGCTGGTTTGTGGCGATCTGGAGTTTTATCCCGGCGGCCCTGATCCTGTTTGTTCTGGTCGTGTTTGGCGGGCGGGTTGAAAACACGATTGTGCAGGCGGATGTGCCCGCGGCGGTTCAGCAACTGCCGGAGCTTAATCAGGGGCTGTTTTTTCAGGATGTGCGCGCCACTGTGAACGGCGGCATGGCTAGCACCACAGTTTACGACGGTGAACTGAAAGCTGCCTTTGACCACAAAGTCGCGCAGGCCAAAAGCGTTGATAACACCATTACCCTTGGGGCCTATGCCCTGACGCTGATACTGGCACTGGCGGGGGCTGCCTTTGCCTATAGCCGCCTGTCACCGCAGTTTCGGGCCCGCAACAGCGTCGAGCGCTGGGTGTCGGCCTTTCTGGTCGCCTGTTCGGTCGTGGCGATCCTCACCACCCTGGGGATCATCCTGTCGCTGCTGTGGGAATCGCTGCGCTTCTTTCAGTCGGTATCGCCACTTGATTTCCTGTTTGGCACCCATTGGTCGCCGCAGATCGCCATGCGCGCCGATCAGGTCGGTTCCTCCGGTGGGTTTGGGGCCGTACCGTTGTTTGTCGGCACTTTCCTGATCATGATCATTGCCATGTGTGTGGCCGCACCCGTAGGGCTCTACTCAGCCATATATCTGTCGGAATATGCGTCACCGTTCATGCGCGCCTGGATCAAGCCGGTGCTGGAAATTCTGGCCGGCGTGCCGACCGTGGTCTACGGCTTTTTTGCCGCCCTTGTGGTCGGGCCGAGCTTTCGTGAATTTTTCAACTGGCTGGGCGCGTTCATGCCGGGTACGCCGATGGGCGAATATCTGATGAACGTGCAAAACCAGATGGCGCTGGTGGCCGGTGTGGTCATGGGCATCATGCTGATCCCGTTTGTGTCGTCCCTGTCCGATGACATCATCAACTCGGTGCCGCAGTCCCTGCGCGATGGCTCGCTGGCCATGGGGGCGACGCGCTCTGAGACTATCAAGAAAGTCGTCCTGCCTGCCGCTCTGCCGGGTATTTCAGGGGCCATGCTGCTGGCGGTGTCGCGCGCGGTCGGGGAAACCATGATCGTGACCATGGCCGCCGGTTTGCAGGCCAAGGCCACGCTAAATCCGCTCGATACCGTCACGACCGTCACCGTGCAGATCGTCACGCTTTTGACCGGCGATCAGGAGTTCGACAGCCCCAAGACTCTGGCCGCCTTTGGTCTGGGCCTGACCCTGTTTGCCGTGACCCTTGCTCTTAACCTGATCGCCCAGCGCATCGTCCAGAAATATCAGGAACAATATGACTGATTCCGCTCAATCGTCTCTGGCTGAAACGCGCGACGTGGCAAAGCCCGACCTTAAGACAAAGGTGGCGAAGCGCCTGAAGTCGCGCCATGCTGCTGAGCTGCGCTTTCGTGCCTATGGCATACTGGCGGTATCCGTGGCGGTGCTGTTCCTCGGCATCCTGCTGGAGCGCATTATCCATCAGGGCTACACCGCCTTTGTCACCCATTCGATCACGACCGAGGTCTATCTCGACCCCAACCGTATCGACCCGGCCGACATCATGGGCGCCAACTATGACCAGATGATCACGGAACAGGTCATGGCGAAGATGGGTGTTGCCGAGGATGAATACGGCACGACATCGGGCGAATATAAAGAAATCCTGTCGCCGGATCTGGGCTTTAAGGCTCTGGAGGCCCTGCGCGACAACCCTAAGCTTCTGGGCCAGAAGATCAGCCTGACCTCACCGATCGCGGCCAATGCCGACCTTTACTATAAGGGCGAAATCACACGCGATATCGTTGAGGCGGATCGCAATGTTTCCGATCAGCAAATGGTCTGGATGGACGCCCTGAAAACCAAGGGTTTGGTCACCAGCCATTTCAACACCTATCTGTTCACCAATACTGACTCGACCCAGCCGGAACTGGCGGGGCTTCTGGGGGCGATCATGGGTTCGGCCATGATGCTGCTGGTTACGGCGGTGCTGGCCATTCCGATCGGTGTCGGTGCGGCGCTGTTCCTTGAAGAGTTTGCGCCCAAGAACCGCTGGACGGCCCTGATCGAGGTCAATATCAACAACCTCGCCGCCGTGCCGTCGATTGTTTATGGCTTGCTGGGGCTTGCGGTATTCATCAACTGGCTGGGTATGCCGCGCTCATCGCCGCTGGTCGGTGGTGTGGTGCTGGCGCTGATGGCCCTTCCTACCGTGATTATCGCCACCCGCTCATCGCTGCGTGCTGTGCCGCCCTCGATCCGCGAAGCTGCGCTGGGTATTGGCGCGTCAAAGACTCAGGCCGTGTTTCACCATGTGCTGCCGCTGGCCATGCCGGGCATCATGACCGGTACCATCATTTCGCTGGCCCACGCCTTGGGTGAGACCGCGCCGCTTCTGATGATCGGCATGATCTCCTTCGTGCCGGGTCTGCCCGAAAGCGTCACCTCCGCCGCGTCGGTTTTGCCGGTTCAGATCTTTATCTGGGAAAACGCCTCTGAGCGCGCCTTCCACGAACGCACAGCCGCCGCCATTATCGTGCTTTTGGTGTTCATGATCCTCATGAATCTGGCGGCGATCCTGCTGCGTCGTCGCTTTGAAAGACGGTGGTAACCATGAAACTCTATACGCGCCCGCTCTATGCTCCTGACACCTCCATCGGTAAACCCAGAGACCCGTCCATGACCACGTCTGCCACAACCCCGAAGTTCGTCGCCCGTGACGTCAAGGTCTATTACGGTGACAAGCCAGCCCTGCACGGCATCGACATCGATATTCTCGACAAGTCGGTCACGGCCTTTATCGGCCCGTCAGGCTGCGGTAAATCGACCTTCCTGCGCTGCTTGAACCGCATGAATGACACCATCCCCAGCGCCCGCGTTGAGGGTACGATCCTGCTTGACGGCGAAGACCTGAATGACCGTAAGGTCGATCCGGTCGTCTTACGTGCCCGCGTCGGCATGGTGTTCCAGAAACCGAACCCGTTCCCGAAGACCATCTATGAGAACGTCGCCTACGGCCCGAAAATTCATGGTCTGGCGACCTCAAAAGAAGAGATGGATCACATCGTCGAAAGCTCGCTCAAAAAAGCGTCGCTGTGGAACGAAGTCTCTGATCGCCTGCACCAGCAGGGCACTGGTCTGTCCGGCGGTCAGCAGCAGCGTCTGGTGATTGCCCGCGCTATTGCCGTCGGCCCGGAAGTCATCCTGATGGATGAGCCCTGTTCGGCGCTTGACCCGATTGCGACCGCCAAGATCGAAGAACTGATCGACGAATTGCGTCAGCAATTTTGCATCGTCATCGTCACCCACTCGATGGCTCAGGCCGCGCGGGTGTCGCAAAAGACCGCCTTCTTCCACCTTGGTAATCTGGTCGAGGTCGGTAACACCGAAGATATCTTCACCAATCCTAAAGACCAGCGCACTCAGGATTACATTACTGGGCGCTTTGGTTAAGAGCGCGCATTTATATCCCAAAACCGGCCCCACTTTTGGGAATGCGCTTTGGATAAGGACTGACATATGAACCCGCATACCGTTAAAACCTACGGCGAAGAACTGGACCAATTGTCGGCTGAAGTCATCCTGATGGGTGGTCTGGCCGAAGCACAGGTCGCTGATGCCGTCGAAGCTGTCGCCCGCCGCGATGTGGCCCTGGCCCAGAGCGTCATTCAGCGCGATCAGCGTCTGGATGAGTTGGAAAAAGACATTGAGCGTAAGGCCATCCGCCTGATCGCCCTGCGTCAGCCGATGGCGTCCGATCTGCGCAAGACCGTGTCGGCCATGAAGATCGCCACGTCGCTGGAGCGTACCGGTGATCTGGCCAAGAACATCGCCAAGCGCTCACTGGTTATTTCCGAGTCCGAGCCGATGTCGGGCCTGACCCGCTCGATCGAGCGCATGGGCAAGCTAGTGTCGTCGCGTCTGCGTGATGTGCTGGATGCCTATAAGGGCTCAAAGCTCGATATCGCGCAAGCCGTCTGGTCATCGGATACCGAAGTCGATGAACATTACAACGCCATGTTCCGCGAACTCCTGACCTACATGATGGGTGATCCGCGCACCATTTCGGCCTGCACGCACGTCCTGTTCATGGCCAAAAATCTGGAACGGATCGGCGACCATGCCACCAATATGGCTGAGCACATCCACTACGAAGTGACCGGCGAAGACTACATGAACGAACGCCCCAAACTCACGACTATGGAACCGTAAGAGCACCCCATGAAGCCGTACATCATTATCGCTGAAGACGAAGACGCTTTATCGACGCTTTTGCAATATAATCTTGAAAAAGAAGGTTATGAGGTCGCGCAGGCCGTCGATGGCGACGAAGCCCTGATGATGATCGAAGAGCGTATGCCTGATCTTCTGGTGTGCGACTGGATGATGCCCAAGGTGTCGGGCATCGAAGTCTGCCGCCGCCTGCGCGCCCAGACCGAAACGCGCAACCTGCCTATCGTCATGCTGACCGCCCGTTCCGAAGAAAGCGACCGCATCCGCGGCCTCGATACCGGTGCCGATGACTATGTGGTCAAGCCGTTTTCGATGGTCGAACTGATCGCGCGCATCCGGGCGGTTCTGCGCCGTATTCGCCCCGGTCTCAGCGAAGATCGCGTCCAGTTCGGTGAAATCTCGGTTGACCGTCTGTCGCACCGCGTTCAGCGCGGGGGCCGCGATGTCCATCTGGGGCCGACCGAATACCGCCTGCTTGATTACCTGATGCAGCACCCCAAACGGGTCTTTTCGCGTGAACAGCTTCTGGACGCCGTCTGGGGCAATGATGTCTATGTCGAAGCCCGCACGGTTGATGTCCACATCGGTCGTCTGCGCAAAGCCCTGAATGACGGTGCTGAAAAAGACCTGATCCGCACCGTGCGTTCGGCCGGGTATTCGCTGGATTTGCAGGCCTAGAAGCGCATCCCAAAAAGTGTACAGCGGTTTTTGGATTAAGATGCGCGCCAAATAAATGTTAGGCCTTTTCGATCTGCACTTCCGGTCGCGGATTAGGCGGGGCGTCTGCCAGTTCAAAGCGGATTTCCTGAGCGCGATAATCGATAGAAACGACCGCAAACTGGCGTAGAAAATCCATGCCGACCAGCAGGGCGGGCTTATTCTGCAATCGCCAGCTATCGAACACGGGCACATCAGCAATAGCTATGGCCGCATCGCTGAAAGTCAGCTCCTGCATACGCAATCTGGCGACCCGGATTGTAGGCGCGGTTAATTCGCCGCCGGTCACGCCGCTTAAGGTGACCGCGCCCATCTCAGACAGTTTGCCGTTCTTATTAAGCAGCGCATCCCTGAGTGCCGTATTGCCAATCGACACTTCGGCGCCGGTATCGATGATGGCCGAGGCCAGCACGCGGTCTATTCGGCAGTCGCTGATGCGCAAGTGTCCGGCTGAGCCATAGGCTTTGACGCGGGTGATATCGGGCGCATAAATCCGCTGAGAGGCATAGCGCGGCGCCTCGACCCTTAAGGTTCGCTTTCTGAAATCAAAGGTCACCCGCGTGCCGTTGATGACATCCAGCCCTAAAAACCCATCGGCTTTCAACAGGGCGCGCGGCAATACGGGTAGCGTCAGATCACGATGGGCGAATGGCCCAAGCGTCAGTTTGCCGATGCGCGCGGTTGAGGCGGGGACAAGGCCGTTGATACCTTTGACCATGACATCGCGTCCGGCGGTCAGGGCCAGCAGGCTGACCAGTTCTGTCGATATGACCGACTGTTCGGCGGCGGTATCGACCACGAACTGATAGGGTCCTTGCCCATTAATAAGCACGCCCACCGTCATCTGATTGGCAGCCGTGGTGCGGGCGGCAAGCTGGGCGTCCTGACTGTCTTCATCTGCCGCCTGTGAGAGCGTGGCCCCCCAGGCCGGATTAAGACCCGTCAGGTAGGTGGCCGCACCGGCGCGAATGAGTGCGCGCCGGCACAGGTGGTGCCGGTTTATATCTGACATGCGTTTCCCCCGGCCGTGTGATTATAAACTTATGGCCTTGGCGACAAAGGTAGCGCAAATGGCCAAAAGCTGCAATCCGGCAGGGGGATCAGCTCAGAGGCTGATAAAGTAGGTCTTTGAGCAGTATTCGCAGGTGATATGCACCTTGCCGTCTGGCTCGATCATGTCGTTCTGCTCTTCGGGCGAGAAGGATTGCACCAGACTCTCCACCCGCTCCTGCGAGCAGCGGCATTGCTGGTAGACCTCCTTAAAGGTCGACAGCCGCACACCGTCCTCATGGAACAGACGGTACAGCAGGCGCTCAGTCTCCAGCGAAAAATCGGTCAGTTCATCTTCGCCCAGGGTGGCAAACAGGGCGCGTATATGATCGAAGGCTTCGCGGGTTTCGCCGCGGCTAAGGTCGCCGGCAATGGCCTGAATCATAGCGCCACCGGCGCGCCAGACCGGGCCATCGCCTGAGTCTTCGCGCGATACGGCCAGCTTGATCTGGGTCGGTATCTGTTCGGATTGGGCGAAATAATGTTCCGCGCACAAAGACAGACTGTCGCCTTCGATCGGGGTCACCCCTTGATAGCGATCCATTTGCCCGTCAGGGTCGAGCGTCATGATAAAGGTGCCCTTACCGATCAGGGCGCGGGCCCCCAGACTGGTGAATTCCGTGGCATTGGCGGCAATCAGTTCTTTCAGTTCATCCTCGTCGTAGCGGCAGAATGCCCGCAAGCCCCCACGCGTATCGTAATCGGCCACGACATAGCGCACGCAGCCTTCGCCTTGGGCCTGCATGATCAGGCGGCCCTCGAACTTCAGCGCCGAGCCGACCAGCACCGCCAGCGCGCAGGCTTCGGACACCAGATGCGCGATTTCATCGGGATAGTTGTGGGCGCTCAGGATAGTGTTCAGGCTGTCGCCCAAACGCACGACGCGGCCATGAACCGGCAAGGTGTCGATAATAAATCGGGCGGAAAAGTCCTGATAGGGCGGGGTGTCGTTACTCATGAAACCTGATCTTATGGAGCCACTGCGCGGGCGCAGCGTCGAATTTAGGGAATTTGGCTAAGTCTTGAAACGGAACGGCATAGATAATCAAGGGTTTTGCCAAAAAAAGAGGGGGCGGCGCTTATTAATCACTAAGGACGGTTGTTTTGCGGGGGGTTTTGCCCTATTTGCGCAGGCGAAAATCAACATGATATTGCCATGCTGATGTCTGTCTCGCGCCGCATGTAACGGCCTTTTGTGAGTACAATTGTTATGACCACAATTCTTGAAAATCCTGTAGCTGACAAAATTCAGGCGGCGGTTCTGCCGACCATAGTTCTGGATTTCGACTCGACCTTCACTCAGGTTGAGGCGCTGGATATACTGGCCGAGCAGTTGTTTTCTTCCGATCCGGCCCGCCTGACCGACATCACAGCGATTAAGGACCTGACTGATCTGGCCATGTCGGGTGAAATCTCGTTCGCCGAAGCCCTGCAACGCCGGGTGCAAATATTAAAGCCAACGGCGGATGATCTGAAAGGGCTTGTCGAAACCCTCAAAGGGCTGGTCAGTGCCTCGGTCGCCCGCAACAAAGAAGCCTTCCTGCGCCATCCGGGCAAGTTTCGCATTATTTCCGGCGGCTTCCATGACTTTATCGCCCCCGTGGTGGCCGAATACGGCATCCGGCCTGAGCATATCCTGGCCAACCGTCTGGTGTTTGGTGACGACGGCATTGCTACCGGCGTCGATCAGGGCAATCCGCTCTCGAAAGATGGCGGTAAGGTCGTCGCCCTGCAAGGCTGGGATATCACCGGGCCGGTGGTCATGGTCGGTGATGGCTGGACCGATTTTGAGGTCTATAAGGGCGGGGCGGCTGACCGTTTCTATGCCTTTGTTGAAAACGTAAAGCGCGAAAAAGTCGTGCAGGTCACCCACGGCATTGAGGCCGCGCAGGTCGTCGTGTCGTTCGATGAGGTGCTGCATAACGAAGGCTTTGAAGGCCGCTATTCCTTCCCGCGTTCGCGCCTTAAGGTGCTGCTGCTCGAAAACGTCCACCCTACCGCGATTCAGGCGTTCCGCGAAGAAGGCTATGACGTCACCACCGTCAAAGGCGCGCTCGATGAAGATGACCTGATCGCCGCCATTCAGGGTGTGCACATCTTGGGTATTCGCTCCAAGACCACAGTGACGCAAAAGGTGCTTGATGCCGCCGATAAGCTGCTGGCGGTAGGTGCGTTCTGCATCGGCACCAATCAGATCGACCTTAAGGGCTGCTCGAAAAAGGGTATTGCGGTATTTAACGCTCCCTATTCCAATACCCGCTCGGTGGTTGAAATGGTCATGGGCCTGACCGTCATTTTGACGCGCAATATCTACGATAAGTCGATCCAGATGCACACCGGCAAGTGGGATAAGTCCGCGACCGGCGCCCACGAAGTGCGCAATAAAACGATCGGCATCATTGGTTACGGCGCCATCGGGTCGCAGTTGTCGATCCTGGCCGAAGCGTTCGGGATGCGGGTCATCTATTATGATGTGGCCGAAAAGTTGACGCTCGGCAATGCGCGCCGCTATCGCTCACTGGATGCGCTGCTGTCTGAGGCCGATGTCTTAAGCGTCCACGTCGATGGCCGGGCCGAAAACAAGAACCTGATGGGGGCTGCGCAGTTTGCCAAGATGAAGGACGGCGCGTTGTTTATCAACCTGTCGCGCGGTCATGTGGTTGATATTGAGGCTCTGGCGGCGGCGCTGAAATCGGGCAAGATTTACGGTGCGGCGGTTGACGTGTTCCCGGAAGAGCCGCGCACCAATGACGACCCGTTTGTAAGCCCGCTGACCGGCATCAAGAACCTGATCCTTACGCCGCACATCGGGGGATCGACCGAAGAAGCGCAGGAAGCGATCGGGGAGTTTGCCTCTGAGCGACTGCTGAATTTCCTGAACCGTGGTGATACGACGTTTTCGGTTAATATGCCGAACGTGCAGTTGTCCGAAGTCGAAGGCCGTCACCGCTTCCTGCATATCCATCAGAACGTGCCGGGCGTCATGGCCGCGATTAACAACATCATCGCCAAATATAACCTCAACATTCTGGCTCAGCACCTGAAGACCAATGAGTCTCTGGGCTATGTGATCGTCGATGTTGACCGTGGCTATTCAAAAGAAGCGCTGGAAGAACTCAAGGCGGTTACCGGCACCCTGAAATTCAGATCTCTGACCTGAAAAAAGGTCTCCCTATCGGGAGACCTTTTTTTAATCCAAAAAGAAAGTGTCGTCGTCTTTGGGTGGTTCGGGCTGGTTCAGTCTCTGCCACATCTCATAGACCGCGCGCGGTACTTTAGGTGAAGGCATCTTGCCCGGTGTCAGTTTTTCGATGAAGTCGAATTTCAGACCCATCTTATGCGCCATGGTCCAGACCGAACGCCCGCGCCGCAGAATATGCGCATCCAGATCAATCAGCCAGACCTCAGCCGGGATTTCGCCGATCTCTTCAAACAGAACCTGCGCGCCGGAGGCGGACTGATCAAGGATAGTACAGTGAATGGTCTGCTGACTGTTTAGGAACAGCAAGCAACCGCGATCGTTACATTCAAATCGCGGTTCGTTCCGGCGATTGGCGAACATTTCATAGGGCTGAATGATCTCAACCTTTGAGGCGGTATGCGGCATACGTGACGCCGGTGATGAAATAGGTGCAGACGGTGCAGGCATGTGAGAGTGCATTTCGTTGTGTCGGACAGGGAAACTGTACGCAACGCCTTAATAAAACTGAATTTTTTAAGCTACTGTGCCGTGCTCGCGATCTGTGCCTATAGGATAGGCCGGTCACGTCACTGGCGGCGGCAAGAGGATAACTTGCCGTGTTGCGCTGCACCTTAAGCCCGGTTTCTTTACAAACCGTGTCCAAAACGATCAGTGATCACGTTTTTTAGAAAAATATCATTTCAACCGTAGCTATTGACATTTCTTTCCATATCCATCATGTGACCCTCTTCGCATCCGCGAAATCTATTTGTCAGGCCGCGTGAGGTAAGGCTTTTTAAAATTACACCACATGTTTGTGTGTGCCGTATCGCCTGACAGACTTATAACCTTATCGCCATGTTAAATGGCGGTCACAATCAAAAAAATACGATGGCTCGTGACACGCGGAGCCTCGCCCATAAACCGCCCGGCCTTAAACATATATAGGCGCGGGCAGGGCTGTTTGCGTGTCTGCGCTTGTGCGTGAGACTTCTAAGCGGCCTCACCCCAGAAAGCGTTGTCTCTCCGTGAGCACTCAAAATTCTACGACCTTCAAAGACCTTGGCCTGACGTCATCCCTGCTGATGACCCTTGAAAAAGAAGGCTATATCAACCCGACCCCTATTCAGGCGCAGTCGATTCCGATCGTCCTGAAAGGCCATGATTTGCTGGGTATCGCCCAGACGGGTACAGGTAAGACGGCGGCGTTTGCCCTGCCGATCCTGCACCACATCCTGACCAACCGCATCATTCCGGCCCCGCGCACTGTGCGCGTGCTGGTGCTGTCGCCGACCCGCGAACTGGCTACCCAGATTGCCGAAAGCTTCAAGACCTATTCGCGCGGCATGGGTCTGCAAATCGCCACCATCTTTGGCGGCGTCAAGTACGGCCCGCAATATAAGGCCCTGCTGAACGGCCTTGATATTCTGGTGGCGACACCGGGCCGTCTGATTGACCACCTGGACCAAAAGACGGTTGACCTGCGCGGGGTTGAATTTCTGGTGCTCGACGAAGCTGACCAGATGCTTGATCTGGGCTTTGTGAAGCCGATCCGCCAGATCGCCGCCAAGCTGCCGCATAAGCGTCAGAACCTGTTCTTCTCGGCGACCATGCCGAAGGAAATCGTGGGTCTGGTCAACGAACTGCTGACCGACCCGAAGCGGGTTGAAATTGCGCCCGAAGCCACCACGGCTGAGCGCGTGACCCAGCAAGTCATCTTTGTTGAACAACTGCGTAAGCGCGCCCTGCTGTCGGAGCTTTATGCCGAAGACGCCCTGACCCGCACTCTGGTGTTTACGCGTACCAAGCGCTCCGCCGACCGGGTTACGGCCTATCTGCAAGCCGGGGGCATCGAAGCCGCGGCCATTCACGGTGACAAAAATCAAGGCCAGCGCGAGCGCGCCCTTCAAGCCTTCCGCGATGGCCGCGTGCGTGCGCTGGTCGCCACGGACATTGCCGCCCGCGGTATCGACGTTGACGGCGTGACCCACGTCATCAATTTCGAGCTGCCTTACGTGGCCGAAGCCTATGTCCATCGCATCGGCCGTACCGCCCGTGCCGGCAAGTCAGGGATTTCGATCACGCTGTGCGCTGATGATGAGCGTAAGTTCCTGAAAGATATCGAGCGCGTGACGCGTCAGCGCATCCCGTCGTTTGATCGCCGTAAGGATCAGGCTCTGAAATTGCTCGACGAAGCCATTCTGGCGTCGGGCAACACCGAAAAGCCGAAGACGCCTGAGCGCATTGCTGTTGCCCGTCACATCGACGGCGATGCCGAGCGCGTCCAAAAACGTCAACGCAACCGTCCGGGCCGCAATGAGCGCCGCGACATGCGTGAAGGTACGCGTGACGGGGGCCGCCCTGAGCGCGCTGAGCGTCCGGCGGCTTTCGATCCGATGGCGGCTGAGCGTGAAGCCTCTGCCCCTAAGCGCGATTTCACCGAAAAGAAGTCGTTCAGCGAACGCAAGTACGGCGACAAGAAACCCTTTGGTGCGAAAAAGCCATTCGGTGACAAGAAGCCTTTCGATCGCGACTCTTATGCCAAAAAGCGTTTTGACGAATCGTCGGATGCACCCCGTGCTGAGCGCTCAACATCTGAGCGTCCTGCGTTTGAACGTCCTGCCGGTGAGCGTTCGGAGCGCCGCAGCGATGAGGGCAAGCGTCCCTACGCTAAGGCCGATGGTAACCGCAATGATGGGGCCAAAATCCCGTTTGGTGACAAGAAGCCGTTCGGCGATAAAAAGTCCTATGGCGCGAAAAAGCCGTTTGACCGTAAGCGTACCGATAGCGCTGACGGCCATAAGGCCCGCGATCCCCACGCCTACAAAGGCCGCGACGGTGCCAAGCGCGGTCCGGCACCAGCGGTTGCGGAACCCAAGGTAAATCGTGCTGATGGGGCTCAATTCAAGCGCCGCCAGAAACAAGCCAGCTAAAATCTGAGTTTTTGCTTGCTCGCGATATTATAGCCGAAAACCGCTCACACTTTTCAGCATATCGCTAAAACCGACTAAGAAAAGCCCGTGGCATATCCTGTCACGGGCTTTTTCATTATTTTCACAGTTGTGTGATGAGCTTATTTTTCGTTTAATGCGGCCTTGATGGGGTTTTGATTTTTATGCGGGTCACAGATCGAATGAACGCCGGTAGTTGCTATGCGCGAATCCTTGCAGGCGTTGGGATGGCGTTGGCCATGCTGTGTGCCGTGGCGGCTTGTTCACCCAAACCGGACGAGGGCAGTGCGGCCCCTCTGGCGATTGCCGCCAAGGCTGTTGACCATCATTCCTATGCCAAACCACTTGAGGCGCGGGTGCGCCATGTCGATCTGGATCTGACGGCGGATTTTGACCGCAAGGTTTTGTCCGGCACGGCGGCGCTGTCGCTTGAGACGGAGCCCGATGCCCGTCAGGTCATCCTCGACACCAAGGCGCTGAATATTCTGGGTGTGACCGATGCCGCCGGCGCGCCGTTGAAATATGCGCTGGGTAAGGCTGATCCGGTTCTGGGGGCACCGCTGACGATTGAGCTGCCGCAGGGCGCGCAAAAGATCATAGTGCGTTATGAGACGACCGCCAAGACCGAAGCCCTGCAATGGCTGGCACCCTCTCAGACGGCGGGCAAGCAGCAGCCGTTCCTGTTTTCGCAAGGTCAGGCCATACTGACCCGGTCGTGGCTGCCGACGCAGGACAGCCCCGCCATCCGCCAGACCTATAGTGCCCGCATCGTGACCCCGCGCGCCCTCAAGGCGGTAATGAGCGCCGATATGCTGACGCCCGACGGCGAAGACGTCATCGATGCACCGGGTAAAAAAGCCTATCGTTTCAAGATGGACGAAGCCATCCCGCCCTATCTGATCGCGATCGCTGTGGGCGAGATTGATTTCCGACCCCTGGGTAAGCGCACCGGTGTCTATGCCGAAAAGGTCACGGTCGAAGCCGCCGCCGATGAGTTTGTCGATGTCGAAAAAATGGTCGGGGCCGCCGAAAAGCTTTATGGGCCCTATCGTTGGGGCCGCTATGATATTCTGGTTCTGCCGCCGTCGTTTCCTTATGGCGGCATGGAAAACCCGCGCCTGACCTTTGCCACGCCGACCATTCTGGCGGGGGATCGCTCACTGGTATCGCTGGTCGCCCACGAACTGGCCCATTCCTGGTCAGGGAATCTGGTGACCAATGCGACTTGGAATGATTTCTGGCTCAATGAAGGCTTCACAGTCTATTTTGAAAACCGCATCATGGAAGAACTTTATGGTAAGGACCGCGCCGCTATGCTGCGCACCCTAGGCTATAAAGATCTTCAGGACACGGTGAAGGGCTATATGGATGATAAGCATCCGGAACTGACCGCCCTTTATATCGACCTCAAGGGTAAGCATCCCGACGACGGGTTTTCGGAAATCCCATATGAAAAAGGCGCGTCCTTCCTGCGGGTGATCGAAGAGGCCGTTGGGCGACGGCGGTTTGATGCTTACCTGAAGGGCTATTTCAACCGCTATGCCTTCCAGAGCATGACGTCTGAGGCCTTTATCGAAGACCTGCGTGAAAACCTGCTCAAGGGCGATAAGGCGCTGGAAGATAAGATCAATGTCCGGGCGTGGATCTATGATCCGGGCCTTCCCGCTAACATAATTGTCCCGAAATCCGATGCGTTCGATAAGGTCGATGGGCAAGCGGCGGCCTTTATCGGCGGTACGGCACCGGCTGAGTTGCAGACCGCGAACTGGACGACGCAGGAATGGCAAAGGTTCTTAAACCAGATGCCGGAAACCCTGACGGTGGCGCAGATGACCCGTCTGGATGAGGCGTTTAAATTCTCTGAAAGCCGCAATTCCGAAATCCTGTTCCTGTGGCTGAAACTGGCGATTGCCCATCATTATGAACCGGCCATGCCCGCGCTGGAAACCTTCCTGACCTCGCAGGGACGACGTAAATTCATCACGCCGCTGTACCGCGATCTGATGGATCAGCCGGGTTGGGGGCAGGCTATGGCGCGCCGGGTGTATGCTGACGCGAGGGCCGGTTACCACGAAGTTACCCGTGCCAGCGTCGATAAGGTCGTAAACTAAAACTCTTTTAAAGGTTTTGGGCTAAGTTCGCGTTTTAAGCGAACGGATTAGAGTGCCCATGCGCGATGCTATTTTCATCGGAATTGCCAAATCCCGCGTTAAGGGATTGCGCACACGGCTGGGACTTGCGGGCTTTCTGGGCGGCACGGCCATGCTGCTGGAGCCATCCATCTGGCCGGTGGTCTGGTTTCTGGTCTATTTCGTGTCGCAGATTATCGACAATAATCTGTTTAAGGCCGCGCTTAAAAATCCAAAAAAGCAGGGCGACGAAGCCAAGTTTATTATCGCGATTGCCTTAAGCACCCTGATCTTTTCCGCCATGTCGGCCTATACGTGGATTTTCGGCGGCGAA
This sequence comes from Asticcacaulis sp. UBA2476, assembly GCA_002342035.1. Taxonomy (GTDB): domain Bacteria; phylum Pseudomonadota; class Alphaproteobacteria; order Caulobacterales; family Caulobacteraceae; genus Asticcacaulis. The sequence goes on along the minus strand of DDPE01000042.1, from coordinate 24,638 downwards.
GAGGGCCGGATTTTCGCGGTCATTTCGATCTGTGGCGCTTTGCTGCATGTGACCTTGCAGCTTTATAATCGCCGCACCTACCTGTTTGCGGGCCTGTTGCCGCACGCGCTTTATCTGCTGTTCCTGCCGTCGGTGACGGCGGTGATCGAGCCGGGGCACAACTCATTTACCCTGTTTATCGTCAATGTCGGCACGTTCGTGTTTCTGGGCAATCTGGCCTGGGCGGTGCGTCAGAACAATCAGAGCCTTCTGGATCTTAAGGTGGCCAAGGACGAGGCCCAGGAAGCCCGCAAACTGGCGGAAAATGAGAGTGCAGCCAAGACCAATTTTCTGGCGGTTATCACCCACGAAATCCGCACGCCTATGAACGCGGTCCTTTCGGCGGCGAATTTGCTGAAGCGCACACCGTTGAATGATGAGCAGAGCGACCACGTCCGGATGCTGAGCAATGCGTCTGAGGTTCTGATGGGCCTGCTGAATGACGTGCTGGATATCTCAAAAATCGAAGCCGGCAAGATGTCGATTGAGCGGGCGGCGATTGACCTTAAAGACCTAGTTACCGGTGTAGGACAACTGTGGTCGCCGCAGGCCCAGATCAAGAATGTCCGCCTGTTACTTGAGATAGAGGATGATCTGCCGTCGCAGATCATGATTGACCCCCTGCGCCTGCGCCAGATCCTGTTCAATCTCCTGTCCAATGCGGTCAAGTTCACCGCCAAGGGGCTGATCATCGTGCGGGTCTATCGCTTGCCCAACGCATCCGGACATACTGAACTGCGCTTTGATGTCGAGGATCAGGGCATCGGTATTGCGGGCGATCAGTTGGAGCGCATTTTCTCAAGCTTCGAGCAGGCCGATGCCGGAACAACGCGCCGATATGGCGGGACGGGTTTGGGACTGGCGATTTCGCGCAAGCTGGCCCAACTTATGGGCGGTGATATTTCGGTGCGCTCCAGCCTGGGCCACGGGTCGTGTTTCTCGCTAAGCTTGCCTTACGACAGTCTGCTGCTGACGGCGATCGACATGCCGGAGGGCTTTGATGCGGTTGAGGCGGATGAAGCACCTGCGGAAGGGCCGCGCACCATCCTGATTGTCGATGACCATGAGGTCAACCGCCGGATTGTGTCGCTGTTTGTGCAGCCTCTGGGCTGGCGCTGGGTGATGGCTGAAAACGGTCAGCAGGCGGTTGACCTGTGCCGCTCGGAAGCCTTCGACATCATCCTGATGGACATGCAGATGCCTGTCATGGGCGGGATCGAAGCGACGAAACTGATCCGTAATCAGGACGGCCCCAATCAGGACACGCCGATCGTGGCCCTGACCGCTAATGCCATGGAACATCACCAAAAGGCGTGGGCCGAAGCCGGGGTTGAGGATTTCCTCGCTAAGCCGATCGACCCGGATTTGCTGATCAACACGCTGATTGCCAAGTCCCGGATCAATCCGTTGCGGGCGGCGGCCTGAGTCTAGGCCTGAGTCTGGGCCTGAGTCCGGGCCTTTATTTTAACGCTTAACGTCGAAGCCATCTTCACTCAGGAAGGCATTCAGATCAGCCGCGGTTGCCAGACTGAAATCGCCCGGAATCGCGTGCTTCAGACAGCCACAGGCGATGCCGAGATCAAGCGCTTCCTGATCGGTTTTGCCGCTTAAAATGCCGTGCAGGACACCAGCCGCAAAGGCATCGCCACCGCCGATGCGGTCAATGATCCCCGCGATGTCATAGGTCTTGGTCTCAAGGCTCTCACTACGCGTGAACATCAACCCGGCCAGACGGTTATGATCGACATTGACCTGCGTGCGGCGCGTGGAGATCAGGCGCATCAGGTCGGGGAAGGTCGGAAAGGCATGGTCGGCGGCGGCGCGGTTGCGCGCCAGAGAACCGTCTTCGCCGTCAAATTTGGTTTTGAACACCAGTTCGATATCGCGGTAACCACCGAAAATCAGGTCGGCATGGGACATCAACTGCTTGATCAGGGTGGGCGCATCGCCGCCCCACGCTTCCCACAATTTTGGGCGGTAATTGCAGTCAAACGATACCTTGACCCCTAACGCCTTAGCCGCCTTCATGCCCGCCAGAGCCGCATCGACGCAGTTCTGACCCAGAGCCGCGGTCACGCCGGAGACATGCAGCCAATCGGCATCCGCCAGAAGAGCTGGCCAATCCAGCTTAGAGAAATCCGCCGTCGCAAAGGCAGAGCCCGCGCGATCATAAAGAATATCCGAAGGGCGGTGAATGGCGCCGGTGGTCAGAAAATAGAGGCCCATCCGTCCGGGCTGCGTGGTGACATCAGACGTATCAACGCCCCATTTGCGCACCTCCTGAACGGCAGCGAGACCCAGATCGTTGTCAGGGATAACGCTGATCATCTTGGCTTTGTGGCCAAGGCGTTGCAAACCGACGGCGACATTGGCTTCGGCGCCACCGATGAAGGGCACCAATTGCGGCAGGCCATAGAGCGGATCAACGCCCGTCGTCGTCAGCCGGACCAGCAATTCCCCAAAGCACGCAAAGGCCTTCATAATGTTCAGTTTCCCTCTTTCCGTATGGGTTTGTGTGTAGTGCGCAAAACCGTGTCTGTGAAGCGCTTTTGACCGGTCTCATAAAAAAAGAGCTTCGGGCCGGGAAGGCCGCGAAGCTCAAGGTCAGACGCGCATAGAAGGTCAGGAGCGCGCCTAAAGTCAGGCAGATCAGGCGTACTCAACTAAAGATGCGCCGGCACCTGCCTCCGGCGCACCAAACGCGGGGTTTAATACTTGTAGCGGATGCCAAACAGGAACGACCGGCCCGATTCGGTGTATTCCAGAACCGCATCCTGATTGGTGTTGCCGGTTAAGGCCTGATTGTAGGCATTATAGCGGTCGTCGGCTTCGTCGCTCAGGTTGATGCCTTCAAACGACAGGGCAATATTGTCCGTCAGTTGATAGGTGGCCGACATGTCGTAATTCAGCGTCTCATTCTTGCCCTGGAAGTCTGCGCCGCTACCTGGCAACAGGTTGGTCAGATAACGCGAACGGTAGGCTGCCGACACGCGCGCAGAGAACTTTTGGGTTTCATAATAGAGGGTGGCGTTCCAGGATTCGGGTGACATGCCGAGAAGGTCTTCGGTACGGGTGGCGGTCGAAGTCGTCGATGTCCGGTAAGCAATTTGCGATTCGACGTGGGTGTAGTTTACGATGCCGCCAAAGTTTTTCAGCGGGCCGGGTAAGAAGGTGAACGGCTTTTGCAGGCTGATCTCATAGCCTTTCAGTGTGCCGCCCGGCGTTGAAATCGGGTTGGTTACGAGGTAATTCGTACTGGCTGACTGACCGTTAGGCAGAAGATCGAGCGGCAGGCCCAGTTCGCTGTAAGGCGCTGTGTAGTTGAAGTTCTGGATGTAGCTGTCGATATCTTTCTGGAAGAAACCAATTGAGAACAGCGTGTCCTTATCGGCATACCACTCGAAATTCAGATCGTAGTTGGTCGAGCGGAACGGATCCAGCATCGGGTTGCCGCCGGTATAGGTTAGAGTCGAGGTATTCAGCGTGCCCCCTGGCGTCAGGTTGGTGAGCAGAGGCCGCGCCATGGTTTTGGCGGCCGCAAATCGGATAAAGACGTTATCCAGCGGCTCAATGGAGACGTTCAAGGCGGGCAGGGTGTCGTTATAAGTCCGGTCAACCGACACGTAGGTGGTTGCTGTCAAATAGCCTTCGGTGTGCTGATTGGTTTCGACATAACGCACGCCGAGATTACCTTTGACCGGCATATTGCCAAGTTGTGTCCTGAAATCGATCTGCCCATAGAGGCTGTTATCGACTTCGCTGGCGGCACGGTTAAGGCCGCGCGCCCCACCGACGCTGGAAGTGCCGGTGGTAAAGTCGCCATAAGAATTGACGCAGTTACATTCAAAATTAATAGCGGCAACAACCTTATCGACGTCCGGCACCAGCCATGAACTGCCAAAACCTTCAACGGTTCGGGAGATGTTGGCAATATTGGCATTGAGGAATGTGGCGGCAGCGGCGGGTACATTTTCATTGGCGCGGCGGGCCTGCCGGGTCAAAAAGTCGTATTCCTTGCGTGCGACACCGAACTTTAATTTGTAATCCGAGTTCAGATCATATTCGAGATCAAGCTTTGCCGTTTTGAATTCATTATCCGTTTTGTTCGGACGTATACGCACCAATGAGGCGTCGCCGGCTGTTGTGGCTGAGGAATAGGCCCAGTAGCAGGCCTGATTGACCGTACAGCCATTTTTGGTGGCGTAGTTGAATGTGGGGTTACGCGAGTCGGTAAAATCATAAGAATAACCGTCGACATCGTAAGCATCGAACGACAGAGTGGTCTGACGCGGATTGTCCTGAACTGACTTTGACGACCCCAGTATTACCTTAGCTTTCAGACGATCTGTGAACTGATGATCGACAATCAGATTCAACTGGCCAAAGGTTGACGACTGATCATCGAAGCGCATTTCGGAGCGAATATCGACATCGTTAAAGCTGGCCTTGGTGATCGTACCGGTGCCGTCGATGGTATAGTTGTAAATATCCGATTGTGGATTACCCTGACCCCCGCGGCTGAAAGACAGGGCTTCCAGATAATGCTCGGTACGGTCCGCGCGGAATTTTGAGTACATAGCCTCCAGGGTGACTAACGTACTGTCGCTGGGGCGCATCTGAAAGGCACCCGTAACCCCTAAGCGCTTCTGGTCATAGCTCAAACGGCCATAGCGCGGAATACGAGGATGCAGGGCGTTTGAGACGGCAAGCGCCTCTCCGGTCAAAGTTCCCGAAGCTGGTATAGTGGTAAAGCTCGACCCGCCATTGGTGGAATAGCTTTGAAAGCGTGCGCCGGAGGTTTGGTTAAACGCATTTTCCCAACGTACTGTTGAAGGGCCTTCTTCAAACAGATTGCGTTCCGAATAGGCGACCGACAAAAGCGCCCCCAACTTGCCGTCAGCCCAGCGATTGGAGATCAGCATGGTCAGGCGCGGGCTGGTATCTTCTGAGCGATCGTTATAGGCTGCCTGGGCACCGGCGGCGAAGGTAAAGCCTTTATAATCAAACGGTCGGGATGCCTGAAGATCGACGGTCGCGCCAAGCGAGCCTTCATCGATTTCGGCTGATTGCGATTTACGCACGGTCAGCGATTTAAACAGCTCAGAGGCAAAAACATTGAAATCGAAGCCGCGGTCAAGGTTGGCGCCGGTTGAGTCCTTACCGCCAGTGGTCGCCAGAGCTTCAAGGCCGTTGATGCGCACGCGCGTAAAGGTTGGCCCCAGACCGCGAACCGTAATTGTACGACCTTCGCCGCCGTCACGGTCGATGGCAATGCCCGGAATACGTTGCAGGGACTCAGCCAGATTATTGTCAGGAAAATCAGCAATATCTTCGGCGCTGATGACATCGACAATACCCAGATCCTGCTTTTTGGTGCTGATTGAGCTTTGCAGCGAACCGCGGAAACCGGTGACAACAACGGTTTCAACATCGTCAGTCGGTGCGGCATCTTGAGCGAAGGCGGCGGTGCCGACGGTTGCGGCCATCAGGACAGCAAGCGACGCTCCGAAGCGGATGCGGGCACGATAAATTTTAGGCGCACCTGTAGCGTGCGTGATTTTGGCAGGCATAGATCAACTCCCCGTTTTTGCCATTGATCATGCCCCTCATTTGTGAGGTGGCTGATCAGTCATTGTTTTGAGGGCCCCGGAATGACGCCCCGCTTCGGCTAAAAATTTGACACCGGTGTCATCGTGCATCAGGATTCATGACACCGGTGGCATAAGTTACGCATAGATGATTTAATAAAACAAGTATGGAAATGACGTTGTTGTCAAAAGTGGCAATTCTGCCATATTATCTGGTGCCCAGATGCCGCAAAAGCGGCATTTTAAGCCGCTTTTGCTGTTAATTTCATCTTATAGGTGTGCGTCAGGCCAGTTCAGGGCCGTCTGATTCCAGGCGATAGGTTTGCAGTTTCAGTTCGGTGGTCGACAGATTTGGGCTATCGAAGCGAACTGTGGAGGCCTGACCAATCAGTATGTCATGAATACCTGTGGTCGCCCCCGATGAGATCAACTGACCTTTGCGCAGCGGTTTTTGACGGCGCGCCAGATGCCCGGCCAGCCAGCCGATGGCCTTGAGCGGGCCGCCCGGCATGGTGAACAGGCCGCCCTGGCCGACCACATGGCCGTCAATTTCGGTGGTGGCACGAAACGCCTTGACGGCGTTTTCATCCAGATCGCTGACGGTTGATGTCTCATCAAAGGCCATCAGTTGCGGCCCTAAAATCAACCCGAAATTATTGCCGAAATCCGATGCCACGACCGTAGGGCCGAGTTTATTAATCGTCGGCAATGGCGATCCCGCCATCTCGATGCCGGCGAACATGGCGTCGATGAGACCCAGCGCTTCGGCCTCCGTATAGTCTGTTTTGGCGACCGGGGCGTCCTTGCCGATGCGGAAGACATACTCGGCCTCAACGGCCGCAAAGCCATGCTCAAACACTGGCACATGAACGGGCTCGCCATGATAAGGCTTGAACATGGGTTGAAAGATAGGCCCGGCCAGACGTTCCGTGCCATGTTCGGCCTGTCGCTCCGGCGCCAGTCGCCCGATTTTCCAGCCGATAACTGGCTTATCCCATAGGGCGATGGCCTGATCCTGAATGAAGTAAGACTCATCCAAAACCGACGGGATCGTGCCCGGATAATCCGTCAAGGCGGCCGCCGAACGACGGGCGGTGACGAAGTTTTTGGCAATATCTTTTAACGGCATCAGGCTTTTCCTTCATTCACGCCTTCACTCAGGCTCCACATCAACGCCCCGACGCCCTTGGGGTCGTTGGGGGTGATTTTTTCAGACATATAATACGCAAACGTGCCGTCGCGATAGGGCACATTGCCAAGGCCCGCGACCCCGCAAATACCGTTCAGCGCCGTGGGCGTCAGGAAACGGTCAATGGCGGCCTGAAGGCTGTCGCGACCGGCCTTGCGCTCAGCGTCACCGACGATCCCAAGGCGGGCCGCCTTCATCAGGCCGTATGAAATCATCAGCGAGGCTGAGGCTTCCTCGTAATTGCCGTCGCGATCGCCCTGATCGACGACCTGATACCACAGGCCATTGGCGGAGCGGAACTTCAGCAGCGCGTTTAAGGTATCGCGCGTGATGCGAGCCAGTTCGGCCCGGCCAGCCTCATCCAGACCCGTTGAATGTTCATAGGATTCGACCAGGGCCCCGATCCACCAACCCATGGCGCGGCCCCAGACATTGGGCGACAGGCCGGTGTCCGGGTTCGACCAGCGCTCCGTGCGGCTTTCGTCCCAGCCGTGGAAATAGAGGCCGTTATCTTTTTTCAGCAGGCGGTCGACATTGAAAAACTGCTGCACGCTGTCGGCAAACAGGGCCTCATTGCCGGTGATGCGGGCATAGGCAACCTGAAACGGCTGAGCCATGAACATGCCGTCGAGCCAGACCTGATGCGGGTAAATCTGCTTGTGCCAGTAATTGCCGGATTTCGTGCGCGGATGGTCTTTCAACTGAGCGAACTGGATATCCATCGCTTTACGGAAACGATCCTCACCTGTGATTTCATAAAGCGGAAACAGGATCTTACCGCCGTTAATATGGTCGATATTATATTCTGTCGGCAGGAAGGTCGGCATGGATCCATCGGGCAGAACGCGGGTGTCCATTTCTTTCAGGATATAGTCCAGAAAGGCTTCATCCTTGGTGGTTTGATAAAGGTCAAGCGCGCCTTTCCAGACGATGCCGTCTTCATAGTTCCAGTACGGACGGTACGGTTCCCAGCTTTTGAAATAGTTGCCGATAAATACCGGCACCTGAGCGCCAAATTTCGACAGGGTGCGGATGGTGGCATTGCTCACCGTAAACGTCCGGCGCATGGGCGCATCAATGACATCGACGGGGATGTTGTGGGATAGATTCATCATAAGACATTTTCCAGTTCGATTTCCTGTCCCAGATATCCTTTGAGCGACAGGTTATTGAGGCTGACATTGCGGGCATTGCAGATATAGAGCCCTTTGCGGGCGACAGCGGGGATGGAGGCGGCCATATCCGGAAAACCGGCCTCGGCGGTTTCTGAAAAGCTGACCCTGAAATCATCGATATGGATGCCATCGATGGGCTGTTCTGGTAGGCCGAGCAGATAGGCGGCGGCGTGGCGGGTTTGATCGCAATATATCCGTGTCAGGGTGATATTGCCGATAGAGGGCGTGCGCTCATCAAGGGGGAAGGGGGCGCGGTTGCCGACATAGTCGGTCTTGCCGTCGGGATCGCACCAGTAAAAACTGTTGATGACAAAGGCGGTGCCGACATTTTTCATGCGGATATTGTCAAAGCGTATGTGGCTGGCCACCGCATCCTTACCGCGCCCGCGCCGGGTCTTGATCCGCAGGCCGCGATCGGTGCCGGTAAATAAGCAATCGCGCACGGTGACATCATAAATGCCGGACGCCATCTCAGATCCGATCACGACGGCGCCGTGACCGTCCTGCATCCAGCAGTTGGAAATCATCACCCGTCGCGTCGGTCGCAAAACTTTGCGGGCCATACTAATCTTGCCCGACTTGAGGGCGATGCAGTCGTCACCGACCGTGAAATGCACACCGCAGATTTTGACATCGGTGCAGCTTTCAGGGTTGAGGCCATCGGTATTGGGGCTGTCGGACGGGGCTTTGATTTTGAGATTGGTGAAGGTCAGCCAGCGGCTGTTCAAGGGGTGGATCGTCCATGAGGGGCTGTTGGCGACCGTGAGGCCCTCAAAGGTGATTTTCTCACTATCGATGATCGAAATCAGCCGCGGCCGCCAGGCGGTGTGGTCGCCGTCGCCAAATGGAGTCTTGGGCCGCGACCACCAGCTATCGAAACCGGCGCGGCCATCAATTTCGCCCTCGCCGTAGATCATGACATTGCGGGCGGCGATGATGTTGATCAGGCCAGCATGACACGCCAGCGCTTCACCTTCCCATGAGCCCAGCCAGACCTTTTCCCGGCCTTCATCATCGTAGAGAATACCCGGCAGGATCGGCCAGCCGGTGATGTCCCGCCGCCCTAAAAGACGGGCATCTTTGGCGATCTCAAGTGCCATATCGCTTTTGAGAAACAGCGGTCCGCTGACATAATCACCGCCCGTCAGACGCACCCGGCCATCGCTGGGGCAGGCGGAAATCGCGGCCTGCAAGGCGGCGGTGTCGTCGGTTGTGCCATCGCCTCTGGCCCCAAAGGTGCGCGGATCAAGCACGGCCTTGCACCGGACGGTTCGGGCGACCAGTTCTTCGTCATCTACGGTCACCTTGTAAAGCGTATCGGGCTTTAAGCCGGTCAGGGTAAAGACATTCAGATCGGTGGTAAGCGTGGGCGCGCCGTCGACCCAAACTTTGCGCGCCGTGTCCGTCCGGTAAATACTGCCGTCGCTGATCTCAAAGGTGAGCGCCGTCGGCAGATCGGCAATCAGGTTCAGGCGCGGTGTGTCGGCTTGAGGCATAATCAGCGGATGACCCGGTGCAGGATGGCATTGATGTCATCATAAAGCGCATCACCGGCCTGTTCGAGCGTGATCTTGCCGTAGCCAAAGGCTTCCAGGATATCCTGAAAACCATCGCGGACGCGTGGGTGCTCGAAATAGGGGCTTTCCAGCACATTGATGGGCAGGCGGGCCAGCATGTCTTCGCTATCCTGCTGAAGCTTACCGATCAGGCCGTCGTCACGCAGGATCTTTTGCGCGGCTTTTGAGACCGGTACGCCGCGCTTGGTTTCCATCGCCCGAACCCCTTCGGGATCGTTAAGCAGGAAGTTGATCAGCATGGCCGACTCGCGCGGATGCTGGGATTTGGCATTAACCGCAAACATCATCGATGGCCGGTACAGCAATCCGGCATCGGTCGCCCCGGGCCGCATCGGATAGGGCGCCAGTGCCACTTCCTGCTTGCCGGCCAAGGTGTCGGTATATTTTTCAATGGCGCTGTTCCACTGATAGGTGCCAGCAAATTCGCCATTGATCCACGGCCGCATTTCCTGCTGCGGCAGATAGCCATAAGAGGCCCGCACCTGCGCGCTGGGCCAGACATGATCGCGGATCATCTTAGCGTAAAATCCGGCATATTCGTGCATGTCGGCGCGGGTGCAGTTCAGCGATTTGGTCTCAGAATTGACCAGAGCCTTACCCGTTTTTTGCACGATGTATGACCGCGCCAGAGCAATAAAATCCTGAAACAGGCCATCGAGCGGATAATAGGCATCGCCGAGCTTGGCCTTAAACTGCGGCCCGCGTGCGAACAGTGAGTCCCATGTGTCGGGCAGGCTTAAGCCCGACTTATCATAGGTGGTTTTGTTAAGGTACATCAGCCGGGCGGCATTGGAAATGGCCAGCGCATTCAGCTTACCCGCCGTCGTGCCCATCGACAGGGTGCGGGCATCAAACTGGCTGAAATCGATCTCGTTCTTATACTGGTTAAGGTCTGTAAAGCCTTCGCCATCGCGCGAAAACAGGGTCTGCCAGTACCAGTTGATCTGCATCACGTCCGGGGCGGTCTCGCCCGCGATCTGGGTCGTCAGGCGCTCCAGATGGCCGGTAAAGCCGGTATATTCGCCGCGCACCCGGATGTGAGGGTGGCGTTTTTCAAACAGTTGCAAGGCATTGAGCGTGGCCTTGTGCGCGGAGGTGCCGCCCCACCAGCTCATCCGCAGCGTGATAGCCCCCCCGTTTGAAGATGAGGTTTGGCTTTTTGAGCAGGCGGACAGGCCGGTGAGGGCGGCGGCCCCCAGCAGAAGGTTGCGTCGATGCAGGCGGGCGGCGGTTAGGGTCAAATTTGACATGGTTTACCCCTTCACCGCGCCGGAGGTAATGCCTTCGACAAAATATCTCTGGGCCACAAAGAACAGGATCAGGGACGGTGCCAGAGCAATGGTCGACATGGCCAGAATCTCGTTCCATGAGGTCGCTTCGGTCACGTCGATCGACATTTTGAGCGCCAACGCCACCGGATATTTCTCCACCGACGACAAATAGATCAGGGGCTGAAGGAAGTCGTTCATCGACCACATGAACTGGAACAGGGCGACGGAGATAATGGCGGGCAGGATCACGGGGGCGACCACCAGCGTCAGTACCTGAAAACTGTTGCAGCCATCCATGACCGCGGCCTCTTCCATCTCCATAGGCAGGGATCGCATGAACTGGATGATCATGAACACGAAGAAGCCTTCGACCGCAAAGGCCTGCGGGGCGATCAGCGGCAGATAGGTATCGAGCCATCCAAATTCGCGGAACATCAGATATTGCGGGATCAACAGCACCGACTTGGGCAGCAAAACCGTCGCCATCAGCAGCGCAAACAACAACTTACGACCCGGAATGGCAAAGCGCGCAAACCCGTAGGCAACGATAACCGACGAAATTACCGTCACGATTACCTTGGGCACCACGATTTTCATGGTGTTAATCAGGTAGGTCGCAAACGTGTACTCGGTCGAGGTCTCCCAGCCTTTTTTAAAGCCATCGAGCGTCGGCTCTTTCGGGATAAAGCCGATGGAGGAAAAGATTTCCTGATTGTTTTTGAACGATCCCCCGATCATCCAGAACAACGGATAGAGCATCATGAAACCGATAATGATCAGTATGCCGTAGCGCAGGAAGGCATTGATGACCGGCATATGTTTGCGCCAGCCATTGTCAGGTGTGGTTGCAGACTGGCTCATTTCTGGGCTCCCCCATTTTTATCTTCACGGTCTTGGGCATAGAAGACCCAGTGTTTCTGGGACCAGAAAGCGATGGCGGTAAAGACGGCGATGATAACAAACAATACCCACGACAGGGCCGAGGAATAGCCCAGATTGAAGTATTTGAACCCCTCTTCATAGATCATCAGCGGCAGCAGGTAGCTGGATTTGAGCGGGCCGCCGCCGGTGATGATATAGGGGCCGTTAAATTCCTGAAAGGCCTGCACGATCTGCATGATAAAGTTGAAGAACAGCACTGGTGTCAGCAGCGGCAGGGTGATCATCCAGAACTGACGTACCCGTGAAGCGCCGTCCAAATCGGCGGCCTCATAGAGGTCTTCGGGGATAGCCTTGAGGCCCGCCAGGAACACCACCATCGCCGAGCCGAACTGCCACAGGCGCAGAAGGATGATCGAGAACATGGCGGTATTGGGTTCCCCCAGCCAGTTGACGCCGGTAATGCCGATTATCTCCAAGGCCTGATTGATCAGGCCGTCACCGGCGAACACAAAGCGCCAGACAATGGCGATGGCCACCGAGCCACCCAGGATCGACGGAAGGTAATAGGCGGTGCGGAAAAAGCCGATGGCGCGCAGTTTAAAGTTCAATACCACCGCGATAAACAGCGCAAAGGCCAGCTTTAGTGGTACGGTGATGAACACGTAGAAAAACGTGACGCCGAGCGATTTCTGGAACGTCGCGTCGCGGCCCATTTCGGTATAATTTTGCAGGCCGGTGAAATTGGCGCTGCCCAACTGATCCTGCAACTGCGCATCGGTCAGGCTGAGGACGAATGAGGCTACGAACGGAAAGGCTGTAAACAGCAAAAACCCGATGACGAACGGAGCGACATAGAGCGAGCCGATTTTCTTGTCATTGAACATAGCGGTCTCTACACCTGAGCCGGATCAAAGTCAGGCGCGTGGCCGAGCGCCAGACCGTCGGCGTCAAACAGGTGGGCGCGCTTAAGCTCGATAGTCAGGGCCACTTCCTGATGGTTATGAACCGGGGTTTCGCCGTCCAGCTTGATGATGATCGGCTCGCACTCGAATTCTTTGAGGGCGACATAGGCGAAGGTTTCCCCGCCCAGACGCTCAATCAGGGTGACGTAGCCGGTCAGATGGGCTTCCGCGCCGGGGGCGGCGAAGCTTAAGGATTCCGGACGCAGACCCAACTGGATCTTATCGGACGCGGGTTTCGAGACATCCTTACGCGGGATGATCAGTGAGCCTTGCGCCGTCTGGATGCGCACGCTGTCGGCGGTCGATCCGGCAAAGGTCGCGGGTAAAATGTTCATGCGCGGTGAGCCGATAAAGCCGGCCACAAACAGATTGGCGGGATGGCGGTACAACGTCATGGGTGAGCCAACCTGCTCAACCAGTCCGGCGCGCAGCACCACGATCTTGTCGGCCAAAGTCATGGCCTCAATCTGATCGTGGGTCACATAGACCGAGGTCGCGCCCAGTTTGCGGTGCAGGCGGGCGATTTCCACCCGCATCTGACCGCGCAAAGATGCATCAAGATTGGACAGGGGTTCATCGAACAGGAAAACATCCGGCTCGCGCACAATGGCACGCCCGATGGCGACGCGCTGACGCTGACCACCGGACAGGGCCTTGGGGCGGCGTTGCAGCAGATGATCCAGTTGCAAAATTTCGGCAACCTCATGGACCTTGGCGCGGATTTCGGCCTTGGGGCGGCCCTGAATCTTAAGGGCAAAGGCGATATTGTCCTCAACCGTCATGTGCGGATAAAGGGCGTAGGATTGAAACACCATCGCCACGCCGCGCTTGGACGGGTGGGCGTAGGTGACATCCTTATCGGCGATGACGATTTCACCGGATGTCGGCGTCTCTAAACCGGCGATCAGACGCAGCAATGTGGACTTGCCACAGCCGGACGGGCCGACAAACACGACCAGTTCGCCCTGTTTGACATCAAGGCTCACACCCTTGATGACATCGGTGCCGTTAAACGATTTGGTGACGGCGCTAAGCCTGACGCTGCTTGAAGTCACGTTTCCCCGCTGTGTATTTTGTTATTTTTGCTATTGTCATCCTTAGTATAGGAAACCGGTGTCATTTTCAACGCCGATTATATATAAAGCTGAAAATTGGGCCCATGCGGGGTTGCTGAGGCGACGTTCGGGGGCTATTGAAGCGACTACGCGCATATTCACGCATAAATACGCAGAAAGACATTCTCATGAAAATTGCTCTGATTAACGAGAACAGCCAGGCCGCTAAGAACGGCGTCATTTTCGACGCGCTCAAGACGGTCGCGGAACCGCTCGGCCACACCGTTTTCAACTATGGTATGTACGGCGCCGACGACAAGGCCTCATTAACCTATGTCATGAACGGCCTGCTGGCCGGTATCCTGCTGAACTCAAAGGCGGCTGATTTCGTGGTCACGGGCTGCGGCACCGGCATGGGCGCCATGCTGGCCTGTAACTCAATGCCCGGCGTGTTCTGCGGTCTGGTGATCGACCCGACCGACGCCTTCCTGTTTGGCCAGATCAATGATGGCAACGCGATTTCGATGCCCTATGCCAAGGGTTTTGGCTGGGCCGCAGAACTGAACCTGCAGGACGTGTATCGTAAGCTGTTCGACGGTGAGCGCGGTCTGGGCTACCCCAAGGAGCGTGCCGAAATCATGGCCAAGAACCGTGGCATCCTTAAGGACCTTAAGGCTGCGTCGTGCAAGGACATGCTGACCGTCCTCAAGACCATTGATCAGGACCTGTTGAAGGCCGCCGTGGCCGGTGAGAAGTTCTCGGAATACTTCTTTGCCAACGCGCAGGACGAAGAAATCAAAGCCTACATCAAAGGCATTGTCGGCTAAGCGATTATAGCCTTAGCGGATACAAAAAACCCCTTCCGTGCCAACGGAAGGGGTTTTCTTTTTGACTAAGCGCCAGTCTGGATTAGCGTGCTAACCAACCACCATCAACCGGGATAACCGCGCCGTTGACATAGTCCGACGCACGCGACGCCAGGAACACAGCGGTGCCGCCGAGGTCGGCCGGATCACCCCAGCGGGCCGCCGGAATACGGTCGAGGATCGACTTGTTGCGGGCTTCATCGGCACGGATCTGGGCGGTGTTGTCGGTCGACATATAGCCTGGCGCGATGGCGTTGATATTGATGCCCTTAGCGGCCCACTCGTTGGCCAGCAGGCGGGTGATGCCGGCGATGCCGGACTTTGAGGCCGTATAGGACGGGACGCGGATGCCGCCCTGAAACGACAGCATCGAGGCGATGTTGATGATCTTGCCATAGCCCTGGGCAATGAAGTGCTTGCCAGCGGCCTGCGACATGAAAAAGGCCGACTTGATGTTGACGTTCATGACGTCGTCCCAGTCTTTTTCCGAGAACTCAACGGCATCAGCGCGGCGGATCAGACCGGCATTGTTGACGAGGATATCGAGGCCGCCGAGGCCCTCAAGGGTTTCCTTAATGATGCGGTCAACCGGCTCAATCGTGATCAGATTGGCGTCGATATTGATAAACTTGCGGCCCAGAGCCTTGATCTTTTCAGCCGTCTCATCAGCCGGCACGATACCGGCGGCGGCGATATCGGCACCGGCCTCAGCCAGCGCAATGGCGATGCCTTGGCCCAGCCCCGTATTGGCACCGGTGACAAGGGCGACCTTGCCGGTCAGATCGAATGGTTGTGTCATGATAGAGTCCTTTTTGCTTTCGGCCCTGCTGTTAGAAGAGGACGGGATCGTTCCTATCCACTCAATGAATTAAGTCAAAAATTCCTGAAGGGCCGCCCCGATGAAATTTTTGTCCTCACTGATTACGAAGATAAGTACACTGAGGCCGTAAGGCCGAAGGACTTATCTTCGAGGTTATTTAAGTTGGCAGATATCGAGCACGTTCATATCGGTGTAGTCGAGGTTTTCCCCGCCCATCGCCCAGATGAAGGTGTAGTTCGATGTACCCGCCCCCATGTGGATCGACCATGGCGGCGACACGACGGCTTCGTCGTTTTGCATGATGATGTGGCGGCAATTGTCCGGCTCACCCATGAAGTGGAAGACGCGGTCATTGTCGCCAAGATTATAGTAGAAATAAACCTCTGAGCGGCGATCATGCAGGTGCGGTGGCATGGTATTCCACACCGAACCGGGCGCAAGCTCAGTCAGGCCGAGCAGAAGCTGGCAAGACCTGGCGGTGGTCGGCACAATATACTGGTAAATGACGCGCTGGTTCGACTGTTCGAGCGATCCGCGCTCCAGCGGCACCGCCTTATCGATCGAGATTTTGACGGTCTCATAACGCTGATGGGCCGGGGTCGAGGTCAGGTAGTATTTGGCGGGGTTGGCGGCATCGTCCGATTTGAACAGAACCTCAGCCGTGCCCATCGGGACATAAAGGCCGTCCTTTTGGCCCAGAGCATAGTCAACGCCGTCAATGGTCACGACACCAGAGCCTGAGCCGACATTGATCACACCCAGCTCCCGGCGTTCCAGGAACGGATGACCGGCCGCAGACGCCGGTTCCGTCTGATCGGGCAGCTTGACGATGCCGTTCACCGGGGCTGCGCCGCCGATGACGAAGCGTTCAAAGTGCGTGTAATTCAGCACAATCTCATCGGCTTTGAACAGGCCGCCCATATGGTACTTATCGCGCAGATCCTGATTGCCGACATTGGTCATCATGTCAGGATGGGTCGCGTAGTAGGTTTTGTGATAAATTTTATCGCACATGTAAGCCTCGCAGGGAGAGGAGTAGATGCTCCGATCAATCAAATCGGAGCATCTTAAATCACGTTTGATCCACCCTTAAAGCTTATAGGCCGCTTTGGGAAGATTATATGTGAGGTCCTTGATGGTTTGTGCCGCATCGTCCAGTTCCAGCCGATGCTCGGCCACCAGTCGCGCCAGGAAGTTGGCATCGATACGGCGGGCGACATCGTGACGGGCCGGAATTGACAGGAAGGCGCGTGTGTCGTCATTGAAGCCAACGGTGTTATAGAAACCGGCGGTCTCCGTCACCTGCTCGCGGAAGCGGGTCATGCCTTCGGGGCTATCATGGAACCACCATGAGGGCCCAAGTTTCAGGATCGGATAATGACCCGCGAGTGGTGCCAGTTCACGCGCATAGCTGGTTTCATCGAGCGTAAACAGAATGACCGTCAGGTCTTTTTCATTGCCGAACGCATCCAGCAAGGGTTTCAGATCGTTGACATAGTTGGTCGGCAGCGGGATATCGCAGCCCTTATCGCGGCCATAGGTCTCAAATACCTTGAGGTTATGGTTGCGGAAGGCGCCGGGGTGAATTTGCATGGTCAGGCCGTCATCGAGGCTCATGCGCGCCATTTCGGTCAGCATCTGAGCCCGGAACAGTTCGGCATCATCAAGACTGAACCCACCGCGAATGATGCGGTTAAACAGGGCCTCAGCGTCCACAGGTGACAGATTGGCAGTCTTGGCCGTCGGATGGCCGTGGTCGGTCGAGGTGGCGCCCATAGTCATGAAAAAGTCGCGGCGGTTGCGGTGGGCGCGCAGATAGCCTTTCCAGCTATAGACATCCTCTCCCGACAGCTCGCCAAAAACTTTCAGCTTGGATTTAAAATCCTCATGTTCGGCATCGATCACCGGATCGGGACGATAGGCGGTGACCACGCGGCCTTGCCAGCCGGAATCCTTGATTTTCTGGTGGTGCTCTAAGCTATCGGTCGGCGACTCCGTCGTGGCCAGCAGTTCGATGTTGAAGCGTTCAAACAGGGCGCGCGGACGATAAGCATCAGACGCAAGTAGTTCCCCAATGCGGTCGAAATAGAAATCTGCCGTCTCTTCGCTCAGTTTGACCTCAAAGCCCATGATCTGGTCGAACACATAACCCATCCACATCGACGTCGGCGTGCCACGGAACAGGTGCTGGTTCTTGGCGAAAATCTTCCAGGCCGTGCGCGCATCAGCCGGGCTGGGGCCGGCCTTGGAGCCGACACCGACATCGTCCATGCTGATGCCCTGCGAATAGAGCATGCGATAGATATAATGGTCAGGCGCCAGAAATAGCTGCGTGGCATTGCCGAAGGACTCGTTATCGGCAAACCATTGCGGATCGGTATGGCCGTGCGGGCTGAGGATCGGAAAATCTTTGACCAGTGCGTACAGTTCGCGGGCAATGGCGCGCTGGGACGGATCGCTCGAAAAGAGGCGATCCTCATTCAGTTTCAAGGCTTCGGGCATGTATTCGTTACCAATAATTATGAAGCGCCGGACCTTTTGGCTGGGCCGGTCATTTCAGCTACTCCCTGCCGCATAGGTAACCGGTGTCATCACATTTGTCCAGAGACTATTTGCGAAGGTATCTCAGCGTATAGCCGCGTTACGGCTTGAAGGTTTTGGGGGCGGGGGCTGTGGAATCGCGCACCACCAGTGCTGCATCGAAAATCATGGTGTGTTTGCGGTGGTTATCCTGATCAATCAGGGTTTCCGCTGCCGTGCGGCCCATATCGCGGATCGGCAGGCGCACGGTCGTCAGGGCCGGGTAGATGCGCGACGCCAGCGGGCTGTCGTCAAAGCCGATGATGCTGAGATCGCCGGGCACCGACAGGCCCATTTGCAGGGCGGCCTTATAGGCACCAATGGCCATCTCATCGTTCGAGGCAAAAATGGCGGTCGGGCGATCGGGCTGGCTTAGGATTTTCTGGCCTGCCTCAAAGCCGGATTCGAACGAATAGGCCCCTTCGGCGGTGATCGCAGGATCGATGTCGAGGCCATGAGCCTTAAGACCCTCGGCAAAGCCTTGCCGGCGTTCCTTGGCGGACGCGTATGTGTGCGGGCCTTCGATAAAGCCGATGCGACGATGGCCAAGTTCAACCAGATGGTCGGCGGCCTGCTGGCAGCCCATGCGATCGCGCGACACGACCTGAGAGGTCTTGATCGGAGGCGAATTGTCGTCACCGTGGCGGGCGGTGATGCGCACGAACGGCACGGCCAGTTCTTCTAACACCTGGATCAGTTGCCGGTTTTCCGCGATCGGCGGCAGCAGGATCACACCTGACAGGCGTTGCAGTTCCACAAAGTCGCGGATTTCCTCAAGGAAGCTGTCCGAGGTTTTATCGCACGGGTGGACCACCAGTTCGATGCCGGAACCGCGCACCTTATCGAGGATGCCCATCTGCATGTTGACGATATACTGGGCGTTGGGGTTGTCATAGATCAGCCCCAGCAGGAATGACCGGCGAAAGGCCAGACCGCGCGCCTGCGGGTCGGGCCGGAAACCAATGCGGGCGATGATGGCATTGACGGCTTCGCGGGTTTCCTCGCGCACCGACGGAGAATTATTGATGATCCGGGAGACGGTCTTTTTGGATACCCGTGCCAAGGCGGCGACATCATTGATGGTCGCTTTTTTGCGCCGCTTCAGGAACTCTTCGACAGGGTCCGCGGCGGAAGGTTTAACGGGTTGAGTTTGGGGGGGTAAGGTCATGGGCTCCCGGCCAGCTAATTCAGCTTATGTGTAAAGTGCGTCGATTGTGATGACAAGATGCGCGAAAGCCGTGGGAGGGGCGGCCGGGCAGGCATCGGAATGTATGTGGTTTCAGCGGACTGCGTTCAGGTGTAAGATGGGCTTGCTATAGGGTCATAAAAAGATTAATGACACCGGTTACCATAACGCGAAAATACGCGACTGTCCAAATTAAAATCAAAGTGCTACCGGCCCTGCGGGAGAGAGGGCCTTAAGGTTTGAAAACTATGCCAGACGACATTAAAACCGGATGCGGCCAACTGGGTGAGGGTGATCATGCCCTGATCCGATATGTGCGCGTTCATGACACTGACCATGTGGTGATTGCGGTTGAGGAGCTGCCTGCTGGTACGGTGATCGACATCGACGGACAGCCGCCTCTTGTGCTTGAGGCCGATATCCCCAAGGGCCATAAGCTGGCGCTCTATGACATTCCGGCGGGCCAGGACGTGCTCAAATTTGGGTTTGTCATCGGCCATGCCAGTGTCGATATCAAACGCGGCGAGCATATCCATAGCCATAATCTGGTGACCTCCTTAAGCGGGGTTGAGGATTATGACTATCAGCCTAAGCCTGCGCCCAAACCCGGTGATGCACCTGACGCCCATACTTTTATGGGCTATCGCCGTGCTGATGGCCGCGTCGGTATTCGCAATGAAATTTGGATATTATGTACGGTCGGTTGTGTGGCGCGCACCTCAGAGCGGCTGGCCAAGATCGCCGGTGAGCGGTTCAAAGGGCGGGTGGACGGGGTCTATGCCCTGACTCATCCGCTGGGGTGTTCGCAGTTGGGCGATGACCTTGATCATACCCGAAAGCTACTGGCAGCGCTGGCGTCTCATCCCAATGCGGGTGGGGTGCTGATCGTGGGCTTAGGCTGTGAAAACAACCAACTTAGCGCCCTGATCAAAGAAGTCGTGCGCGAACCCGATCGTCTCAAATATTTCGCTGCCCAGATGGTCGACGATGAGCATGAGGCGGGTCTTGAAGCGCTGGAAGAACTGGTGGCCGTAGTCGAAAAAGACCAGCGTGAGGAATGTCAGGTTTCCGATCTGGTCATCGGTGTAAAATGCGGTGGCTCGGACGGTTTTTCCGGCCTGACGGCCAATCCGCTGGTGGGAAAAATTGCCGACCGCGTGGCGCTGGCGGGTGGCAAGTCGATCATGACTGAAATCCCGGAAATTTTCGGGGCCGAGCGCATCCTGATGGCGCGGGCCAAAGATGAGGCCGTCTTTCACGGCATCGTCGATGTGGTCAATGACTTCAAGCAGTACTTCCTCGACCATAAGCAGCCGGTGTTTGAAAACCCGTCGCCGGGCAATAAGGCCGGTGGTATTACCACTCTTGAAGAAAAATCGCTGGGCGCGGTTCAAAAAGGCGGCTTAAGCCAGCTTAATGAGGTTTTGCGTTATGGTGAGCGGGCGACGGTTCCGGGACTGTCCCTGCTGGAAGCACCGGGGAATGATGCGGTCTCCTCAACCGCGCTGACGGCGGCAGGGGCGGTGATTGTCCTGTTCACCACAGGCCGCGGCACACCGCTCGGCTTTCCGGCGCCGACGCTTAAGATCGCATCCAACACGGCTTTGGCGAATAAAAAGCCGCACTGGATTGATTTTAACGCTGGTCAGGCCTTAGAAGGGAAGACACTTGACCAAACGGCAGATGATTTGATGGATTTAATCCTGAAAACCGCGTCGGGTCAGCCTAGCTGCAACGAAAAGAATGAGGAACGCGAGATCGCGATCTGGAAGAACGGGGTGACACTGTGAAGTTACGGGGGAAAACCGTTTTTCCCCCGTATACCCCCTGACGATATAGAGAAAAATTCCTTGGGGCGGCCCTTCGGAATTTTTCGCATAACCAATTATAGAAATTTAGGAAATGCCTGATGTCCCGACTGTCGCTTGCTACCCTTGATGCGTTGAAATCTGAGGTGATTAAACCGGCCTATGATCCGGAGAGGCTGGCGATCGGGGTTGTGCATTTTGGGCCGGGGGCTTTTCACCGCGCCCATCAGGCGGCGTATCTGGATGCGATTGCGGCTTTTGATCTGCGCTGGGGCATTTGCGGCGTATCGCTACATTCAACCGGCGTGCGCGATGCGCTGAGCCCTCAAGACGGGCTCTATACCCTCGCCATTCTGGATGAGGAAATCAAATACCAGATCATCGGCTCGATGCGCGAAGTGCTGGTGGGCCCGGAAGATATCGAAGCCGTGCTGGAACGCCTGACCCGCGACAGTGTCGGCATAGTCTCATCGACCGTGACTGAAAAAGGCTATTGCCTGACGCCGGACGGTGCGCTCGATTTCACTCATGCTGATATCGTTCATGATGTCGCCCATCCGCAAACACCCAAATCATTTGTCGGCTATGTGGTCGAAGGTTTGCGCCGCCGTCATGCCAAGGGCCAAAAACCATTTGTGCTGATCCCATGTGACAATCTGCCAAAAAATGGTCACCGCCTGAAAGCCGCGGTCGTCGCCTTGGCAGCCAAACATGATCAGGTGTTGGCCGACTGGACCCAAGCCCAACTGCAATGCCCCTGCACCATGGTCGATTCGATTACACCGGCCACGGACGATGCCTTACGCGCCCGCGTTGAGGCTGCGACCGGCGTTGCCGATGCCTGGCCGATCCAGCGTGAAGCCTTTACCCAGTGGGTAATCGAAGACCATGTCCATGACGGTGGGCCGGACTGGACACGGGCGGGTGTTACCCTCACTGATAATGTTCCGGCCTATGAGCGCGCCAAGCTGCGTCTGCTCAACGGGCCGCACTCGACCCTGGCCTATGTGGGGCTGCATAAGGGCTATGAGAGCGTATCTGAGGCCATGACCGATGCTGATTTGTCGGCCTTTGTCCGCGATCTGATGATCGAAGATGTGGTGCCATTGCTGGAGGCCCCGAAAGGACTCGATCTGGTCGCCTATTCTGAGGCCATCCTCAAGCGCTTCCGCAATCCGGCCATCCGTCACCTGTTGTCGCAGATCGCCTGGGATGGCTCGCAAAAGCTGCCGATCCGTCTGCTGGGGTCGCTGTCCGAAGCACTGGCACGCGGTGCGGACATCAGCCGCTTTGGGGTGTCGCTGGCGGCATGGATACGATTTGTGCGCCATAAGGCCGTCACCGGTGATGCCATTACCGATCCGCTGGCGGCTGAACTGATCGCTTTGAGTAAGACGCTTAACGACGATGTGTCGGATGTTAAGGCAATGCTGGCCCTGCGGGCTGTGTTCCCGCAAGCTCTGGCTGATGATCCTAAGGTGGTTGCGGCTATTGAGGTCGCCTATGCTGACCTGTTGGCGGCGGAAAAGGTCGCCGCTTAAGCCTTGCGTTGACAGGACTGGATCGGTTAGGTCGGGTTAACACAAAAACAGAGAACCCGACCATGCCAAACCCTGCCTTTACCGTTCCCGCTGAGCCCGTCCCTGCCGATGTGATTGCCTTGTCGGACGGGCCCGCTAACGTGCTGGAAGGTCAGTGGCCGGATCGGCAGATTGAGGCGGTGACGCGGCTGGAACTGCATGGCTACTATACCAAAAATGCACGGGCGCGGGCGCTGGTCTATGCGGGCGGTGGTTATCACCGGCTGATGCACGACAAAGAAGGCGTTGAGGTCGCTTTGTGGCTCAACAGCCTTGGGATCGACGCCTATGTCATGGCCCACAGATTGCCGGGACAAAGTAATCACGATAAGGATATGGCCATCAAAGACGGCCTGACCTGTCTTGATTATCTGGTTCAGTTCAAGGATTTGCAGCTGCTGCATGTGGGGCTGTCGTCTGGTGGGCATCTGGCGGGCGTTATGGCCTGTCAGGACCATGCCCTGAAAGCTGCGGGCGCGCTGATTGCCTATGCGCCGATCAACGCCAACCACAAAGACTATAAGTTTCCGGTGGGAAAACCTGATTATCCGCCGGTTGAAAAGCAGGACTTCTATAACGACTGGCCGATCGGGATTGCTGCCGAACCCCACGGTGTGCCGAAATGTCCGGTGTTTCTGGCTTATGGGCTTTATGATGAGATCGTGCCGGTCGATCATGCGCTCAACATGATCAAGGCCGGTCAGACGCTGAAACGCGATGTTGAGGCACATATCTTCGATCAGGCCCCGCATGGCTTTGCCTTGCGCGAAACCACCGGCACCCATGCCCACTGGCCGGAACTGGCGGCCCGATGGTTCGACCGGGTGTTGGGATGACTTGTTTTCATGCGTTCACTCAGGGGCGATCGGAATAAAAGGGCCCTGCCCGAAAATAGCCCCCAATGCGGCATCAGAACCATCGTCATATCTGATCGTGCCGCCTTTTTTGATAAAGTCGCTGGCCAAAGTGTAAACCAGACAGATAGCAAGACACAAAGATTGCAGTGAACTGTCGCTACGTGCGGGCAGGAGTTTTGTATATATGGGTGTGATAGCGCAGGGGCATAGCCATTCGCCTGGATATTTAGCGTCCTGATACGGCGCGCCGATTTCTATCGTTAGCTCAAAAGCGTCTTCATTGGGCTGTTGAGCTATAAAGTCATGTCGTGCGGTTATGTTTTCCATTTACGTCCCTTGTTGGATAAACGGCACCTTCTCGAACAGCTTGCGTTCTTCGCCGCGCGGGTCAAGGGCTAACTCCGGCTTGAGATCCATCAGCATCGTCTCACGGTTGGCCAAGGTATAGGGCTTCCATTCGGGCAAGGCGGATGTTTGCGGTGATCCGGTGCGGGCAAAGGCGATAAAGGCGCCGCTAAACAAATCTGCCATTGTCTTCGCTTCGAGGGAGTTTGTGGTTATTGATCCTGCAACGGCAGTGTTCCTGAATACCAGCGGGATTTCGATGGTGTGTGGCGCCCCCAGCTTGCCGCCATCCTTGGGTGTTGGCCAGTTTTCCTGATACACAAAGGTTTCGGCCCCGGATTTAGCGCGTTCCTCGGCCTCAATGATCGCCCCGCGCCATGACCGGCCCGCGGTGGTGGCCGCAAAAAACACATCGGACGGCGACATATCCGGATAGAGTTTTCTATAGGTATCGATCACCAGATAGGGGTCGATATCGACGCGGTATTCCGGCGGCAGCTTGGCGGGCAGGCCGTCCCAGTTCAGCCCAAAATTTTTCGGATTTCCGCCCAGAAAAGCACGGGTTTCATCCTTTGTATTGCCGATAATCATCGGAATATGGTGCGACTGTGCGGGGGCATCGGGATAGAACGGATGGCGAAACAGGACGGTTTCATCCAGCACCGGCCCCATATAGACGCTGCCCTTACCGATTACCGGATCGGTGGTTTTGAGGGCGTCGACTAAGGCCTGCATGGGCAAGGTCTGCACCGCCGCCAATCCGTCCGCATCGGGCTTTAAGCCAAGGGTTTTGAGGAAAGCCTCAGTTCGCAAACTGGCATTGCCGGGGCCAGAGGCGGTGACCTGCTGACCGCTCAT
>DDPE01000032.1 GCA_002342035.1 Asticcacaulis sp. UBA2476 | reverse complement strand
CCTTGCCCCCAGCTCCCAAGGCTCGCCGCGCACCCCCTTCCCATTTCCCCCGGAGACCGTCATGCCGCACGCTGACACCCCCGCCATCCCGAAACCCTATTACATCGGGGCCGCTGTTGCCGAAGAGACGATCACTGGATCGCCATCGATCGACACCGGAGCTGACCTGTTCTGCGCCACGCTGGGTTTCGTCAACTATGCCGCCGCCTGCTACCCGGATGACTCCTTCAAAGCCCCGGTGCTGAACACAGCGAACGGCACAGACAACACCATCACCTTCTGGCGCGCCCTGGCCACGCACCTCCTGAGTTGCGCCGACGAACTGAGCCGCAAAACCGCCCCCGTGACCGATATCACCGACGACCGCATCAGCCTCGAAGACTACAAGCGCGGAGGCCTGTCGTGAGACGCATCCTTTACGAAGCCCTCAACGTCACCGCCTTCGCGGGCATGATCGGTCTGGCCGCCATGCTCTGGAGCGCCACGTCATGAAGATCAAAATCACCCTTGATCCGGCGACTGAGCTGCGCTTGCGCTACATCAGCGCCGAACTCGACCGCCCTTACTCCAGCCTGATTGAATCTGCCACCGCCGCTCAGGCCGAGGCCTATTTCATCAAGACCAGCAAGCCTGATCCCGCAGCCAACCGGCCGCCGGAGGTGACGCCATGTTAGCCGCCCGCCGTGATTACTGGCCGACCCGCTTCGTCATCCCGTCCGGCCTGCGCCTGTACCTCAGCTCGCTGCGCCCGGATCTGCGCTCGACCTTCCTGACCCCGGTCAGAACCGCCGATGGAGACATCAAACTGATGAAACCCCAATCCCTCAATCCGGCCCTGATGGCCGTGCGCTGCGCGTTTCCGCCCAGCGGCTCAACCTTCACCGAAGGCAAGGTCTATCACGCCACTCTGGCCACGCCGCGCCCCAGCGACCGGGACCAGTACCTTACCGTGCGCGACAATTACGGCACATGGCACGACCTGTCATCGGGGCGCTTTGAACCCTGCAACCCCAAGCGCCGACAGCTTTTCCGCCACCTCACCCCAAAGCCGCAGGCGGCGGTGCGTAACCAACCCATGACGGAGACCTCAGAATGAGACTTCAACTCGACCACATCGACTTCTTCACCGCCACCGGCCTGTTCGTCTGGGCCGCCATCGGCGTCACCATCGGCTGGTGGCTCGGCGGCAAGGTCTACACCGCGCTTAAGGCCGCCATCCACCGCCGCAAGTAACCCACCCTAACCATAAGGAGACCTCAGTGACCCCGTTCACCGACATTTTGCGCCAGGTGCGCAAAGGCCTGCTGGTCGAGCAACTGGATGAGCAAATGCAAAAGCTCATTCAGGCGATCGACAGCACCGGCAAAGGCGGCAGCCTTACCCTGACCGTCAATATCAAGCCGTCGAAAACCGGCGGATGGGACAAGAATTTCGCTTTCGATATCAAAGCCAAGCTGCCCGCCCGTTCGGCACCGGAAGCGGTTTTCTTCTCCAATCCCGACGGCGACCTGAGCCGCGACGATCCGGATCAGCGTCCGCTGTTCGAGGACGCCGAAAGCTTCAAGCGCTCTAATTAATCCCTTTTTTAACCCAATCGGAGACACCCATGCTCACCCTCAAAGACGAAGGCGTCCAAAGCATCGCCGACCTGGCCACATCGGCCGCTGAAATTAAGGTCATCGACCTGATCAACGGCTCGAAAATTGGCCTTTCCAAAGACGGTAAAACCTTCGAAATCGCACCCGCCACCAAGGATGATCACGGCCTTGACCTTAAGGCCCCAAGCCACCTCAAAACCAAGGTCATCCTGCAAACCGCCGACTCACTGGTCGACTACACACGGCGCTTCAAATCCGAAGGCGCCACTCTGTTTGCGGATATCGCCGCCAACCGGATCACCGCCGCTTTGGACTATCACAAAGACGGCGCTACGCCCGCCTTTGCCGATCATTCTGCCGTACTCCAACTTCCCAAATCCGAAGAGTGGAAGCTGTGGTCAGAGGCTCATGAGAAATGGAAAGGCCAGCTTGAATTCGGCCGCTTCCTTCAGGAGAACGCCGCCGACATTAAGGCCCCGGATGCCGCCACCCTGCTGGAGGCGTGTCAGGATCTGCGCGCCGTCAGAAACGTCAACTTCACGAAGGCGGTGCGACTGAATTCGGAGAATGAATCCTTCGAATATGTCGACGAAACCAAGGCCACCCCTACCAAGGGCGCGATCGACCTGCCCGACAAGTTCCTGTTGCAGATCCCGGTCTATTTCGGCGGCCGCACGGTCGAAGTCAGCGCCTTCCTGCGCTGGAAGCTGGAAGAGGACAAGCTGCAATTGGCCATCGCCCTCAGCCGCGCCGAGCATGTCCGCCAGGCGGTGTTCAAAGAAGTCGTCACCGATATCGCCGACCGCGCCGAAGTCCCGGCCGTGTTCGCCACGATCTAATCCACCGCAGAGGCGGGGAGCCGCCTAACAAGCGCTCCCCGTAGCGGCCACCAGACCTATCGCCGTCACGAACACATCAACCCCTGGGCCGTGAGCCCGTGCCTGTCCACAAACTGCCGTGACGGCGCTTTTTATTCAGACCCGATGGGAAACCGTAATGCAGCCCAATTCCGGCCAGTACCTGACCGCCAAAAACGCCCTGCACGCCACCCTGCACCGACTGTCCGCTCAGGGCATCGACCCCGCCATGATCATGGCGGCCACGGCCCAGACGGCCGCCGACTTCGCGGTGCGCGCCTCGACCCTCCCGCCCATCGAAACCCGTCGCCGCCTGTGCGACCTCATCATGACGGTGAAGGTGTAATCGATGAACGGACAAAACCTAATATGGGTACGACCCAACCAGCTCACGCAACATCTGTCGAGCCATAGCCCTATCGGTGCCTTGTCCAGAAGAATGGGTCGTAGCTGGAGGCCCGTCGGAATACTCCACCGTGATCACGCCCCGACTGACCGAATACCGCCCGTCATACTGAACCCCGCCGATGTCCACTGAAATCGGATGCCACGTTGCCGGTCTTGTCATTGGTTCCTCCCTTAGTCCGCGACCAGCACACCCTTGCATCTAAAAGTTACCAGAAAGCACCCTTATGAAACCCTTCGGACTCATCATCGATAATTTCGCCGGCGGCGGCGGGGCCTCGACCGGCATCGAAGCAGGTATGGGCCGTAAGATCGATATCGCCATCAACCACGACGAAGCTGCCGTCGCCGTGCACAAAGCCAACCACCCCGACACCGACCATTATTGCCAGTCAGTGTGGGATGTCCTACCCGCTCAGGTGGTCGGCGACCGTGAGGTCGATCTGGCGTGGTTCTCCCCCGACTGTAAGCATTTCTCAAAGGCCAAGGGCGGCAAGCCTGTCGAAAAGAAGATCCGCGACCTGGCGTGGGTGGTGGTCCGCTGGGCCGAATGCCTGCCCGAAGATCAGCGCCCAAAGGTCATCATGCTGGAGAACGTCGAAGAGTTTCAGGATTGGGGCCCGCTGGTGGAAACCGACAAAGGCCTGATGCCGTGCCTGAAGCGTAAGGGCGATGAATTCCGCCGCTGGATCAGGGCCCTGAAAAAGGCAGGCTATAGCCGCATCCAGTGGCGCGAGCTATCGGCCAAAGGCTACAAAGGTCGCGTCCACATGGCGCGCACCATCCGTAAACGCCTGTTCCTGATCGCCCGCCGCGACGGTCACCCGATTATCTGGCCAAAGGTCAATCTGGGCGATCCGGATTCCGCTGCTGTCAGATCCGGACGCATGGGCCGCTGGGGCACTGCCGCCGATTGCATCGACTGGTCGATTCCCTGCCCGTCGATCTTTGACCGGCCGCGCCCGCTGAAGGACGCCACCTGTCGCCGCATTGCAGCCGGGATCATGCGCTATGTCATCAATGCCAAGCGGCCGTTTATCGTGCCGCTTACCCATCACGGCAGCGCCGAGCGCCTGATTGATCTGGCCGGGCCCATGCCGACCGTGACCGGCGCGAACCGCGGCGAAATGGCGTTGGTCGAACCGTTCATTGTGCCGATCACCCACACCAAGTCGGGCGGCGCGGGCAATCCGGCCTCTGAGGCATTGCGCACTATCACCACGGCCAAGGGCGGCGAATTCGCTTTGATCTCCCCGCACATCATGACCATGCGCAATGCGCAGAAACCTTACCAAGGCGCTGATGAGCCGACCCATACCATTACCGCCGGTGGCGCCCATCAGATGCTGGTCGCAGCCTCACTGGTCGGGTGCGGCGGCAGGGCAGGGCAGTCACGGCCGCGCGGCATGGACGAACCTTTGGCGACCGCCACAGCCAAGGCCGATGTCTGCGTCGCTCAGGTCGAACTGGAACCGGCCGAGCGGGTCGCCGCCTTTATGGCCCAGCACAATACCGGCAGTGTCGGATCGACCGCCGATACGCCGGTCAGCACCATTGTCGGCCGGGGCACTCAGCAGCAGGTCGTAACCTCACACCTCATTAAGCTGCGCGGCACCTGCGCCGACGGCCAACCGACCGATGAGCCTATGCCCACCCTTACCGCAGGCGGCATGCATGTCGGTGAAATCCGCGCCTTCCTGCTGAAATACTATGGCGACGAACATAACCGTCAGGAACTGACAACGCCGCTGCATACCGTAACGACCAAAGACCGGTTCGGGCTGGTCACCGTCACGATCGAAGGCGAGGACTATGTGATCGTCGATATCGGCATGCGCATGCTGACCCCGCGTGAACTGGCCCGTGCGCAAGGCTTCCCCGAAACTTACATCCTCGATCCGGAATGCTGGTACGTCACCGAATCCGGCACACGCAAATTCGGCCGGCTGCCCAAAACGCATCAGATCGCCAAGATCGGCAACAGCGTCTGCCCCGTCATGGCCGAAGTCCTGACCGCGGCGAACTGCTGGATGTACGCCGCCAACGACAACGAACCTCAACAAAAGATCGATCGGAGCGCCGCATGACCCAGTACCTTGCCCTAAAAATCCAGCGTAACGGCCGCACGGCCGAGACCGCCTTACAGCTCATCATGAACGATTACACCATCCTGCCGATCGCAACCGATGCCGTCGAGATAGGCATTAAGGCCATACGGGATGAGCGGACATCGAACGCCGCAACGCTCAACTACACGCCAGCCCAGCAACACCGCGCTTTCCATGTGCTGGATCTGTTTGACGGTTTCGGCGACGGCATCGAATATGCCCGTCTGCAAGCGGGCATCCATTTCATTCGCTACGGCACCGGCCCTGAGATCAGCCCCGACCTGATCAAGCTGTTCGCCAGTTTCTATTACGGGGCCGAAGAGGCCGGGGCATGGTCGGGCGACGACGGCGACCATGAAGCCGAGGCCGTGAACGATATCACCCGCATAATGAACGAATGCGCCGTGCTGGATGCCGCTATGACCGGCCACGCCGATGTCCGCGACGGCCTACTGGCCAGAACCATTGAGGTGCTGGAGCCTTTCTATGAGGCCAGCTTTGGCGACAACGGTCTCGCCACCCTCACAGACGCCGACCTCCAAAAGGCCCGTGCGCATTCAATCCTGATCGCTAGCCTGTTGCGCGACCATATTCCCGACGTCGGGAAAATGGTCTGGATACCGATCGCAGAGTTTGACGAGCACAATCCTAAACATACCGAACCCTGCCTGCTATTCGCAGACGGAGATATATTTATTGCACAGTGGCACCCCGGCGAAGTCAAGGACGGCGTCGTGCATGATGAGCCTTATTGGGATGCTGATGTGGAATATGGCGGACGCCCAGTCGACGAGCCCTCTCATTTTGCAATTTTGAACACCCCGGTGACCGAGGCCGCAAATGTCACAAGCGCTTGAACTCCTTCAATTCGTCCTGCGCGACTTCTGGACGTTTGCAGGTTCAGTCGTGCTGCTGGCCATAGTGTGTCAGGCCCCGATCTCATTGCTGGTCGCAATCCTCACCGCCATGAGGTCCAGATGACCCCCAAGGCATGCTCAAATTGCCATGACACCGGCACGGTTCACGAGTTGATCACACATGGAACCATCGCCATCGACCGGCCATGCCCGACATGCCGCCCGCATGAGTATGCCCGCCCGGCACCAACACCCGTTCTCACCCCAGCGCAACAGGCCGACTGATGCCCAAAGACCTTTCCGAACACAGCCGCAAGGCAATGCCCATCGCCCGTCAGATCATCGGTGATAACCCCGCTGATACGGGCGAAATCATGATGATGCTCGAAACCGTCACGACCGCGACCCTGATGTTCGTCATGGGCGGCGATCCGGTCAAAGCACAGGGCATGCTCGATTCCCTCCAGTACGGCGTCCAGCAACGCCTGATGCGCGCCGAAAAGGAAAAACCCCGTGGCTAAAGAACGCCCCATCCTATTTAGCGCGCCCATGGTCCGCGAACTACTCGACGGCCACAAGACCCAGACCCGCCGCGTCGTTAAAGGCAGGTGGGAGCCCTTGGTGCATGAGGTCATGCGCGTCAATGGCAAGTGGGTATGGCAGACACTGGATTACGACCTGACCACGCCCTATGGCCAGCCTGGGGACCACCTGTGGGTAAAGGAGACATGGCAGATTGCCCGCGAAACCCTCGATTATGAAACGGGCGGTGAATATGACGTGTTTGAGTGGGATTCCGATATATACGGCGACCCATGGGAATATCTGAATGGTGATGCAAGAGGCGGATGCAGCTCGGCACTCTTCTATAAAGCCGACGGGGAGGATAAAAACCCTTGCCAGTTTTACCCGTGGATAGACATACACGGCAAGAAGTATCGCGATCAGGAAATCCCGTGGCGGCCGTCTATATTCATGCCCCGCCGGGCCAGCCGCATCACTCTGGAAATTACCGACATCCGCGTCGAGCCGTTGCAGGATATCAGCGAGGCGGACGCGATCGCAGAAGGATGCAAGGGCGTCAACTGCCCGCCCGATCATAACGATGATCTGTCACCCCAAGAAGAATACCGCACCCTTTGGGAAACCATAAACGGAAGCGGCTCATGGACGGCCAATCCGTGGGTATGGGTGGTTGAGTTCAAGCGTCTGGAGGCAGGCCAATGACCAGCCGCGAAACCGGCATCATGCTCCTTACTGTCGTACTCCCCGTCATCACCTATTGCGGCGGATATTATCTCGGCCGCTTTATGCGCAGCCGATCCTTTGCCCGGTGCCGCCGGATCATCCTGTTCGGGAAACCCACCAATGGCCGATAAAACCCACATCCAATGGACCGAGGCGACGTGGAACCCGATCACGGGATGTTCGATCGTATCACTCGGCTGCACCAACTGCTACGCCATGAAGCTGGCCGGGACGCGGCTTATGCATCACCCGTCGCGCGCGGGCCTGACCAAAGAGGTCAACGGCAACCACGTCTGGACGGGCGAGGTACGCTTCAATGAGCAATGGCTGACCCAGCCCCTGTCGTGGAAAAAGCCGCGCATGATCTTTGTGTGTGCCCATGCCGACCTGTTTCATGAGGCCGTGCCCGATGCATGGATCGACCAGATTTTTGCGGTCATGGCCCTGACACCGCACCATACCTATCAGATCCTGACCAAGCGGCCGGAACGGATGAAGAGCTATTTATCAGCCAGTGGTATAGCTTCTCGGATTGCTGAGGCAACCATTGGGCCCGCACCGAACCCACGAAGCTTACCGACACCACCAGTTATATTTAATGTTCCCGTAGGCCCGCCCACGAAGTATGGCGCCCCAGAGTTTGGATACAGGCGCATGATGAACCCCAGATCATGGCCCCTGCCAAACGTCTGGCTTGGCGTTTCGGTCGAGGATCAGACCCGCGCTGATGAGCGCATCCCTCTGCTGCTGCAAACCCCCGCCGCCCTGCACTGGATCTCGGCCGAGCCGTTACTAGGCCCACTGAGCCTTAAAGGCTACCTTTCGACGGTATGGGAGGGGATCACATCATCTTATGTCGGCACCGACGGAATCGAGCGCTGCGACATGACTGGCAATGCCGTGCCCGGATTGAAATGGGTAGTCGCCGGTGGCGAAAACGGGCCACGCCCCCCACACCCAGAATGGTTCCGGACGATCCGCGACGAATGCGCCGCCGCTGACGTCGCGTTCTTCCTTAAGCAATGGGGATCATGGGCGCATATGCCCGGACGGGCTTATTTCAAGGATGCCTATAAGGAACCGTGGAAGCGTGTCGATAGCCAGATAAGTCAGGTCCGCCCCGCCCTCATGTTTAAGGTCGGCAAAGCCGCCGCTGGCGACGTTCTGGACGGCTGGCAGCACCACAACTGGCCGGAGGCAGGCCAATGACCACTACCGCTGAAAAGCAAGTCGGCCGGTTCACCGCAAAGGTTACCTTCGGCTTTGAATATCTCGATGTTTCGATCCGCACTGATCAAATTTCTGAGTGGGCGAAGCAAGAGGACAAAGACGATATTGATCACTTGGTCAGGTGGATCAAACTAACTATCAATCGAACGCTGTAGGGATGCTTGCCAATGACTGAGGAAAACATCTTCAATCGCCTGTCAAACCCCGGCTGGTTTATGGTCGGAGACCTTGTGTCACGCGACGGCACAGACCTACAGGAAGTTATCGAAACCAATGAAGAGGACGCCCCCGATTACCCGCCAGATCTGATCACAGTCAGATGTATCCGCGCACCCATGGACGGTTGGTGCACTGTCGGGGAAGAAGAAAGCAATCTTGCTCGGCGTTACAACTTAGTAGCCCGCGCTGGGGCCGCAAAAACGGAGGTGAAAAGCCTCTGATGCCGCACGCCCGCGTCCCCGATGCCTGGCCATTGTTCCTGACAATGGATATGCTCATCGCCTATCTGGGCGGGGATATAAACGCGCGTACGGTGCGCAAGATCTGCCCGGTGCACCCTTTGGATCTGGGCGCCAACAAAGTCCGCTATCATCGCCTGCAAATCGACGCATGGGCGGACACCCTTAAGCCTCGCTTGCCCAAGACTCAGCAGCCTGTTAACGATGATGCACCGGAGGTTGACGACGGGCCGATCACGCCCGAAGATAACCGCATGACGGCGCTCGAAAGGGTACAGGCCAGGATGGCCAAAGGGGCAAAGAAATGTCGGAAGACGGGCTGAAAATTCCTAACGTCCAGCGCATCAAACGCGCCAATGGTAAAATCGATCTTTATTTCCGCAAAGGTGACTACCGCGAAGGCCCGTTATCATCGGCCGACGGTACGCCGGAACTAAAGGAAGAGGTCGACGCAATCATGTCTCGCCTCGGCCGCGCCGTCGAAGCCGCCAACAAACCCAGAGCGGGGACGGTCGGCGGCATGCTGAAAGCCTATAATAAATCAGCCGAATATCTGGCACTCGCCCGCTCAACCCAATCCGAGTATCAGAACTACATCGATGAACTGACCGAAGATATCGGCGACGTGCTGCTGCGCGATGTGACCCGGTCATGGGTCATGGATCTGCGCGCCATGTGGGCCCAGCGCGGCCACCGCGCCGCCGAAAACCGCCTTCAGGTCTTAAAGAATGCTCTGAGCCCCGCCATCGATGACGACACCGACAAACGCATCCCCGGCGATCCGTTCCATAAGATCAAGAAAGTCCCGCGCCCGCACGGCGGCGGGGAATCGCATCCGATCTGGACGGATGAGGAAATCTGGGCCGCAATCCATGAGGCTAAGACCAAGAAACAGCCGGGGCTCGCCCGCGCAATCGCGCTTGGCCGGTTCGGCGGCTTCCGCAGAGGCACGATCTGCGCCATACCCTTGAACGCCCGCACAACCGGCTTTGACAAAGACGGCAATCCGCATGCCCGCCTGTCATGGATCACGGAAAAGCGCCAGGTCATGGCCGATAAGCGTGAAGACCCGCGCCTGACCGAGGTTCTGACCTCAACCCCCAATCAGGCGATGACCATCGCCTATAATGCTCGTGGTCAGGTTTGGAAGGAGCGCCAGCTAAATCAGGCCCTCGATCGGCTGCTGGCAGGCCTCGCTAAAAAGGGCGCAGTCAGGGCAGCTACCGACGATGAGGGCGAGATCTATTGCCCCCTGACCATCCACGGCCTGCGCCATTCACGCGGTGTTGAACTCGCCCTTGCCGGCGCATCCGATGCCGAAATTATGACCCAGCTTGAACACTCGACCCCGCGTGCGGCCCAAGAATACCGCCGTCAGGCCGACCGCAGGCGCATGGCCGACGCCGCTCAGGATAAGGTTGATGTGGTCGTGAGCCTTCGCGATAAGCGGTCTGAACTTAAGAGTAATCTTTAACCCATTCAGGTCATTTGGTTACCAGTACCGATCATAAATTTTCCATGCTCGAACCGTGATTGGTTGTTTAAGTATAGCCTAAATACATAGTGTTGCGGATCGCCGTACACATCCTTGTATCGTAGATACCCATAACAGTGGCAACATGCAGCACCTTCTACGATCTTTGACATTATATCATTGTGAGATTGTTCAGGGGTAAATCCCACAACATTGTCACTCGTATGCTGTGACCCAATCGGATTTTGGCTTGCAAAAGCGAGCGTTGGCAAGGCCGGTAATTCGACATCCGAATCCGAGCCTTCACTCAAAACTAATCGTACATGACTGTTCACGTCGTGCGCAGGCGTCGCTCCCGTATTCTCAAACACTATCTGCACCCTGAAGGGGAAATCCCCAACGCTGCTCGGTTTAAAGACTTGGCAACTCTTAACCACAACATATGCCCTCAACTGCCGCTTGGAGGTATCCGCAGCCAGCTTATGAGCTTCACGACCTTGCCATAGAGCTATGAGGACCAAGACCGTGCTTACCAAACTCAATACAGCACCAATCAAGCTCACTTTGTTTGCCGACTTTAGCAGGTCTACATTTTGCTCGGCAGCAAGAGCAGATCGCCATTGCGCACAAAGATCGGCCGTGTCGTGATTTTTTTCCTCATAGCACTTTTCATCAAGCATCCGAGGGTAGGCTGAGTATGGAGCCTCTTTTACCTCAAAGGCCGACGCCTCCTGTGTCTTTGCAGAGACACCCTTGCCATCCACATTCTTTACCGGCGCTTGCGCCAAAGCAGAAAACGCGACTAACGATGCCACTAAAGCCACAATCAAACCCGATCCGCGTCGCATCGCCCCACCTCATAAAGTTTTTCTAGTTTACCACTACTACTTACACCACACCTCGCGCGCCGAACAGCCCGTGAACGGAACCTGTAACAAGACCTGTAACAAGCCTGTAACAACGCTCAAACTGCTCAGGATTTCGGGCAAAGAAAAAGCCCCGTAAGGGGCTGTATTCATTCATAAAAGGAAATGGCGCACTCGGAGCGATTCGAACGCCCGACCCTCAGATTCGTAGTCTGATGCTCTATCCAGCTGAGCTACGAGTGCGCACTTTTCATGTCCCGGAAAGGTTTGCCCGTCCGAGAGGGCGGACAATTAGTCGCTTAGACGCGCAAAGGCAAGATCAAAATGACGGCGCAAGCGCTATTTTTTCGGTTTTCCTGTTGATCAAACCGTGACTGTGTATTTGAGTTTGTCTTTTCGCACCTG
Organism: Asticcacaulis sp. UBA2476; assembly: GCA_002342035.1. GTDB lineage: Bacteria > Pseudomonadota > Alphaproteobacteria > Caulobacterales > Caulobacteraceae > Asticcacaulis. Next base: position 51,801 of record DDPE01000032.1, on the reverse strand, counting down.
CGTACTTAAGTTTACCAAATGAATAATCATCTGTCCCGCCGTACCGCCCTCACCTCTATAGTTGCCCTAAGCCTTCTCATCGGGGCCTGCGCGCACGTTTCCGCCACGGAGACAGCGAAAACCACCCCGATCGTGGTGGCGGCCAACCCTCTGGCCTCAAAAGCCGGGATGGATATATTAAAAGCTGGCGGCACTGCCATTGACGCGGCGGTGGCGGTGCAAGCGACGCTGGGGCTGGTCGAGCCGCAAAGCTCCGGCCTCGGCGGTGGGGCGTTCATGACCTATTATGACGCCAAGACCAAAACCCTTACGGCCTATGACGGGCGGGAGGTGGCACCGGCTACGGCGGACGGCAATCTGTTTATGCGCGACGGCAAACCGCTGCCGTTTGGTGAGGCGATCGTGTCCGGTCGCGCCACTGGCGTACCGGGGGCCGTCATTATGCTGGAGGCCGCCCATAAGGATCACGGCAAGCTGCCCTGGCATGATCTGTTCGGATCATCGATCACGCTGGCGGAGACGGGCTTCACCATTTCCCCGCGTCTGGGCAATTACCTGAAAAGCGAACGCTTCCCACAGTCCAGGACCGAGGACTACCGCACCTATTGGGGCAATGGTCAGGGCGGGTTGAAAACCACCGGCGATATTCAGACCAATCCGGCCTATGCCGAGACCCTGAAAACCTTGGCTAAGGATGGGGCGGCGATTTTCAAGTCCGGCCCTCTGGTCGATCAGATCATTGCTCGCACCCATCAGGGGCCTCTGCCCGGTGGTTTGCAACCATCCGATTTTACCAGCTACCGCCCCCTTAAGCAGGCACCGGTATGCGGGCCGTACCGTGTCTATATAGTGTGCGCGCCGCCACCGCCGTCCAGCGGGGTGTCGTTGATTCAGGGCCTGCAACTGCTGGAGCGCTTCCCCATGAGTGCGTGGGGCAAGGACGATGCCCGCGGCTGGTCTGCCCTGATTGAAGCGGAAAAGCTGATGTACGTTGACCGCGATCAGTATGTCGCCGACCCGACGTTTGTGCGCGTGCCGACTGAGGGATTGATTGATCCGGCATATGTGACGGAACGCGCGGCGATGATCACCCCCGGCACGCCATCGCCCGCGCCCAAGGCGGGCAGCCCTTCTATGAGCGTGGCCATGGCCCCCGACAATACCCATGAAGCGGCGGGCACCTCGCATTTCGTGATCATGGACGCCTATGGCAATGCGGTCAGCATGACCACCACGGTCGAAAGCTTTTTCGGCACCGGCCGGATGGTCGGCGGTTTTTTCCTCAATAACCAACTGACCGATTTTTCGTTCTCGCCGGTCATGGCGGACGGTCAGAAAGCCGCCAATTCGGTCGAGGGCAGCAAGCGCCCCAGATCATCCATGTCGCCGGTGATCGTTCTGGATAAGGACCATAAGGTTGTGGCGCTGATCGGCTCACCCGGAGGGTCGAATATTCTGGGCTATAATTTAAAGACTTTGGTGGCGGTTCTGGACTGGGGTATGAGTGTCAGCGATGCCGCTGCCCTGCCCAATGTCATTGCCCGTGGTGACAGCCTGCGCATTGAAACCGGCCGGATGAATCCGGAGGTGGTCACCGCTTTGACCGGCATGGGCTATACCATTACGGCGTCTGCGGGGGAAGAATCCGGCATTCACGGCATCGTGCGACAGCCGGACGGTTCCTATGATGGCGGAGCCGATCCCCGACGCGAAGGTGTCGTTCTGAAAGGTGACAAATGAACATCGTCATCCTGACCGGCGCAGGGATTTCGGCGGAGTCAGGTGTGCCGACTTTCAGAGCTTCAGACGGGCTGTGGTGCGGGCATAAGGTCGAAGAGGTGGCCACACCCGAAGGTTATGCCGCCAATCCGGCTCTGGTGCAGGATTTCTACAATCAGCGCCGTCGTCAGTTGGCTGAGGTTGCACCCAATGCCGCCCATGAAGCTTTGGCGCGGCTGGCCAGCGTGTGGGACGGCAATATCCTGCTGGTGACCCAGAATGTTGATGACCTGCATGACCGCACCCATGCCGCCCTGCCGCCAAAGGCCGGGTTCCGGCTGATCCACATACACGGCGAACTGCTGAAAGCGCGCTGCACTGTGACGGAACGAGTGATCGACTGGTCAGGCGACATCGACCCCAACGCGCCCTCGCCGTTTGATGACAGCGGCTTTTTGCGACCGCATATCGTCTGGTTCGGGGAAATGCCGCTTGAGATGGAGGCGATCTATGACGCGCTGGGTGCCTGCGATCTGTTTATCTCGATTGGCACATCCGGCAATGTTTATCCGGCGGCGGGCTTTGTGCAGGAAGCACGGGCCGCAGGTGCCCATACGGTTGAACTAAATCTGGAACCGTCGCAGGGGCACAGCCTGTTTGACGAGAAAATTCTGGGCCCAGCGACGGAGGTTGTCCCGGCATTTGTAGAACGGTTGCTTAAGACACCGTAGCCGCCTTAACTCCAGCGCCCTCAATCAGCACAAACAGCTCAACCAGCGCCTCGACGGGGGCGGTGCCAAAATCGACATGGATATCGTGTCCGTCGAGCAGCAGCGAATGGACGTGGCTGGAGAATTTCGAGTCCCAGTCGGTATTGACGTCTTCCGGATCGAACCAGGTTTCAAACCATTCGCCAAACGCATCGGGCGGCAAGGCCTCCCCCTCCAGCGTCAGGGTCACATCATGCCAGTTCAGGCGCTGAACCGTCATTTCCAGTTCGCCCAGTGATACCGAAATCGGGTCAAAACTGACCTCTTCGTCAGGTGTCATTTCAACAATCTGCCCGCCCTCTCCACCGGAGGCATAGTCCGCACAATACAGGCGGCGATAAAGGCCGCTTTGATCGGAGAGCTGAAACTTGACTTCGGGAGCACCTTGTTCATGCAAAGCCTGCTGCTTTTCAATAAAGCTGGCAAACTGCGAGACATAAGAATCCCGCGACAATTCCATCAAATCTTCAAAATCCAAAATACCAACCTTTAGCTTTTTAGCGGCAGCCTGATCTCGAACGTCGTGCCGTCCGGGCCGGTTTGCGCCAGATGCACATCACCGCCATGAGTTTGCGCCAGTTCGCGCGCGATCGCCAGCCCAAGCCCGGAACCATCGGCCTGGGCCGAGGCCGAAAACGGTCTGAACAACTGCTCGCGGATTTTCTCCGGGATACCGGGGCCATCGTCGGACACGGTCAGGATCACCTCATCGACGGACTTTGTGGCCGTCAGGGTCACCCGCCCGAGCGGGCCTTTGCGGGCTGTGGAATCATAGACCTGCCGATTGGGCTGGCGCTCAATGGCCTGACGGGCATTGCGCATCAGATTGACCAGCAGGCGGTGCATGTGCTCCGGGTCGGCCTCGAAATGAAAGCCCTTGGGGGCCTTAAGCGCAAAACGCACCGGCTCCGGCGATTTGGGCGTCAGGCCAAGGCCGGCATCCTCAGCCGCCGCATAGGCCATATCACGCAGTTTCAGGATCTGGAACCGCGGCGCCACTTCGTCGGATTTGCCGTAGTTGAGCACGTTTTGCGCCAGATTAAGCGCCCGGTCGAGCGCCCGCTCCAGCCGCGGCAGGGCCTTGGCCACCATCGGATCAGGTGACTCCGCCAGCCGGTCAGACGCCATCTGGGCCGAGGTCAGCATATTGCGCAGATCGTGATTGATCTTGGAGACCGCCTGCCCCAAGGCGGCCAGCCGTGCCCGCGACGTCAGGGCGTGACGAACCTCAGCCTGCATGGCGGCCAATTCTTCTTCGATGTGGCCGATTTCGTCGCGCCGCCCGGATAGCTTGGGGGCATTGGTCATGTCTTCGGGATTGGCTTTGAAGCTGGCGATCACCCTGGTCAGGTTCTGGATGGGGCGCACAATGAATATAGACAGACCCACAAACACCAAAAGCCCCGCCGCCAAGGATATGGTCATCGACATGCGCAGCATCGACCCCAGATAGGTCTTTAATTCCTGTTTCAGCGGTTCGGCGGGCACGATGATTTCGATCAGTTCGCCGCCTTTACGGACCTTGGGCACAGCTTCGGTATGGATAAGGCGATCGGGTTGCCCCATCAGGGTGCGCCACGGCCCCCACAGATAGGCGATATCGCCGCGAATATCCGAACGGCTGGTGCGCTGATCAATCACGTCAGGAATGACGGTGATATTAAAGTCCGACAGCACATAGTCGCGCGTACCCTGCTGGTTCTGGATCGCCAGATATTTCGCCCCGGCACTGGTCAAAAGCTGACGCGACAAATCTTCGGTCACGGTCTTTTCACTGGAGGCATCCAAAGCCAGCGATGCAATTTCGGCCTGACGGATGCGGTCGATCAGCCAGCGCTCCTGAAACGAGGCCAATGACGGAATAAGAATAAGGACTTCGACGACCACCACGAAAATGGCGCTGATGATTAGCAGCCGACCCGACAATCCGGTAAAAAACGTCCGCAGACGCCTTAATATACGCGCACCCCAGTAAGCGCTGGTTCGGACACCATTATAAAGACGCTGCGCCCACTGCACACTGGCATATGAACTATCCGACGTTCCTCCACGATGACCGCCATTACGCAAGGCCCAGCCATCAGGTTTCAACGCCGACGGCAGCCCCAGCGGGTTGCTGTCCGGCACCTTTGCCTTATGTCCGGGCTTTTTTTCCGGCTTTCTGGACGTCGCGAGGTCGAACACCCGATACAAGGCCTTTAGGTTATGTCATGGTCAGGGCGGACTTTTGAGCGGTCGCGCTTTGAATCCGTTTGAATTTTCATAATACATCATAGATTCTTATGGCGTAAGGCCTAAATGACGTTGACAATCGCGGCCTGTTGTCATATCCACGCGCCTCTTTACTAAGGTAGCTCAATTCATTGAGGGCTATCGTCCTTAATCGGAGCAGACCATGAAACGCACCTACCAGCCAAGCCGACTCGTGCGCAAGCGCCGTCACGGCTTTCGCTCGCGCATGGCCACCAAGAACGGCCAAAAAGTTGTCGCGCGTCGCCGCGCCAAGGGTCGCAAGCGCCTGACTGCCTAATCAGCGTCACCGCTTTATACCTCGCATAATATTCAAAGAGCCCTTGGTTTAACGACTTTGGGCTCTTTGTGCATCTGGGCCTTATCATGATTAAGCGTTTGACCGATCGCGCAGATTACCTTGCCGCCGCCAAGGCCCCTTACCGGGCGCAAGGCTGTGTGGTGGTGCAGATGCGCGCCCGTGAGGATGGGTCGGATGACATAAGGGTCGGCTTTACCGCCACCAAAAAGGTCGGCGGGGCTGTGGTCCGCAACCGGGCCAAGCGTCGATTGAGAGCCGCGGCGCAAGCACTCATCCCTGAGCTTGGCGTGGCCGGCCATGACTATGTGCTGATCGCACGCGCTGATACGCCGGTGAAAGATGCTCCGCCTAAGCCCGGCACCTGTTCGCGCGATTGGCAAGGTTTGCTTGACGATATAAGACGTGCCCTGATAAGGCTGTCGCCCAAACAAAGCCCGCGCTGACGCAGGGGCCGCTCCACCGGACAATTTGTACCTTAACCTTGTGAAAAAGACTGTCGATGACGCCCAACAAGACCGCCGACAACCGCAATATGTTCCTCTTTATCGCCCTGTCGATGGTGATATTGTTTGGCTATCAGTTCTTTTACATGAACCCCCAGATGGAGAGGGAAAAGGCCGCGCGTGAGAAAGCTGCCGCGGCTGCAAGCGCGAATCCGGCAACTCCCAATATGCCGGGTGTTAGTGGAGGCGCGATTGTCATCACCCGTGAACAGGCCGTGGCCCGCACACCCAGAATACCTATTGAGACACCATCCTTAAAAGGGTCTTTGTCACTGACGGGTGCGCGTTTTGATGACCTGTTCCTGACCAAGTATGAGGAAACCCTCGATAAGAACTCCCCTAATGTGGAGCTGTTTCGCCCCGAAGGCGCGCAACATGCCTATTACGCCGAATCCGGCTGGTTGGGTCAAAATATCGCGGGACTCCCCAATGCCTCTACCCAATGGACGCTGGTGTCAGGCGATAAGCTGAGTGTCGGCAAAAATGTGGTTTTGGGGTATGATAATGGCGCAGGGCTGCGTTTTGAGCGCACCTATGCCATTGACGAAAACTATATGATCACGGTTACCGAAAAGGTGATCAATGTGTCGGCCGTTCCGGTGACTTTGGCTCCGTATGCCAATATCGTTCGCGATGGCGTGCCTGAAAGCTTGGGTAAAAATCAAATTTTGCATGAAGGTGCTGTAGGCTCATTCTCAAAAGATGCCAGCGGCACGGCCTATACGCGCCCGGAGCTTAAATTCCATAGCTGGGAAAAGGACGCCAAGAAGAAGGATTTCAAGCAGGATTCAACTGGCGGGTGGATGGGCATCACCGACAAATATTGGCTGGCCAGCGTTATTCCGGCCCAGAACAAGGCTGTCCATGCGGCCATGAAGGCAACGCCTAAAGGCAATGGTGAGTTTATATATCAGGTTGGCTATGTGGCCAATCCGGTAACCCTCAAGCCGGGCACTCAAATTAGCGAAACCCATCACCTCTTTGCAGGTGCCAAAGTTTCAAGCATTTTAGAAGGCTATCAGAAAAGTCTGGGCCTCCCGAATTTTACTTGGGCCATTGACTGGGGCTTTTTATGGTTCCTGACCCAGCCGATGTTCTGGGTGCTGGATCAGTTATTTAAGCTTTTAGGTAATTTCGGTCTGGCCATCTTAGGGCTGACGGTTGTGGTCAAGCTGATCTTCTATCCGCTGGCGCACAAGTCATACGAGTCCATGACCAAGATGAAGATGCTTCAGCCCAAGGTCGAGGAACTGAAGAAAAAGTATGAGGGCGACGCCCAAAAGATGCAGATCGAAATGATGAACATGTATCAGAAGGAAAAGGTCAATCCGATGACCGGCTGCCTTCCGATGCTGCTCCAAATTCCGGTCTTTTATGCGCTTTATAAGGTGCTGTTCGTCACCATCGAAATGCGTCATGCGCCGTTCTTTGGCTACATCAACGATCTGTCGGCGCGCGATCCGTCGACCATTTTCAACCTGTTTGGCCTGATCCCCTACGATCCGGCCGCCGTGCCGCTGATTGGCTCGATCCTGGGCGGGCCGTTGCATATCGGCATTGTGGCCATTCTGTACGGCTTCACCATGTGGCTGACGCAAGGCATGAACCCACCCGCGCCCGACCCCATTCAGCGCAAGATTTTTGCGTTCATGCCGCTGATGTTCACCTTCATCATGGCACCGTTCGCGGTCGGCCTTTTGATCTACTGGACCTGGTCGAACGTGCTGACCATCGCCCAGCAATATTCGATCATGCACCGCCTGAAGGTCGAAAACCCGATCGACACCTTTATCAGTAAGTTCAGAAAACCGACGGCTGAGACGACGCAAACCGCGACCGTCACGGCCACCGCGGGCGACGACGATGGCAAGGTTATCAAGGGCGAAGTCATCTCAGGCGGCGGTACTAAGCGCAGCCGTAAGGCTAAAAAGGATACCTGATTTTGACTGACGAACCGCTTTACAGCGAAGACGTTCTGGAGGCCGCGCGGATACAGTTCGCGCGGCCTGTCCGCTTTCTCATGGGCGCGGCCCAGATTGAGCAATTGCCGCCCGACGACCTGCCCGAAGTCGCCTTTGCCGGACGCTCCAACGTCGGTAAATCCAGTCTGATCAACGCGCTGGTCGGGCAAAACCATCTGGCGCGGGCCTCCAATGAGCCCGGCCGCACGCGCGAGGTCAATTTCTTCGTGCTGGAGGAAAAGCTGCGTCTGGTCGATCTGCCCGGCTATGGCTGGGCGCGCGCGTCCAAAACCACCGTCAAAAAGTTCCAGAATCTGGGCCGGGACTACCTGCGCGGTCGCCCCAGCCTTAAGCGCGCCTACCTGCTGATCGATGCCCGTCACGGTCTGAAAAGCGTGGATAATGAGCCTATGGATGCGCTCGATCTGGCCGCCGTCAGCTATCAGATCATCCTGACCAAGGCCGATAAGATCAAGCCTGCCGAACTGGAAAAGGTCGTGGCCGACAGCCAGAACGCCATCAAAAAGCGCCCGGCCGCCCACCCGCTCGTGATCGCCACCTCTTCGGAAAAAGGCTTAGGCATTCCTGAATTGCGCGCCGAGATCATGATGGCGTGTGGGGTCACGCTTTAGGGCTTAGGCAATACTGATACCCCGGCCTTGGTTTGCACAATCGGCTTTATGGTGCCGTCAGCATTATAATAAAGCGGCTCAACCCTGACCGCGCGGCGATAGCTGCCACCCTTCTGGTCGCCAATGGACCATGCGCCATCGTGGTAGAAGAAATAGGACTGGCCCTTGAACTCGATGATCGCCGGGTGGATCGTGGTGCTGTTCTCGGCCATGCCGGTCAGCTTGCCGCGATAGGTCCACGGCCCCTGAACCGACGGCGCGGTGGCATAGGAAATGTACTCACCGGCATCACCTTTGTCCCACGACGCATAGGACACATAGTACATATCGCCGCGTTTATGCAGCCACGGACCTTCGGTATAATGGGGCAGGCTGACCTCAATAATCGGGCCGTCCAGTTCGGTCATGTTGGCTTTAAGCTTAACCAGATAGGCCTTCTCATTACCCCACATCAGCCATGAGGTGCCGTCATCATCGGTAAAGACGGTCGGATCGATATCACTCCAGTCGTGTTTGGCGTCAGGCGTCATGGCGTTGGTGATCAGTGCAGTGCCGCGGGCATCAACAAACGGGCCGGTTGGGCTGTCCGACACGGCCACGCCGATGGCCATAGCCGTCTCGGGCTTATTATGCTTGGCTGTGGCGTAGAAATAGAACTTGCCGTCCTTTTCAACCACCTGTGACGCATAGGCGTCGCTGCGCGCCCACTTGAAATCGGTCGGTTTCAGAACCACGCCGTGGGACGTCCACGTCTTCATATCCGTGGTCGAGTAGACCAGCCAGTCGGGCATATTGTAGCGTTCGGCTGTCGAGACATCACGGCCGACATAGAGATAAACCTTATCCCCCACGACCAGCGCTGCCGGATCCGCCGAGAATATATCGCGGATAATGGGGTTTGATCCCAAAGCGTCAGATTGGGCCAGCACCGGACAGGCCGCTGTCAAAGCCAGAATAAGGGCGGATGCGCGCAACGCAATCATATCGAACTCCCATGTTTGTTTTTTATTTGTCTGACTTATTAAACCGAATAGGTCAACCCAATTTGCGTCCCTATAAATCGCCACCAACCTCAATCATATAATGACATGCCCATCTATATATTGTATGCGGCGCGTGATGTAGCTGTCACAGTTTACAGCGATAATTTCCGGTAAGGCTCACATACACGTCTGATGATCAAGCAAACCCAATCTGACACTGAACTCGAAGAAAAAGGCTGGGCGACGGCAAAAACCCTGGCCGAAGCCCTGCCCTATATTCAGATTTATGATCGTGAGATCGTGACCATCAAGTATGGTGGTCACGCTATGGGCGATGAGGCGGTGGCCAAGCTGTTCGCAGGCGATATCGTGCTGCTGAAACTGCTGGGGATTCATCCGGTGGTGGTCCACGGCGGCGGGCCGCAGATATCGGCCATGCTCAATCGGGCAGGGGTTAAGTCGACATTTGTGGACGGCCTGCGCGTCACCGATGATGCGACCATGGAAATCGCCGAAATGGTGCTGTCGGGCGCGGTCAATAAGGAAATCGCCAACTGGATCACCCGCGCCGGCCGCGAAGCCGATGTGCGCGGCGTCGGCCTGTCGGGTAAGGATGCCGGATTGCTGACGGTCGAAAAAGCCACCCGCGTTAAAAAAGACCCGGACTCGATGATCGAGCAGGTCGTCGATCTGGGCTATGTCGGTGAGCCCAAGGTGGTGGATGACAAATTGCTCCGCACACTGATCAATGACCCTGAGCATGACTATGTGCCGGTGATTGCCCCGATCGGGGTGGCCGAAGATGGCCTGACCTACAACATCAATGCCGATACCGTCGCGGGCGCTGTGGCCGGTAAGCTCAACGCCAAGCGTATGTTGCTGCTGACCGATATTGCCGGGGTTCTGGATGGCGACAAAGACCTGATCCGCCAGATGACGGTGTCTGAGGCCCGCCAACTGATCGAAGACGGCGTGGCGGTTGGTGGCATGATCCCCAAGCTTGAAACGGCCATCAGCGCGGTCGAAGCCGGGGTTGAGGCCGTGGTTATACTCGATGGCCGCCGCCCCCATGCCATGCTGGTGGAGCTGTTCACCGAACATGGTGCGGGCACGCTCATCACCCGTGACCCACAATGAGTTTGAGTGCGGTTGGGCACGCTGATATCTGGCTGTTTGACCTCGATAATACGCTGTATCCGCCCGAAGCCGAGGTCATGGCGCTGGTCGAAGGCAAGATGACCGCCTTTGTGATGCGTCAGACCCGTCTGTCGCGCGAAGAGGCCTATCAGCTTCAGAAAAAATACCTCTATGAGCACGGCACGACTCTGGCTGGCTTGATGGCCCATCATCAGATCGACCCCTATGCGTTTCTCAACGAAGTCCATGATGTCAGTCTGGACGGCCTGTTGCCCGATGAAGACCTGAATGCGGCGATTGCAGGTTTAGAGGGCCGTAAGCTGGTGTTCACCAATGGCGATGAGCACCACGCCTATCGCATTTTGGATAAACTGGGCATGACGCATCTATTTGAAGATGTGTTTCACCTCGGCCATGCCGACCTCATCCCCAAGCCCAATCTGGCCACCTTTCACCGCATGATGCAAAAGCACGCCGTGGTAGCCGAACAATCGGTGTTTTTCGAGGACAGCCCCAAGAACCTGAAACCAGCCGCAGAGCTTGGCATGACCACGGTTCTGGTCGGGCCCCATGCGGCGGATAATGTCGATGAGTTCGTCCATCATCGCAGCCCGTCGCTGAAAATTTTCCTGCACACAGCCTAGCAAAATTGAACTATGTTCAAAATATAAATTGACTCCACCTAAAAATTGAACAATGTTCACATTGCGATATGACATCGCACGGAGATCATTATGTTCAAAGCCCTTACCCCCGCGATGATTGTCGGCGCCGCCCTTCTGGCCAGTCAGGCACATGCTGCCGATAGCGTCGATAACACCTCAAAAGCTGCCGGTGAGTCCGTTATTGCCACCGCCAAACTGGCCGCGTCCGGCGTTCAGGTCGTGGCCGGTGTCGCCGCCATCCCGGTCATGGGGGTGGGCTCTGCTGCCCAGAGCACCGGCGAGATATTGCAGGACTCCGGCGCAGCGGTCTGGACCGCTGCCAACACCCCGCTTGAGGTGTCCGATGACACCGTGGTCGCCCAACCGGCCCCGGTCGTGCCTTACGGCGCGCAAGCCGCCAAAAAGGCAAAACCGCAATGAGACGGATCGCGTTTTGCCTTGCGCTGATGGGAGCGGTGATAACCGCACCCGTTCAGGCCGCCGACTCCGGTTTCAGCGCCCAAGGCACCGCTGGCCGGTTCACGCCCGTCGAAGTCGCCGATTTTGCCAAGCAGATCGAGCGCGATCTGGCGTCAAAAAATGCCCGACTAGCCATCGTATATCGGGCCGGGCGGCCGCGTGACAAACTGCCTGACGGGATTTCCTATACCCACGGGGCGTTCTGGATTTACGGAGATACCCAAACGGCGGATGGCCGTACCATTAAGGGCTATGCCGTCCACAACCTTTACCACGGCGATGGCAAGAGCCTGCCCATGGACCAATCCCTGTTGAAGCAGGACTTCCCGTTCGACTTTATCTCCGGCTCGACCGCCGACGATGTGGCGGTGATCATCCCAAGCCCCGAAATGCAGCAGCGCCTGATCGCCACCATCATGTCTCCGACCTATACGAAGATGCACATCCCGCGCTATTCGACCGTGTCCAATCCCCATGATGCCAAATACCAAAACTGCAATGAATTCATTCTGGATGTGATCGCGTCCGCGGCATGGCAAACCGATAACTATGCTCAGATCAAGGCCAACCTGAGCGCCCATTATCAGCCGACCTTAGTGAAAACCAACGCCGTCATGCGCCTGTTCGCGCCGGTTGTTGATTCGCGCCTGCCGATGGATGATCACAAAGGCCAGATCCGTACCGCCACCTATGAAAGCATGGCGACCTTCATGCAGGATCAGGGGCTGATGCAGGAAACCTATGTGATAAGGCGGGGTGTAAAATAGCTTGATCAGCGGGACCTATGCCCTTAAGTCGGGGCAAAGTATTTAATGCCCGCGCTCCCCGAAGGATACCGCCATGTCTGATCTTGCCGCCTTTCACGACGATATCGAAGCCGCCTGGGCGGTACGCGATACGCTGACACCCGCCTATCACGGCCCCTATCGTGAAGCGGTCGAAAAGGCGCTCGGCCTGCTCGACAATGGCCGTTTCCGCGTGGCCGAAAAGATCGACGGCGTTTGGGTCACCCACGAATGGCTGAAGAAAGCCGTCCTTTTGTCATTCCGCCTCAGCGCCAATCACCTGATGCACACGGGCAGAGGCCTGTTTGAGCAAGCCCCGATCGGCCCGTTCTGGGACAAGGTGCCCAATAAATTCGCCAAGTGGAAGGCCGACGACTTCACAGACGCCGGTTTCCGCGCCGTACCCGGTGCCATCGTCCGCCACGGTGCGTTTATCTCCAAGAACGTCGTCCTGATGCCATCGTTTGTGAACATCGGCGCATATGTCGGCGAAGGCTCGATGGTCGATGGCTGGTCGACGGTGGGATCATGTGCCCAGATCGGCAAAAACGTCCACCTGTCGGGCGGCGTCGGCATTGGCGGAGTTTTAGAGCCGCTGCAAGCCACCCCGACCATTATCGAAGACGACTGCTTCATCGGCGCGCGCTCCGAAGTGGCCGAAGGCGTGATCGTCGAACAGGGCTCGGTGCTGGCCATGGGCGTTTACCTGTCGGGTTCAACCAAGATCGTCAACCGTGAGACCGGAGAAATTCACCGTGGCCGCGTGCCTGCCTATTCGGTCGTTGTGCCCGGCACTCTGCCTGACCCCAAGGGTGGCCCGTCGCTGTACTGTGCCGTCATCGTCAAGACGGTCGATGCCCAAACCCGCTCCAAGACCGGCATCAACGAGCTATTACGCGACTAATCTTTACCTATTCGCATAAATTATGCCCGCCGCGACGCCGTGGCGGGTATTTTCGCATTTGAATAAAGGTTTCAAATGCGCCTATGCTCGTGACTTGGGATTCACCGGAGGCGGGCTATGACCAACGACATCAACGGGCCTTCGCGGCGGGCGGTCGCGACCATTCTGGCTCTGGGTGCCAGCGCCGCACAGTTTGTCAGACCGGCTCTGGCCCAGCCGGTAACGGTCAAGGCCGATGTGCGGATTGACGCCAATGAGCATCCCGAAGGCCCCATTGCACAGGCGGTGACTGCCGCCACCGCAGCCCTATCGAAATCCAACCGCTATGCGCCGGGGACCGAGCGCGAAGACCTGATCACAACCATCGCCGCCATAGATGGCGTGGCACCGGACATGGTCGTGCCCTGGCCGGGATCGTCCGACCCGCTGTACCGCCTTGTGCGCGCCTATAGCTCGGCCACACGCGGGCTGGTGGTTGCCGCCCCCGTCTTTGAAATGGCCGCAGGTATTGCTGCCGATGCCGGATATAAGGTCACCCACGTGCCGGTGCGTCCGTCTGATCTGGCCCACGATGTCAAGGCCATGCTGGCCGCCGATCCGGATGCCGGACTTTACTATATCTGCAACCCGAACAATCCGGTCGGCACCCTGACACCAGTTGAGGACATCGCGTGGCTGGCGGCTAATATCAAATCCGATGCTATATTGCTGATCGATGAGGCCTATATCGACTATACCCCGACGCAGAAATCGACGGCGCTTTTGGCGAAACATCCCAATGTCGTGATCCTGCGGACCTTCTCAAAGGTCTATGGCATGGCCGGGATGCGCATGGGCTATACACTGGCCCGCCCCGACCTGATCAAGCCGCTGATGGACTGGGGCAGCCCCTCGCCCTACATGTTGCCGGTCCCCGCGATTGCGGCGGCCACCGCCTCGCTGAAAAACTACCCAGAGATCACCAAACGGGTCGAGGCGATCACCGTCACCCGCGACTGGACCCTCGCCAGCCTTGAAGCCCTTGGATATAAATCCACCAAAGGCTTGTGTAACTGCTTTATGGTCGACTGGCGCACCCCCGCCAAGCCGGTGCAGCAGGCGATACTAGCCAAGGGTGTGGCTATCGGCCGCAACTGGTCGGTATGGCCACATATGAGCCGCATCACGGTCGGCACACCGGCGGAAATGAAGGCCTTTATCGCGGCAGTCGAGGCGGTAAAGCCCACCACGCTTCAGCAGCCCTAAGCTGACGTTCTACCTGCTTGACGCAAAGGCCTATCTGACCGTCACTGAAATGAAACCATAAATCGCTGCCAGCAATACCCGCAGGCGTCAGGCGAACTCTCATGTCACCATTTATATCCCAAGCCGTGAGGTTTTTGGCGTCTATAACCTTCCCCCAATGGGTGACGTGAGGGCCTTCCGGTGCCCGGGCGATTTCGATGACGAACGCGCCACCCTCTCTTCGGAACTGAAATGTCAGAAGGTCAGTGCCATCCGGCCTTATGCGCCGGAAGTGTGGATAGCTGCCCCGAAAACCCGCGGCCCGCAACTTTGGGATAACATCGGCTTTTAACGCGGCATCCATCTGGGTGCGTAATTCACTCAGGTCTGGTTTGGAACCCCATCCGAAAAGCATATAAAGCTCCCCCTATTTCCATCTTCATAGACGACTGTCTATGAAGATGAGATTCTATTATCCCCGTTCTTTGGTCCTCAAAAACTGCACATCGGGATAGCGCTCAGCCACATAGTTGATCTCCCACGCCGATTTGCCGAGGAACACCGGATATTCGTCGATATCCGTGCCCATGGCGCCGCGGTGCTTGCCGGCAAAGTCCTCGACCTTGGCGGCGTCTCCGCCCAGCCAGCGGGCTTCTGCATAAGGGCTCGGCTCAAACACGCAGTCCAAACCATATTCGTTGGCCAGGCGGTCAGCCATGACTTCGAACTGAAGCTGGCCCACGGCCCCCACAATAAAGTCCGACCCGATCGACGGCCTGAACAACTGGGTCACGCCTTCTTCGGCCAGCGATTCCAGCGCTTTTTTCAAGTGCTTGGCCTTGAGCGGATCTTTGACTCGCACTCGTTGCAGGATTTCCGGCGCAAAGTTCGGCAAGCCCGCAAAGCGCACCGTGCCGGTTTCCGACAACGAGTCCCCAACCCGCAATACGCCGTGGTTGGGGATGCCGATAACGTCGCCGCCAAAAGCATCTTCGGCCAGTTCGCGGTCGGACGCAAAGAACATGATCGGCGCGTTGACCGACAACTGCTTACCGGTGTTCTGAACCTTAAGCTTCATGCCGCGCTGGAACTTGCCCGAGGTCAGTTTCAGCATGGCGATGCGGTCGCGGTGGTTGGGGTCCATATTGGCCTGAACCTTGAACACAAAGCCGGTGACTTCTTTTTCGGTCGGGTCAACAAGGGTCTCGACCCCGGCTTTTGACGCCTTGACCTTCTTGGGGGCGGGCGCGAAATTGCCAATCGCTTCAAGCAGTTGGTTGACACCGTAGTGGCGCAGGGCCGAGCCGAAAATCACCGGCGTCATGTGGCCTTCTAAGAACGCCTCGACGTCAAATGGCTTGAAACCGCCCTCCAGCAATTCGGCGGTGTCTTTCAATTCGCTCAGTTCGTCATCGTTCATCCAGCCCTTGGTGACGGCCTCATCAACGGGGGCGGGGGCGTCGTGGCCCTGATCATATTCGGCGCCGGAGTCGCGCTTGGTGAACGGGTAAAACAGGCCGGTTTTCAGCTCGATCATGCCGCGGAAACGGTTGCCGGAACCTGCAGGCCAGTACAGCGGCGACGGGTCAAGCTGCAGCTTTGACGCCACCTCATCCAGCAGGGCCAGCGCGTCTTCGGCTTCGCGGTCCATCTTGTTGATAAAGGTGATGATCGGGATGTCGCGCAGGCGGCACACTTCAAACAGTTTCAGGGTCTGCGGCTCGATCCCCTTGGCGGCGTCCAGCACCATGATGGCGGCGTCGGCAGCGGTAAGCGTGCGGTAGGTGTCCTCGCTGAAATCTTCGTGGCCCGGCGTATCGAGCAGGTTGAACATCTTATCGTCGTGTTCAAAGGTCATCACCGACGACGACACCGAAATCCCGCGTTCTTTTTCGATCTTCATCCAGTCGGAGCGGGTGCGGCGATTTTCACCGCGCGCCCGCACTTGGCCTGCGGCACGGATAGATCCCCCGGCCAGCAGCAGATGCTCGGTCAGGGTTGTCTTACCGGCGTCCGGGTGGGAGATGATGGCGAAGGTTCTGCGGCGGGGCGCTTCGGTCGAGGGGGTATTTGACATGCCCGTGGCGATAAGGCTTTGCGGGCAAAATGTCAAAGGTGTGGTTGAATTCAGGCAAAGATGCCCCCCTCCGTCTCGTCGCTAAAGCGCCGAGCCACCTCCCCCGTAAACAGGGGAGGAGAAGGAAGTCTGCCCTATCTTATACCTCCTCAACGTGTTGGGGAGCCGGGCGGCCGGTGCCGGGGACCGCACGAAATCGCGCAGCGATAAGATGTGGTGGTGGGGGCCTTCACCGCGCCGTCTCAAATCACGCGTTGAGGGCGCGATAACTGAAATCCCGCAGGGTCACAGCGCCATCGCCGGTACAGTAGATGCCCAGCTTAAGCCCCAGAAATCCGCCAAAGACATTGTGATTCAGACCCGCCACTTCCATGCGGGTCGGGTGACGCAACCAGGTTTTGCCGCCATCGACCGAGTGATGATAGGTGACGACGTTTTCATCATTGGTCAGGCGCACCCGCACGGTTTTTGAAGCGACCGGCTGACGGTTCCAGGGCTGGTCTTCGGCATATTGCCAGGTGCGGGTTTGCGCCCCATCGAACCCTACCCCGACAAAGGCCTTATTGTTATAGAACAGAAGGATTCCGGCCTCCGCCGCCCCGTCCAGTTCCAGCGTCACTTCGGCCTCATAGGATCGGTCACCGACCGCACAGGTCAAGGGCGAGGAATCGGCGGGCGACGTGCCACGACCTGCGATGCGCAAGGATTTGTTATCGCGTTTCACCCGCGTCATCTCATCGGGTTTCGGGTCATGAAAGCACCATTGCACGCCGAACCGATCACGGCTGAAATCATCGGACAGGGCAAAACCGGCTTTACTCAACTTCCCACCGTTGGGCTTGGGCAAGGGCTTTGACAGGTCACCACCTAGCGCCCGGAACCAGTCATCCGGTGTCCATTCCATCGGCTCCAGCAGGGTCTGGCGGCCCAGCGTGCGGAAGCCGTTTTCATAGCCGTGATAGACCAGCCACCAGTCACCTGATGGCCCCTCAATAATGGTCGCGTGCCCCTTTGACCACCATGGCTCCTCAGTCTTCAAGGTACGCACCAGCGGATTGTGCGGGCAGTGTTCCCACGGGCCGTGGATGGACTTTGAGCGGGCGGCGATGACCATGTGGCCGGTCACCGGCCCGGCGGTGCCACCCACAGCGGTGACGAGATAGAAATACTCACCGTGCCGCAGCAGTTTCGGCCCTTCCGGGGCGAAGTTTTCGGTGATCCAGTCGTCGGGGTACACCCACGGCTGATAGGCGGCCTCAAGCGCACCGTCGGTCGCCAGACCGTCATCGCTCAGGCGGACTTTTCGGATGCCATTGACGAACAGATAGCGCTTACCGTCTTCACCGACGATATGGCCGGGGTCGATGCAGCCGCGGATGTTAAGATCGACCGGCTCGCTCCACGGCCCTTTGATATCGTCGGCCCAGATGGCATAGATCGACCATTCCCCGCCATCGGGTGCCGCCGGAATATAGATGAAATAGCGGCCATTGTGCTTACACAGATCTACCGCCCAGATGGTGCCTAGCGGCTTAAACAGGGTCGGCCCTATCGGTGTCCAGTTGACCAGATCGGTCGAGTGCCAGATGATCAGACCGGGGTAGGAATAGAACGACGAAAACGTCATGTAATAGTCGTCGCCGTCTTTCAGGATCGTCGGGTCAGGATGATCGCCCGCCACGATCGGGTTGAGATAAGTCCCATCCCCCAGATCGCCCTTGCGCTGTCCTTCGATGCCGCGCCCCCAGTTTGGCGTTTCGGGTGCGTTTGCCGATGCCTGAGCGGCAAACGCCTGGGCCTGCCCCGCCAAAGGCACTGCGGCCGCACCGGCCAGCAGAGATTTAAATATCGTGCGACGTGAAGCTTCGGTCATGTTTCGGTTCCCTGTTTTTGCCGGGTTTATATAGCTTGACCCCGTGCAAATGATAGCGCTATCAATTGTAGTATAATCATATAATCGGGAGAGGCAAATGGCACAAACCTTCACACGGCGCACCGTCTCGGCACTTATGGCGTCCAGCGTTCTGGCAGGCGCAGCACCCTATGCCCGTGCGCAAGCGACATCGCGTCAGGTCACGCTCGACCTGACCAAAGCGACCACGCCGGTTGACCGCTTTTTCGATTTGTCAGTGGGTGCTGATTATCCCGGCGTCACGATCCGCGACGCCAATCTGGCCCAGCTTAAAACCGCCGCCCATGAACTGGGGTTTCGCTATCTGCGTTTCCATGACATTTTCCATGATGATCTGGGCACCGTAAAGCTGGTTGATAAAAAGGTCGTCTATGACTGGACGAAGATCGACTATCTCTACGACACCATGCTCAAATACGGCATCAAGCCGTTCATCGAACTGGGCTTTACACCGTCCGCGATGAAAACGTCGGATCAGACCCTGTTTTACTGGAAAGGCAATACCTCCCACCCGCGCCCCGACATGTGGAAGGCGCTGATCAATGAATTTGTGCGCCACCTGATCAGCCGTTATGGCATCGAAGAAGTCCGCACCTGGTACTTTGAAGTGTGGAATGAACCGAACCTCGACGGCTTTTGGCAGTACGCCGATCAGGAAGCCTATTTTGCGCTGTACGGCCTGACAGCACGCACTATCAAAGCCATCGATCCGGCCCTGCGCGTCGGCGGGCCATCGACGGCAGGGGCGGCCTGGGTGCCGGAACTGCTGGCCTTTGCCAAGGCGACAAACACGCCGGTTGATTTCGTCACCACCCATACTTACGGCGTTGATTACGGCTATCTGGACGAAGAAGGCAAGATGGATCTTCAGCTCTCGAAAAGGCCGGATGCCGTTATCGGAGATGTGAAAAAGGTGCGCGCCGAGATCGAAGCCTCACACCTGCCCGGTCTGCCGCTCATCTTCACCGAATGGAGCACCAGCTATAATCCGCGTGACCTAAGCCACGACAGTTACGTCGCCGCCGCCTATATCCTCAGCAAGCTCAAGAGCGTACAGGGCACGGCGCAGGGCATGAGCTACTGGGTCTATTCCGATCTGTTTGAAGAACCCGGCCCGCCATCGGCGGCGTTTCACGGCGGCTTTGGTCTGATGACCCGCGAAGGTATCCGTAAGGCGTCGTGGTTTACTTACAAATACCTCAATGCGTTGAAAGGATTTGAAATTCCGTCTGCGGACGCTCAGGTCTGGGCGGCAACTGAAAACGGCACGGTCAATGCCGTGGTCTGGGATTTTCAGCTTCCCGACCAGCAGGGCAAAAGCAACGGCACCTTCTTTAGCAAGCTGGTACCCAATGCCCCCGCCCCCGACGTGACGCTGAACCTGACCGGCCTGAAACCCGGCAGGTATGCGCTGAAAATCCACCGCACCGGCTATAAGAAAAACGACGCCTATTCGGCCTATGTCGAACTGGGTGCCCCGAAAGACCTGACGCCCGCTCAGATTAAGCAGATGCACGCCCTGACCAAAGACGCGCCGGAAACCCAAAAGACGATCCGCATCGGCGCGGACGGCAAGGGTGTCGTGTCTCTGCCCATGCACAGCAATGATGTGGTACTGGTGAGCCTGACGCCGTAGTAGTCAGTTGCTTAGTCTTTCCACGCACCGTTAGCGACCGGCTCGCCGAAGTCCGGCACGCCATCCGCCGTATAGCCAAAGGGCTGGACGCGGGTGTGGCGGTTCGGGTCGAACAGCGAATTGCCGGTGATTTTCTGGTAGTCTCGGCCATGATAGACCAGCACATCGCGGCCCTGCTCATCGGTTATGAAGCTGTTGTGACCTGGGCCCCAGACCTTGTTTTTGGCTGAGCTTTTAAACACCGGCACCGGCGATTTCACCCACGACGATGCGTCCATGATGTCGGCGTCCTCGTTGGCGGTCAGCATGCCTAAGCAATAGTTCTCATCGGTAGCGCTGGCCGAATAGGTCAGGAACAGGCGGCCATTACGATGCAGCACGGTCGGCGCTTCGGCGACCTTATATTTGATAATTTCCCAGTCATAGGTCGGCACGGTCAGGCGCACCGGCGGGGCGGCCAGCTTTGACGGCGAGGCTAATGGTGCCAGATAAAGGTTCGAGTTGGTCTCAATGCCCGGTTCCTTTTGCGCCCACAACAGATAACGCGCGCCTTTGTGCACAAACGTCGTGGCATCAAGGTTAAACGTATCCCACGGCATTTCAACCAAGACCGGCTTACCCCAGCGGCCGGTCAGCGGATTGGGATCGGGGCTGGAGATGACATAGGTGCGCACCCGAAACGGCTCACCCTTATCGCCCGCGCCAAAGTAAAGATGCCACTGGCCGTCAAAATGGTGGATTTCCGGCGCCCAGATATAGCCCCCCATCTTGCCCTCCGCAGGGCGTTTCCAGATCACCACTTCACCGGCAGTTTGCAGACCGGCAATAGTGCGCGCCCGGCGTACGATCAGGCGGTCATATTCCGGCACCGTGGCAGTAAAATAATAGTAGCCGTCATCATGCTGCATGATCTGCGCATCGGCACGCTGACGCACTAACGGATTGATCGGTTTGGGCGGTGTTTGGGCATAGGACGGCGTGGCCGTGACGCTGGCGGCAGCGATCACAAAACCGCGGCGGGAAAAGCGGGTAAGGTTCGACATTATAATTCTCACAAGGACGTTTCAGTAGATTGGGTGCCCGATCCCGATATTATTATGGCTTCATCGCGCGCTACGATCAAAGCAGCGCCCGATATGTCGGACAAATTCTTTTTAGCGTACCGTATAGGATTGTCAAACAGCCCAGAGAACATCACCTATTCCTCCGGCGCGATCACATAGGCCGCGATCTTCGGGTCGGCCTTTACCCACAGGTCGACCACCATCTTGCCGAAATAGTCTGAGCCCTTGGGGCCGGTATGGGTGTAGTCAAAGGCCTGCGCGCTGCCCTGACCCTGAGAGGCGTCGGTAAAAACGGCGGGCACGGTCGTACCGGAAGGTGCCGCATCAAGCACGTTCTGCGGAATTGGTTGACCCGCGAGCGTAAGCGATTCGGCGATGCCCATGTCCTGCACCTTGGCCTGACCTTCGGCATAAAGATCAATCAGGGTGGTATCAGTGGTGCGGGCGATCAGGCGCGTCACCTGCGCCCATGGCAGCAGGTCGTTCTGTACTTTAAAATTCTTGAAATGACGCTGGGTCAAAGGTGTGACCAGCACCGGCACGGCGCCGGCCTTTTTCACATCATAAACATAGTTACGGATATTCGGGCCGAACTCGGTCTCAATATCGGTGCGGCGCTCCGGCCGCCATGAGCCGTCATTGTGACCAAACTGGATCAGCACATAGGTTTTGTCGAAATTGCCGACGGGCAGATCGGCCATGACCTTATCCCACAGGCCTTCGACGCGGTAGCTTTTGGAAGACCGTCCGCCGCGGGCGGCATTGACGCAGGTGATCGCTTCTGGCTTGAATTGCGCGCAGAAGCCTTTGCCGTAGCCGGATTTGTCCGTCATGGTCGAATCGCCGACCAGTATCACGCGGATCGGCTTGAGCGCCTCGGCAGCAAACGCGGGCGCGGTCAGGCAGGTCAATGCGGCGGCGATTAACAAACGGCGGGTCAACATCGGGCAGTCTCCCATATGATTATTTATGATCAAATCCTATCGGAACTGGACAAAAATTCAAAGGCTCAAAATAAATGGCCGCAAGGTTTGGTTTTAAAAGCGCATCGCCCTATATAGGCGTGACTCCCAAAGCCTTTGCCGAAAGCGCCTGACCTCGATGGCTCCTCCCTCTCCCGATACGCAATCTCCCTCAAACGCGCCCCAAAACGCGCCTATGACGCGACCCCATGCCAGTTTTCAGGGCACGATCGACTTTCTTAAGCCCTATCTGTGGCCCAAGGACCGCGCCGACCTTCAGATGCAGGTCGTGCTGGCGATGGTGTTCATGCTGCTGGGTAAGGTGCTGACGGTCTTTATTCCGTACACCTATAAATGGGCCACTAACGCTCTGTCAGGTGAGGGTGAAGCGCCGTCGATGATGGGGCTTTTGATTGCCTCTCCGATCATTCTGGTGGTGGCCTATGGTGTGGCGCGATTGCTGTCCAATGGCTTCAATCAGGTGCGCGACGCCTTGTTTGCCGCAGTCGGCCAACACGCCGTACGGGGTCTGGCCAATCGTACCTTTGTGCATTTGCATAATCTGTCACTGCGCTTTCACCTGCAACGCCGCACGGGCGGCCTGTCGCGGGTGATCGAGCGCGGCAAGACCGGCATTGAGACCATCATCCGCCTGACCATGATGATCGCTATACCGACCCTGATCGAGTTTGTGCTGACCTCAGCCATTATCGCCAATCAGTTTAGCATCATGTATGTCGTCGTCGTCGTGGTCACGGTGGTGATCTATGTCTGGTTCTCGGTCTGGGCGTCCAATAAGCGCATCCAGATCCGCAAGGACATGAACGATGCCGATACCGATTCCATGTCCAAGGCTGTGGATTCGTTGCTGAATTTTGAGACCGTCAAATATTTCGGCAATGAGCGGCTGGAGTCCGACCGCTACAACAAAGCCACCGGCGATTACGAAAAAGCGGCGATCAAGACCTACACGTCTCTGGCATGGCTGAACCTGGGGCAGGCCATTATCTTCTCGATCGGCATGACCATTGTGATGCTGATGTCGGCCTATGAAGTGTCACGCGGCACTCAGACGGTCGGTCATTTTGTGATGATCAATGCCTTCATGATGCAGCTTTCCATTCCGCTTAATTTCATCGGCACGCTCTACCGCGAAATCACCACCTCGCTGGTCGATATGGATTCGATGTTCAAGCTGTTGGATGAGCCCGCCGAAGTGGTCGACGATCCGAATGCCGCAGACCTCAAGATCAGCGCCGGGGCCGTGGCGTTCAAGGATGTGGTATTCTCATACGATGCCGACCGCCCGATCCTGAAAGGGGTATCGTTTGAAGTGCCCGCGGGTAAGACGGTGGCCATTGTCGGCCCATCAGGGGCTGGCAAATCGACCATTTCACGGCTGCTGTTCCGGTTTTACGACGTTAAGGGCGGGTCGATTGAAATCGACGGTCAGGATATTCGCACCGTCAATCAGGCGTCTTTGCGTCACGCCATCGGCATGGTGCCGCAGGATACCGTCCTGTTTAACGACACCATCGCCTATAATGTCGCCTATGGCCGGGCGGGGGCTTCGCGCGCTGAGATCGAGGACGCCGCCGATAAGGCCCAGATCGCCGGGTTCATCGCTTCTCTGCCCAAGGGTTTTGATACCGAAGTCGGAGAGCGCGGCCTGAAATTGTCGGGTGGTGAAAAGCAGCGCGTCGCCATTGCGCGCACCCTGCTCAAGGCACCGCCGATCCTGATTCTGGACGAAGCGACCTCGGCCCTTGATACCCATACCGAGCGCGAAATTCAGGCCTCACTGGATGAGGTGTCGCAAAACCGCACGACGCTTGTGATCGCCCACCGGCTGTCGACAGTGGTTGGCGCCGATGAGATTTTGGTGCTCAAAGACGGCGTGGTGGCTGAGCGCGGCACCCACCATAATCTCATGCGCCAGCAGGGAATCTATTACGGCATGTGGGAGCGTCAGCGCGCCGCCGATGAAGCCCGTGAAACCCTCGCCAAGGTCGAAGCTCAGGTGGAGTAATGACGTTTTTATTTTGATGAAAAAGTAGGTCGCCATGCCGTCATCCGATAAATACAAACTTTTGCTGATATTTGGCGTCGTGATTTCAACGGCAATGCTAGGCTGTGCGGTTTACGTAAAAAGTGTCCCTCTTATGCCGTTTGTCTTGTTGAATGGGGTCGTATTACATGTGCTTGGTAATGGTTTTACACGCGCAACGGGGGCTTCCAAAAAAGTTCTTGGACGCTACTTCGGGCGGTTTGTTGCCGTCTTTGGGGTGTTTGGATTGGCAGCCATCCTACTAAGGCCGGGTATCGTCTGATTAATGCGTTTTTGGAGCGCGGCGTCAGACTTCAGCATGGTGGGCGTCGAAGCCACACCGATCTGATGGCTGATGAAACCCTCGCAAAGGTTGAAGCACAAGTGGAATGATGGGAACATCCCATAAGTACAAATGGATACTGATCTTTGGTGTGGTTGTGTCGGCAGCCATGCTGCTGTGTGCGGCTTACATCAAGGACATCCCATTATGGCCTTTTCTCCTTTTGGATTGGCTCATATTGCTGGCCTTAGGACATGGTTTTAGTCGGGCGTCCGGTAAGCTAAGAAAAGTTTTGGGCCGCTACTCACTGTGGTTTCTCGCAATATTCATGGCGTCAGGATGGGCAGCCTTAATACTGAATCCGAAGATTCTTTGACCGATCAGCGATAGTCCTGTTTTCCTGTTTTCCTGTTTCGCTGACCACACAAACCGCACCCCGTCCTTGCCATCCGATTGCGGGCCGGAGCTGTCGGCGGTGATGGCGCGGGTTTTCGGATCTAGGCGCAGGAAACGGTGGTTGGTCAGCGACATTAGCGCCAACTCGCCGGTCGGGGTCTCAATCCACTGAAAGCTTTCTGCGGTGCCGGGTTTGCCGTATTTCAGGCTGACCGAGGCATCATCGGCCGCGCTGATATAGGTGTTGCCGAACTTCAGCGCCGCGCGTCCCAATCCCATGTCGATGACTTCAAATGACACAGGTTGTCCGGACATCAACGCGCCGCCTTTGACCGACAGGCCCGCCGGCGACTGATCGCTTTTCAGAGTGATGGTACGGCCATAGGGGATCGGTTTCATCAGCCCCTGCGGATAGGGCTCGTGGATGTCGATGGCATCGAAATCGGCATAGCCGCCCTCGGCCCCCATCGTGTTGTAGTTAAACAGGCTGTAACGCACGCCCTGGAAGGTCTTGAGCTGAAAGACCATGGTAAATTCATCACCAATCGGTGTGAAGGTCGCGCCATCGGTCGAATAGCTGAAACGGGCCTTTTCGGTCAGGAAATTACAGTCGGCCCGCAGCCACACACGCGGCGCGGTGATCCTGACGCGCGCGGTCTTGCCGGTCTGCTGATCATGGTGGGTTAGTGCCAAACCGGCAGAGGTTTTTTCAACGCCGATCCACGCATAGGGCCGGTTGAGCAGAGCCAGTCCCGCCACATCGCCGTCTTTTAACCCGCCGGTTTCCAGAATAGCGGTCGGTGTTGACATCGGCCCGATCGCACGCTGGGTCAGGCTGTTTTTAGCGTTCCAGAACGAGGTCGCGGGCAGGGATTTCAGGCGTAGAAACCCGCGCCGCTCGGTCAGCGACCACTTACCCTCCACCGGCAGATGGTTCCATTGCCAGATGGGTTTGAGCGCCGCACCTGAGAACGCATCACTGCGTTCATAAGGCACGCTAATCGGCTGCGGTTCTGAAGTTTTCGGCTTGACCCAGGTGCGTGGGTTGCGCCCCAGATTGCCGGGTAAACCAAAGTATGGCCAGCCGTCTTTCCATGTAATCGGCGACAGGGCCAAAAGCCTGCCGACCGAGTTATAATCCATCATCGAAAAGCCCCACCATTCGCCCGCAGGAGTCTGGACGATGCCACCCTGATGCAGCGACAGACGGCCATTGGGGGCGGGGTTTGGCGGGTTAATCACATAGGGGGCGGTGTCGCTTCTGGCCCACGCATCGCTGAGGCGATGCCCCTCGATCATGCCGAAATCTTCGTCGATGCTGATGGCCGGATTGACCTCATAGGGCCCCCAGATGTTATCAGCGCGCGCGGCGGGCATCTTCATCCGGCCGGAAAACCATGCTGAGGTAATAAAATACTTACCGCCGAACTTGTAGAAATGCACGCCCTCGCCCATACCGGCGGTAGGCGGGATGATTTCCTTTTCGGAACCCGGAACGATGTCGGTCAGATCATCGGTAAGTTGGGCCATTTTGATGCCCTGATAGCCCCAGATGGCATAGGCCTTACCGTCGTCGTCAAACAGCACCGACAGGTCGTGCATGGAGCGCCTCATTTCGGTGCGCGTCCACGGGCCTTTCGGGTCGGTGGCGGTGAAGATCTGCGTCTTCTGGCCGTTCACATTGCTGAAGATATAAAACGTGCCGTTATGATAACGAAAGCTGGGTGCCCATATGCCCTGACCATAGATGCTCTTGCCATCCTCAAGCCGAAACGGCGGGCCGAGGTCGAGTTTATCAAGCGCGTAAGATACAAATTCCCAGTTGACGAGGTCTTTTGAGCGCAAAATCGGCAGGCCCGGCATGGTGTGCATAGTCGTGCCGGTCAGGTAGAACCAGTCGCCGACGCGGATCATATCAGGGTCGGAAAACTCATCGTAAAACAGAGGGTTGGTAAAGGTACCATTGCCATTATCGGCGGTCCAGGTCTTTGGTGAAGTTGTTTGCGCAAAGGCTGATGCGGCCATCGCACTCAATAACGCGGCTATGCACACCGATTTCCAGACCATGTTCGCTCTCCCTGATGTTTTGCTTTTGCAGCTTTTCAAAGGAGACTAAATGGCTGGAAATCTGTGCGCAACCGAAAAGTCTGACAATATTAGTAAGTAGCCGCCACCACCACACGCAAAGTGCGCGCGCGGTCCCCCTCCCCAGCAAGCTGGGGAGGTATAAATTACGCGGTCCAGCCACCGTCGACCGAAATGTGGGTGCCGGTAATCGACTTGGCGGCATCCGAGCACAGGAAGGCGAAGGTTTCGGCGATATCGTCTTCGTCGACGAATTTCTTGGTCGGCTGGGCGGCGAGGAGGACGTTCTTGATAACCTCTTCCTCAGTGATGCCGCGGGCCTTGGCCGTGTCGGGGATTTGCTTTTCAACCAGCGGGGTCAGCACATAGCCGGGGCAAACGCAGTTGCAGGTAATGCCAAACTCAGCGCCCTCAAGGGCAATCGTCTTGGTCAGGCCTAAGATGCCATGCTTGGCGGCTACATAGGCCGACTTGAAGGGTGACGCGACCAGCGCGTGGGCCGAGCCCATATTGACGATCCGGCCCCAGCCCTTTTCTTTCATGGTGGCAAAGCTGTGGTGAATAGTGTGGTAGGCCGAGGTCAGGTTGATGGCGATAATGGCATCCCACTTGGCGGCGGGAAATTCCTCAATCGGGGCCACGAACTGGATGCCGGCATTGTTGATCAGAATATCGACCCCGCCCAGTTTCGACTGCGTGGTTTTAACGAGGTCTTCGATCTGATCCGGCTTGGTCAAATCCGCACCGTGGAAGCCGATCTCGACGCCATAATCCTTGGCCATAGCGGCGCGAATGGCTTCGATCTCGGCGGCGTCGCCCAAACCATTGAGCATGACATGGGCGCCCTTGGCGGCGAGCGTTTTGGCCACGGCCAAGCCGATACCGCTGGTGGAGCCAGTCACCAGAGCGGTTTTACCTTTTAACATGATTTAGTCCTTTAAATTGGGGAGGTTGAGGACAAGGAGAATCTATTCGGAGGGCGGCGCTTCATCAGAGACATCGCCCTTGACGATGGCCTTGGCACCCGCGGCGGTATTGAGCGCCTGCTTACCGCATTGTTCAACAAACTGCATGGTCGTGCGGGCCTGATTTTCGGAATATTTGACGCAGGTTTGCGTCCATTCTTTTTGCAGGTCGGTTAACGCTTGCGGATCACGCACGGCGGAGGCCTCTTTCATCAGACGCACCGCATCCTCGGCAAAGGCCGTGGTCTGGGAGGCGTAACGGTGCGATGAGGCGGTGATCATCTCAACCAGATTCAGCAGGCTGCGCGTCGCAAGCTGCTGCTGCGCACCCATAAGTTTGAGGCCCTGCTCGAATGGTCCGTGGTTAGTCATGGCGCAACCTTTCCCCATAAGGTGAAGCGAAAGGGTATGTTAGAGCGCATCCCAAAAAGTGTGAAGCGGTTTTTGAATAAGATGCGCGACGATACATACAAACCGCATTGTTGCGCCCGCAAAGGGCTTTTTCGTGGCAGATGCTAGATTAGGCCGTAAAC
Source organism: Asticcacaulis sp. UBA2476 (assembly GCA_002342035.1). GTDB lineage: Bacteria > Pseudomonadota > Alphaproteobacteria > Caulobacterales > Caulobacteraceae > Asticcacaulis. Next base: position 23,548 of record DDPE01000032.1, on the reverse strand, counting down.
TCATAAATTTCGCGGTCATGGTGCGTGAGGCCTTGTTCAGTCACCAGAAGAAAAATCGCTGGAAATGCTGACATTTTCAAGATTTTTTGACGTCGTGATTGTGCAAGGCCGCCGTATCCTTCGGACGACGAAATGGCGTTATCCTGTAGCGTCACCCGTCTTGACCAGAGTAAGCTCCGCTCTGCGTCGGGCTTCTTGCAGGATTTAGCCCTTTCTGTCGCCATGACCGCGAAATTTATGAGTTTACGGCCTAGTTGATCATCATCGTGCCAAGCAGCACGGTAGCCCCTGAACGCTTTAATACCTGATCGGTCGCGGTCTGAAGTTCACGGGTGATAAAGCCCGGATCGACAAGGCTGTTTTCGCGCAGGCGCAGGCCATAGGACTGAATCCGGCTGACATAGGCATCACGCAGACGGGGGATATAGGCGGGCACCAGTTCCGCCAGTTTCGGGTCTTTGACATCAAGACCCATCTCAATAGTCATGGTCGAATGGCGACCGTCACGGCGCGGGATAAACACGCTGATCGGCGTCAACTGAGTAAAGCTGGCCCCGCCGCCCTTTTTCTTTTCCTTAGGCGCACTGGCCAGACCCTGCGGTGCGGCCGAGGCGAAGACAGGGAAAAGCAAGGCAGAGATAAGGGCGCGACGTTTCATGGTTTCACACTAACAAACCTTGGTTTATTTTGAGTAAGCCATCATGCTTAATTTCAATTAACTCTGATTTATCAAGGCTTAAAGCTTGAATTAACAGGTTTGCTATAGTCTTTTACGCATCTGCACAAGATCATACGGACTAATGTCAAACCTGACCTACCAAACCTTGCGCGCGCAGCGAAAGATCAATCCGGCGACAGTGAACATACTGGTCGTTGAGGATCATGATGCCTCACGCCGCATGATTTTGGAGTTGCTGCGTGGGGCCGGTTTCACGCGTCTGCTGCCTGCCCGCTCGGCCGAAGAGGCCATCGGCTTTCTGACCTCGCATAATCCGGACCTGATGGTTCTGGACTGGGAAATGCCCGGCATGTCCGGCGTTGATCTGGTGCGGGCCATGCGTCAGGCGGCGGTCAAGGATGATCCGCGGTTTCTTAATCCGCGTCTGCCGGTGCTGATGCTCACCGGACGGCAGAAGTCTCAGGACGTTACCCATGCCCGCAACTGCGGCATTGATGAGTTTGTCATCAAACCGTTTTCGACAGCGGTGCTGCTCAAGGCTGTTCTGGCAGCCCTGACGCGTAAGCGCAATTTCGTCGTTTCAGCCAATTATATCGGCCCGTGCCGCCGGCGCAAAACTCATACGACCTATCAGGGGGTTCTGCGCCGGATCGACGATATTGAACAGTCCGCCGACAATCTGCAGCGTGAGATATTCCAGCAAACCCTGTCGGTTGAGCTGAATTCTCTGCGCGTCCTGATGCAGGCGCGCGGCGGGCTAGATAAGAAACTGCTCGACTACATGGTCGGGCGGATTATGCAGACTGAAAAGCGGGCGCACGCGCTACGCCTTGGGTTGATTGAACAGGCTACACACTCTTTAAACGATTATGCGGTAGCATTGGGTGAAGATACCGACCCCGAAGTAGTTGATATCCATCTGGATACACTTACCCGGTTGAATGAGATTGATCTCGCTGACCACCGCGAGGCCGCAAAGACCGTGCAGCATCTCGAACGCCTGGTAAGTAAGCGTAAAAAGCACCGCAAACTGACTGCCTGAAAGCCCATTATATGAACGCGTCCGCTCGGAAAATGAACGACAATGCCGCTGGGATGCAAACGGCCACCGGTCGTGATGTACGTAATCTGGCTAGTCTGGGCGAGACGGCATCGACCAGCCGAGTGCTCAACCTGTCGCAAATCTATCTGAGCAGTGCCAAGGACAAAGCCTATCTGATGAAGCCCTTTTTCAAGGACTCGCAGATGAACAAGGCGATACTGGTCAAGCACACCCTGCGTTCCAATGAGCGCATGTTATTTTCCCGTCATCGCCGCACCGCCACCAAGGTTATCCTGCCGTTTGATCCGAATGACCTGAAACTGGGCGGCCGTTCGGTCTTCGTCAATCAGATCGGCTTCGACAGTTTTGCGCGCAGCTATTTCAACACCGACGACTTCAATCAGAACTACGATGTTCAGGTTCTGAAACTGCTGGATGTGCTGCCGTCGCTTGATCCGTTTCTGGTCCGTGAGCACCTGTCGCGCAGCGGCTATAAACCGGCGCCGTGCTACCTCAAGATTTCTCCGGTCGATGTCCAGCAGATGATCGGCTTTGCCAATGCCGAGATTGAGCGTCTGGTGATCACCGCCTTTGGCGAAGCCCTGCAATATCGCTCGGTCAAGCTGGCCGGCAAGATTTTGTCCAATGAGTTGGATAAGGAACTGTGGCCGCTCAGAGCTACCTTGCGCATGACCGACGAAGAATTCTCCGACGGCATTTTTTCATGGCGCGGGTTTTTGTATTTCAAATGGCGCCATATCGAGCTTCAGGAAGAGATGCGCAAAGTCCTGGACGGGCTGGCCAATTATCAGCCTTACAACACTTCAGAAGACAGCCTTAAAGAATACCTTAAGGAAGCCCGCCCGCGTCTGGCGCGCAGCATCGTTGAAGCCATAAAGCGCGTCGGGCGGACGCTGGCCGTCTATGATCAGGCCTATGCCGCGTTAGTCGAGCAGAAAAACCCCGGCCCGTTCCGCCGGTTTCTGCTGGATGGCCCAAGCCTGTTTTATGAGCTGGGCGAGAATATCGGGATTCTGGGCCACATCGGTTCCTTCTGGAAATACCGCATGGTCCAAAGCGGTCCTCATATGCGGATGTCGGCGCCGGAATATGTCGATGTCCTCATGGATTTCGAGGACAGCCTGCTCAACATCACCCAACATGACAGCGTGGCCTTTTAGGATGGCCGCGCCCCCCTTCGCGTAACAAAGAGTACCCTATGGCCGCACTGGCAAAAGCCTTAACTCAGAGCCATTTCAAGACGACGCGCGAAGTGCGTAATCTTGGCAATCTGACCTTTACCTCGGCCACCAGCCGGGTGCTAAACCTGTCGCAGGTCTATGTCTTTTACGCGGATGATCCGACCTATAAGGAACAGCCGTTTTTTGAAAACAGCCAGCTTAACCGCGCTATTATCCTGAAACACAGCCTGCGGGTTAACGAGCGCGGGCTTTATCACAATCAGCGCCGTCAGGTCACCAAGGTCATTCTGCCGTTCGATCCTCATGACCTACGTCTGGGCGGCCGGTCGTTTTTCATCGACCAGATCGGCTTTGATCAGACGCTTAAGACCTATCTCAATATGGACGATCCAGGCAAAAGCCCGGACGTGCGTATTCTGAAATATCTCGATCAGTTGCCGTCGCTGGACCCGTTTCTGGTGCGCGATACGCTGGCGCGCAAAGGCGTCAAGCCCGCCCTGTGTTATCTGCGTCTGTCCTCAGCCGACCTGACCCGCATGGCCAGTTTCACCAGTGCGGAGATCGAGCGTCTGGTGCTTGAAGCCATCGGCGTTGATGCGGGTAAGGCGTCGCTGAAACTCGGCAACAAGATTCTATCGGATAAACTCGACCTCGAACTGCGCCCGCTGCAAAAGGCGCTGGGGATGTCGGACGAAGAATTCCGCGACGGCATATTTTCGTGGCGCGGATTTCTGTATTACAAGTGGCGGCACGTCGAACTTCAGGACGAATTGCGCGAAGTGCTGACGGGCCTGGGTTCCTACCAGCCGTCGGGGTCGTTCGATGAACTGACCAAGGATTATCTGCGCAAAGCCCGCCCACGGATTGCGCGCGGCGTGGTTGATACCCTGACCAGGGCCGGGCGCACCCTGCACAGCTATGACACCGCCTATAATGCGTTGGTGCGCAGCCGTGATCCGGCGCCGTTCAGGCGCTTCCTGTTTAATGGCTTAAGTCTGTTTGCCGAACTGGGCGACTCGATCGGGACGCTCAATCACGTCTCGTCGTTCTGGACGTTCCGGATGCAGAAGACCCAGAATGGCCGCAAGCAGCTATCGAGCGCGGAATTTGCCGATATCATGATGGACTTTGAGGCCAGCCTCGCCCACGCCATCAAGAACCGCCATAGCCAGAATAATTAGATCTCAATTGGAACAGGCGCACAGTCATACGACAAACATCTGCGCATTGATATCGCGGGCACTATGCAGGACACGAACAATCCTTAACTCGGATGCCGTGGCCGCATAGAAAATAAGGTAGCGCTGAAACGGGGCCCGCCGAATATTGTCTCCCAATGTAACTATGGCCGGGTAAGCGGCCGGCGTGTCGATCAGGGCCCTGCAGGCCACGTGGATTTCCTCGATAAAGGAAAGGGCACGCGCAGGATTATTGAGTGCAATAAAGTCGCCGATATCTTCGATATCCTGCGCCGCAAATTTCGTCAGCGTGAAAATCATTCGGCATCTGTTGAGGCATGGCTTTCAATCAGTGCGCTGTACTTGGACTTCAGCCGCGAAAAAACATCCTCGGCAGACACTGTGGGGCTTTCCAGCCCCTGACGGATAAGCTGTCGCAATTCGTCGGATTCCAACTCATTTACCCTGCGCTTGAGTTTCCAGTCGCGCAGGGCTTCACGAATAACTTCACTGGTGGTCGAATACTCCCCCGAAGCCACGGCAGATTTGATCGCCACCAGCATGTCACTGGGCAGGGCTATACTGATTTTATCGACCATGGGCGCCTCCTATGCCAACGGTAGCAAAAATTCATACCAGCCTCAAGATGCAGACTATTTGTCCATCAGCTTTTGCATCAGATAGGTGTACTCGATGGCATTGCGTTTGGCGGTTTCGCGCAGGTTAGCCGCCGCCGCATGGCCGCCGTCGATGTTTTCATAATAGAGGAACGGCAGACCCATCTCCTGCATTTTAGCCGCCATCTTACGGGCGTGACCGGGGTGAACGCGGTCGTCCTTAGTTGAGGTCACAAACAACGGCTCGGGGTATTTCACGCCGGTTTTCAGGTTGTGGTAGGGCGAGATCGATTTCAGGAACGCGCCCTCCGTGGCGTCCGCCGGATCGCCGTACTCACCCATCCAGGACGCGCCAGCAAGCAGGGTATGATAGCGCATCATATCCAGCAGCGGCACCTGAATGACCACGGCGTTCCACAGGTCAGGCCGCTGGGTCAGTTGCACGCCCATTAAAAGTCCGCCGTTCGATCCGCCCATGATGCCGAGACGGCGCGGCGAGGTCAGCTTGGCGGCAATGATATCTTCGGCCACCGCCTGAAAATCATCAAAAATACGCTGGCGATTAGTTTTCAGCCCCGCCTCATGCCACTGCGGTCCAAACTCCCCGCCGCCACGGATATTGGCCAGCACATAAGCACCGCCGTTCTCCAGCCACAGCTTGCCCATGCCGCCGGAATAGGACGGGGTCATGGCAATCTCAAATCCGCCGTAGGCATAGAGAAGCGTCGGCGTATTGCTGTCCAGCTTGGTATCTGCGCGCGACACGACAAAGTAAGGCACCTTGGTGCCGTCTTTGGAGGTCGCCCAGCGTTGCTCGACCTTAAGGCCCTCAGCGTTAAAGCGCGCGGGGCTGGACTTGATCTTTTCGGCCTCACCGGTGCCGGCATCGGCGCGGTACAGGGTCGAGGGTTGGATAAACCCGGTTGAATAGGCAAAAATCTTATCGGAATCGTCATCGGCCGATGAGACCGACAAGGTGGCATTTTCCGGCAGTTTAATAGCCTTGTACGACCAGGCCCGACCCTTGAAACTATAGCTTCTGACCTCGCCGGTCACATTCGACAAAAGTTGCAGGACGATATGGTTTTTGGTCTGGGCAATGCCTTCGACCGACTGGTGAGCATCAGGTGTAAACACCGCCACCGGCTCAATGTTTTTCGGGTCTTTCAGCCCAGCCTTAAGGTCAAACGCAATCACGCTGCCGGAGGTGAATTTGGTGCCCGCAGCACTCGTCCAATCATCTTTCAGGCTATAGACCGCCTGCCCTTCATAATAGGCCGACATTTCAGAGGTCAGCGGCAAGGGGAAACTGACCGCGCCATCAGCCGTAATAAACTGATCAATCACCTCAAAAAAGGACGGGCGGCGGGTCTGCATGTCCAGCACATAATTACCGTCGATGTCGCGCAGCACCGAACGATAGGCCATCATGTCGGCCGCATCACCACGGAAGATTTCCTTGGCGTCCTCAAGCTTTTGGCCGCGTTTCAGTTCGCGCGTGACATAGGCATAGCCAGATGGTGTGACCTCTCCCGGTATCCATTCGCGCGACACATAAAGCGTGTCCTTGTCTTTCCACACCACGACCTGCTTGCCTTCGGGCAGGTCGAAGCCGCCGTTCACAAACGACTTGGTGACCGTGTCGTATTCGCGCACGGTCACAGCATCCTTGCCGCCGTTCGACAGGCTCAGAAGACAGCGGGTCTCATCGGGCGGCAGGCAGTTGGAGCCCTTATAAACCCAGTTCTTGTCCTCTGCCTTCGACAGGGCGTCGATATCAAGAATGGTTTCCCACACTGGCTTATCGGCGGCGTAGGCGCTCCAGTCCGTGCGCCGCCAGATGCCGCGCACATGGTCGGTATCCTGCCAGAAGTTATCGACCTTACCGCCCTTGGCAAAGCCTGGTGAGGCGATACGGTCCTTGGCTTCAACGATTTTGAGCACCGCCTCACGGTTTTTCTCAAAACGCGGGTCTTTCATCAACTGGGTCAGGGTACGGTCGTTCTGGGCGCGCACCCAGTCGAGCGCTTTTTCACCCTCGACCTCTTCCAGATATTGGCGCGGATCAGGACTTTCAGTGGCGGTGGTATTTTGTGTGGTCATTTCAGCCCTGACGATAGCGGGCGACAGCACACCCATTAGCATGCACAGGCCCAGAAACGCGCCCTTATGAGCGCCGGAGAGGAGTTCGGTCTTAGTCATATAGGATCGCTTCGCCCCACAACAATGAAAGCCATAACCTTATTCGCAGAAATGCGGCAGGTTTCGTTGGGTATGAAACTAGAGCGCTAAACAATGTTTTGGCAAGATAACAAATCTGTAATCTCGGACCCATAAAAAGTACTTTACAAAATAAAGTCTTTTTGCAATTATACGCATGCTCAGGATGGGCGGGAATAATCATACGGCAAGGAGGCCGCGTAACATGTCAGATCCTTTGACGCTAAAAAACGATATCGACTACATGAAGGCCCTGGCTCAGGATGGTGGGCGTCGCCCGATTATCAACGGCGGGTCGCTGTTCTGGGCGGGCATCACGTTTGGGGCGGCCAGCCTTATTCATTACGGCTTCTGGACTGAAGTGATCCCTATGCCCAATCCGTGGTTTAGTGCCGTCAACTGGCTGGGTGCCGGTCTGATCTATGCCGTTCTGGCCGTATTGAGTATTCGGGGTTCGATCAAAAAATACGGTCACGGCGGCACCATGAATGTCGCCATCGGCAATATCTGGTCAGGCATTGGCTTTGCCATCTTTGTCATTGCCATGTGCCTGATCGTGGCGGGCACTCATATGGAGCAGATGGAGGCGACCATGTCCATGCTGGCCCCGGCCATCCTTGTGCTGTATGGCCTCGGCTGGTGGATCGTGTCGGCCATTTCCGGTCAGGGTTGGCTGAAATTCGTCTGTTTTGGGGCATTCTTAGGTGCCACTGGCACCTCCTTCATGGCCGGTGAGCCTGAGCAGTTTCTGGCCTATGCCGCGTGTTTGATCCTGTTTGCGACTGTGCCGGGTCTGGTCATTATGTTGCAGGCCAAGAAAGTCTGAGGCATGGACGATTTTAATATCGAGCGTATCGATGACGTTATCCACGGACGCCTGCGGCTGGGGGTCATGGCCTATCTGTCTACCGCCGGATCGGCAGATTTCACGACGCTCAAGCAAAAAACCCAGTCGAGCGACGGTAATCTGTCGGTGCAACTGCGCAAACTTGAAGAGGCCGGGTATGTCGAGATCACCAAGGCCTTTGTGGGCAAGAAACCGCAAACGACGGTGATCCTGACTGAAACCGGACGCGCCGCCTTTGTGGCCTATCTTGAGGCCATGCGCAAACTGATTGATGAAGCGTCTCCCTGATTTAAAACTATCCTTGCCCAAATCTTATCCCTGATCATTGCGTCCCTGTAATCATCAGAAACTTGAAAGCCCCCGGCGCGTTTCGGGGGCTTTTCTTTGTTTGGATGCTACTAAATGTCCTGTTGCTCTTTTTCATCGGTGAATTTTATTTTTTGCGAAGGATTTTCAGACGTGCCACGTTAAAGGCTTGGTAGCGAAATTGTCAGAACTTCGGTTGCGATTTCACCTCCCCTTGCGTTCAGCCTGATTTTCAAGAGCCCCTTATGATCAAACCCGTCCCTTTGGCCATTGCTGCCGGTGTCGTTGTTGTCGCGGCCGCCGCGTTCTTTTTGTGGCCCAAGGGTGAAAGTGATGACAAGGGCAAGGGCCGCCCGCCGGTGCCGGTCGTGACCGTTCGGGCGGAAACCCGCACCATTGCCCATGACCTTAAGGTGGTCGGTTCGGTGACCTCACTCAATTCTGTGATCCTGCGCCCGCAGGTCGACGGTGTGCTCACTCAGGTGCTGTTTGATGAAGGCGCGTTTGTTCAAAAAGGCCAATTGCTGGCGGTGATTGATGACCGCAGCCTCAAGGCCGCCCTGCAAAGCGCGCAGGCCCAACTGGCGACGAATAAATCCCGACTTCTGGTGGCGGAGACTGATCTCAAGCGCTATCAATCTCTGGCCGAAATCAACGCCATCCCGCAGCAGACCCTTGATCAGCAAAAGGCGGCGGTCGAGCAGGCCAAGGCCGCGGTGCAGATGGATGAGGCGGCGGTGGAAAACGCCCGCGTGCAACTGTCCTTTACCCGCATCACCTCGCCAGTATCCGGCCGCATCGGCATCCGCCGCGTCGATCCGGGCAATCTGGTCAGCGCCTCTTCGACTGAGGGACTGGCGACCGTCACCCAGATCAACCCGATTTCGGTCGTCTTTTCCGTGCCGCAGACGGTGCAGGGCGATCTGATTGAAGGCATGAAGCGTTCCGGCGGCATCACCGTTAAGGCCGTGGGCCGCGAAAAAGGTGAGGTTCTGGCGACCGGACGGATCAGCGCGCTCGATAATGTGGTGCAGGCCGGCACCGGCACGGTGCAGATCCGCGCGACCTTTGACAATGCCGGTGAAACCCTGTGGCCGGGCCAGTTCGTGGTCGCCGATATTTCCCTGAACGAAAGCACCAATGCCCTGACCCTACCGACCGTGGCTGTCCGTCCGGGCCTCGAAGGGCCGTTTGTCATTAAAATCGTGGCTGATAAGGCTCAGATCGTGCCGGTCGAGACCGCCTATCAGAACGATGACTATGTGGTGGTCAGTAAGGGCGTGGCGGCGGGCGACGAGATCGTCACCGACGGCCATTCTCGCCTGCAACCGGATGCCCCGGTCAAGCGCGTCAAGCCCGGTGGCGAAGATATTGCCTCCAAAGGGGCTGCCAAACCGGCGGCCAAGGCTCCCGCGCAAGGGGCCAAATAATGGATCATCCGCAGCCGAAAGAGACAAAATCGGGCCAGAGCACGGGTCAAGGCAGCTATTCCAGCTTTTCGTCGTGGTTCATTAACCGGCCGGTGGCGACGGCCCTTCTGACTCTGGCCATTGTGCTTTTGGGCGTGTTTGCCTTCCCGCGCCTGCCGGTCGCCCCCTTGCCGCAAGCCGATTTCCCGACCATCAGCATCAGCGCAGGCCTGCCCGGTGCGTCGCCAGATACTATGGCATCCGCAATCGCCACACCGCTGGAAACGGCCTTTACAGCCATTCCCGGCATCACGGAAATGACCTCATCCAACTCGATCGGGTCAACCAATATCACCCTGCAGTTCGAGCTGAACAAGGATATCGATAGCGCCGCCCAGGAAGTACAGGCGGCGATCAATTCGGTGTCCGGGCGTCTGCCCGACGACATGCCGAACCTGCCGACCTGGCGAAAGCTCAACCCGGCGGACTCGCCGGTGCTGATCCTGACGATCAATGATCCGTACATGGACCTGACCCAGCTTTCGGACATGGCTGATGTCAATCTGGCCCGTCAGATAAATCAGTTGCCGGGTGTGGGCGAAGTGCGCATCTTCGGTGCCCAGAAACCGGCCATCCGTATCGGCGCTCAGCCTGACCGTCTGGCCTCCTACGGTTTGACGATGCAGGATCTGCGCACTGCCCTGCAGGAAGCCTCGGTCAACCGCGCCAAGGGTACCGTGCCGGGGCGCAATACCCTGTCGACCTTTGCGACCAATGACCAGATTTTTTCGGCTGAGGACTATCAGAACGTCATCATCGCCTATCGCGACCAAACGCCGGTCTATATGCGTGATGTGGCGACTGTTACTCTGGGGCCGGAAAACCTTTATTCCGCCGCCTTCCCGAATGGCCAGCGCGGCTTGGGCATCGCCATTACCCGTCAGCCCGGTGAAAACGTCGTCAAGATCGCCGATACCGTCCGCGCCTCTCTGCCGAACCTGACCAAGGCCCTGCCTGCCACGACCAAGGTCGAAGTGCTCAACGACCGTACCCGCACCATCCGCGCCTCCCTGCACGAAGTCGAGTTGACGCTGGTTATTACCCTGATCCTCGTCGTGCTGGTTATGGGCCTGTTCCTGCGTCAGGTGTCGGCAACCCTGATTGTGGCGGCGGTGCTGGGCTCATCGCTGGTAGCGACCTTTGCGGCCATGTATGTGCTGGGTTTCAGCCTGAACAACCTGACCCTTGTGTCGCTGGTGATCGCGGTTGGCTTCGTGGTCGATGACGCCATCGTGGTGGTCGAAAACATCCACCGCCATATGGAACTGGGCGAAGATTCCAGAACCGCAGCCTTAAAAGGGGCGGGCGAGATCGGCTTCACGGTCTTGTCGATCACCTTCTCGCTGATTGCCGCCTTTATTCCGCTGCTGTTTATGGACGGGATTGTCGGACGGTTGTTCTTTGAATTTGCGGTGACCATCACAGTGTCCCTGCTGATTTCGGTTGTCATGTCCCTGACGCTGGCCCCCATGCTGGCCGCGCGCTTCATGAAGGCCCCGAAACATCGCGATACCGGTAAGGACTTCTCGACCCGCTTGCAAAACCTCTATGACCGCAGTTTGCAGGTCGTGCTGCGCCATCAGGGTCTGACCCTGATAACCTTCTTTATCACCGTGGCCATTGCGGTTGCGGGCTATATGTGGATACCCAAGGGCTTTTTCCCGTTGCAGGACACGGCCTTTGTGCAGGGCTCCACTCAGGCCGCTGATGACATTTCCTACGAAGACATGCTGGTTAAGCAAAAGCTGCTTCAGGACATCATCGCCAAGGACCCGGCGGTTTCCGGCTTCAACAACATCATCGGTGGTGGCGGCGGTGGCGGCTGGTCGAACGGGCGCTTCTTCATCGTGCTCAAAGACCGCGGCGACCGCGATGTGTCGTCCGAAGAGTTCATCGACCGCATACGACCGCAGGCGGCGAAAATTCCCGGCATAACCCTGTCGCTGCGCTCGGCTCAGGATATCAACCTGTCGGCGGGCGGCGGATCAGCTCAGTACGTTTACGTGCTTAAGGGGCAGGACTACAACGAACTGGCCCAGTGGTCGGAGCGTATGACAGACGCCATGAGCAACAGTCCGGGCTTTCGCGACGTGCGCCACAACCTGCAACTGGGGGCGCGGATGCAAAACCTGACCATCGACCGGGTGGCCGCGGCGCGCTATGGCTTTAACGTCGATGATATCGATCAGGCCCTGTACGATGCCTATGCCCAGCGTCAGGTCAACGAATTCCAGACTCAGGTCAATCAGTATAAGATCATTCTGGGCATTGATGACGAACTGGCCAAGCGCGTTGACAGCATGGATTACTTCTATCTGCGCTCACCCCTGACGCAGGAAATGGTGCCGTTATCGGCAGTTACAACCCGCGAAGCTCCGACCTCCGGGCCGGTGTCGATCAACCGCTACGGTCAGTTTCCGGCAGTGACCATCTCCTTCAATCTGCCCAAAGGGGTGGCGCTGGGGGATGCCATTGCGGACATTGAGCGTCTGCGCGGTGAAATCAATATGCCCGACACCATTACCGGTGAGCCGCAAGGGGCCGCCCTCATCTTTCAGGACTCGCTCAAGAGCCAGCCGCTGCTGATCCTAGCGGCGGTACTGGCGGTCTACATCATTCTGGGCGTGCTATATGAAAGCTTCTCGACGCCGCTGACCATTCTGTCGACCCTGCCGTCGGCAGGTATCGGTGCCGTGCTGTTCCTGTGGCTGTTCCAGCTTGATTTCTCAATCATGGCCCTGATCGGGGTGATCCTGCTGATCGGGATCGTCAAAAAGAACGGCATCCTGATGGTCGATTTCGCGCTCGATGCCCAGCGAAACGGCGGCCTGAGTGCGGCGGACGCCATCTACAAAGCCGCCATCACGCGCTTTCGGCCAATTATCATGACCACGATTGCGGCCATGCTGGCGGCCATTCCGCTGATGATCGGCCACGGAACCGGGGCTGAATTGCGTCAGCCGCTCGGTGTGGCCGTGGTCGGTGGCTTGCTGGTGTCGCAGGTGCTGACGCTGTTTTCGACGCCGGTCATCTATCTGGCGCTGGACCGTCTGTTCCATGGCCGCAAAAAGCCGAATCCGGTAACTCAGCCAGCAGAATAGGCCTTACGGAACCTTACGGATCGGGGCGGTAGCGTTGCAGATGTCTATCGCCCCGGCTGATTTCACAAAGAACGTGCCGGAACGATTGGCGCGCGCCTTAACCCAGTCGGCGAAGGTCGCACTGTCGGTATCCATGACCTGAAACCTTGGGCGCTCCGCTTCGGGCAGGTCGCTGACCAGAGTGACAGACGTAAACCGGCCCCCTTCGGGCGGGGTTTTATAAAAGCCCAACTCTTCGGTGCCGCGCGGACGGGCGCTGAGATTTTCCATCCCCGCGATCACCCGCCCGACCAGTGTCACATTGCGGTCCAGCGCGCGCGGGGCCTGACCGATGACCGTGTATAGCTGGCTGCCTGAGCCGGTATCGGGGGCGACATCGCGCGCCACGCCGATCATGCCATAGCAATGGGTCAGCCACTGGCTCTTGCCATCCGTCGCCACGGGCCATGACGCGACATGGCCAACCCCGGCGGCGAAGCTATCCTTATAGGTCAGCGGTTTGAAGTGTTTTGTCGGCGTGTGCTCATATTCGGCGGGCGGGGTCTTGATCACTCCGGCAGGCAGGGGGGCTTCTTCGGCATCGGGATAGCCCCACTGGGTGACATAGTTGTCCTGCACGCGGATCAGGGCGGCGCTATTCAGCCAGCCGGTTTTCACCAGAGTCTTGATGTTGGCCACATGAACCGGCGCGAACTCCGGAGCCAGTTGCAGAACCGATGAGGTGCCGTCCTTAAAGCGGATCACAACCATGTCTTCGGGCGGGATATCCTTCCACGCGCTGACCGGAGCGGAATCGACGATTTCCTGCGGCGACAGCGCGGGTGTGTCAGCAGCGGTCAGGGCTATCAGCGCCACACCCAGTCCGGCAAGTTTGATGGCTTTGGTAAGCGTCATGACAGCATCCCTCATCTATGAAGGCATGAGACTACCGCCTGCCACGGCCATCGCAAGCGAAATGATTAGCGCTTGGTTTTAGCTTTGGGCTTGGTCTGGGGTTTCGGCGCAGATTTAGCGGCGGCCTTTTCCGGCACGAACCAAAGTGGTGCGGCGGGCGGGGCGCAGTTTTTAGTGATGCCGACCCCTTTGAGATAGGCGCGACGCACACGCCCGGCTTCAATCGCCGTATCGATCTCGTTCTGGTATTTATCCGCGCCCGACACCTTACGCACAATGCCGCGGAAGGGCACAAGGCTGCCGCTGGCGTCGCGTACCGCCCCGACTGTGGCATGTCCGGCCAGATGTTTGGCCTTATCCGTCAGGCTGCGTCCATCTGTCAGGGCCGGAGCGTCAAAATCGATACCCAGAATATCGCTCAACTGGCTGATTTCGGCCCCTAAAGCCTGACATGTGTCCATGCCGGTCAGGTCATAGGCATTGGCCGAGGCTTTAAGCAAAATCTCCGGTATCTCAAGCTTGCGCAGGTTCAGATCCGTCATGGGCGTCATGACGGCCGATTGCAGATTGTCACCTTTGACATCGCTCATCCATTGTGAGGATTGTGCGCCTTCCTGAGCCTTGGCCTCCTCTGCGGGCTTAGTCTCCGTCGTAGTTTGCGCCCACACCGGGGATGAGGCCGCCATTAGACCCAGAATAATCGCAATGCCGTAAAGCTTCATGGACATCATCCCCTTAGTGGTGAAACGCCGAAACGATACCTACCCGGCCCTGCGCCGTCCACTGAATTGACACCTTCACGCCAGCGCCATCAGTTCATGACGGATCACCTCAAAACCTTCATCGGCATGGGGTGGTTCAAAAAACCCGCTGACGATCCCAAAATCACGCGTGCTGGCCGCGAAATTATGTGTGCCGCTTAAGTTACGGGCCTTAAGGCGCTGGCGGCAGACCTCATCGGGCGTGTCGAGAAAATGCAGTTCATGACCGGCATTGGCATTGACGCAGAGCTGACGCATCCAGCGGCGCTGAGTGCGGGTATTGGCCGGAAAATCGAGCACGACCGACAGCCCCGCCCGCAGCATATCCTCAACATGGGGGCCGACCACATCACGCAACTTGGCCGAATAGAAAACATAGTCATCAAGGCTTGAGATCTGGTTCTTATAAAGCCGCGCCAGCCAGGCGTCTTCGCTGATCGCCACCGTATGGGGCCGGGTGGCCAGTTTGGTGCTGAGGGTCGATTTACCGGCGGCGATCTTGCCGCACAGCATGTACAGTTTCGGCTGGGAATTTAGCGACATAGGTGGCTCCTTTAATGCAAAATACAAAGGAGACCGGCATAAAAAAACCCGCCTCCTGGGCGGGTTGGCGACGGTTCTGACCTCAGACGCGCGCTATCCCACCACCGGTTCGGTGATGATAATAATCGCGGCGGCTACGATGAAAGCGGACTGGGTCATATCATCTCGTTACAGGTTGGGCATCACATTGTCCAGACCTATATCGCACAGCCATCAGGCCCGCAGGCATCACCCTCTGTGATCTGAGGCGCGATGTCTTTCCATGCGGAATTCAGCGCCTGGGTAAAGGCCTCCGGCGGCTGCGCCCCGGACAGGGCATAACGGTTGTTGAGCACAAAGAACGGCACGCCCTGCGCCCCGCGTGAGGTAATAAACTCCTGTTCCTCACGCACCGTATCGGCATAGCGATCGGTTTTCAGAAAGGTGGTCACGGCCTCAGCCTCAAGCCCGACCTCTGCGCCCAGAGCCACCAGTACGGCATCGTCAAACAGCGACTGTTCTTCCGTAAAATTGGCGCGGTAAAGCCGCTCAATCATTTCGGCGGCCAGACCGTGATCTTCGGCTAATTTGATCAGGCGGTGAGCCTTCAGCGTATCGCCGTTGAGGGTACTTTCCAGATGATAATCAAGCCCGACGCTGGCCGCCATCTGAACCACCCGCGCCTGATTTTGAACGACCTGCTCAGGGGTCATGCGGTATTTCAGTTGCAGCATATCTTTGACCGGCGTCACCGGCTGATCCGGCGACAACCTAAAGGCATGATAATGAACCTCAACCTGATCGCGGCCCGCGAAATCTTTCAGAGCGATCTCGAACTGGCGCTTACCGATCCAGCAGAACGGACAGATAATATCCGACCAGATATCGACGCGCAGGGTATGGGGGTTAGCGGTCATAAGGCACCTTTCGTTTCAACTCCTCCCCCTATATGAATGGGGCTATAAATTATATCTGGAGATTTTAAATTGGGATTAGAACACAGGAATGGAATAATACTAAGATTTGTTGATACCTGTTATGAATTTGGCTGCATCACCAGCGCCCTAGTTCGGTGCACGGCCGATTTCGCCGACAATGTGGTCAAGCTGTAAATATTGGTCAAAAGCGATATATCTGAAGACGAGGAAGATAGAGTAAGGCTTATTGGTGTTTACATAATCGCTGATTACTACGATGCAATGCTTGATGAGGATTTCATCAAACTAAACTCATTGTCAGACGAAAAATCTATCCCGCCTTTAGCATATCGACTTTACAGATCTGGAGAACTTGAGGCCTAGGGCCGGTCGGCCCGCACCAGTGACGGCACGGGTACGGACAACCGCCACACTACCTTATCCGACGTCTTAGGGCTTTCGGCAGTGACTTCGTTGATACCTTCCTTGAGGATCACGGATTTGAAAATCACGATCCCGCCGACCGGCTTTTGGGTGCCGATGACCGCGCCGTTGAGTTTCAGGGTCACACTTGGCTGATTGCTGTAGACCTTCACGTCGGTCGAGGCGATTTTACGATCCGTATAGCGACGCGAAGTGATGTAGACCAGCGGGGCCTGCGACCACTGAGCCTTATAGAAATAGAACGCATCCTTCTTAACTCTGCGATCATAGGTGATCAGGCCCTTATCGTTGATGCCCGCCTGCTCGCCTTCGTTGCGGCCATCAGAGGCGGCATCAAAGCCCTGCCAGACAAACTTGCCCCATATGAACGGCCGACGTGACAGTTCGGCCCAGTTCGCTTCGTGGTACAGGGTCTGATACTGCTCAGGGTGCCAGCCAGAGACAGGATCGGTCCGCGCTGGCGGCTCCTGCTGATGACCCGCACTGCCGCCTGCACCATATTCGGTGACCGCAAACGGCTTTCCGGGAAAGGCCTTGTGGAACGCATCGGCCCAGGTGCCCATTTTCGCAAACTCATCAGAGTACCAGCCGAAATAGCGGTTAAAGCCGATCAACTGGCTCTGCAGGGCCTTGGGGTCATTATCGGCCTGACAGCAGTGGGCATAGATCGTCGGGCGACTGTCGTCTTCTTCGATGGCGACATTATTCAGTTCCATCAGGATGTTGGCCACATAGGGTTCGGTCGCGTAGACCTCATTGCCAATCCCCCAGGCGATGACGCTGGGGTGGTTGATGTTCTGGCGGATTAGTTCGCGCACCTGCTGGGCGGCGTTGGCGCGGAAGGCTTGCGTGTCGGCAACCAAGCTGTTGATCGGAATCTCAGTCAGGATCAAAATCCCGCGCCGGTCGGCTTCCTCATAGGCACGCTGGGCATGGGGATAGTGCACCAGCCGCACCCCGGTGACCCCCAGTTCATCCAACATGTCAAAGTCTTCGGAAATGTCAGTCGCTGACATCGCCCCCCCGACACCGGCACGACTGGCGTGCAGGTTAACACCATGCACCGCATAGGGCTGACCGTTGAGCAACAGACCGCGACCTGCATCAAACTCAACGGTGCGCACACCAAATGGGGTTACCATCCGGTCAAGCAGGCCGCGGTCTTCGGACACTTCGGTGACGACATTATAGAGGTGCGGATCGACGCGGCCGTTCCACAGTCTGGGCCTGACGATAATACCGGCCTGGGTTAGTTGCACGACCTGCCCCGCCCGCAGGCGCGCACCCTTGGACAGCGCCAGCACCTCACGCCCTTCGCTAAAGATACGGGTGCGGATGGTCAGATTGGCCGTGCCTTTGCGGCTGTTGCGCAAGTTTGTGACGATGTTAAGTTCGGCCTCACGACGGGCATTAAGCGTGGCTGTGACCGCAACCCCCGGCGATCCGTGATCAAGCAAATCAAATCCGGCGTCGCTCGTCTGGATCAGCGATACGCCGCGATATAGCCCGCCAAAGATGGTAAAATCCCCGCCCAACGGCGCGATGTGCGGCCAGGCCGCATTATCAACCTTAACCGCAATCAGGTTAGAGCCCGCCTTAACCGCCGGCGTAATATCAAAGCGGAAGGTCGAATAGCCGCCGTCATGGCGGCCGATGCGGGTGCCATTGACCCACACTTCGGTCACAAGGGCGGCCCCATCGAATTGCAGATAAAGCCTATCGCGGGCGGTCATGGGTTTGAGATCAAGGCTTTTGCGATACCACCCGGCCCCGCGATAATAGCTGCCGCCATCGGCGCCATCACCGGCATTGAAGGTGTGCGGCAAGGTGACCTTCAGCCAGGCCTTATCGTCAAAACTGGCCGCCGACGCTGCCGGAATGTCCTCACGCTTAAACAGCCATCCGGCATTGAGCGAAGAAGTCTGACGCGCCTCAGCGGCGGGCCCCGTAATCGTCAAAACGGCCATCAGGGCCAGCAGGATCGCGCGCATTCCGTTCCCTCACATCTATATTACCGTTGTAAAGGGCAGGGCTTCCAAGTCAACCGACCCAAATTTTTCACACCCCCTCTGGTCGTTAGGGGCCTTTGCGGGCATAAAGATGACCACATAAAAATAAAACGGGGAAGTCATATGAAATGTTCGGTTTTAGCGCTCAGTGCTGTGCTGCTTGCCGGTGCGGCCAATGCCAATGCCTGCGGGCCTGATGCGCTGGGCACCGCCCGCACGCTTAACATATCAGGCGACAAAGGGCAGGCTTACGGCACCGCGCAGCATGGCCCTTTAGCCTTGGCGAAAGATGAAGTCGTCATCACCTTTGACGACGGCCCGCGCCCGGAAACGACGCCGCGCGTGCTGGATGCGTTGAAAGCACAATGCGTAAAGACCACCTTTTTTATGCAGGGCAATAACCTGACGGCCGATCCCGATCTGGCGCGGCAGGTGGTAGCGGACGGTCACAGCGCCGGTCTGCACAGCTATAAGCACGATCATATGAACCAGTTATCGCCCGCTGATCAGGTCAAGGACTTCGATGCCACCCGCGATGCGGCGGCCAAGGCTCTGGGTAAGGACGCCGCGCCGTTTTACCGGTTTCCGTATCTGGGGGAGACGCTGGATCTGATGAACGCGCTTAAGGTCAGCGGCTACACGGTCTTTTCGATTGATGCCGCCGCCGATGACTGGCTCCCCAATGAAACGCCCCAAACCGTCACCGACCGCCTGATGAAAAATCTCGGCGGCAAGGGCGGCATTATTTTGTTGCACGATGCGCAAGAGGTTACCGCTCAGGCCATGCCACTGATCCTGAAAACCCTGAAAGACAAGGGCTATAAGGTGGTACATATCGAACCGGCTCGGTAATCGCACATTTTGCTTTTAGGTCTGGACACAGCTTAAGTGTTACAATATAACACAAACAAAGGACGCCCGCGCCCTTGAAAAAAGTTATGCTATAACATATGTGCTGTGTTCAGTTACGATCAGGAATCTGCTTTTATGGGTCAGAGCCATTTTCATAAACCGACGACGCAGATGCTGGACGCCGCCTCCATTGGCCTGTCGGGCCTGTGTCTGGCGCACTGCCTGATCCTGCCGGTATTAGCGGCGGGCCTGCCGGTGTTTGGTCAGTTCAGCGAAAGCGAGCTAATCCATCAAATACTGGTGCTGATTGCGGCCCCCTTGAGTGTGTGGGCGGTTGGGCGTTCCGGCGGCTGGCGCGATTACCGTATCTCCGGCTTTGGGGGACTGGGCATTTTCCTGCTGGGCATTGCCGCGTTTTATCCGCCGCTACTGCCTTTTGAGGCCCCGCTGAGCATAGTGGGTGCGCTTATGCTTGCGGCCGCACACCTGATCAATGCCACACGCAAAAAGGCTTTGCTTTAGAGGACAGGGCTCTTGTTTTCGGGCTCTCAAGATTCTATGACCTCAGCCATGATCAGACACATAGTCATGTTTAGCTGTAAGGACGGGGTTGACCGTCTTACGGTCCAAAAGGGTTTGAGTATCCTCACCCAGATTCCCCACGCCTCAAAGCTGGAGATCGCCCTCAATGAAAAGGTCGATCAACTTGGCAATGTCGTCGATGTGGTGGTCTACGGCGAATTTGAGGATCAGGCGGCGTTGGATGCCTATAAGGCTGACCCGCTCTATCAGCAATCCATCGACATCGTGCGACCTATCCGCGAACTGAGGTTCGCCGCCGATTATGATACCGACAAGGCCGCCACCGAAACCCTTGCTTAAGGTCTGTTTATAGATTTATCTGCCCCAAAACTATAATTCGGGGAGCTAAAAATCATGTTTAGAACCGCCATCGCGTTCGTCCTGTGGGCGGGCCTTGCCTTGAGCGCTCGCGGCCAAACCGTCACCCACCTGTGGCCAGACGGCGCGCCGGGGTTTGAAGCCCTGAAAGACGAGCCCGAAAAAGCCGCCGACTGGTGGGTGCGCAGCGTCCATAACCCGTCCCTGACCGTCTATGCCCCCGATCCGGCCCGCCATAGCCGCACGGCCATCATCGTCGTCCCCGGCGGCGGCCATGAAAATCTGGTGTTCAATTCCGAAGGGATAAAACCCGCCAAATATCTGCAAGGGCTGGGCGTCACCGCTTTTGCGCTGAAATACCGGCTGGGGCGCGAAGATAACGGTAAGGCTGATTACGATATAGAGGCCCACGGGGCGGCGGATCTGAGGCGCGCCATTCGTTATGTCCGCGCCCATGCTGCCCACTACGACATTGACCCTAATCGCATCGGGGTGATGGGCTTTTCTGCGGGGGGCGAACTAGTCCACATGGTCAGTTTTTCAGGCTTTGACGGCGATCTCAAAGCCACCGATCCGGTCGAGCGGGTGAGTGCGCGTCCTGATTTCATCATCGAAATCTATGCCGGCCCGCTGGGATTACCCGCCAAGCTTGAGACCGCCCCGCCGCCCGCGTTTCTTCTGACCGCCTATGATGACAAAGGGCCGGTTACGACCTTCAACACCCTGCTTGATCTTTATGCGCCCTATGATGTGCCGGTTGAGGTGCATTATTTCGCCCGCGGCGGCCATGCCTTTAATATGGGCGACCGATCATCGCTTAAATCCATCCATGACTGGCCGGCACGGTTGCGCGACTGGCTGGTAGATAGCGGTTATATTAAACCGTAACTTTTCGCCGCTAACGTCTTACATAATTGGCAAACGAGCCCCTTGCCTTTTCCGAGGGCCGCAATCATAAAAAGGCATGAGCCAGACCATTTCCCTGCCCCCGTATAAAATTACCTTCAAGGAATATGCGGACTTCAATCTACATTTTCTTGGCCGACATTATAGGCATTTAAAATCCTGGCTTGTCTTTTCACCGACTCCTCTAATGGTTGCCGCAATCAGCTACATAAGACTTAGCGATCTAGATTCAGGAAAGCGGGTTATGTACGCTTTCCTGAGCTTTGCGTTGGCTTTTGTAGTTTGTGCAATTCTAATTCAGGGATGGGCTTTGGCGCGATGCCTGCTGGTATTTAAAAAGACTCCCCTCGCTAACGGTGAGATGCAGGTAACGACAACAGATGAGCAACTCATTACCTCCCTTCCAGATCAGGAAAGCCGGTATAAATGGGGAGGTTTGCATGACATTGTCGAGTCAAAGAAAATTATCTTTATCTACCCTAATCCCCAATCAGCCATATTGATTCCAAAACGAATTTTTGGATCGACTTCAGAAGCCGAAGCCTTCTTGAATGATATTCGTGAACGCTGGCAGACATCAAAGGCGTCCTAACACTCCACCACATTGACGGCCAAACCGCCTTGTGAGGTTTCCTTATATTTTGAGGACATATCAAGGCCGGTCTGGCGCATGGTCTCGATGACCTGATCCAGCGTGACCTTGTGTTCGCTGGAGTCGCGTAAAGACAGTCGCGCGGCATTGGCGGCCTTGACGGCGCCGATGGCGTTGCGCTCGATACACGGAATCTGCACCAGCCCGCCGACAGGATCGCAAGTTAGCCCAAGATTATGCTCCATGCCGATCTCAGCCGCGTGTTCGATCTGCGCCGCCGTGCCGCCCCATACCGCGCACAGCCCCGCCGCCCCCATTGGGCAGGCCACACCGACCTCACCCTGACAGCCCATTTCAGCACCTGATAGCGACGCGCGCTGCTTATAGATCATGCCGATGCCCGCCGCCGTCAGCAGAAACCGTCCGATCCGGCCATCCGCCTTCGTATCCTCATCGGTCCAGCCATCTTGCGCACAGTAATATCGGATCAGGGCCGGAATAATCCCCGCCGCGCCATTGGTAGGGGCCGTGACCACGCGGCCACCGGCGGCGTTTTCCTCGTTCACCGCCATCGCAAACACGTTCAGCCAGTCAAATAGCCGCTCGGATTCCTGATTGTGGCTTTCGCTCGTCAGGGTCTCATAAAGGCTTGAGGCGCGCCTGCGCACACTCAGGCCCCCCGGCAAGATACCGTCAATCCGTAACCCCCGATCAATCGCCCCGTTCATGGCGTCCCAGATGCGCTTAAGCCCGGCATCGGTCTCAGCGCGCGGACGTTTGGCGTCTTCGTTGGCCAGCACCACGTCATAGATATTGAGGCCATGCTGCGCACAATGTTCCAGCAATTGCGCCGCCGACCCAAAGGGCAAAGCGCCCTTGCCCGCAATCCCGATCAGGTCGTTTTCAGGGGGCCGCGATAACTGCTCACTTGAGGCAATAAATCCGCCGCCGACCGAGTAAAAGGTGCGCTCGAAAATCACCACGCCGCCCACATCATAAAGCCGTACACACAGGCCATTGGGATGCAGGCGCGGGACTATATCGCCGCGAAAATCGACATCCTGGCGGAAATTGAACGGCACCACCGGCCCGTTGTGCAGGGCGATTTCGGTGGCAGTTTTAAGCTGAATAAAGGTCGTTTCTGCCCAGTCGGGATCGACCGTATCAGGTTCTGCGCCCAACAGCCCCAGCACCGCGGCCTTATCCGAGCCGTGGCCTATGCCGGTCAGGGCCAGCGAGCCCTGAAGCTCGATACGCACGCGGGCAGCCCTATCCAAAACACCGGCTGCTGCTGCATCCGCCAGGGCGCGCGTGGCGATGCGCATGGGGCCAACGGTGTGTGAACTGGAGGGGCCGATGCCGATCTTGAAGATATCGAGAACGCTTAACATGCACAGGCCCTATTGAAACTTATGTTACCGGTAGATTTGGGATAGGTCTGGCAATCGTCGCCCCTTCCAGCACCCGCGCCACCGCGTCACGGGCCGAGACCAGAATATTGCGCAACTGGCAATCTTCGGGGGTCGGACAATCCTCACACTCAGCATAGGCGGTACGGCTGGCGCAGGTCGTCAGCGCCAGAGGCCCGTCGACCAGACGGATGAGATCAGCAATGGAAATCAGATCAGCAGGCTTAGCCAAAGCATAGCCGCCGGATCGTCCGCGGCGCGAAATCAACAGCCCTTCGCGGCGCAGTTCCAGCAAGATACCCTCAAGGAAATGCAGCGGCGCCTTGATGCGCTCGGCCAGTTCCCCGGCCTGCAAGGTCTCACCCGCTGGCGCCTTGGCCAATTCCTGCATGGCGCGGATGGTGTATTTGGCTCGCTGGGATAACATTATCTGAGTACGGACGCCGTGAGTGAACTTTAGGTTCCATAAGCCAGAATCTGCGCCGCCTCAAGGTTTTAACGCAGATCCGGATCGCAAGGCCTGCGATTGTTCAAATTTTCTGAGCTTAGGGTTGAGTTTTTATCGCGATCAAATTTAAAACTAATATGATAGGAAATAATGATTGCCGCCCATCGAATAGTCTTATCATGCCCCATTCCCCGACACCGCCGCCACCACGCCCCCCAAAGCCTCACTCAGGC
>DDPE01000073.1 GCA_002342035.1 Asticcacaulis sp. UBA2476 | reverse complement strand
CCCGCCCCACCAATAATCCCGCCGCCCAGAACATTGCCCGCCATAGCCGCCCCCCCGCCGCCTGAGATTTTGTTGGTCACATGGCCGGTCCAAGTCTTGTAACCGGCTTTGGTGATGGTGACATCGAACTCGGATTTGCGCGGCATTTTGAACGAACACGGCGTGGCGTCGCAGGCAAAGCCGTGCGTGGTCTTAACCGCAGCCCCGCTCGGATCGGTTTCAACGACGAACACATCATTGGTGCCGCGCGTGATGGTGGCGCAGCCCGACAAAGCGGCCAGCGCAGCACCGGCTGCGGCCACGAGAACTAATTTTTTCATGTTTTATAACCCCTTGTGAGCCCCGCCCCTAACCTTATGTATCGAATCGGGCCCGGCAAATGGCTACCAGAACATTTGGGGGTAGGCCAATAAATTTCCCTCAAAGGCTGCATATTAATAATAATCGCGCCACATGACTGAGACATATTCAGCGTAGCTTAGGCTACTGGTCAAAACCAAAACCGCGTGATAGGTATCGCCATGACACTGCAAAATATAACAACACACGCAACGGCCCATGACGCCGTAACTCACCTTAAAACCCTGTATCAGACTTCGGTGACGCAGCTACAGGCTGACCTTCAGGCCTATCTGGCTGATAAGACCAAGCCGTCAAAGGCTATGCGCGCCGAAGGCCGCTATTGTTACCCCAAGCTTATCGTGACCTGGAACGGCGTCGATGAAGACGACGACGGAGACACGCCGGTGCTGGGTCACCGCCATCCGTTCGTCAATCGCGCCTTTGCCCGCTTTTCGCGCCCCGGCGTTTATGCCGGTTCGATCACCCGCCCTGACCTTTATGGCGACTTCATCGAAGAACAGATCGAACTGATGCAAAAGGATTACGACATCACGATCGAGGTCGGCCTGTCAGATCAGGATATTCCCTACCCCTATGTGCTGGATGGCGCCGATCTTGATCTCAACAGCGTCTCCGCCGTTGATCTGGCGCGGTTTTTTCCGGCAACCGAACTGGCCCTGATCGGCAACGAAGTCGCGGACGGCCACGAAGTGCGCAATGCCGATGGATCACACCCATTGTCGCTGTTTGATGGTTTGCGGTCGGATTTTTCGCTGGCCCGCCTTAAGCACTATACCGGCACCCCGGCGGAACACACTCAGGGCTATATTCTGATGACCAACTATCATCGCTATGTAGATGTGTTCGTCAAATATGCGCTGGAGCAGCTTCAGGATCCCGATAGTCCGTACACAGCCTTGTCGTGCTGCGGCAATCTGCTGATCACGCGCGACACTCAAAACCCGCTGGAGCTGATCGCGAATTCGCCGTGGCGTAAGCACCAGATGCCGGCCTATCACCTGCTGGCGCCGAACCGTCAGGGCATTACCCTGGTCAATATCGGGGTCGGGCCATCGAACGCCAAGACCATTACCGACCATCTGGCGGTGACCCGCCCGCAGGCCTGGCTGATGATCGGCCACTGCGGGGGTTTGCGGCCGTCTCAGAGCATTGGCGACTATGTGCTGGCCCACGCGTACTTGCGTGACGATCATGTGCTGGATGATGTGCTGCCGGTCGAAATCCCGATCCCCGCCATTGCCGAAGTTCAGGTCGCCCTGCAACAGGCCTGCGTCGAAGTGACCGGCGAAAACCCCGATCAGCTTAAGCGCCGCCTGCGTACCGGTACGGTCGTCACTACCGATGACCGCAACTGGGAACTGAGATATTCCTTAAGCGCTATCCGCTTTTCGCAGTCACGCGCGGTGGCCATCGACATGGAAAGTGCCACGCTGGCCGCGCAAGGCTATCGGTTCCGGGTGCCTTATGGGACGCTGCTGTGCGTGTCGGATAAGCCGCTGCACGGCGAACTAAAACTGCCGGGTCAGGCTAACCATTTCTATGAACGGGCGATTTCGGAGCATATCGACATAGGCATCAAGACTATGGACATCCTGCGCGATGCCGGATCGCGGCTGCATTCGCGCAAGCTGCGGGCTTTTGATGAACCGCCGTTTAGATGAACCTCACCCGAAAGTTTGGCGCAAAGCGCCAATACCTTTCGGGTGGAAAAGCCAAATCTAAGCGAAGAACCGCTTCGAGCTTCGATTTGACCGTATGCCCCACCCCAAAGTACCCGAAGGGCAACTTTGGGGTGATAAACATAAAAATATGCGCCCGAAATCTGCTATGATTTGGGCGCACACAAGGATCAATGGACCTCCATCCATAGGCTTAAGGACCGATACGGAAATACCAAGAGAGGGCAGTTGCGGACAGGGGCTTTAACCTAGTATTAGTGTGATCCTTCAAATGCTTATAATCGAATCAAGTTGTTGTGAATGTCGGCTTTTGCCACGCCCCTGACCCACCTGCATGTGATCCGGCTGCCGTTCGTGGCGCCGGAGACTTTGTTTGAGGCGTGGTTTGAAACCGACCATAGTGTGGGGCTGATTTCCGATGGTGGCCCGCAGGGGCGGTGGTCGTACCTGAGCTGCTATCCTGACGGCGTGACCACGCTGGAATTTGAGGACGACACCGACCCGAAAAGCCTTCTGAAACAGTCGATTGCGCCGTTTAAAACGGCGGCCCACCCCGCCCATATCGGCGGCGATGCCACAACCGACCTGCCACCCTTTACCGGCGGCGTGATCGCGCTGGCGTCATTCGAGATGGGCATGCGGTTCGAAGCCCTCAAAAAACGTCCGTTCCGTGTCGAAGGGCGTAAGGCCTGGCCGGAACTGCATATCCTGCGCTACCCCGCTGTGCTGGCGTTTGATCACAGGACGCGCACGCTTTTGTCATTGGGCCGCGGTCGCGACGACTATGCCGCCCGCAATGCCGCCGATACGATGCGTAAGGCGTTCAATGCCGCGCTTAAGCATCCGGCGACCGGCCTGATCCGCAACGGCCCGCTGGTTTGTGCGCC
Organism: Asticcacaulis sp. UBA2476; assembly: GCA_002342035.1. Taxonomy (GTDB): domain Bacteria; phylum Pseudomonadota; class Alphaproteobacteria; order Caulobacterales; family Caulobacteraceae; genus Asticcacaulis. Next base: position 9,218 of record DDPE01000073.1, on the reverse strand, counting down.
GCTCACCTTAGAGACCAGCGATCAGGTTCACGAAGACAAGGTGTCTAACCTGATCCAGCAAATTCACGCCGGCGACCTGTTTCAGGCCAATCTGGCGCGCGGCTGGCAGGGCACGCTGAAAGAGGATGTCACCTTGGGCCGGGTGTTGCGTGACCTCAACCGGGCCGGTTCTGCGCCCTTTGGGGCAGCGCTGCGGCTGAAGGGTCGCGCTATCATTTCCAACAGCCCGGAGCGGTTCATAAGTTTAAGCCCCGACGGCCATCTGGAGACCCGCCCGATCAAAGGCACCCGCCCGCGCGGCGCTACCCCGGCTGCCGATAAAACCTTAAGTGACGCCCTACTGAAAAGCCCCAAGGACCGCGCCGAAAACCTGATGATTGTCGATCTCATGCGCCATGATCTGTCTAAGGTCAGCGAAGTCGGATCGGTTAAGGTCACCGCGCTTAATGCCTTAGAGACCTATCCCAGCGTTCATCATTTGGTCTCGATCGTGACCGGGCAGCTCTCGCCCGGTCTTGATGCCGCCGATGTCATCTGCGCCACCTTCCCGCCGGGGTCGATTTCCGGTGCGCCCAAGGTGCAGGCGATGAAGGTCATTCAGGAGCTTGAGGCCCCGCGCGGCCCCTATTGCGGGGCGTTGATGATCATCGATGCCGAAGGCAGCATGGACTCAAGCGTGTTGATCCGCACCATAGCGCTTGAAAAAGACGACCACAGCGTCTGGCATTTGCGGGTGTGTGCGGGGGGCGGGATTGTCGCCGATAGCGTGCCGCATGAGGAGCGCATAGAGACCGAAACCAAACTTAAGCTGATCCGGTCGGTGCTCGAAGGCACGACCTGATCACGCTTTAAGACGTTTTTCTCACCACCACACTGCCGTTACGGGGGTGGTGATAGAATGTATCCGTAAACTGAGTTTGCGCCGGCAAAAAGCTGTGCAGCGGCGAGTCGTAATCATACTCGACCTCGGTCACGATCAGACTCTGCCCCACCGGCAGCTGCGCCGTGGTGATCGCCGACACGACCGGCGAGTCATTGGTGTTCTTCTCAGTCCAGATATGCGGATCGCTCCAGATGACCTTGGCCTTATTGTCGGTCTTATCCATGGTCACGCAGGTCACGCGCACCCTGAGTGCATTACCGCCATCAAACGGGGCGATGATGCTGTCGCCGATTTCAAACAGATCCGCCATATTGTCATTGGTCAGGCTTTCCGACTGGGCCGCCAGATCACCGATCGAAGCCGCCAGGTGCGACGCCTTACGCGACGCCATCATGGCCAGCGTCAATTCCGCCAACCCCAGATAAAGCGTAATCAGAATGGGCGCGATCAGCGCAAACTCCACCGCCGACACGGCCCGGCGGTCTTTGGCGAACCGGCGCAGCGTATTAAACGGATTGAGTGCACGCAAAATACCCATCAGAACGGCTCGTTTCTAAAGATGACCTGGGTGGTCAGAACCGCATCCCCATTGGACAGAGTCGCCATACCGGAGCTAAGGATCGGCGTGATCAGGCTGTAGGAATAATAGGCGCTAACCAGTTGGATACTGCTCGATCCGCCCAGATCGTAGCTGAAATTGGCCTCTTCGAACTCTCCCTCCACGATCGGCGGTGTCAGGTCGACCCCGGTGAAGTTGTCAAAGGTTTCGACATCGATCTGAAGGTCATTCATGCAGGTGGCCGCGACCCAGCCCATATTGTCGCAGATTTGCTGACGAAAGCTGGTGGCGTCGGAATTTTCACCGGTCAGTATGCCCATGCGGATTTCGCGCGCCGCCGCCTGGGTGGCATTATCCAGCAAGACGCTGACGATAATAAACAGCGCCAGTTCCAGACAGCCGAAAATCAGCAGGATCAGCGGCCCGGCGATCAAGGCAAATTCGACCGCCGCACTGCCTTTGCGGTCGCGCAGTCCCGCGCTCGCCTGTCGCCGCGCCGCTGTCAGCCATGATCTGTAACGCCGCACCGCATTGAACATGATTTAGGGAACCGAGGCCACTTCGGTAGAGGTCACAACGCCCGACGCATCTTCCTGCGTCTGGCAGGTGGCGGCACACATGACGGATGAAGATTTCAGGCCCTTATAGACGGTGACGACGCCCTTGGCGTTCGAGGCCTGACTAACGACCACATCGCCGTCAAAGATCACCCGGCCGTACTTATCGGTAATAGTGACCCCGGACCGGCCAAAGCTGCGGCCGACAATAAAGATAGTGCGCGTATCGACCACCGTGACATCGGCGATATCGGGATTGCCGACAATGACATTGCCCGCGGGCGCCGATAAGGCGATGCGGGTGGCATGGTTCTTTTCGATCTGAAGCTTTTGCGCCGCCTGCACCGGAGCCGCCGCCATAAGCGCGCAGACACCAAACACAGATAGGGCCGCTTTAAGTTTACGGGTCATATAAGAATCCATTCTGGTCTCAAAAAGGCCCCCCTTAAGGCGGGCGCGTGACATCACTATAGTCCGAACCCCTAAGCGTCCGGTTTAGAAAAAGGGTAAACAAAAAATATTTAAAAATACTAAATGCAATATTAACGCGGAAAATATGATTTAATTCATGCGCAAACATATTTAATGAAAATTAAACTTAACAAAAGTTCATAGTAAACACCTGTTAACTATAGAAAATTTTGCAAAAATCTTATTTATTTACTCGTAATTAATCACGCTGCGTTAAATTCAATCTCGTGTTCGGGAGACATTGACCCATTTACAGGGGCCCGAAACAAGTAAATGGATCAACAACCCCAAATCTAACCTTTAAGGAACTTCCTCATGATCAAGTTTGTAAAGTCTTTCGCCAAGAACGAATCCGGCGCCACGGCCATTGAATATGGTCTGATCGCTGCCCTGATCGCCGTCGCTCTGATCACCGTGCTGGGCACGCTGGGCACCAAGCTGACCAGCACCTTCCAGTCGGTTGAAGACGGTCTGCCTACCGCCGCCGCTCCAGCCGCGCCGACCACCTAATATCGGCAAGATCTAATACTAAATGAGGCCGCAGATACGCAGTTGTCTGCGGCCTTTACTTTATCGGCGTATGCGGCGCGCGACCTTGCTTTCAACGAGAATCCCTCATGATCAAGACATTCATCCGCGATGAACGCGGCGCCACGGCCATAGAATATGGGTTGATCTGCGCCTTGATATTCCTTGGCATCGTTACCGCCATCGGCAGTTACTCCGAGAAAACGGATGGCATGTATAATTATATTGGCGACACAATCGATGAAGCCATCGGCGGCGAAACCGACGCGTCATAAGCTTAAGCAATTGTTCAATACCCTGTCTTAGATTTGGGGCGTTAGAATTGCTCTTAGATTTGAGCTGACATAAATTGTCCCAGGTAGATATATCCATGAACATCGCCGGTATCGTCTTTATGCTTGTGTTTCCGGTCTGCCTGATCTGGGCGGCGATAAGCGACCTGCGCACCATGACCATTTCCAACCGCCTGTGCCTTATTCTGGCCGGCGGTTTTTATCCAGCCGCCCTGTTGCTGGGGCTGAATCCCATACTGATCGGTCTTCATACCCTTCTGGCCTTTGCCGTGCTTTTGGCCGGCATGGCCATGTTCGCCGCCGGATGGATGGGTGGCGGCGACGCCAAGCTGATGACGGCGGCCAGTCTATGGCTCGGCCTGAGTGCCGCCCTGCCGTTCGTGTTTTATGTCGCCCTGATGGGCGGGGCGCTGACCGTGATCTTCCTGATCCTGCGTAAGCTGTTTAAGCGCCGCACCGACACCATGTCCGGCTGGCAGCAGCGCCTGATGACCGATAAGGGCGGCATCCCTTATGGGGTTGCCATTTTCGCGGGCGCCCTGCTCGCTGCCCCCAGCGGTGCGCTGTTTAAGCTGGCGGGGCTGTAATCGAAAAGAACTCCCCCTGATGCAGGGGGAGCTTTGGGTTAAGTGGCCTTAACCCAAAGAGGGGGTTAATCTTCGAGCCGTGGTTTACCCCACCTTCCGGTCTGATAAATCAGACCTCCCTCCTCCCCTGCAACAGGGGAGGTTCTTAAGATACAGCGAAAAAACACCATCAAATTAAGAAATTAACGCATCGCCGTCTTTCTTTAGGCAGACGTTAACCACCCTTAAGACATGGTCAACCTGGATTGATTCACATGTGCGCCATAGCTCGGCCCACAGCCCAAGGTCAAAACCAAGGGCAAACTAGGGATAGACTTCATGAAGGCATCACGCATCGTCGTGTTCGGGGTGGCTGCGATCGCAGCACTACTGCTGGCCTTTGTCGTGCGCGGACTGGTCGCCGGTAAGGGCTCGAAAGCCGCCTCCGCTCAGGTAGCGGTCGCTGCCGTGCAGGTGCCAACCGTCAAGGTTCTGGTTGCCGCCCGCGATCTCAAGCCCGGTGAACGTCTGGCCGAAGCCGACCTGACCTGGATGGAATGGCCCGAAGCCTCACTTGTCCCCGCCTATGTCACCGATGGCGAAGTCACCACCCCTCTGCCGCCCGAAGAAGAAACCAAGGTCGAGGCCAAGGTCAAAACCGCGGCTAAAAAAGCCGGTGATGCCGCTGAAAAAGCAATGGCCCCCACCGCGGGCATGGAAGCCTATCTGAACGGCGTGGTCCGCGAAGAAATCACCAAGAACGAGCCGATCACCGACCGCAAGATCGTGCGCGCCGACGAAGGTGGCTTCATGGCCGTCATGCTGGAGCCCGGCAAGCGCGCCATGGCCGTGCCAATTTCGGCTGAGAATGCCGCCGCAGGCTTCGTCCTGCCCGGCGACCGGGTCGACATCATGGTCAGCCGTGAAATCCCGCGTGCCAATGGCAATGGCAATATGCAGGTGGTTGAGCCGGTCTTACGCAACATCAAGGTTCTGGCCATCGACCAGAACCTTCAGGCCGCCGCCGATCAGCAAACCGTTATTGGCGCGACCGCCACACTGGAGCTTAGCCCCGAAGATGGTCAGGCTCTCGCCCTGGCCCGTTCGCAGGGGTCTTTGTCGCTGATGCTGCGCTCATATGCTGATGCCGGTGGTGCCAGCGGCCGCGTCACCCCCGAAGATACCAGTCAAATGACGTCAAATACAGTGCGTGTCTTCCGTAACGGACAGGCCTCGGAGGTCACAGTTTCGCGATGATCAGACTGAAACCTTTCATACTTCCTGCCCTTATGGCCGCCGCAGCCCTCGCCTGCGCCGGCCATCAAGCGTCTGCGCAATCCGCTCAGGGTATGGGCGTCACCACCCAAAGCGGCAATGTCAAAACTCAGGTGCTCAACCTGCCCAAGGGCCGCTCCGCCATAGTCGACCTGCCGGTCGAAGCGCGCGACGTGTTCGTTTCCAACCCCGCTGTGGCTGATGCCGTGCTGAAAACGCCTAAGCGCATTTTCGTGCTGGGTGTGGCTCCGGGTCAGTCTGACGCCATCTTTTTCGACGGTCTGGGCCGTCAGATCCTCAACCTCAATATCCGAGTCGATGCGCCGACCGATCAGTTGAGCGACACCATTTCACGCCTGTTCCCCGGCGCCCAGGTCGAAGCCCAAAGCCTGAACGGCAAGATCCTGCTGTCGGGTCTGGTGTCCAACAATGGCGAGGCCGAGCAGATCCAGCGTCTGGCCGCCTCCTTCGTGACCAAGCCCGAAGACGTGATCAACATGCTGTCCATTCGCGGGCAGGATCAGGTGATGCTTAAGGTCCGTGTGGCCGAAGTGCAGCGCTCGACCATCAAGCAGTTAGGCTTTGACACCAACGCCATTATCGGACGGCTGGGCGGCGATACATTTACCTTCGCCAACAGCCCCGGCTACAGCATCAACGGCACCTTATCGGGCGGCGCATCGGGCAACTATGTCCAGAGCGACCCGACCAGCAGTGGCTTGCGCAACGTCGACGCCACCATCGAAGCCTTTGAGCGCGTCGGCCTGCTGCGTACCCTGGCTGAGCCCAACCTGACCGCCGTATCGGGCGAAGCCGCCAAGTTTCTGGCCGGTGGTGAATTCCCTGTGCCTACGGGTCAGGACAATCAGGGCCGCGTGTCGGTTGAGTTCAAACCCTTCGGTGTGGGCTTAGGCTTTACGCCGGTCGTGCTGTCCAGCGGCCGCATTTCGCTTAAACTGTCGACCGAAGTATCGGAACTGTCCGCCAACGGATCGATCTCGATCACCGATACCTTAAGCGTGCCGGCCATATCGGTACGCCGGGTTGAAACCAGCGTGGAAATGGCCTCCGGCTCGTCGCTGATGATCGCCGGCCTGTTGCAATCAGAGTATCGTCAGGCGGTCGATGCCCTGCCCGGCATGACCACCCTGCCGGTTATCGGCACCCTGTTCCGGTCGCGCGACTTCCTGAACCGTGAAACGGAACTGGTGGTCATCGTAACCCCCTATCTGGTGTCGCCGACCCGCCCTGATGCTCTGCAAACCCCGGCGGATAATCTGCAAATCGCCCACGACCTGTCGAGCACCTTCATCGGCAATATGAACAAGGTCATCAAGGATCGCGGTGGCTATCCGCAATCGTCATCCCCCTCCGGCGCGCCTTATCAGGCGCCGGTCGGTTATGTGATTGAATAGGAGATCAGGATGAAACACCTATTTTTTCCGGCGATTATCCTTGGTGCATTTACGCTGACGGCCTGCGCCAGCGATGGCCAGCCGACCGCCGTGGCACCGCTTTTGCCAACCTCCCAATACAACTTAGAGGCGCAAGCCCGCGAAGACGCGCCGGTACATTTGCGCTTTTCTGCGGATCGCCTGTCGACCAATCAGATGACCGCGCTCGATAAACTCAGTGCACGGTCGGACAGCACCGACATCATCATCACCACCGGCCCGCGCCCCACTTCGGAAAGCTATGGCCGTCTGGTGTCTGACTATCTTGTGTCCCAAGGGGTCGACCCGCGCTCGGTCAGCTATCGCACCGTAGTGGAACACCCTGCCGATATCGTCTCGCTTACACTGGTCAGCTACCGCGCCCGCAACCTTGACTGCAACCGTTCGTGGGAGAACCTGTCGCGCACTGCCAGCAACACCCCGCACAGCAATTTCGGCTGCGCGGTTACGGCCAACATGGCCGCTCAGATTGCCGATCCGCGTGACATTGCCGCCCCGACCGCCCCGACCCCGTCTGATGCGGGCCGCAAAACGACGATCATCGACAAGTACCGTAAGGGCGAAGTCACCTCATCTGCCGATAATGCCGCCGCGACCTCCGCCATTTCCGACGCGGTCAAGTAAGGTAAGTCAAACATGTCTGCGAAACCTAAACCCGACAGCCGCATAAAAGACCCCTTCGAAGACGATGCCTTTGACGGTGTCGGTGGCGTGCCCGATCCATTTGACAGTTTCGACGAAACCCCTGGCGGACACGGTGGAACCGCGACACATTATGATTTCGACGAATCCTATGACGGCGATCTTGACCTGATTACACCTGACCGGCCGGTTGAACTGGCACCACAGGCCTTATCCCGTGTTGAAGCCACCGCCCGCGACGGTATCATTGATCCGTTTGCTGACGAATCCCTGATGCCGCTCAAATCTCAGGCCGCGTCGCCTGCCTACAGCGCCCCATCGCTAAATCCGTTCATGGATGATGAGGATTACGACACGGTATCGATCCCGCGCATCGGCATTCACTTCTTCCTCGAATCCGACGACAGCGCTCAGGTCTGCGAGACCGTGGCCGCCGATCGCCGCATGACCCGCGCTCAGTGCATGGTGCGCCAGGGTGGGGTTGCCGAAGCCATCCACGCCTATGGCGATCAGCCTACCCCGTCGCTGATCATCGTCGAAAGCCATTCGCGCGGCCGCGATTTGATGAACGAACTGACCGATCTGGCTCAGGTTTGCGACGCCGGTACCAAGGTCGTGGTTATCGGTGCCCACAACGACATCCAGCTTTACCGCGAACTAATGCGTCAGGGCGTTAGCGAATATATGGTGGCACCTGTTCAGCCGCTGCAAGTCATTAAGTCGATCGCCTCACTGTTCACCGACCCCGACACCCCGTTTATCGGGCGCGCCATTGCCTTTGTTGGCGCACGCGGCGGGGCCGGTTCGTCGTCGCTGGCCCACAATTTTGCCTACAACCTGTCGGAAAGCCTTCAGGCCAATACGGTCATTGTCGATTACGATCTGCCGTTTGGCACCGCCGGTCTCGATTTCAATCAGGACCCGTTGCAGGGTATGGCCGATGCGCTCAATGAGCCCGACCGCCTCGATCCGGTGCTGCTTGACCGTATGCTAACCAAGTGCGGGGAGCGCCTGTCACTATTTTCCGCCCCCGCTTCGCTCGATCAAGACTATACCGCCGGTGAAGACGCCTATGAGGACGTGACGCGCAAGATCCGCTCATCCGCCCCCTATATCGTCATGGATTTGCCCCATGTCTGGACGCCGTGGCTGAAGAAAAACCTGATTACCGCTGATGATGTGGTCATTGTCGCAACGCCGGATCTGGCCTCATTGCGCAATGCCAAAAACATTGTCGACCTGTTGAAAACCTACCGTCCCAATGACGCAGCCCCTAAGCTGGTGCTCAATCAGACCGACATGCCGGGCCGTCCTGAAATTCCGGTTAAGGATTTCACCGCCGCGATTGGCCTGACACCTTCCGCCGTGATTCCCTTTGATGCCAAGCTGTTCGGTCAGGCGTCTAACAACGGTCAGATGATTGCCGAATGTGCCCCGACCTCAAAGGTACACGAGGCCATGACCCAGTTGACGGCGACCCTTACCGGCCGTCAGGTCGAGGTGAAAGCTCCCAAGTCCCTTTTCGCCAAGCTGTTCAAGAAGTGAGGCCATAGGTGTTCGGAAAGCGTCCCGGCGATCAGGTAAAGACCGGCTTCGGCAGCAAGCCCGCGCCATCGGTGGCAGGCGCCCCCGTGGCTGTGGCGGAGCCCAAGCCTGCGCCGGAACCTGCGGCCACACGCGCCCAAGCTTTGGGCGGAAAACCCTCTGCGGAAAAAGCCACAGCGCCCGAAAAGCCTGTTCGCAAGCCCGACGCGGCACCTGAAAAACGTGAAACCGTCCCCGCGACCGCTAAACTCGCGCAAGGCCTAGATCAACTGCACAAGGCGCAGGCGGTCACCGAGATCGTGCGTGAACAATCCGATTACTATCACGCCACCAAGACGGCCATTTTCAACGCCCTACTGAACACGATCGACCTGAGCCAACTGGCCCAGTTGGATCATAAGGCCGCCGCCGAAGAAATCCGCGATATCGTCGCCGAACTGGTGGC
>DDPE01000037.1 GCA_002342035.1 Asticcacaulis sp. UBA2476 | reverse complement strand
TGTGGCTGGTGAAGGCCCGCGCGGCGGCGGGCCTTCACCAGCCACAGCACCAGGGCGTGTTTGACCAGGTCGGCGAAGTTTCCAGCGTGGAAGCTGTGGCGATAGTTCATGCCGCCTCGTGTCGCGCCGGGCGCGCAGGGTCAAGGGGAACTCGCCAAGGCGGCGCCGCGTTCGTCGCAGGTCTGAGGCAAGCCGCTGAAAGACCGCTGAAAAGGAAACGCCGGGATGGCGGACGGATCGCATGGCTTCGACCCGGTGGTCGAGGTTCCGCAGGGGCTGAGCTGGTGCAGCGACGACAACCCCGGCCTGACCCGCCGCCGCGCCGGCAAGGGCTGGTCCTATCGCGACGCCGAGGGGCGGCCGGTCAAGGACCCCAAGGTTCTGGACCGGATCCGCGCCCTGGCCATTCCGCCCGCCTGGACCGACGTCTGGATCTGCCCCAAGGCCAACGGCCATATCCAGGCCACGGGCCGGGACCTGAAGGGCCGCAAACAGTACCGTTATCACAACGATTGGAGCACGGCCCGGTCGGAGAACAAGTTCGACAAGCTGCCGGCCTTCTCACGCGCCCTGCCCCGGCTGCGCGCCCAGGTGGAGCATGATCTGGGGCTGCGGGGACCGGTGAAGGAGAAGGTGCTGGCGACCGCCGTGCGTCTGCTGGAGATCACCCTGATCCGGGTCGGCAATGCGACCTACGCCCGTCAGAACCGCAGCTATGGACTGACCACCCTGAACAAGCGGCATCTGGAGGTGGACGGCGCCGCCCTGACGTTCGAGTTCCGCGGCAAGAGCGGCAAGGACCACCGGGTCAGCGTCCGCGACCGGCGGCTGGCGCGGGTGGTCCGGACCCTGGAGGAGCTGCCGGGGCGCCAATTGTTCAAATACCGCGACGCCGAGGGCCATCTGTGCCCCGTCACCTCGGACGATGTGAACGCCTATATCCGCGCGGCCATGGGTGAGCAGTTCTCGGCCAAGGACTTCCGCACCTGGGCGGGCACGGTCTCGGCGGCGCGGGCCCTGCGCGAGATGGAGCCCCCGACATCGCCCACCGACGCGAAACGCAAGATCACCGTCTGCGTCAAGGCGGTGGCGGGCCTGTTGGGCAATACGCCGACGGTGTGCCGGACCGCCTATGTCCATCCGAAGGTGATGGCCCTGTTCGAGAGCGGCGCGTTGAAGACCGCCCTGCCGGGACCGGACGCCAAGGGGTTCGAGACGGCGCTGATCCGGCAGTTGGCCGCAGCCTGACCGTCAGCCCTTCACGCGCCAGGTGGCGCCGTCGGGGCCGTCCATGACGACGACGTTGAGGGCGTTCAGGCGGTCGCGGATGCGGTCGGCCTCAGGCCAGTCCTTGGCGGCGCGGGCGGCGGCGCGTTGTTCGAGCAGGGCCTCGACCTCGGCCTTCAGGGCGGGATCGCCGCCCTCGAACCAGGCGTCCGGCGTCAGCGACAGCACGCCGAGCAGGCCGGCGGCTTCTTTCAGGCTCCAGCGAGCCATGGCGACGTCATTGATGTCGGCCTCGCCGTCATTGAGCAGATCGCGCAAGGCGTTCGCCAGCCCGAAGAGCTGAGCTATGGCGCCCGGCGTGTTCAGATCGTCCTCCAGCGCGTCCAGCACTGGATCGAGCGCGTTCTCGGCCAGCTCCAGCTCGGCCTCGTCCAGCGTGGCCGGATCGAAGTCGGCCAGGGCTGCGTCGGCGTCGCGCAGGACGCCGTAGAGTCGGTCCAGATTCTTGCGGCTCTGTTCCAACAGTCCCTGGTTCCAGTCCAGCGGCTGGCGATAGTGGGCTGACAGAAGGGCCCAGCGGACGACCTCGCCCGGCATGGACTGGACCAGGTCGTGCAGCAAGAGGACGTTGCCGATCGACTTGGACATCTTCTCGGCGTCCACGGTCAGGAAGCCGTTGTGCATCCAGTAGCGGGCGTAGTGGTCGTGGGCGTTCTCGGCGTGGGCGCAGCCGTGGGCGCAGACGCCTTGGGCGATCTCGTTCTCGTGGTGGGGGAAGGCCAGGTCGACGCCGCCGCCGTGGATGTCGATGGGCAGGCCCAGGGTCTGTTCGATCATGGCCGAGCATTCGATGTGCCAGCCGGGGCGCCCCTCGCCCCAGGGGGAGGGCCAGGCCGGCTCGTCCGGCTTGGACGGTTTCCACAGGACGAAGTCGTGCGGATTCTTCTTATAGGGCGCGACCTCGACCCGGGCGCCAGCGATCATGTCGTCCAGGTTCCGGCCCGACAGGGCGCCGTAGGACGGATAGGCCGAGACGTCGAACAGGACATGCCCCTCGGCCGCATAGGCGCAGCCGGCGTCGATGATGGCCTGAATCTGATCGACAATGGCCGGTATATAGTCGGTGACATGGGGGGCCAGGTCGGGCGGCGAAACGTTCAGCAGGGCCATGTCAGCGAGATAGGCGGCCTCGTACCGGGCCGTGACCTCGCCGATCGGCACGCCTTCACGGGCGGCCTTCTGGTTGATCTTGTCGTCCACGTCGGTGACGTTGCGGGCGTAAAGCACCTTGTCCGCCCCGTACTGCCTTCGCAGCAGCCTTGCCAGGACGTCGAACACCACCGGCGGGCGCGCATTGCCGATATGGGCGTAGTCATAGACCGTCGGGCCGCAGACATAGAGGGTCACCCGGTTCGGATCGCGCGGTTCGAACAGGCGCTTTTCACGGCGCAGGGTGTCGTGGATGTGCAGCGGCATGGATCAGTCTTCGGCAGGTTTTCTTGCAGGACGGAGGGTCCGTCCCATATAGCGGCCTGAGATACAACCGGGCGCCCTCGCCCGCCCCGGCCGGAAATCCAGTCCATGAGCGTCACCCCCGCCAAACCCGTCCTCGTCAGCGATGCGGCTGTGCAGCGCCCCAGCCGCGAACAGGCGCTGGAGGCGGTGCGGACCCTGATCGCCTGGGCCGGCGACAATCCCGACCGGCCGGGCCTGATCGACACGCCCAAGCGGGTGGTCGACGCCTACGGAGAGTGGTTCGACGGCTATGAGGCCGACGCGGCCAAGGAGCTGAGCCGCACGTTCGAGGACGTGACCGGCTATGACGACATGGTCATCCTGCGCGAGATCGAGGTGGAGAGCCATTGCGAGCACCATCTGGCCCCCTTCCTGGGCAAGGCCTATGTCGCCTATGTTCCCACCGATAAGGTGGTCGGTATTTCGAAAATCGCCCGTGTGGTCGAAATCTACGCCAAGCGTTTGCAGACTCAGGAAACCCTGACCAAGCAGATCACCGAAGCCTTACAGGATTCGCTCAATCCGCAGGGAATCGCTATCCTGATCGATGCCGAGCATCAGTGCATGACCACCCGCGGCGTCCACCACAAACATGTCTCAACCATCACCACCAGCTTTACGGGCGTGTTTGAGACCAATCTGGCGCTGCAGGAACGCTTTATCCGCCTGAGCCAGTCCCGGTAAGTTTGGCGAGATAATTATAAAGCTTTTATGAATTAACCGCCTCAGAGACATTTCTCTGAGGCGGTTCTAATTTAAGGGCTTGCGCTATCCGATTAAAATAATTTAATCTCATCACATGAGGTTACAGATATAGGGCTTTATGGGCTTTACAAACGCCTGTTAATTATCCTAAATCGCAAACCTGAGATTTACGACGCCCCGCAGGCTTAAGCCACACGGGCTTTTAGGGAGTGTGCATATGGGCGCGAAGCTCGGTGGCGGTGGCGGTTCACGCTATACTGTCCAACAGAATTCTGACATCAACGTGACTCCGTTCGTGGATATCATGCTGGTGCTCCTGATTATCTTCATGGTGTCGGCGCCGATGGCGACCGTGTCGATCAAGCTGGACCTGCCGCCCGCGTCGGCGCCAGTCACTCAGGAAAAGCAAAAAGACCCGGTATTCGTGTCCATTCAGGACAAGGATCTCTACTATATCGGCACCAAGCAAGTGACCATCGACATCATGGCCGCTGAACTGGCCGCGGCCTTGCAAAGCGCCAACCCGACCGATGAGCGCGTTCTGGTGCGTGCCCAGCCGGACGTTGAATACGAAGAGTTCATGAAGGTTCTGAACGAGCTTCAGGAAAATGGTTACTTCAAGATCGGCCTGATCAACGAAGACATCTCCTAATTCATTCAGATAATTGAATGATAAGTTTAAGCGCCGGAAGCCATCTTCCGGCGCTTTTTCGATTAAGCTGCACATATGACACCCCAAGACGCCCAAGACGAAGACATTGATGATGATCTGCCGGAGGCTTCGGCGCAAAGCGAAGGCCAGGTTGTCGACCTGAACCTCCCGCCCGATGCCGCCGGTGAACGGCTGGATCGTGCCCTGATGGCCGTTCTGGGTGAGGCGGCCCCCGACATTTCACGCGCGCGCTTACAAACTCTTATTGCCGAAGGCCGCCTGACCTTTGAGAACCACCCCATCCCTGACGGCAAGCATAAGGCCAAGGCCGGTCATTACAGCCTCACCATACCCGCGCCGATTGCAGCACTTCCGCAACCGCAGAACTTAGCCCTCGAAATCCTTTATGAAGATGCCCACCTGATCGTGGTCGTCAAACCCTCTGGCATGGCCGCGCACCCGGCACCCGGCACGCCAGATGGCACCTTGGTCAACGCCCTGCTCCATCACTGCGGCGATACCTTATCGGGCATAGGCGGGGTGTTACGGCCCGGCATCGTCCACCGCCTCGATAAGGACACGTCGGGCGTTATGGTCGCCGCCAAATCCGATGCCGCCCATCACGGCCTAAGCGCGCTATTTGCCAAACACGACATAGGCCGCGCCTATCTGGCGATCGTGCGCGGTACACCCAAAGCCACAAAGGGCACCGTCACCACCCAGATCGGCCGCTCCCACCATGACCGCAAGAAAATGGCGGTACTCAGGGCCGGTGGCCGCGAAGCCACGACCCACTACACGGTTCAGGCAAGATTTGGCGGCGCGAAACCCGTCGCCTCACTGGTGCGCTGCGAGTTGGAAACCGGCCGCACCCATCAGATTCGCGTCCACATGGCCCATCTGGGCGCGCCCTGCCTTGGCGATCCGGTCTATGGCTCAGGTGCCCCGGCGGCGCCCGTGCAAGCCCTGCTGCGGGAATTGAACTTTACCCGTCAGGCGCTGCACGCCACCCATCTGGCCTTTATTCACCCCATAACGGGCGAGGCTTTGAGCTTTGACGCTCCTCCGCCAGATGATTTTCAAAACCTGCTCACCGGGCTCACAGAGTTGTGATCGGGCCAAAAGGCCGAAAACACCTGTTATGCATCGACTTTTTATCGTATAAGATGTGGAGATTACGGACGATACCTACCTTAAGCCGATGACTTTCGCCCCTTAATTTCTATTTTATGCAGCTTCGCATAAAAATAATTCCTCATTGCGGGGATTACCCCTTTTAATTCATTTAGCCGATACCTACATCTGGATACGAGCGTTGATCGTATCTTCTGATGCACGCCATGTAATTGCCGCGAGGTTCCGATAGAACCCAAGGCTATTACCGGGGGCTGGCTTTAAAGGACACGCATCATGGCAGACACAAACGAGGCCCAGATCACCTATGGCGACGGGCCGGTCAAGGATACGCAGATGAGCACTTCCGTAGCTATTCCAAACCCATCGGTACTGTCACCCGATGGCGGCCTTAACCGTTACCTGTCCGAGATTCGCAAATTCCCGATGCTGGCCAAGGACGAAGAGTTCATGCTGGCCAAAAGCTGGCAGGAGCATCAGGATTCCAAATCGGCCCACCGGCTGGTGACCTCTCACCTACGTCTGGTCGCCAAGATCGCCATGGGCTATCGCGGCTATGGCCTGCCGATGGGCGAAGTGATCAGTGAAGGCAATGTCGGCCTGATGCAGGCGGTCAAGAAGTTCGATCCTGATCGCGGCTTTCGCCTGGCGACCTATGCTATGTGGTGGATCAAGGCCTCGATCCAGGAATATGTCCTGCGGTCATGGTCGCTGGTGAAAATGGGCACCACCGCCGCGCAAAAGAAGCTATTCTTCAATCTGCGCAAGGTGAAGTCCGAAATTTCGGCCCTAGAAGACGGCGACCTGAAATTCGATCAGGTTGAGCAGATCGCCACTAAGCTGGGCGTCTCGAAAGATGACGTGATCAGCATGAACCGCCGCATGTCGTCGCCGGACTCGTCGCTTAATGCGCCGCTTCGTGCCGCCGAAGGCGATAGCGAATGGCAGGACTGGCTGGTCGACGACAAACAGGTCAGTCAGGAAACCGTGCTGGCTGATTCCGAAGAACACGGCCTTCGCATGGGACTGCTCGAAGAAGCAATGGGCGAACTGAACGATCGTGAGCGCGAAATCCTGACGGCCCGCCGCCTTAAGGATCAGCCGATAACGCTTGAGGAACTGGCGGAACGGTTTGGGGTGTCGCGTGAGCGCGTCCGCCAGATCGAGGTCCGCGCCTTTGAAAAGCTGCAAAAGGCGATGATGGAAGCGGCCCGCTCACAACAACTGGCCTAAAAATATCTCGATAAAACAAAAGCCCGGAGACATCTCCGGGCTTTTCTGTGTTTACGCGACCGCTTCGCTTTTGGGCGGATCATCGATGCGGAACAGTTTTGCCAGTGTCGCCACCGGCCCGCGCAAGCTATCGCCGCTTAAGGTGCCGCCCTTATAGGCCATGAAAATTTCCGTCACCGCCCCTTTGAAGCCGGGATCGCTGATCGCCTTGCACGCCGGGACCAGCACTTCGAGCTGTGCGACAATCGCGCGATTGGCCTGTTTACGGTCAACATCAAACTGATCGGCGGCGGCGCGCAAAATGCGCACGCTTTGCTCAATCCGCTTCATACCGTCCGACATATTGTCGGGTGCGCGCTTACGCGGCCCGGCCCCGGAGTTAAAGCGACGGCGATCAGGGCCGACATACATGACCGCCTCAATCCATGGCGGCGATTTTGTGACGGCATGCTCAAGCCGCTTCAGCAAATCACCCGACGCGAACGGTTTTTTCATGATCTCATCGGCGCCGCAATCGCGCGCCTCTTTGAGCGTTTCCGCCATGTCGTTCGACGCCATCATGATGATCGGGATTTTGCGGCATTTCATTTCGGACCGGCGCACGGCCGTGACGAACTTCGCGCCTTCAAGATTTTGGGCCCGAAGATCGCAAAAGATCAACTGGGGGTCCATGTCTTCGCAGATCATCATGGCGCGACGGTCATCGGTCTCAACGATCGTTTTCTCAGTCCCCAGCACCCGCAGCATATCCGTGAGGATACGCGCATAGGCCTGGTTGCTTTCCAGCACCAGCACCCGCTTGACGTGGGGCTTAATTTTGGCTTCGAGCTTTGGGTCGAGAGAAAACACAGTGTTCCAGCCGCAGTGAATATGACGGCACTCTAAGCCTTATTAGTAAAAATAGATTTTATGCCAGCGCTGTCTTTGAAAAGAAAAAGGCCCCCATCTCTGAGGGGATAACATTAATCGCTAGCCAATTCCTCCTCCCTACGCAGTGGGGAGGTGGATGCGAGTAAACGAGCAGACGGAGGGGTATTCGGTAGCTGAGGATACCCCTCCGTCACGGCGCTTTCGCTCCGTGCCACCTCCCCGCAGAGCAGGGAGGAGGTATAGGCTTAGTCCTGAAACGGATCGCGCATCAGGATGGTGTCCTCGCGCGCTTTTTTAGTTTCCGCGAGACACCTTTACCCGGATTAATCCTGAAACGGATCGCGCATCAAAATGGTGTCTTCGCGCTCTGGCGAGGTCGACAATAGCGCCACCGGCGCCCCGATCAGTTCTTCGATCCGGCGGACATATTTGACGGCGTTCCCCGGCAGGTCTTTCCAGGAGCGCGCCCCTTGGGTCGATTCCGACCAGCCCTCTAATTCTTCATAGACCGGCTCGATCACGCTTTGGGCTTTGATCCCCGACGGCAGATAGTCGATGACATCGCCGTTCAGTTTGTAACCGACGCAGATTTTCAGGGTCTCGATACCATCCAGCACATCCAGCTTGGTCAGGGCAATGCCGTCAATGCCGTTGATAGCAATCGATTGGCGCGCCAGCACGGCGTCCAGCCAGCCGCAGCGACGGGCGCGGCCGGTAACGGTGCCAAACTCATGACCGACGCGGCCAATGCGCTCACCGATCTCATCGAACAGTTCGGTCGGGAACGGGCCGGAGCCGACGCGGGTGGTGTAGGCCTTGAGGATACCCAGCACATAACCCGCCGAACGCGGGCCCATGCCGGAACCGGCTGCCGCCTGCCCTGCCACCGTGTTGGAGGAGGTCACAAACGGATAGGTGCCATGGTCGATATCGAGCAGTGCCCCTTGAGCGCCTTCAAACAGGATACGCTTGCCGTCTTGCTTTGCCTTATCGAGCACGTACCAGACCGGCTTGGCGAACGACAGCAGACGCGGCGCGATCTCTTTCAAACCGGCCAGCAGTTCGGCCTTATTCACTTCGGCCAGATCAAGCCCGCGACGCAGGGCATTGTGGTGGGTCAGCAGACGATCAAGCTTCGCATCCAGCGCCTCAAAATCTTCAAGGTCACCGACGCGGATCGCACGACGGCCAACCTTATCTTCATAGGCCGGGCCGATACCACGTCCGGTCGTGCCGATCTTGGCAGCACCGGCGGCCGCTTCGCGGGCGGCATCCAGTTCGCGATGGATCGGCAGGATCAAACAGGCGTTGTCGGCCAGCACCAGCAAGTCGTTGGTGATGCTTAACCCTTGCGCCTCAACACGGGCGATTTCATCAAACAGCGCCCACGGATCAACGACCACGCCATTGCCAATGACCGACAGCTTACCCTGCACCACGCCAGACGGCAGCAGTGACAACTTATAGACCTTACCATCAACCACCAGGGTATGACCGGCATTGTGACCGCCCTGAAAGCGCACCACCACATCGGCGCGATTGGACAGCCAGTCAACCAGCTTACCCTTACCTTCGTCGCCCCACTGGGCGCCCACAACGGTCACATTGGCCAAGGTTCACGTTCTCCGCAAAAAAGCCCGCCGGAGAGCATAACACTTCCGGTGCGGGCACATACATAATTCAAGCGGTTGCAGGCTTTAGACCATAACGCGGCGCATTGAAACCGCTAATTGGTTCACAATCCGGTTTAACCGGATGTAACGGACTTTTTGATCCGGTGCGGTTTCGGCGCACAAAAAACCCACATCGTTTCACGGGAAACAATATGGGTTCTGATAGTTTAGTTGCCGAGTTTATAGCTAACGCGCAGCCCCAGATCGTCAAGGCCCTGATTCTTGCCCTGACCCAGAATCTGGCCGTTCGACAGATGGATATAGGCCAGCTCAATCGAGGTGCGCTCGCTCAGGTCATAGCCCAGTGCAATATTGGGCTGGAACAGGAACTTTGAGCCAAATTCGATATGGTCATCACGCATGGCAACCCGGCGGGCAATTTCTTCCTGCGACAGACCCGGTGTGCGGAAATCGGGCAATTCGTCATAGCCATCGGTATAGGCCAGACCAAAACCCGGACGCACGAACCATTTTTTGGTCTCCCCGAAATTGACCTTCCAGGTCAGGCCCGTAGCGATATGGCTGGAATCGCCCTGAGTGTTGACGGCGGCCATCACATAGACGCTGGGGTGACGCAGGAAATCCCAGTTTTCTTTTTTGTCGGAGCGCCAGCCAATTTCGATATCGGCCCCGCCTTCGCGGCCCGCCGCGCCGATGCCGAGCGCTTCGCCAAGAAAGGTCACGTCATGGGCATAGGCCCCGCCGTAAATCTCGCCCGCCGAGGCCGATCCGGCCAGCGCCACAACACCCAAAGCCAATGCGCCCACAAAACCCGATTTGATCATGAAATGATTCCCTGAAAATACAGCCGCGCTGTTATCACCTGATTGGGGCATTGGCGCCATAGCCCTAACCCAAACCCGCAAGATTTCGCCCGTCTGCGCCTTTTAGGCTACAGACAGTTCCAATTGGTTTAATGCTTCAGCGTAAGCCCATTCCAGCCATGGCAGCAGCGCGCAGATATCATCGGCATCGACCGTGCAGCCGCACCAGATACGCAGGCCCGGAGGCGCGGCGCGGTAGCCAGTGATGTCATAGGCGACCCCCTCAGTTTCCAGCAAGGCATTGACCTTGGACGCCAGCTTGGCCTGAACGTCGGCCGGTTGGCCGACAATAGCCGGGTCAACAAACTTCAGGCACACCGAGGTGGTGGAGCGGGTTTCAACCTTTTCGGCCACAAAATCGATCCACGCCGTCGCCTCAACCCATTCCTGCAGATAGGTGAAATTCTGTTCGCAGCGCGCAATCAGCCCCTCCAGCCCGCCTTCGCGCAAACCCCATTTCAGGGCATCGAGATAGTCTTCGATGACCAGAAACGAATAGGTGTTGATGGCATCGCCGCCCAGAATGGTCATGTCGGCGGCATCACCTTTGCGCAGGCGGATAACCTTGGGGATCGCACGGCCGGGATCGAAGGTGTTGAGCCGCTTCACGGCTTTCGGTGACAGGATCAGCACGCCAATGCCCGCCTCCCCGCCCAGCGCCTTCTGGAAGGAGAAGGTTGCCACATCAAGCTTTTTCCACGGCAAATCCATGCAGAACGCCGCTGACGTCGCATCGCACAGCACCAGCCCTTGGTGGTCGTCGCTGATGAAGGATGCGTCCGGCACCTTGACGCCGGAGGTCGTGCCGTTCCACGGAAAGATAAGATCGGCCTCGGCATCAATCCGGCTCAGATCCGGTAACTGACCGTAAGGTGCCGACAAAACCTCGGCATCCAGCTTCAGATGCTTTACGGCATCATCGGCCCACAATTGCCCAAAGTTTTCAAAGGCGACCACCTGAACTTTGCGCAGTCCCAGCAGATTCCACATCGCCGCTTCAAACGCACCGGTATCCGACGCCGGGGTCATCAAGACCTGATAGTCAGCGGGGATACCTAATATGTCGCGGGTCAGTTCCAGCGCTTCCTTGATGCGCCCGACTGTGACTTTTGACCGATTTGAGCGTCCGACCGGCGCTGCACTCAAGGCCTGCGGCGTCCAGCCGGGGCGCTTGGCGGTCGGGCCGGAGGAGAACCACGGTCTTTCGGTAAAGCGGGCAGGTTTGGCGGTCATCGAGGGCACCCCGGATGTATAAAAACGGTGAGCGCCTTTTGCGACCAAAGCCCGCCAAACACAAGAGGTCTTATCCCAAAATCATTTACGCTCATGAACCGAAGATGAACCCCGCCGTTCAGGTTCGGCTCAGGGGCGGTATGTTTATATGGCTTCAACGCTGAGATTAAGCGCTAATCTTTTTTAAGGAGAGCCAAGTTATGAAAACGATCAAGACCTTTACCGCCGCTGCTTTGGTTGCCCTGTCGATGGGCGCCGCTTCGACCGCCGCATTGGCCGACTCGCCCCGTTCGCACGTTCGCGAAAACAGCGTCGAGCGCCGTCTCGATACGCTTGATGAACGTATTGACCGTGGTGTCCGTACCCGCGAACTGAACCGTAACGAAGCCAGCCGCCTGCGCAACGAATTGCGCGACATCGAAAAGCTGTCGAACAAATTTGAGCGTTCCGGTCGCGGCTACGATCGTCAGGAAATGAACATCCTGACCTCACGCATCGATCGTTTGTCGCAAAAGGTGGCGTATAATAACCACGATCGTCAGACCCGCCGTTTCTAGGCTCTGACGATCTGAAACTGGCCCTTAGTCTGCGCGGGCCGCCCGTCCCTTATCCCCCAGGGCCCGCGCAGATAAGCCAACAAAAACCAGAACCTCCTTCGGGAGGTTTTTTCATGTCTAAAGCCCCACCGCCATTCATCTGGCTGAACTGAATATGAACCGCACCGTTCAGGAACGGCTCAGGTGGCGGGTGCTTAAATGATCTCAACGCTGAGAGACAGCGCCCACCCACAATAGGAGACGTAAAATGAAAACCTCGATGAAAACTTTTGCCATTGCCGCGTTTGCTTGCGCGGGTATGGCCGCCGCTTCCGTTCCGGCTCTGGCCGACAGCCGCTATGATCACGACTACCGCGAAGACCGTCGTGATCACCGCGATGACCGTATCGATTACCGCCTTGATCAACTGGATCGCCAAATCGATCGCGGCGCGCGCCACGGCAATCTGAGTCGTCGCGAAGAATACCGCCTGCGGGCCGAACTGCGCGACCTTGAGCGCCTGTCGCACCAGTTTGAACGCTCAGGCCGCGGCATAGACGGACGTGAGATGCAGATCCTCAACCGCCGCACCCAGGACCTGTCGCGCGCGGTTGCCTATAACAGCCGCGACTATAATGGGCGTCGTTATTAGATATTAAATTGCCCAGTTATGTTTCAATGGGCCATGGCCGCCCCCCAGACCGGGGGCGGCCTTTATGGCACCTAGCACATAGGCCCGCGCCTTATCCACCACGCTATCAAGGGCCATATCCTCGCGGTAAAGGGCGGCGCAGGCACTGGCCAGGGTACAGCCAGTGCCGTGGGTATGGCGGGTCTCAATGCGCTGGGCCTCAAAGCGCGCCGCGCGGTTCCCGGTCATCAGAAGATCGCAGACGATATCGCCCTCGACATGCCCGCCCTTCATGAGCACCGCCTTGGCCCCCATTTTCAGCAAAGCTTCGCCCGCCCGTTGCAGATCATCATGGGTGTCAACGGCAATCCCGGTCAGGACAGAGGCTTCGGGGGCATTAGGGGTCAACAGATCCGCACGCGGGATTAGCAGATGGCGAATGGCGTCGATCGCCGCTTCGGGTAAAAGCCTGTGACCGCCCTTGGCCACCATGACCGGATCAATCACGCGAAAGGCATCGCCAGCCAGATCCAACAGACTGGCCACGGTTTCGACCACACCGATAGAGCCCAGCATACCGGTCTTGACCGCATCAACGCCGATGTCTTCGATACAAGCCATGGCCTGAGCGGCAATAATTTCTTCAGGGATCGGAAACACATCCGTCACCCCCAGCGTATTTTGTACGGTCAGAGCCGTGATCGCCGTCATGCCGTAGGCCCCCAGACAGGTGACGGTTTTCAGATCGGCCTGAATGCCCGCCCCGCCGGAGGGGTCAGAGCCTGCGATAATAAGGACGCGGTGCATGATTAAGGGCTTCACTTTGAGTTTCGTTGTCTATAATCCCCCCGGTTCATATAGGTAACATATATCATGACTGCTCCTGCTTTCGATACGGGTAAGCCTTTTGCGTCCGATTTTTACGCTAGCGCCGTAAAGAGCGGCCGCTACCGCCACTATAAGGGCAAATATTACAGCGTGTTCGGCACCGTCACCCACTCAGAAACCGAAGAGGTCATGGTATTGTATGCGCCAGAGGCTCAGAGCGCCGGTGACGCACGGTTGTGGGTCAGGCCGCTTTCCATGTTCACAGAATCCGTTCAGACTGAAACCGGGAGCGTAGCGCGCTTTGCCTGCGTCGATTAAACCGGATTTCATGCGTCAGCGACTGAAAAAACACCTGCCCCCTAAACCCGCCAAATCGTTGTGGAACGAGCTGGCGCCGGAGGTGTTTGCCGATAGCCATGATCCGATATTGACCGCCATGCGTGGTGCTGTGGTGATTGTGCGCCTGAACGACATTGACGCCCATGATGAGTTGGTGGGCTATGAGATTCTGGCCGGACGGCTGATCCGCGCCAACCGCGAAGAAGGGTTTGTGCTGTCTATGGTGGGCACCAAGGCCGGGGAGATGCTCAATCTACCGCTGGTGCCGGGGGCGTTCAAACTGATCCCGCCGGGCCGCTATGGCCTTAGTGATGACACCATCGTCACCGACCCTGATTTTCAGGTGGCGTTCGATATTTATCGGCCGAACAATTAGGTCGCTTTTTCTGATCCATCAAATGATTCCATTTGATGGGAAAACGCTTATAATTGACGCCATATCCAATGAGGGCCTATAACGCCACCCATATTCACAAGGCGGAGCCGAATGCCCGACAAACTGTTTTACCCTGTAATGGCCGCCGTGGCGCTGATCATGATCGCGCTTAGTCTGGTGTGGCCGCAAGGGATTGGATCGCGCTCACCCGCCCCGTTTGGTAAAGAAATCGAACTGCCCGACGTGGTGCGCATGGAACGTGACCGCGCCACCCGCGAAGCGAACAAGCAGGCCGAGACCGCGCGCCTTGCCGCCGAAAAAGCCGCTTTGAAAGCTACCGAAGCCCAAACCGCGGCCTCTGCCGCCGCCGCTCAATAATTTCCGAGATTTTATGTCCGATAGCCTGTACGCCGCCCGCAATGTCCTGAAAATCGAAGCCGAGGCCCTGATACAGATGGCCACCGCTCTGGAGCGCGGCGCACTGGCCGATAATTTTGAGCGGGCCATCGACACCCTGTTTGACCACAAAGGCCGCGTTATCCTGACCGGCGTCGGTAAATCCGGTCATGTGGGTAAGAAAATTGCCGCCACCTTTGCGTCGACCGGCACCTCGGCGTTTTTTGTCCACGCGACTGAGGCCAGCCACGGCGACCTCGGCATGGTCGGGCCTGATGATGTGATCATGGCCCTGTCGAAATCAGGGGAAACCAAGGAACTGGCTGATGTCATCGCCTATTCCAAGCGCTTTGGCATTACCCTGATCGGTATCACCGCCCGCGCCGACAGTGCGCTGGGTAAGGCCGCTGACATTCCGCTGATTTTCCCGAATGCCCCCGAAGCGTTTGACGGCGTCGATGCCCCGACCACTTCTACGACCCTGCAAATCGCGCTGGGGGACTGTCTGGCGGTGGCGCTGATGAAAAAGCGCGGCTTCACGGCGCAGGATTTTGGCACCTATCATCCCGGCGGCAAGCTGGGGGCGGCGCTGAAGTCTGTGTCCGATCTTATGCATGGTATCGATGAAGTGCCGCTGGTCGCGCAATCTGACCCCATGCCCACAGCCCTGATTACCATGACCGAAAAGCGCTTTGGTGCGGTCGGTGTGGTGGACGGCGATGGCCGCCTGATCGGGGTCGTTACCGATGGCGATTTGCGTCGCCATATGGACGGGCTGATGGATAAGACCGCGCTTGAAGTTATGACCGCAAAACCGCTGACGGTCGCGCCCACAATGCTGGCCGCCGAGGCGTTGAAGATCATGAACGAAAAGCGCATTACCGTGCTGTTCGTGACCGATAACGATATTCCGGTCGGTATATTGCATGTCCATGATGTGCTGCGGGCCGGCGTTGTTTAACAAAGCGGCGCGCGAAAAAGTGCCAAAAAGCATGGATGACGGTTTTTTGCTACCAGCGTCGCGACAAGAAAAAAAGCATGCGCTCATTTTTGGCTATGGCTTTATCGGCGCGGCTTTTGCCGAGGCTTTACGCGCAGACGGCTATGCGATTTCAGCCACCGCCCGCACATCTGATAAACGCGCCGAACTGACCGCACTTGGTATAAACGCTATCGATCCTACCGACCCCGCCGCACTGAAAACAGCGGTTGATCAGGCCACGGTCATACTTCTGACCGCCGCCCCAAATGACGAAGGATGCCCCGCCTTCGCCGCCCTTAGCCCCCTTTTGGTTTCGGCTGCGGCGCCTCGCCGCTGGGTTGGGTATTTATCGACGACGGGGGTTTACGGCGATCGCGGCGGCGGTTGGGTGTTTGAGGACAGCGCCCTTCACCCCCTGTCGCGCGAAGGCCAGCGCCGTGCAGATGCTGAAAAACAGTGGGTCGGCCTTGGCCAGAAAACCGGCGATTGCGTGACCATATTTCGCTTGCCGGGACTTTATGGTCCTGACCGCAATGTGCTGGAGCGCCTCAAGGATGGCACCGCCCGGCGCATTCATAAGCCGGGTCAGGTGTTCAGCCGCCTTTACGATAGCGATTGCGCCACCGCCCTGATGGCCAGTGTCCATCGCCCGCGCCCCGGCGGAATCTATAATCTGTGCGACGATGAACCGGCGCCCGCGGATGACGTGCTGGTCTACGCCGCCCGTACCTATGGGTTTGAGGTGCCGCCGGAAATTGCCTTTGATGATCCGAACCAGTCGGGTGGCATGAAGCGCTTTTATGCCGAAAACAAACGGGTTTCCAACGCCTTGGCCAAGGCCGAACTGGGCTGGCGACCGCAATATCCGACTTATAAAGAGGGACTCGCCGCAATCTATGCGTCGATCAGTTCCTGAACCATTGCGGTCAGCAGCTTAAGGTCGTCCGGCCCCGACAAACGATGATCACCGTCCTTGATCAGGGTCACCCGCACATCATCGCCAGAAATATGCTCGGCCAGCTTCACGCCGTGCGACCAAGGCACCACATCGTCCTTCATACCGTGCAGGATACGCACCGGCCCATCGAAGGTCAGCGGTGATCCGAACACCAGATGATCTTTGGCCTCATCGAAAAAGGCCTGCGACATGGTCACATCCTGATCATATCCGGTCATGACAAAAGCCCCGGAAACCGTCAACGCGCGGCGTTCTTCCGGGTTTAAGTTCGGTAGCATCAATTCGTGGGTAAAATCCGGCGCAGGCGCGATAAAGCCCGCCGCCTTGACCCGCTCAGGCCGATCCTTGATCAGCAGGGTCGTCATCCACCCACCCATGCTGGAGCCCACGACCACCAGCGGCCCTTCGGTCAGATTATCAACCACCTCAAGTACATCTTGGCGCCACAGGCCGACCCGGGCCGCGTTCCAGTCTCCGCCAGTCGCGCCATGACCGAAATAATCAAAGCGCACAAACCCGAAACCTGCGCGCACCGCCATATCCGCCAGAACCTGCGCCTTCGTGCCGGTCATGTCGGATTTGAACCCGCCCAGCCACAGCACGGTCGAGCCGGTGCCCTTGATTTGGCGATAGGCGATATCGTGGCCCGCGCCCGCTCGCCAAACGCGCACTTCATCTTGATTATCATCAGGGTTCATGGTCATAAGGTCGCCATATCAGAGTTACTACCCTTCCCGAAAGATCAAAATGGCGGATACGCCGGACCACTCCTTTCCTCACTGCGTGCTACAGGTCGTGCCCAACCTCGATACCGGCGGGGTCGAGCAGACGACGCTCGATATGGCCGAAGCCATCGTCAAGGCCGGTGGTCGGGCGATCGTCGCCTCAAAAGGCGGACGAATGGAAGGCCGCCTCAAGGCCGCCGGTGCTGTCCTTATCCCTTTGCCGGTACATTCCAAGAACCCGCTGAAACAGCTTAAGAACTATTTCCGCTTAAAGAAAATCATCCGCGCCTTTAAGGTCGATATCGTCCATGTCCGCTCACGAGCGCCAGCACTTGCCGCCATCAACGCCGCCAAAGCCTGCAAGGTCAAAAACCTCACCACCTATCACGGCATCTATAAGGCCAGGGGTAAGCTGAAACGCTGGTACAATTCGTGGATGGTGCGCGCAGATGTGACCATTGCCAATTCTGAGTTTACCCGCCGCCATATTTTGAGCCACTACCGCGTCGATGCGGATAAGGTCATAACCGTCCCGCGCGGCGTTGATATTCAGCGCTTTGACCCCGCCCGCGTCACAAGTGAACAGGTCGAAAGCTTACGCAAAGCCTGGGATCTGCGGGCGGACGATACCCGCCCCCTGTTTGTACTGGCCGGACGGCTGACGCGCTGGAAAGGCCATGAACTTATATTAGAAGCCCTGCACCGCCTGAGACAACGCGGCCTCACGGGTGTGCGCGTCGTGTTTGCGGGTGATTCCCAAGGACGCGTTGACTATGAGCGCCACCTTAAGGGGCTGATTGACACCTATAGCCTGAACGATCAGGTCTATATGGTCGGCCACTGCGCCGATATGCCGGCCGCTTTTATGCTGTGCGACTTTGCGCTGGCCCCTTCCGTTGAGCCCGAAGCCTTTGGGCGCACGGCGGTTGAGCCGCAGGCTATGGCAAAGCCGGTTTTGGCCGCCGATCATGGTGCGACGTCTGAGACCGTGATTGACTGCGATACCGGCTGGCTGATTACGCCGGGCGATGCTGACATATGGGCAAACGCCATCGAGCGGGCGTTAAACCTGAGCGAAGCTGACCGGGCCGCTATGGGTGCCAAAGGCATGGCGCATGTCCGGGCTCAGTTCACTTTAGAGGCCATGTGCGCGGCAACCCTTGACATCTATCGCCGTCTGCTGTCTTGAAACTCTTCAGCGGACTGCCCACATGTCACGCAAGGGCTTAATATCCGAAAATTAACCGATTGCGCCTATTTTCCGGCGGCAGGGGATTGATCGGCAGCCCTACTATAGTCCATAATCGCGCGCGTGACGCGACCCTTAAAATTTCGCGCAAACCGTATAAACAATATCAGGAGACTTAACTATTCGTCGCCCCATTCAAACACCGCCCACTAAGGACGGCCCCCGTATCAATCAGGACATCAAGGTTCCGCGCGTTCTGTTGATCGACCACAATGGCGAAAAACAAGGCATCATGCCGACCTCCGCAGCGATCGAAGCTGCCGAAGAAGCCGGTCTTGATCTTGTCGAAGTGTCTCCGACTGCTGATCCCCCCGTTTGCAAAATTCTCGACTACGGCAAATTCCGCTTTCAGGAGCAGAAGAAAAAGGCCGAAGCGCGCAAGAAGCAAAAGGTTGTCGAAATCAAGGAAATCAAGCTGCGCCCCAATATCGATATCCACGATTATGAGGTAAAAGCCAAAGCCATGACCCGCTTCTTTGACGAAGGCGATAAGGTCAAGGTGACTTTGCGTTTCCGCGGCCGTGAAATGGCCCACCCGGAACTGGGCATGAAGCTGCTGCAAAAGGTGAAGGCCGATTTTGAGGCCACCACCAAGGTCGAGTACGAGCCCCGTATGGAAGGCCGTCAGATGATCATGATTTTGGCGCCGAAATAGACCATTCATGGGGGGAGACGAGCCTCCCCCCATGTGCCCCCCATCATATTGAGAAAATTTTTCTTGGGGCGGCCCTGCGAAAATTTTCGCTTTTATGTTTAATGCCTCAGCATAAATGCTGAGGCATTTTTCATGGAGCCGTTTATGTCTAAGCTGCTGGTGTTTGATCGTAATACGTTGCCGGAGCCGGAAGTGGGCGGGCCTTTGCCTGAGCGGATAGTCTCCGGCAATCCGCAGCATCTGACGTGGAACTTAGAGACGTCTGACGATGAAACGGTGTTCAGCGGGTACTGGCAATCGACGCCGGGATCTTGGCGCATCAATTACGACGAATGGGAGTTCTGCACCCTCCTTGAGGGCGTCTCCGTTCTGCACGAAGACGGCCGGGCATCGGTGACGCTTACCGCCGGATCCCAGTTCGTTATCCGCCCCGGCTTTACCGGCATCTGGGAAGTGGTTGAAACCACGCTGAAATCGTATGTTATCCGCCTCTGAGCCCTCTAAAAAAGTCTTCAGTTTAGATGAGATATTAAATGCGTCAGACTTAATAGACTAGGGAATTTGCTTCAGATGGCGCCATGTTAAGCGGCTGATGTTGACCGGAATGCCCTGCTAGGTAGAGGCGACGGCTTGTCAGTGTATGTTTTAAGGTATTATGATTTTACCTTATGGGGGAGACTTATGATCCGATTTTTCTTGTTGAGCAATCTTGTGCTGGCGCTCTCGGTGGGAGCAGCGATAGGACATCCCGTTCACGCCGACGAGTTGGAACCGGCAGAGCGCCTAAAGCTTAAACTGGCGGAAACCGTAAGTTTTGTTGAAAGTGCTCTGGTCGAGCCCATGCCTGACTTAGAAGAGCGAGCCCGTAAAGGCTATGCCCGTGACAAACTTATGTATGGACTGGCGCTGAAGGCTGGACGGATGGGCGCCGGACAGGAAAAAAACGCCAAAAAATGGATTAGGAAAGCCGGTAATTCTTTTGACCGCCCCTCTTCCTCTAAATCACCACCAAACGTAACCGGACCCTCATCAAAACCCGCACGTTATTTGGAGGATAAAAAGTATATAAGTGGACAAGGATTTCATTCCTTCACCACCTCCGGGAGGGGCCCTCAAAACTATACGGGCTATTCTTATCGGACCTCCTCCTCTATGAGCCCGGACACCATTCTGGTAGCGGAGGCCTGTGTAGCGGCGCTTTTAATAGCGCCAGACCCGGAAGCGAATGTTTTCGCCTGCGGTGGAGAAACTGAATATAAGCGTCTTTTGGCGCTTATGCCAAAGTAAAGCGCGGGCATATTGGATTAACCAAAATGCAAGACTCCGGATCACAGGTCATCATCCGCATCTAATCACCGGCCTGAAAATCGTGAGATTTGAGACGAGTAATAGCCGGCAAGCGCCGAAGGTACATTTAGGTACCTGCCAGCGCAGACTGCGTATTAATCGGCCAAAGACCGCGATTTTCACTCCCAGAATTCGGCGTTTTCGGGTATCCTGTTGAATGCAACCTTCGCCCCCACAAAACCATGCACCTTGGTGCGCGGCCCGATGGTGACGGCGTCCTTGCCGTAACGCTGGTTAAGCCCATCCAGCGCTTTTAGCACTCGCATATGACGGGCATCTTCGGCCCCTTCCGGCGTCCATCCAAACAGGTCAGGCGGCAGATCAGCCGGGATGACGCGCGTGCAGGTGATCGACACCTTCTTCACGCGCGGGCTGTTCAGCTTAGCGGCACAGTGCCGCCACAGACCGTCCATGACCTCGATCATCCGAAAACTGTCGGCGGTGACATCGAAATGGGCCTCGGCCTGAGCGCGGCCATCGCCCCTGTCCGCGCGGATCGACAGGTGCAAGCCGCCGCACTTATAGCCCATGCGCCTCAACCGCGACCCGCATTTGGCCACCAACCGCCGCGCCACGCCGCGCGCCGCCTCGATCGGACGCAAATCAGAGGCCAGCACATGGGAATGGCTGATCGAACCTCGGATAGTATCCGCCTCCGCCGGGTCGATGCCGTGCAGGCTGTACCAGAAATTATCTCCACCGATCCCGCCCCAGATCTGACGCAGACGCGGCGCAGGCAGGGCGTACAGTTCCGCCACCGTGAACACGCCCGCCTTGTTCAGCCGCAGGTTCATCGATGCCCCGACACCCGGCAGATCATTGAGCTTCAGATCCAGCAACTTCCCCGGCAGGTCGTCCTGACGCAAAACGGTCAGCCCCAAGGGTTTCACGATATCCGCCGCCGTCTTGGCCAGCATACGCGACGGCGCAATCCCAATAGACGACCGCAGACATTCGCCGATATTAGCCATGATATTTTGCTGGATGCGGTAGCCCAGGGCGCGCGCTGCGGCCTCATGCCGTTGCCCCATCGTCAGCCGGCAGGCGACCTCGTCAATCGAGCAGACCTTTTCGATCGGCAGGGTGCGATCAACCTCTTCCAATATCCGGTTATGCACCTGAACATAGCGATCCGGCCGCGCCTCCCTGATCTGAATCGCCGGACACAGCGCCCGCGCCTCCTTGACGCTGGTGCCGGTTTTAATCCCCAGCGCCTTGGCCTCATAGCTGGCGGCAATGGCTGAGGTATAGTCCGACGTCACCGGCACCACGATCATCGGACGGTTACGCAGGCGCACGTCGTCCTGCTGCTCGACACTGGCGAAATAGGAATTCATGTCGAGATATAACCAGTTGAGGTTACTCGAATTTATATCGTCTTCGGGGCTGACTGCGGGCATGTTCTTGCACCTTTCACCATAGAACATATCAAGAACATTCAAATAATGTCAAGTCATGTCTGGCCATATGCTTCGTCCCGGCGTACATAACGCCTCCATCAAATGCCCTCGCATCTGCGGTCAAATTGTCTATAGTCCGCCGCCCCATACTGCAAAGTGGCCCTATGTCGAACCCTGTACCCCTGCCCGAAAAACCGGAAACGCGTTTGGTTTCCGATGCGGGCGCCTCCTCGCCGACCCAACCCCTTCACGCGCCCAAACCGCCTTTTTTCAAAGGTATCCGGGACGGATTGCGCGATAATGGCGCGTTGGTGGCGCTGTTTTCGGTGGTGTTCGTCAATATGGTCGGGTTTGGCATCGTCATGCCGCTGCTGCCATTTTTTGCCGAGCATCTCAACGCCGGGCCGTTTCAGGTCGCCCTGATGTTTTCGGCCTATAGTCTGGGGCAGTTTTTTGCCGAGCCTTTGTGGGGCTGGCTGTCCGACCGGCTGGGGCGCAAGCCGGTGCTGCTGGTGACCACCGCCTCTAATGTCCTGTTCTATGTAGCCCTGGCTCTGTGCGGCAATATCTGGCTGGCGATCTTCATCCGGTTTTTGAGCGGTCTGGGGTCGGGCAATATCTCGACCATTCAGGGCTATATTTCCGACATGTCCGAACCTCATCAGCGGGCGTCACGCATGAGCCTGCTGGGGGCAGCGTTCTCATTGGGCTTTATCATCGGGCCGTTTATCGGCGGGGTGCTGGCGCGCGATGCCGGTAATTCCGGCGATGAGGTCTATGCCCTGCCGCTTTATGCCGCCGCCGTTATGGCGGGGCTTGCCGCCTTGGGCGTCATTTTGTTCGTCAAGGAAAGCCGCCCCAAGAGCCATGCTCAGGCCCCCAATTTCTTGGGTGCGTTCAGCGAAGCCCGCGCCAATCCGGTCATCAGCCGCGTGATCATCGCCACCCTTTGTTATATGGGGGCCTTCGCAGGGTTGGAGTCGATCTTCGCTCTGTGGGCCAAGCACCGCTACAACTGGGGCCCGCAGGATATCGGCATGATATTCCTGTGCATTGGCATCACCGCCGCCCTGATGCAGGTCGTCCTCACACGCCGGTTGGTCCGGCTTTACGGCGAAGCGAAAGTTATGGCGGGCGGACTTGCGGTGTTTGGGGCCAGCTTTATCCTTCAGGGGGCCAACCAGTGGGCGATCCTGATTGCCCCGATCGTCATGTTCGGCACGGTGGGGCAAGCGGTCGTCTTTTCCAATATCTCGGCCCTGATCTCAAAAGCCGCCCCGCCTGACCGTCAGGGCGCGATGCTGGGGTTCAATATGTCGATGGGGGCGGTCGCGCGCATAATCGGGCCGATCCTGGCCGGGTTCCTGTTCAGCCGGTTCGGGCCGGACGCACCGATCCTGTTTGGCGCGGTCTTATGCCTGCCTGCCGCGTGGATGGCGCTTCAGGTTGATAAGGCGGCACAAAAGATGGGGATCAGGTAAAAGACTCCGCTTGCCATCAAAGTCCTTATCCTGTAATGACCCGCCTTCCCAAGTTCGCCGGGCCCATGACATGCCTTGGCGGGCGTTCCTTCTAATAAGAGGACAGCGCTAATCCCGCTGTATATGAAATGTCAAAACTGAAGACGAAATCGGGCGCCAAGAAGCGTTTCCGTTTCACGGCCTCGGGCAAGGTAAAGGCCGGCGTTGCCGGTAAGCGCCACCGTTTGATCTCGCACAATGGCAAGTACATTCGCCAGAACCGCGGTACGCAGGTGATGTCGGATGCCGACACCATCAAGATCAAATCCTACATGCCCTACGCCTAAGGAGAACCTGAAACATGGCTCGCGTTAAAAGAGGCGTAACTTCACACGCCAAACACAAAAAAGTTCTGGCCCAGGCTAAGGGTTTTTCCGGCCGTCGCAAGAATACCATCCGCACCGCTAAGGCCGCCGTCGATAAGGCCGGTCAATATGCGTACCGTGACCGTCGCAACAAGAAGCGCAACTTCCGCGCTCTGTGGATTCAGCGCATCAACGCCGCTGCACGGATCGAAGGTTACACCTATTCGCAGTTCATCCACGGCCTGACCGTAGCTGAGATCGAAATCGACCGTAAGGTTCTGTCGGACATCGCGATGCACGACGCCGATGGCTTCAAGGCCATTGCCGATAAGGTTCGCGCCGCTCTGCAAGCTGCGTAATTGATCTGAAAAGATTGAGATTAAGCCCCGTCACCCGCAGGTGACGGGGTTTTTTCATGCCAGTTGTGTGCGGCCCCGCTTTCCTTTTGGCCATGTCTGTGGTTGATTAACCATATGGGGACGGCGGGGGAGTTTTCGTGACCAGCGAAGTTTTATTGATGAATCTTGAGGCCGTCGTTATGGGGGCCGACAGCGCGGTCACCATTTCCGACGGCGAGGCTTACCGCGTCTCACAATCCGGCGTCGAAAAGATCTTTGTCATCGATGACAGCGGGCCGATAGCGGCCATGATCTATGGTGGCGGCGATTTTGGCGGCCTGCCCTGGAAGACGGTGTTCGGCCAGTTTAAACTTCAGCACAAACCCGATATCGGCTCGGTCAAGGCCTATGCCAAGGCGATGATTGCGGGTCTTTCCGATATTTCAGGCCTTGGCCTGACGCCCCATGCCAACGCCGAACAGCAGAGTTTTTCGGCCTATATCCGTGGCTTTCTGCTCGATTATGCGGCGGGTATGGTCAAGCTGGGCTGGGAGTTCGCCCGTCCCGTCCATGCCGATATCGCCACCCGCGCCTTAAGCGCTCTGCGTGAGGATATTCTGTTTGAGGCGGTCGATCCGATCACGGCCACCGATCACACGGGTAAGACCCGCGATCCCCTGCCCCGCCGCCGGATCGAGGCCGGACAAGCCCTGACCGACTATATCTATGCCCATATCGGCACGACCTTAAGCGAGGAAATGGGCCGCATTTTTGAGGGGGCGCAGTATCCGGAATCGCTGGTGCGTGAGGTGCTGAAACTGGCTGCGGAATCCCTGCTGCTGGAGTGGCTGCCCGAACATACCTATGGCTATACGACGGGCCTTGTGATCGCGGGTTTCGGGGCGGCAGATGCCCTGCCCGCCATGGTGTCGATGGAGTTTATCGGCGCGTTTGGCGGCACGCTGAAATACCGTATCCTGCGCAGCGACAGCCCCAGTGCGGCCTCAGAGCCCGTTATTGTTGAAACCTATGCTCAGGACGACCTGACGCGCGCCTTCCTGACCGGGGCCATGCCGGAATATGAGCACCACGCCCTGCACGCCACCGAAGATATCCTGCTGGCGGTCATCAAGGAAATCGGCGGTAGTATCGGCCAGTCAAATCGCAAACTGTCCGATGAGTTGGTGAAAACCTTGCGCCCGATCGCCCAAATGGCCCCGCACGCCGGCCTGCATGTGGCGCGCATGGAGCGCTGGCACCGGGTAAGCTCTAAGCTGGGACCATTGCTGGATTCAGCCAATGCCGGTATCTTAGCCGACTATGCCCAAAAGTTCATGGAACTGCCGGTGATTGAGCATGAACTGATGAGGGAGGCCAGCGTGGCGCGACCGATCTCGATCCTCAGCATGGAACGTGGCCGCTATCAGACCTATCGCGACGGAGCCAAGACATGAACCTTAGTGCCATCATGAAATCTGCCCAAAAGCTGACGGCCACGCGCAAGATTTTGCGTGAACTGATGCGCGAGAGCGGCCCTCATGAGGCGGTGCGTCTGATGCCCGCCAAGCGCCGTTTTAAAGACCTTTTCGCCAAAAAAACCTCGCCCTTTGCCCTGAAAGCCGGACAGGTCGAAGTGTGGCTGGACGATATCCGTCAGCACCACCCGTCGTTCTTCGATGAGGCACCGGTGACCAAAGCCGATACGGATAAAAAATCCAACGCGGCCTGATCGTCACCAATATGACAAAGGCTGAGGTTATGGCTTGGGGTTAGAACGTTTTCCCATCAAGTGGAATCACTTGATGGATCGATGCGAGCACCACTAAAAAAACCAGAGCAAATTACGATCCAATATGATCGAAATTTGCTCTAGTCCAAGGATGACCGCCATGCCCCACAATCGTCGCACCCTGCTTAAGGCCGCCGCAGGCTTTGCTGCCTTTCCGGCCATTGCCCGCGCCCTTGATATTCCGGCGAAAGTGCGTACCGGCACTATAAAGGACGTCGAACACATCGTCATCCTGATGCAGGAAAACCGCTCGTTTGATCACTATTTCGGGGCGATGAACGGGGTGCAGGGCTTTGGCGATCGTTTCCCCATCCCCGTGGCGCATGACCGCACCGTCTTTGCTCAGCCGCGCGAAGAAGATAAAACGCGCCTGATCGCGCCGTTTGCGCTCAATACCGCTAAGGATTTCCGCCTGATGCGGGTGGAGGGCACACCCCACAGCTTCAAGGATGCGCAAGCGGCCTGGGATCAGGGCCGCATGGATAACTGGCCGGCCGCCAAGCATAACCATTCGCTCGGCTATTTTACGCGGGAGGATATGCCGTTTCAGTATGCGCTGGCCGATGCCTTTACGCTGTGTGACGCCTATTTCTGTTCGATGCATTCCGGCACCAATCCCAACCGGGTGTTCCACTGGACGGGTAAGAATGTGGGGCCGAACGGCCCGGTTATCGACAACGGTTATGACGACCTCAAAGCCGACCCCAAAGGCTACGGCGGCTATGACTGGACGACCTATCCTGAGCGCCTGAGTGCCGCCGACGTATCCTGGCAGGTCTATCAGGACATGAAGGACAACTTCACAGATAACCCCCTCGTAGGCTTCAAAACCTATCGCGCGGCCGACATTGCCACCAGCGGCAAGCTGGCTGAATTGGCCAAGCGCTCTGTCCGCACGCGCGATCTCGACAAACTCAAAGAGGATGTGCTGTCGGGCAAACTGCCGCAGGTGTCATGGATCGTCGGCACGGCTGAGGGGTCGGAGCATCCGTCGACATCGAGCCCCGCCCAGGGTGCCGACTATACCGCCAAGGTGCTTGATGCCCTCACCGCCAATCCTGACGTGTGGGCCAAGACGGTTTTCCTGATCAATTTCGATGAAAATGACGGCTATTTCGACCATGTGCCGCCGCCTGCCCCGCCGTCTTTGGATGCTGACGGCAAACCTCTCGGCTTTGCTGAAGGGGCGGAACAGGAATATCATCAGGGCGACGATAAATATCGTAACCGCCCCTATGGCCTTGGCCCGCGCGTCCCGATGTATGTGATTTCGCCGTGGTCAAAAGGCGGTTATGTCGCCTCGGAAGTGTTCGACCACACCTCGGTCATCCGCTTTATCGAGGCCCGTTTTGGGGTCTTTGAGCCCAATATCTCGGCCTGGCGACGGGCGGTGTGCGGCGATCTGACCTCGTGTTTCGATTTCAAGACACCCAATGATCAGCCGTTTTTTGGAGGCATGCCCCAAACCACTGAACTGGCCGACCGCGCCCGCAAATTGGGCCGTGAGACCAAGCCCCAGGCGCCGGACGCCCTGATCGCGCCGCTTCAGGAACAGGGCTTGCGTAAGCGACGGGCGACGCCCTACGCTTTGGGGTGCGGGATCAATAACGGCCAGATCGTCTTTACCAATAACAGTCACGCAGGCGCGGCGGTCTTTCATGTCTATGATATGGACAATCTGGCTGCCATTCCGCGCCGGTTTACGGTGAGTGCCGGTAAAGCCGTCGCCATGCCGCTGAAAGACACCGTCAATCTGTGGATATCCGGCCCGAACGGTTTCCATCGCCGCCTCGAAGGCAAAGCCACCTTCACCTGCGAGTGGGGGCCCAAGGGACTGGAACTGCGCAATCTGACTAATGCCCCGCTGACCGTTATCATTCGCGACGAAGCTTACAATGCGCCCGCCCAGACCATCGCCCTGACGCCGCAGGAGACGCGCATCGTCAAGCTTGATCTGGCCGCCAGCCATAACTGGTACGACCTGAGCCTGGCAACGGGAGCGAACACACTGCGCCTAAGCGGGCATATCGAAGACGGTAAGTCATCAATGTCCGATCCGGCCGCGTTTGGTCCGGCACCTTTGATAATATAATCTCCTCCCTACGCTTGCGTGGGGAGGTGGCAGACCGCTTCGCGGAATGCCACCTCCCCATGCCTGCGGCACAGGGAGGAGAAAGAAGCACTTTCCTCTTTATCCGTAGAAGGGTTTGCCTTAAACACACGCGACCTGTTTTAATTACGTGATATCATGAACACCTATTCCGCGTTAAAAACCGAAATCGAGGCTGAAATTGCCGCAGCCCTTGACCTTACAGCCCTCGATGCTGTGCGGGTATCGGCTCTGGGTAAGACTGGCCGGATTTCGGGCCTGCTGAAGACCCTGGGTGCCCTGCCGCCCGAAGACCGCAAAACTACCGGTGCGGCTATCAATGCGGTGCGCGATGCGGTGCAAGCGTCTCTCGATGCCCGCAAAGATGTGCTTGAGGCCGAGCACCTGACCAAGCGTCTTGAGCGAGAGCGCGTTGACCTGTCGCTGCCATCCGCGCCGCGCCCCAAAGGCGGCGTGCACCCGACCATGCAGGTCATGGATGAGATGATCGCCATCTTCGCCGACATGGGTTTTGAAGTCGCCGAAGGCCCGGATATCGAAGACGATTTCCATAATTTCACCGCGCTTAACTTCCCGGAAAAGCATCCGGCGCGGGAGATGCACGACACGTTTTTCTTTCACCCCAATGAAAGCGGGGTCAGGAAACTCCTGCGCACCCATACCTCGCCGGTGCAGATCCGCACCATGATTTCGGGTAAGCCGCCGTTTCGTCTGATCGTGCCGGGGCGCGTGTTCCGTAACGATTCCGATCAGACCCACACCCCGATGTTCCATCAGATCGAAGGTCTGGTGATCGATAAAACCATCCATATGGGTCACTTAAAATGGGTGTTCGACACCTTTATCGCCCGCTTTTTTGAGACCGACAAAGTCATCACTCAGTTTCGGCCGCACCACTTTCCGTTCACCGAACCCTCAGCCGAAATGGATGTGCGCTACACCCGCAACGGCAATGAGCTGAAAATCGGCGACGGCGACAAGTGGATGGAGATCTTAGGCTCCGGCATGGTCCATCCGAATGTGCTGACCGCCTGCGGCATCGATCCGAACGAGTATCAGGGCTTTGCCTTTGGTATGGGCGTCGATCGTCTGGCCATGCTCAAATACGGCGTGCCCGATCTGCGCGATATGTTCGCCGCCGATACCCGCTGGCTTAACCACTATGGCTTTAGCGGGTTTAGCGCACCGAACAGCGCAAGCGGCCTGTCGTAATGATTGAGCGCGTTGTCGTGTATGTAGAGCTTCTGGATGAAGGGACACCTGTGTGGCGTCCATCTTCAGCCATAAAAGTCGACGGCAACGTGTTCGTTCTGACCAACGAAAATCACGATCCAAATACTGAACAATGGTCTGTACTCCCCGGTTCATTGATAACTATTGAACAACAGCAGATCACTGATGGCTCCGTTGGAGTCGCAACTAAATACGACGAGTTCGCTCAATGAAATTTTCGCTCTCCTGGCTCAAAGATCACCTCGACACCGACGCCGACATAAATGCCGTGGCCGACGCCATGACCATGGCCGGCCTTGAGGTCGAAGACATTCACGATCCGGCGAAGCTGCTGAAACCGTTTACCGTCGCCAAGGTCATCTCCGCCGCTCAGCACCCGAACGCCGACCGTTTGCAGGTCTTGCAGGTCGATACGGTCGATGGCCGTAAGGAAATCGTCTGCGGCGCGCCCAATGCCCGCGCAGGCCTGACAACGATTTATGCCCCGATCGGCGCCTATGTGCCGGGCCTTGATGTCACTCTGGTTGAAAAGCCAGTGCGCGGCGTGGTGTCAAACGGAATGATGTGTTCGGCCTCCGAACTGCAACTGTCCGACGAAAGCGACGGCATTTTGGAACTGTCCAACGATCTGGCGGTCGGCACCCCTGCCGCCGTCGTGTATGGCGCGGAACCCGTCATCGATTTCGAAGTCACCCCCAACCGGCCCGATTGGCTGGGCGTACACGGCATTGCCCGCGATCTGGCCGCCACCGGTTTGGGTGTGTTCAAAGACACCGCCATTGAGCCTGTTAAGGGCACCTTCCCATCACCCATTTCGGTTAAGGTCGATGGCGACGCCTGCCCCTATTTTTCTGGTCGCGTCATTCGTGGCGTAAAGAACGGCCCGTCGCCCAAGTGGCTGCAGGATAAGCTGACCTCGATTGGTTTGAAACCCATTTCGGCCTTGGTCGATATCACCAACTACCTGTCATTTGACCGCGCCCGTCCATTGCATGTCTATGATCTGGCGAAGCTGTCGGGCACAGTGATTGAGGCCGGGCTGTCACCCGACGGTGCCGAGGTTCTGGCGCTCGATGGCAAGACCTATAAGCTCACCGCCGACATGTGCGCGATAAGCGACGCTTCCGGTGTCATCGGTGTCGGCGGTATTATGGGCGGGGACTCAACCGGCGTGTCCGACGACACCACCGATATTTTCCTAGAGTGTGCCTGGTTCGACCCGATCCGTACCGCCCAGACCGGCCGCGACACCAAGATTACTTCAGACGCGCTTTATCGCTTCGCGCGTGGCGTCGATCCGGAATCGGTCGTGCCGGGCCTTGAGCTGGCCACCCGTCTGATCCTTGACCTGTGCGGCGGTGAAGCCTCAGACATCGTCGTCGAAGGTGCGCCACCCGCCCGTCGTGCTGACGTGACCTTCGATCCGGCCTATGTCGCGCAACTGACCGGCCTGGACGTGCCGCATGATCAGATAGAGGCCATACTGACCGCCCTCGGTTTTGGCGTGACGAAAGGAAATCCATGGACGGTATCCGTGCCGTCATTCCGCCGCGATGTAGACGGTAAGGCCGATCTGGTCGAAGAAGTCGCGCGCATCTATGGCTTTAACAAAATCCCATCTACACCCTTGCCAACCGTCACTCCCAAAAATGGCGGCGTCCTGACGCCCCAACAGGCCCGCGCCAGCACGGCCCGCCGCGCTCTGGCCGCGTTTGGCTATTCGGAGGCTGTGACATGGTCATTTATGCGTCAGGATTGGGCCAAACTGTTTGGTGGCGGCGACGACACACTGGTGCTGGCCAACCCGATTGCGTCAGAACTGAACTGTATGCGCCCCAGCGTCCTGCCCAACCTGCTGGAAGCCGCCGGGCGCAATGCGGCCAAGGGCTCTACCGGCGCGCAATTGTTCGAGATCGGGCCGGTCTATTTCGGTGATGAGCCAAACGACCAGAAAACCGTCATCTCCGCCATCAAGGCCCCCGCCAAAACCCGGCATTGGTCTGCGGTGGGCGAAGACGCTTTGTTCGCGCTCAAATCCGACCTGATACGCCTGCTGGAAGAAATCAATGTGCCAGTAGCCTCCCTGCAACTGGTGCAGGGTTCAAACACAGCCCATTGGCATCCCGGCCGTTCAGCCCGCCTGCAACTGGGACCAAAGCAGGTGCTGGCTGAATTCGGCGAACTGCACCCCAGCGTGCTGAAAGCCCTCGATCTCGATGGCGCTTATGTCGGTTTTGAGATCAGGCTTGACCTGCTGCCGCAACCCAAGGCCAAGTCCGGCAAATCGAAGGGCGCGCTCAGCATATCAAACCTCATGCCCCTGACCCGCGATTTCGCGTTTGTGGCCAATGATGCTCTGGCCGCCGGTGATCTGGTGCGCGCCATCAAGAGTGCGGATAAGGCGCTGATTTCCGACGCTCAGGTGTTTGATATCTATACCGGCACCGGCGTGGCGGATGGTCAAAAATCCGTGGCGGTTGAGGTGACGTTGACGCCGCAGGACAAGACCCTTACCGATGCCGATATCGACGCTGTCTCACAAAAGATCATCGCCGCCGCCCAAAAAATCGGCGCGGTACTGAGGACCTAGGCTGTTTATAAGGACGGCATTGGGAATATAGGCTTAACGGCAACCATATATCCCGGATGTTGAAAATCCTTAACCTTTGCGTGCCAGCCTCCTAAGCCTATGTGTCAGCATATGGGGCGCGGGGCAAATGGACAGGTCGGAAACAACATTCCCTGAGAATGACAGTCTGGGTGCGGGCGATCCCGCACCGGCTGAGATGTCGCCGGATATACACCCGGCGGCGGTTGCTATCGCCTCAGCTTCTCTGCTTTTATCTGCCTGCGGCGGCGGCGGCGGCGGGTCTTCAGGTGGTTCCGGTGGCGGCGTCAGCCCCCCACCGCCCCCGGTCGCGCAAGTCACCGCCTCTCAGGCCGCCCGGTTCCTGCTGCAAGCGCAGTTTTCAGCCTCAGAATCCGATGTCACCAATGTCCAGTCATTAGGCATTTCCGGCTGGCTCGATGCCCGCATGGCTGAGGCTCCGGGGCCAACGGGCGTGGCGTGGCTTGATTCCCGTGGCCACAATGCAATTACGTCTGAGCAGACCTACTTTAATCCGGTATTCGGCGACTGGATGATCTGGAATCAGGTGTTGACCAGCCCGGACCAGCTTCGCAAACGCATAGCTCTGGCGTTTTCCGAACATTTCGTCGTGTCGCTTAATCCCATAGATGGCTTTTATCCGCCCTATTGTATCGCCGCCTACTGGGACATACTGGCCAAAAATGCCTTTGGCAATTTCCGCACCCTGCTGGAGGACGTGACCTTAAGCGTGGCCATGGGCATGTATCTCAATACGCTCGGCAACGAAAAGGAAAACGCCCAAGGCCGCCAGCCGGATGAAAACTATGCCCGCGAGGTGATGCAGCTTTTCACCCTTGGCCTCTATCAGCTAAATAACGATGGTTCGATCAAGACTGACCCGGTCAGTGGGGCAAAGCTTGAGACCTACACCCAGTCTGATGTCACCAATCTGGCGCGGGTCTTTACCGGCTATGACCGCGATCTGACCGGTGTGACGACCACGCCTAACCCTGCAGGTTTAGGCTACCCAATCCCGAATACCCGCTATGTCACCAACCCAATGAAGCTGACGGCCAGCAAACATTCGATGCTGGCGGTTAATTTTCTGGGCACCAGCATCCCCGCTAATACCGAAGGTACGGCGGCACTCAAAACCGCGCTCGATGCCCTGTTCAACCATCCCAATGTCGGGCCGTTCTTTGCGCGTGCCATGATCCAGCGGCTGGTGACCTCAAACCCAAGTGCCGCCTATATCAACCGCGTGGCGTCCGCCTTTAACAATAACGGCTCCGGCGTGCGCGGCGACCTTAAGGCGTTCTGGAAGGCCCTGTTCACCGATCCGGAAGCGCTGACCGTGCCGACCGCCGACACCGCGGGTAAGCTACGTGAGCCCATGATCCGCTTTGTGCAATTGCTGCGCACGGCCGGGTTTGCCTCATGGAGCGGTAAGTATGAGATTTACGACCTGACCAATCCTGATTTCGGTCTGGGCCAAAGCCCGCTGCGCTCAGGCTCGGTGTTCAACTTCTTCCGTCCCGGCTACGTGCCCCCCAATACCACTCTGGCCGACCGCAATGCCGTGGCGCCGGAGTTTCAGTTGGTCAATGAAAGCTCGATCGCCAGCTATCTGAATTTCACACTCCACGTCATGAAGAACGGTTATGCGGACATCGACCTGAACTATACCCGGCCCCTGACAATGGTGGCCGACACCACGGCGCTGGTGAACTGGCTGAACCTTTACATGGCCGGCGACCAGCTATCGCCCGCCACGGTCAGCCTGATCAAAACCGCGCTGGACTCCGTGCCGGTCAGTGCCACCTCGACCGACGCCCAGAAAATCGACCGCATGTGGTCGGCCTTCCTGCTGGTGATCGCCAGCCCTGAATATCTGATCCAGAAGTGAGGCCTTAAGATGCACATCGACCGCACCAAAGACCTGACCCGCCGCGCCCTTATGGGCCGTGCCGCTGCCCTTGGCGGGATGGGAGTCGCCGCCCCCTTGGCCATGAATCTGGCCAGTTTTGGTGAAGCCGCCGCCTTTAATGCCACCGACTATAAGGCCATTGTTTGCATCTTTTTGTATGGCGGCAACGACCATGCCCATACGGTTGTGCCCTATGATGCCACCAATCATGCGCTTTACAGCACTATCCGCGGCAGCATTGCCTATAGCCGCAATGACCTCGCCGCCACGGCTTTGACACCGACGGGGCAGACCCTGCCGCACGGCCTGCAATATGCCCTGTCACCCTCCCTGCCGGGCCTGAAAGCCCTGTTTGATCAGGGCCGCCTCGGCGTGCAGCTTAATGTCGGGCCACTGATTACCCCGCTGACCGTCGCGCAATATGAGCACCCCAACCGCACACTCTACCCCCTGCCGCCCAAGCTTTTTTCGCACAATGATCAGCAGTCGGTGTGGCAGGCACTGGGCTCCGAAGGGGCGACCGTTGGATGGGGCGGGCTGATGGGGGACCTTGCCCTGTCGTCCAATGGCCTGTCGACCATGACCTGTATCTCGGCGGCGGGTAACGCCGTCTTCCTGTCGGGACAAAACGCACTGCAATATCAGGTCGGCTCTAATGGCGCGGTATCCATAGACGCCCTGCGCTATATCGCCACCGGTAATGATAATGTTCAGGACGCGCTCTATACCCTGCTGACCCAGAGCCGCACCCATCTGATGGAAGAAGAATATTCAAAGGTCGTCCGCCGCAGCATCGATCTGCAGGGTACGGTCAATAATGCGATAGC
Source organism: Asticcacaulis sp. UBA2476 (assembly GCA_002342035.1). Taxonomy (GTDB): domain Bacteria; phylum Pseudomonadota; class Alphaproteobacteria; order Caulobacterales; family Caulobacteraceae; genus Asticcacaulis. Next base: position 588 of record DDPE01000037.1, on the reverse strand, counting down.
GCCTATCAACCTGACCACCAATTTCGATCCGAACGGCCAAAATAATTCGCTGGCCAATCAGCTTAAAATCATCGCCCGTATGATCGGCGCGCGCAACACGCTGGGTACTAAGCGCCAGATCTATTTCGCGTCGCTCGGCGGGTTTGATACCCATGACGGCCTGATGGAAGATCACCCTGGCCTGATGGCACGGCTGGATGAAGCCATGCTGGCCTTTTATCAGGCGACCCTTGAGTTGGGGGTGGCCGATAAGGTCACGACCTTCACCGCTTCCGATTTTGGCCGCACCTTAGCCTCAAACGGTGACGGCACCGACCACGGCTGGGGCGCGCACCACTTCATCATGGGTGGTGCCGTGCAAGGGGGTGACGTGTACGGCCTGCTGCCGCAATACGCCACGGCCGATGCACAAGGCATGTTTGCCAGCCCCGACCTGATCGACAACGGCATCATGCTGCCCAGCACCTCGGTGGACCAGTACGCCTACACCCTGGGGCGCTGGATGGATGTGTCCAACACCGACCTGCTGGGCATCCTGCCCAACCTGGGCAACTTCAACGCGGGCACGCACAACCTGGGCTTCATGGC
>DDPE01000056.1 GCA_002342035.1 Asticcacaulis sp. UBA2476 | reverse complement strand
TAGAACCTCCCCTCAAGGAGGGGAGGGTGGCAGACGATCCGTCAGGATCGGATGACGGGTGGGGTTAATCTTCAGAGGGTTTAACCCCACCACCATTGCGCTTCGCTTATGGTCCCCCCTCCCCTGAAATCAGGGGAGGTTCTGGATAAGGAATCGCGGCTTGTGACGTGATAAATAAGTCGTCACCGGCTCAATACAATCTCTTTTTGTTCTCATCACGGCATTTTGCCCCTTGCCATTTCAAACAGACCGGATAGGGAAGCGCCGAATGTCGACCGCGCACCCTGAGATTAAATCCGAGATCAAGGCCCTGACCGGCCTGCGCGGGATCGCGGCCATCTATGTCGTGCTGTATCACATGACGGGACATTACCATTTCCCCGACGCTATCCGGCCGTTTATCAAGCATGGTTATATTTCCGTCGACCTGTTCTTTATCCTGAGCGGGTTTGTCATGGCCCTGACCTATGGCAAGCTGTTTATGGACGGGTTCAAGTGGCCGGATTATAAGCGCTTTTTGTGGGTCAGGCTGGCGCGGGTTTATCCGCTGTACCTGTTAATGACCGTGATCACCGCGATCCTGATCGTTACCGTGCTGGGCAAGACCTATTTCCGCGAAGATCTCATGCGCGCAATCATTCCCAACCTGACCATGACCCAGGCGTGGGGGCTGGCTAATTCGATCGTACGGCCAACCTGGTCGATTTCGACGGAGTGGATGGCTTATTTGCTGTTTCCGCCGTTTGTATGGGCCGCGTTGCGCGCCCCAAAGCGGGTAGCGATGGCCGGTGCGGTGCTGAGCCTATGTGTGCTGGCCCTTATCGCCTTTGGGCCTACAGTCTTAGCCAAGACTGAGCTTTTGCGCCGCACTGGTCCACTCGATATCGCCTCGTCCTATGCGCCGGGGACGATGCTGAGATGTCTGGCGTCATTCTTTATCGGGCTGGTCGCTTACCGGTTACGCGATTTCGTCAGCGCGAAATGGGTCACCCCGACGGTAATTGCCATCCTCGCCCTTTTGCTGTGGCGGTTCAGCGATATCGCGCTGATTGCCGCATTTATGGTGCTGATTATAGCCCTAAGCCACGATCAGGGGCCCATTGCCCGCGCCATCAATGTCAACTGGGTACATGGGCTTGGGCTATTGTCCTATGCCATCTACCTGATCCACGACGCGGTGCTGTATCTGATGTTCAAGGCCGCCCCGCCCCTGCCCGGCCCCAAGGAACTGTGGCTGATCATAAGCATGGGCGTCATCATCGGTCTGTCGGCGCTGGCCCACTATGGCTTTGAAGTGCCGTCGCGCCGCTTAATCCGCAAATACATCAAATAGGATCACCACAGCGGATCAGCGGGAAATCCTCTCAGCGCCTCATTAATCCGGTTAAGCGATCCGCGATTGGTATCTTCGGGCAGGTCGTCGATTCCAAAGAAATCCACATTCTTGATCTCGCCGTGGGAGGTCATGTCGCCCGCCTCAAACTGATCGACCCGAAACAACAGGACATGATCGCCGGGAAAGAACTGCTCATTGGAGTGTACCGACAATAATTTGGGCGCTTCCCGCGCGATCACCCCGGCCTCTTCCTTAAGCTCACGGATAACGGCATCGCCCGCCGTTTCGCCAGCGTCAACACCGCCCCCCGGCAGCCACCAGCCCTTGAGGTAGGTATGCTCGACCAGCAATACCCGCTCGCGCTCATCAACCACCAGCCCGCGCACGCCCAGGGTCTTGCCCCGCGTCATGCGCGAATGGGCAAAGAACAAAGGCCTCGTATAGGGCTCGACAACGCGTTTCCAGTCTTCCATGCAGGTTACTTCAATTTCTGAATTGTTATTTTAGTTGACGCGCATCTGATCCCAAAACCGCTTTATACTTTTTGGGATGCGCTTAGGTCATATAAAAAGACAACCCGCTCCGATGCAAGGCTTGTCACAGCTAAACGGTCAGGTTACACCAATCACAAATATGTATGGGAGATGACGATGGTAGCCATCGGTGTGCTGGCCTGTTTTCTGGGCTTTATAGTGGCTTTGAACCTGATTGACTTTGGCCGTATTGACTAACCCTTTTAAAGCCGCGCTGGTCACGGGCGCCGCCAAGCGTATAGGCCGGGCGATTGCGTTCGAACTGGCCCGTCTTGGCTATGATATCGGCGTCCATTATGGCCGCTCAGAGGCCGACGCGCGCGATCTGGTGGCCGAACTATCGGCGCTGGGTGTCAAGGCGGTCGCCGTTCAGGCCGATTTGAGCGATACCCTAAGCGTCAAGGCTCTGCTGCCGAAAGCGGTCGAAGCGCTGGGGCCGATCAGCCTTCTGGTCAATAATGCCTCGGTCTTTTCCGATGACCGGCTGGGGTCGATGACCGAGGCAAGCTGGCAATCCCACATCGACACCAACCTTAAGGCACCCGTGCTGTTGTCTCAGGCTTTTGCGGCCCAAGCATACATCCCTGACGGTGCCTCGATCATCAACATCATCGACCAGCGCGTGCTGAAGCCCTCCCCGCCGTTTTTCAGCTATGGCCTGTCCAAGGCCGGGCTGTGGCACGCGACCCGCACCCTGGCGCAGGAACTGGCACCTAAAATCCGCGTCAATGCCGTCGGCCCCGGCCCGACCCTGCCGTCGATACACCAAAGCGCCGAGGATTTCGCTCAGGAAGCCCGCTCGATCCTGCTGCAAAAGCCAACCACACCGGAAGAAATCGCCGCCGCCGTCGCCTATCTGGCGGCAGCGGCGTCTGTGACGGGCCAGATGATCTGCGTAGACGGCGGCCAGCATCTCAACTGGCGCACCCCCGACATGGCAGGGCTGTAACCCTCACATTATTTGACATCACGCCCTATATAGGATTTAGCAACCCTAAGTTTTTCGCCTGTCTTGAAGCACAGTATGCCCCAGATTCAGTTCACCCGCCGCTTTTCCATGGCCCACCGCCTGCGCGCCGACGCTTCGTCGAAGTGCCTGACGCCCCATGGCCATAATGAGTTCGTCAAGGTGACCCTGAAAGCCAAGCCCTCGGCCCCGGCCGTTGCGTGGGGGCACCAAAACTATGCCTTGAGTTTCGAGGCCCTGAAACGCGACTGGCATGCCTTCGTCGACCATGCCCTCGACCATGCCTTTCAGCTTGGCCACGATGACCCGATGATCGGCTATTTCCGGACGCATGAGCCGCAACTGCTGCCGCGCCTGCTGGTGATCAAAGGCGACCCCACTACCGAAGCCGTGGCGATGGCGCTCTTTCATAAGCTTAATGCCATCCTGTCCGCCCATGTGCCAGATTTCGAGTGCGTGCGTTTTGAGATCGAAGAAACCCCGACCAACAGCGTCATCCTCACCCTCGAAGATCTGGCTGAATGTAGCTTTGATTTCGGGGCCTGGACGCACCGCCCCGACCACAGCATTAATGATCTGGAACCTAACCCATGAGCCTGAAATCCCGTAAGATTTTCGTCCGGGGTTTGAAAGTTGAGGCCGCGATCGGGATCTATGACCACGAACATGGCCGCACCCAGCCCCTGATCATTGATGCCGTCATTACCGTCGGCACCCATCCCATCCACGGCCTGAAAGACACGCTCAACTATGAGCTTGTGGGGCAGTTTGCGCGCGATATCATCGCCCGCGGCCATATCAAGCTGGTCGAGTCTCTGGCTGAGGACATCGCCACCCACCTGCTCGAACTACCGATTGCCCACGCGGTCGAGGTCACCATCAACAAACCCGAAGCCCTGTCCGATGCCGATCAGGCCGGCTGCACCGTAATCCTTGAGCGATGACCCAGAAAGCCGCCCTGAACCTTCTGGCGCAATATAATCAGTGGATGAACACCAAACTGATAGAGGCGATCCGCCCGCTTAGTCATGACGATTTGTGGGCCGATCGCGGGGCCTTTTTCGGCTCGGTCATGGGTACGCTCAATCATCTGATCGTCGCGGATATCATCTGGGGCAAGCGTTTGGCAGGCCATGCGGCCAGTGCGGCCTTACGCCCCATTCTGGATTACCCCATGCCGACCGGGCTCAATGCCGTGCTTTTTGAGCGGCTTGACGATTACATCCCGGCCCGTCAAGCGCTGGATCAGTTGATGATCAGCTATATAGACAGCCTCGATGACGCCGCGCTTGAAACGCCACTCAGCTATGTGCGCGGCAACAATGAACCCCATACCAAAACCCTCGGTCTCGTCCTGACCCACATCTTCAATCACCAAACCCATCACCGCGGCCAGACCACGACCTTGCTGTCACAGATGGGCATTGATGTCGGGGTGACGGATATACTGGTGCTTATACCTGAACTTTAAAACCTTGCGTCTGCGCCGCTTTGGTTTTTATACCTTTGACGCGCATTTTGTCCAAAAAACCGTTTCACACTTTTTGGAATGCGCTCTAATCTGATCACATCCTTATTTATCAGTTAGTGATCATGTCCTCCGAAACGCCTGCCCCCCTTTCCGACAAACCCGCGTCCCAGCTCAAAGCCTTTTTTGGCAATCCGCGTCTGGTGCCGATGATCAACTATCTGCTGTTCTTCATTTTCCTGATGAGCCTTGGCTTTACCGGGATTCTGGCGATCACCCTGATCTACCTGTTTCAGGACAATGCCCCCGACTGGCTGAAATCCCATTATGAGTTTCAGAAGCGTACCTTCTGGATTGGGATTGCTATGGTGATACTGCTGATCGTAATTACCGGCCTGAAAATCCCGTTTCTGGCCTGGGTTGCGTTCGGCAGCGTCTTTATCTGGACCGTCGGCCGCAGCGTGGTCGGCTTCAACCACCTGGTCCACAACCGCCCATACCCAACCCCCAAGGGCTGGTTGATTTAACTACTGGCCTTCGGGCGGAATCACCGACATATCAAACAGGTTCATCTTCACATCACCGGGCATGATGACATCGCCGCCCTTCATGCTGGACGGGCAGGCTCCGATCCGGCGCGATTTGACGGTGATATTGACGACACGGTTCATGTGCTCCAGCGCCGCCCCGGTGGTCTGAGACCGCGCGGTAAAAGTATAGTTCGACGTATAGTCGCCGATGAATTTGCCGTTGATTTCGGTCTTGCCGCCTGAACCCATGTCACATTCGGCAATCATGGCCCAATAAGCCTTGCCGTCTTCGTCTTCCATGCGCGACACCGCCGTCTTAGTGCATTTATCACCCGACAGGTCGTTGCCGGTGATCCCCAGATGCTTATCGGTCTCAGAGTCGATGCAGATTTTCATGACCGGCGCCACCCCGTCAGAGCCTTCTTCGGAATAGGCAGTCTCCCACAAACCGGGCTTGCGGGCGGGCATAGGCTCCATCGGTGGGGGTTTGGGGGCTTCGACTACGGAGGCCGGCGCAGGCGGCGGCGCCTCTTCTTTTTTACCGCAGGCTGACAAAACCAGCAAGGCGGCGACACCTATGGCGGTGCTTATTGCGGTACTGGCGAAATCCTTGGATGAGACGCGCATAGTACCTCCGCTGACACGATGATGACCCGCTTTCATAGGAAATTATCCCAAGGATAGCGAGTCATTTTCAGTGGACGCCACTAAAGCCTTAGTTGCGCTTGGTGATCGCCTGCAGGGTTTGCAGAGTGCGCGGCAACTCATCAGCCAGACGGCGGCACAGTTCGCGCGATCCGACAGAATAGATATCCCCGCCATCAGCGATATCGAGCGCCATCTTGGCAGTCGCTTCCAGCAGCACTTCAAATTCCAGAATTTGCTCACGCGCCAGACGCTTGGCCTCTTCCTGAAGCTTGCGCACGCGTTCATTGCGGCTTTCACCCTTGGCCAGATAAGCCTCAGCCATGGATGCGGTCACGCTGACGTCAGGCAGATTGATCGACGTCATATCGAGCGCAATCGTGGCCAGAGTCCCGTTGTGGGGCCCGCCATCGCCATTAAAGGCGGCGTCAATCACATTGCTGTGGCCATTCATATGCCCATTGGTCGCGTGACCATTTGAGCCATTTTCCTTGCCGTGCGGCTTAGAGACAGGCGGCACGACATTTAAACGAGTTCTACGCATCCTCTTTAACCCCACAATCCGTGTTTTAACGCGATTACAATTGGACACTGCCGAAGCAGACAGACCAGGTTATGCACAGGTCGGGCCACCACGAAATGCTGCCGTATTGCCCATCGTAAAGGCGTTTTTCCCTTTTCGTGCCACATTAGCACATTTAAGTCTCAGCGGTGTGACATTTTGCGACAGGCATGCTGTGATCACGCCCTTGTTATTTACTTATATTTACACGAACAGCGAACACACATCAGTGAGCAAATAAAGCCCCAATCGGTCATTAAAAAGCGATAGGCATATAACTTATGCACAGCAACCGTGGCCACAGAGTCACAGTATAATGGCTTACCCCTCCCCGCCGCTGATCATAGCTTGCTTAGGTTTTGACATGATCAGCTTTTTTGACAGGTCACCCTTCCCCGCCGCTGATCATGTCGCGGGCAAACTCCAGATCGAGCAGTTTCAGCCGCTTGACCTCATCGCGCAGGCGGGCGGCTTCCTCAAACTCCAGATTGCTGGCCGCTTCGCGCATCCGGTTTTCAAGATCCTTAAGCGTGGCCTGAAAGTTGGACCCCAGGAACGGCTTGGTGTCTTTTTCAGCCACGCCCATCGGCACATTGACCCGGTCGCCTTTTTCATACGGGCTGTCGAGAATATCGGCTATGCCGCGCTTGACCGATTCCGGCGTGATGCCGTGCTCCGTGTTGAACGCCAGTTGTTTTTCACGGCGGCGGGTGGTTTCCTCCAGCGCGCGCTCCATCGAGCCCGTCATCTTGTCGGCATAGAGAATGACCCGGCCATCGACGTTACGCGCCGCCCGCCCGATCGTCTGGATCAGCGAGGTCTCAGAACGCAGGAAGCCTTCTTTGTCAGCATCCAGTATGGCCACGAACCCGCATTCAGGGATATCGAGCCCCTCCCGCAGCAGGTTAATGCCGATCAGCACATCAAACGCCCCCAGCCGCAGATCGCGGATAATCTCAATCCGCTCCAGCGTGTCGATGTCGGAGTGCATGTAGCGCACGCGGATGCCCTGCTCGTGCATATATTCGGTCAGGTTCTCCGCCATCTTCTTGGTCAGCACAGTCACGAGACTGCGATAGCCCATCTTGGCGACGTTGCGGACCTCAGCGATCACATCATCAACCTGATTGGCACCATCTTTGGAGACCGGACGGATCTCAACCGGCGGGTCGATCAGGCCGGTCGGGCGGATGACCTGCTCGGCAAAGACGCCTTGGGTGCGCTCCATCTCCCACTTGCCGGGGGTCGCCGACACATAGACCGACTGCGGACGCATGGCGTCCCATTCCTCGAACTTAAGCGGGCGGTTATCGAGGCATGACGGCAGGCGGAAGCCATATTCCGACAGTGTCGATTTGCGCGCAAAGTCGCCCTTATACATGCCGCCGATCTGCGAGACCGAGACATGGCTTTCATCGACAAACAGCAGGGCATTTTCCGGCAGATATTCAAAAAAGGTCGGCGGCGGATCGCCCGGATTACGACCGGTCAGGTAGCGTGAATAGTTCTCGATCCCCGCGCAGGCCCCGGTCGCCTCCATCATCTCAAGGTCAAAGGTCGTGCGCTGTTCAAGGCGTTGGGCCTCCAGAAGCTTACCTTCGGCCCGCAACTGATCAAGGCGCAGCTTAAGCTCGGCCTTGATGCGGTCAATGGCCTGTTTCAGGGTTGGGCGCGGGGTGACATAGTGGCTGGCGGCATAGACCTTAAGGTCGTTCAGGTCGGCAGTTTTCTTACCCGTCAGCGGATCAAACTCGGTCAGGGCCTCAATCTCATCGCCAAACAGCGAAATCCGCCACGCCCGGTCTTCGTAGTGGGCCGGAAAGATTTCGATGACATCGCCGCGCCGACGGAAACTGCCGCGCTCAAAGGCCATGTCATTGCGCTTATACTGCAGAGCCACCAGATCGGCGCGCAGTTGCGCCTCATCAATCACCTGCCCGACTTTCAGCTCAAAGGTCATGGCGGTGTAGGTTTCGACCGAACCGATGCCGTAGATGCACGATACGGACGCCACAATGATCACGTCATCGCGTTCCAGAATCGCCCGCGTCGCCGAATGGCGCATCCGGTCGATCTGCTCGTTAATCGACGAATCCTTTTCGATATAGGTGTCGGTGCGCGGGACGTAGGCTTCGGGCTGGTAATAGTCGTAATAGGAGACGAAATATTCGACGGCGTTATCCGGAAAGAACGCCTTGAACTCACTGTAAAGCTGCGCCGCCAGCGTCTTGTTGTGCGCCATGATCAGGGCCGGACGCTGGGTCTGCTCGATGATCTTGGCCATGGTGAAGGTCTTGCCAGAGCCCGTCACCCCCAAAAGCACCTGATCGCGCTCACGGCCCTCAATCCCCGCCATTAGATCGGCGATGGCCGTCGGCTGATCCCCCGCCGGTTCATAGGGCGCATTGAGGCGAAAGCGCTTACCGCCCTCAGACTTATCGGGCCGCTCAGGCTTATGCGGCACCCATGTAGCCGGATGGAGGGGCGAAAAATCAGCCGCAAACGCCCCCGAATGATCCGAAAAGCCGGACGGGGCCATGTCTGAAACGGAAAACGGCGCGATGAGATGAGCCGAGGACTTAAAATGAGAACGTGTCATGAACACAATGTAGCTTTTTAAAATAAAAAGGAAAGATGCCAACACAAAATGTTTCAACCGCGTCCCTTTTGCGACCACCCCTCCGCATACGGCCTATTGACATGTATTCGCCGGAACCCGGCCTCGCCGAATTTCCTCATAGAGATCAAGGCCATTTACCGCCCCTGTGGATAGCCGCATCCCTCAATACGGTAAAAATCAGCCGCGGCACCCGCTTAAAACTTTATTAACAGGCCATTAAATTGACCAACGCGCAACGAATACAGAACAGCCCAACAATAAAAATAAGGCAAACCGAAAAGACAAAGTAATTTATACTCACAAATTCCTGTCAATATAAATCGCATTAACTACGACACGCCACCCCCATGAACTCTAGCTATAGTCTATTGTTTTGAGGCAGAACTGTGCTAAGTTCAGATCATATTCAGGGCGAACACATTTCCGCCACATTTGTGATGTTAACCGCACCTCCAAACGCGGTGGCCCTGTTATCCTTGCCAGTGCTTCAGGGCAGGCCCGCGCGGCAAAAAGCCGTAGGTTCAGACTTTAAGTTAGTACGCTTAACTGAGTTGAATTTTACGCACCTTTTCCGGGGAGCCACGAAGGCTCTCGTCACATAGGACTCGAAACCTTTGGTTTTGAAACTTAACCTGCGTGTTCCGAAGATGAACCTCGCCGCCCGCACGAAAGCGCGGGCCATGATGGCGGCGTCATCTATCGGCCTCCTGCTGGGCGCTGCCGTAGGCGCAGCCTGGCTGGGTGGCCACATGTCACGCAACTCAAACGTCCACTCTCAGGCTGAACGCCTGCTCGAAGTCGCTGATAACGGCTTTGCGGACGAACACTTTCTGAACATGTCAGCCGTGGCACCGGTGCGTGCCCACGCCCCTCACAACACCATTGCCCTCTCTACCGATCAGGCCTCCGTTGACCGCAGCGCCATGGCGATCGCCATGCGTTACGATCCGGCGGTCAGCCCGTCTCAGGCCCTGCGTGACCGTCAATCGATCCTGCTGGCCCAGAACCTGTCGTCCCTGCGCGCCGATCCGCATCGCCCTCAGCGCCAGATCAGGGTTCGTAAGCAACCCAGCCATGACGGCGCTCAGATCGTTCAGGCCAGCCTCGGTATGGGCCTTAGCAAAGAGGGCCTTCTGGGCCGTCCGCGCTCTCAGGCTGCAGCCCCGTTCGCGCTTGATAACCGCTCGCGCAGCGATATGGACTGCCTGACCCAAGCCGTCTATTACGAAGCGCGCGGCGAAACCGAATCCGGTCAACGCGCCGTGGCGCAAGTCATCCTGAACCGCGTCCGCCATCCGGCCTACCCCAAGACCATCTGTAATGTGGTCTATCAGGGCGCCTATCATCGCACCGGCTGCCAGTTCAGCTTTACCTGTAACGGCGCCCTGGGCCGCCGCGTTGAAAACTGGGCCTGGAAGCGCGCCGAGAAGATCGCCGCAGACGCCCTGTCCGGCCATGTGATGGCCAGCGTGGGCACCTCGACCCACTTTCACACCACTCAGGTCAATCCGTCGTGGTCGGGCCGCATGGACCGCATCGCCACCGTCGGCAGCCATGTCTTTTATCAGTTTAAGGGCGCCCGCTCCCAGATGGCGCGCAATAACCGCGGCATAAGCCCGTCTGCCGCCCCGCAACTGGTCAAGGCGCCAGAAACCGAATCCGTGATCGAAGCGCCCGCCGATGACGTCACGACCGTTCTGAACCGTCAGCAGACCCCGGAAATCCGGGCCATGCAGGTAACCGATACCCTCAAAGGTGCGTCGGCTAACGAGCTTGTTTCGACCCTGACCAAGCCCGCCAAAGCGGCTCCGGCAGACAAAACCGCCCCCGGCGACGCGTCTTAAGGCTAAAAACCGGCCTGAAATCGTTAATGGCTCAAAATTTAAGGCCCTGCCCTCCGGCGGGGCCTTTTTCATACCAAAGCCATACCTATGAAGACCTTAGCCTGCGCACGCCCCGCCTGATCGTGCCCATAAGGAGCATTATCGCCGCCCAAATATGGTTAACAGTTCACCGGGTAACCATCTTCCTTTACCCTGTTAGGAATTCGACAACTATAATCTGACATGTTTGCGCCCAAGGCTTGAGGTCTGCGACTCATGCCGTGAGGCCGATTGATTCGGTATTCACGCACCGACCCGTGGATCACAGGCGATGGAGGATGCTCTTGATATCAGGGGGGCAGCTTCTTTCTTTATGAATCTGGACTGGACCGGGGGAACCCCGGCAGGCATTAAGGGGCCACTCATGACGAAGCCAACCAAGATCCGCACCAAGGGCGGCGGCATTAATATCTCCAACTGGTCGTTCACGCTCAAGTTCATGGCGCCGGCCGCCGTGGCGACTGCGCTGATCGCCGCTCTGGCCGGCGGTGCGATCTACACCATGAACCAGCAGAGTAAGGCCATTGACGCCATCAACAACAAAAGCCTGCCACAAGCCGTTGAGATGGGCGAGATCAAGGCTGAGATTCGCGAAGCCAACGGTGAGTTCTTCCGCATCCTGACCGCTCAGGCCGCGGGTGTTGGCACCAACTCTGCCGCCAAGTCCGCCGAAGTCGTCGCTGACATTGGTAAGATCGAAGCCCACATCAAGCAGGTCGACGCCTCCGTCACCGACCTGAACCAGAAAAAACTGCTCGGCGAACTATCCAAAGAAGTGAAGACCTATAAAGAGGCCGTGGATTTCGCCGGTCAGGTCATGGAAGTGGACTTCGCCTCGGTCGTCGGCTTCCTTGAGCAGTTCGATGCCGGTTACGCCAAGATGTCGGACCTCAGCGACCAACTGATCAAGGCAAGCGTTGCCTCGGCCAAGGCTGACGGCACCAAGGCTCAGCAGACCCAGAATTCAGCCATCGGCCTTCTGACCATCTTCGCCGTGATCATGGCCGCCGCGTCCTGCACCATCGCCTACCTGTTCTCGCGCACTACGGTCGCCGGCATCAACCGCATCGCCAAGACGACCGAAGAACTGGCCAACGGCCACCTGAACGTCGACATCAGCGCCCTGGCTCGCCGCGACGAACTGAAGTCGGTGGTCGAAAGCCTGAACGTGTTCAAATCGAACGCCGAAGAAAAAGAACGCCTGATGGCCATCGAAGCCGCCACCGCCAAGACCCGCGAAGAGCGCGCCCGTCAGATGTCGGAACTGGCTGAGCGCTTCCGCCACGAAGCTCAGGACATGCTGGATGCACTCGGTTCCGCCGCTTCTGACCTCGACGCCAACGGCCGCACTTTGCTGACCATCGCTCAGGAAAATGAGCGCCGCTCGCAATCGGCAGTCTATTCGATCCGCAACTCGGCTGACAACGTCCAGAACGTCGCCTCGGCTACGACTGAGCTGTCCGCCTCGATCGGAGTCATCGGTGATCAGGCCGTCCGCTCGGTGGAAATCGCCGCTGAGGCCGTATCGGAAGCTGACCGCACCAACGACAGCATGGCCGAACTGAGCCGCGCCGCTGATCAGATCGGCGAAGTCGTCGACCTGATCAACGCCATTGCTCAGCAAACCAACCTGCTGGCCCTGAACGCCACCATCGAATCCGCCCGCGCCGGTGAAGCCGGTAAGGGCTTTGCGGTTGTGGCCTCCGAAGTGAAGTCCCTCGCCCAGCAAACCGCCAAGGCGACCGATGAAATCCGCGATCGCATCAAGGACATTCAAGGTGCCGCCCAGAACGGCGTCAACGCCATCCGCGGCATCGGTGAGACCATCAAGCACATGAACGAGATCGCCGCCTCGATCGCTGACTCGGTCCATCAGCAAGGCGACGCCACCAATGAGATCGCCCGCAACGTCAACGAAGCCTCTGACGGCACCACGACCGCCTCGTCTTCGGTCGAGCAACTGTCGGCCTCGGCGGCGGATACGGAAAAGGCCTCAACTGAAATGCTCGGCGCTGCCCGTCAGTTGACTGACCGCACCCAAGCGATGAGCGAGAACATTCGCCGCTTCTTAAGTGAATTAACTGCGGCTTAACTATAAATACTGCTTTAAGACGCAATATTGGTGTGAAAAACCGCTAACACTTTTTCACATATTGCTTTGAATATCACGACTATAGTTACACCATGTAACGCAAAGAGAACGGAGAAGTACTCACTTCTCCGTTTTTTTGTTGTTTTGAGCGGTTTCTTTTACGTCGTTTTAACTGTGCCCTTATATATTGGCATTCTCCGTACCCATTCAGAATGAGTGATCTTTACATGCGCAAGTCCCTTTTCATCGCCACCGCCTTTGCTGTCAGCGCCCTGTCGGCCCAAGCCTTCGCCGAGTGCGATGAAGCCCAGGAAGGCGTCGCCGGTAAGGCCGTAGCCGCCGCCGCGAAAACCGAAGTCTCCAAGGCCGTTGCCGTCACCGGCAAGCAGATGGTGACCCTGAACACCTGCGAAGTCCGCGCCGGCACTACCATCGTCGACTATAAGTATAACTTCCTCGGCGCCGATGGCCTGTACTGGGTCGAAGGCTCGGCCAAGGTTGCCGGTGGCGCCGTTTCGGAAATCAAGCTGCGCAAGCTGTCGCCTAACCTGGCTGACGCTTCGGGCAAGGCTGGCGTAAAGCTCGCCTCTAACTAAGACCTACTAATAATAAAAGAGAAAGCCTCTGCGTGAACAACGCAGAGGCTTTTTTTAGTTTGCGCTAACACTTCGTTCCTTGAGCGCAGCGCTTTATTTAAGTCAACTCAGAGACTACTTCTTGCCCGTGGGCTTATAGTCCTGGGGACGACTGCCTGCGCCGGATGATTTTGGCCGGTTATTGACCAGGATTCCGCCCAGAAATGCGAATGAATTCAGGGCGTGCTGCATATTTTTGTCGTTGTCTTTCATTTAGCGTCTCCTTTTCCAACAAACAAAACGAATGGACAAAGAGACGCGTCGCGTCTCGCAGGGGTTTTCACCCTCTCAGTCGTCGTCGCGTCACTGACATATGGTGACACAGAATTTACCAAACGCAAGAATTAATCCGAACCCTGATCATATATTCTCTATAAAAAACTATATATAATTGTTTTATTTACATAATTACAAAAACGAAAAACCAAAAAATCGCAAATTACATACCCAAAAAATCCCGCCCACCGATTCACTCTATAAAAACCATCTTGGGTTAGACTGATCCATAAGGCGTAAAAAGCGCCGCCATAGATGGTTGGTTGGGATTAAATCCTATGTTGAAGTCGGCTGTTATACTTACCTGCGCTGTCGCTTGCGCTTTGTTTACTGGCCACACGGTTATGGCGCTGGACGACACCCTGTCCGCCCAGACGGTTAAGAGCGAAGCCCAAAGCCTGACCACGGTCGCCATGACCATCCCGGTTTTGCCCGCCAACGCGGGTTCAGTGACTTCGATCCCCAAGTCTCAGGACGGCCATTACTGGGCCGAAGCCCGCGTCAACGACGCCTCCGTAAAGTTTCTGGTCGATACCGGGGCCACCATCGTCGCCCTCACCCCGTCCGATGCCCTGCGTTTAGGGGTCGATGCCGATGAACTGAAATACGACCGGCTGGTGACCACGGCGATGGGCAAGACCGAAGCGGCGGTCGTCAAGCTGCGCTCTGTGCACATCGGCCAGACCGAAGTGCGCGATGTCGACGCCATCGTCATCCGTGAGGGCCTGAGCACGTCCCTGCTGGGCATGAGCTATCTTGGCCGCCTGTCGGGCTTTGAAGCCACCCGCACGGCGCTTATTTTGAAGCCGTAACCATGCGGGTGCGGCCTCCCGATCGAAGACGGGGAGGCTAAACAAGCCAACTTATCTTGGTATGGTGAAAAGAGCCCCCACCACCC